>NZ_JBNPVV010000001.1:0-854778 GCF_050434165.1 Microbacterium sp. ZKA21
CGCGCCGGGCGCCCTGAGACCCCCCCCCCGCCCCCCGCGCGCCGCCCCCCCCGCCGCCCCCCCCCCCCCCCCCCCCCCCCCCCCGCCCCCCCCCCCCCCCCCCCCCCACCACCCCCCCCCCCCCCCCCCCCCCCCCCCCCCCCCCCCGCTTCTGCATTCACCCGCGTGCGTCCTTGGGCAGGCGCCGCACCTTCGCTCGGCGACGACGCCGCTCCGGGATCATGGAGCGCATCTCGTCGAGCTTGCCGAAGCAGAGCAGGCGATCGCCCGCCTCCAGGACGACGTGCTTGCGCGGATTCGGGATGACCGTGACGCCGCGGTGCAGAGTCAGCACGGTGATGTCGCGATCCCACAGGCCGAGTTCACCCAGTTGCTTGCCCACCTGCTCCGCCCCCGAGTGCATGAGCAGCTCGGCAACGCCGTACCCGGTCGACACGCTCAGCCGCTGGCGGACGTCGATCTCTGGGAAGGCGACCTGTCCGGCGATGTAGTCGATGATCGCGCCGGCGACGTCGAGATTCGTCGCCTGCTCGATGCCCTGCAGCCCCGGCGACGAGTTCACCTCCATGACGAGCGGGCCATCATCGCCCTCCAGCATGTCCACGCCGGCGACGCGCAGTCCCATGATCTGCGCCGAACGGACGGCCGTCTGCTCGTAGATCGGGTCCAGCTCGACCGGTTCGACCGTGCCTCCGCGGTGCACGTTCGAGCGGAACTCGTCGCCCGCCGCCACCCGGCGCATCGCCGCGACGACGCGGTCGCCGACGACGAGGGCACGGATGTCGCGCCCTCGGCTCTCCGCGATGAACTTCTGGATGAGAACGTTCTGCTTCGTCGAATGCAGGGTCTCGATGATCGCTTCGGCGACCTTGACCTGCGGAGCGAGGATCACGCCGATGCCCTGCGTTCCTTCGAGGAGCTTGATCACGACCGGAGCCCCTCCGACCAGCTCGATCGCTGGCCGCACGTCTGCGCGATTGCGCACGAAGGCGGTGGCGGGCATCGCGATGTTGTGCCGGGACAGGATCTGGTTGGCACGCAGTTTGTCCCGCGCCTGTGAGATGCCGTTCGCTGTGTTCGGCGTGTAGACGTCCATCTGCTCGAACTGGCGGACGACCGCGGTCCCGAAGTACGTGATCGAGTTGCCGATCCGCGGAAGGATCGCGTCGTAGTCGCTGAGCCGGCGTCCTCGGTACTGCAGGTCGGGTTGATCCTCGGTGAGATCGATCGCGAACCGCAGCGTGTTGAGCACCTTGACGTCGTGTCCGCGCTGCAGCGCAGCCGTACGCAGCCGCTGGGTCGAGTAGGCGTGCGGCGCACGAGAGAGAACGGCGAGCTTCACAGAGATTTCCTGCCAGGATGTAGAGCATGAGTCGGACACCCCATTCAAACACCCTCACGGGGTGGCGTGAATGGGTCAGCCTTCCGGATGCCGGAGTCGACTGGATCAAGGCCAAGATCGACACCGGTGCGCGCACTTCGTCCCTGCATGCCTACGACGTCGAGGAGTTCCAGCGCGAGGGCGAGGACTGGGTCCGCTTCCGCGTGAAGCCGTGGCAGGAGAGCCACGCCGACGCCACGATCGTGGAATGCCCCGTGCACGACAGGCGACGGGTGCGCAGCTCGTCCGGCCACCAGCAGGACCGGATCGTCGTCCTGCTGGCGATCCGTCTCGTCGATCGGCTCGTCGTCTCGGAGGTCACGTTGAGCAATCGCGACGAGATGGGCTTCCGGATGCTGATCGGGCGCGAGGCTCTGCGCCGCGGCTTCGTGATCGACCCGGCGCGCTCGTTCCTGGGCGGTCGTGCGCCGAAGGAGATGCGCAGGCGCAACCGGGGGCGCAGCTGATCGCTGTGTCAGGCGCGCAGCAGGATCGTGCCGGCCGCCTTGTCGTGCAGTCCGCGCTGATCCTGGTCCCAGATGACGGCCGGGATTACCACGACCAGCAGGAGCGTCCGGACGATCGGACGCCAGAGACCGGGCCACGCGCCGTCGGCGCGCATCACGCGCAGCCCGACGATGCGGTGGCCGGGGCTACCGCCCAGCGTCGGGATGAAGACGATCTGCAGCACTGCGAACACGATCATGGGCGCGAACATCGTGACGCCGGCCTCGGCGGGGAGCGCGAACTGGTCGTAGCCGAAGAACGCCGTGGCGAGGATGGTGGCGGCCGCGTAGTCGATGACGAGAGCGGCGATCCGTCGGCCGATGCGTCCCATGCTCCCGGATCCGGTTTCGGGAAGCCCCAGTCCTTCGCCCGGGTAGGTGTTCGCAGCATCCGTCACACCCTGATTCTACTGAGCCGCCGTAACATGCCGGAAACATTCAGGACACGGCAGAGAAACCCCGCCACCCTAGCCTTCACGAAGACCTCTGGTCCCCAACCCGCGTTATCAGGAGTGATACATGTTCACTGATTCATCCGAGGTGCTGAGCTACATCAAGGAGAATGACGTCAAGTTCCTTGACATCCGCTTCACCGATCTGCCCGGCGTTCAGCAGCACTTCAACATCCCCGCGTCGACGGTCGACGAGGACTTCTTCACGGACGGTCAGCTGTTCGACGGCTCCTCGATCCGCGGCTTCGCGTCGATCCACGAGTCCGACATGCAGCTCATCCCCGACGTCACCACCGCGTACCTCGACCCGTTCCGCGAGGCGAAGACCCTCGTGATGATCTTCGACATCTACAACCCCCGCACCGGCGAGATCTACTCGAAGGACCCGCGTCAGGTCGCCAAGAAGGCCGAGAAGTACCTCGCCTCCACCGGCATCGCGGACACCGCGTACTTCGCCCCCGAGGCCGAGTTCTACATCTTTGACGACGTCCGCTACTCGGTCACCGCAGGCGAGAGCTTCTACAAGGTCGACTCCGAGGAGGCCGCGTGGAACACCGGCCGCGAGGAGGAGGGCGGCAACCTCGCCAACAAGACCCCGTACAAGGGCGGCTACTTCCCCGTCTCCCCCGTCGACAAGACGGCGGATCTCCGCGACGACATCACGCTCAAGCTCATCGACGCGGGGTTCATCCTGGAGCGTTCGCATCACGAGGTCGGCACCGCCGGTCAGCAGGAGATCAACTACCGCTTCGACACCATGGTGCACTCGGCGGATGACATCCTGAAGTTCAAGTACATCGTCAAGAACACCGCCGAGGAGTGGGGCAAGGTCGCGACCTTCATGCCCAAGCCACTGTACGGCGACAACGGCTCCGGCATGCACACGCACCAGTCGCTGTGGAGCGACGGCAAGCCGCTGTTCTACGATGAGGCCGGTTACGGACAGCTCAGCGACATCGCCCGCTGGTACATCGGCGGCATCCTCGCGCACGCCCCAGCGCTGCTCGCCTTCACCAACCCGACGCTGAACAGCTACCACCGCCTCGTCAAGGGCTTCGAGGCACCGGTCAACCTGGTCTACTCGGCCGGCAACCGCTCCGCCGCGATCCGCATCCCGATCACCGGCTCCAACCCGAAGGCCAAGCGCATCGAGTTCCGTGCTCCGGATGCTTCGGGCAACCCGTACCTCGCCTTCGCCGCGCAGCTGATGGCGGGCCTGGACGGCATCAAGAACCGCATCGAGCCGCACGAGCCCGTCGACAAGGACCTCTACGAGCTTCCCCCGGAGGAGGCCAAGAACATCCCCCAGGTCCCGAACTCGCTGCTGGACTCGCTGGATGCCCTGCGTGAGGACCACCAGTTCCTCCTCGAGGGCGGCGTGTTCACCGAGGAACTCATCGAGACCTGGATCTCGTACAAGATCGAGAACGAGATCCTGCCGATCGCGCAGCGTCCGCACCCGTTCGAGTACGAGCTCTACTTCGGAGTCTGACGACAGCCGAACGCGCTTACCGAGAACCCGCCTCAGCAGCCGCTGAGGCGGGTTCTCGCGTCTGAGCGGGCGCATGTCGGGGAATAGACCGCCTGCAGTCCCGATTGTCTCCGGTATGAGCCAGAACGCACCGGAGCGGACGACGCTCGTCTTCGACGTCCTCGGCACGCTGGTGGATCAGACCGGAAGCCTCGAGCGCGAGGTCGAGGCGGCCACCGGCTTCGACGCAAGCTCCGTCTCCGATCTCGTCCGGCGCTGGCTCGAGTACGTCACCTCCCAGGAGCAGGCCATCACCGCAGGACAACGGGCCTTCGCGCCCAGTGAAGTGCTGGATGCCGAGGCGCTCGCGAACCTGTCAGTGATCGGCTTGGTCTCCCCCGACGTGCCCGCCCGGCTCGACGGCGCTTCGGAACGCCTCTCACTCTGGGACGACACGCTGGACGGCATGAGCGCGCTCGCGACGGAGAACGCCGTCTTCGGACTGTCGAACGCCAGTAGACGTGTACTCACCGACCTGAGCGCTGGCACAGGCATGCGATGGCACGGGTTGCTCTCCGCCGAGGATGCCCGTGTCTACAAGCCGGATCCGGCCGTGTACCGGCTCGCGCTCGCAGATGTCCCGACACGCGTGGCGCCGCCGATCATGGTGGCGGCGCACGCGTGGGATCTCCGTGCGGCGAAGGCCGCCGGGATGCGCACCGCCTACGTGCCGCGCCCGAACGGCGATCCCCCGTTGCCGCGCGAGCGATTCGACATCCACGCCGTCGATCTCGAGGACCTGGCGGTGCAGCTGCGACGCTACTGATCCACTGACGATGAGTCGCCGACGGCGTCGAGATCGAGGGCCCATTCATTGCTTCTGAGAGGGGCGCCGCGGAACTCACCGTCCACCGCCCCCATGAGCGTGAAGCCGTTGCGCCGGCACACGCCGTTCGAAGCCGGGTTCTCGACCGAGGGGAATGCGGTGAGGTAGCGCCCGCGACCGGGCTGCCGTCGCGCCACCTCGATCACCATCGACAACGCTCCGGAAGCGACGCCATGCCCCTGGAAATCCGGCAGGACGAACCAGCCGGATTCCAGAGCCGGTTCACCGCGCCACTCGGTCGACCAGCACCCGATCGACCCGAGTCGACGATGCTCAACGTCCTCGATCACGAAGACCCTGGCCTCGCCGGTCTCCTCGTACCGCAGGTAGCGGGCGTGGCGATCGTCCACCTGATCCTCGGTTTCGGGCCCGTTGAGGTTCGCCGTCATCTCGGGGGTGTTCGCGGCGCGCAGCAGGTCTGCGTCGCCTGTGGACCACGGTCTCAGTCGGAGGTCATCCATCCACGAATCCTGGCACGGACCTCCGACAGCGCATCAGCGCACCGTGAGCGCCGCCGGTTGGACGCGCACCGTGAACTCCGACACCTCGCCGATCTCCTCGCCGTCGATCTCGAAGATCAGCGGCTTCTCGAGGCGCACACCGATGCGCTCCGCCGTCACATGATTCGTCGAGTCCGTGCTGACGGCGACGGCCTCACGGTCGAACATGCGCCGGATCCCGTTGTCCCACACCACGGATCGGACCGTGTCCATCCACTGCAGCGCGCCGTCGGCGCTGACCAGCAGGAGATCCAGTCGCCCGTCGTCGAGCACGGCGTCCGGCAGGAGACGGATGCCGCCCTGCAGCATCCCGCAGTTGCCGATCAGCAGCGTGTGGCCGCGGACCTCCTGCGCCTCGCCGTCGTCGATCGTCAGGGTGATGCCGGTCATCTCGGTGCCGGCCAGAGCCCGTCCCATGGCCTCGACGTACGCGAGCCATCCGGCGCGATCCTTCAGGTCGTCGTCGGTCTCCACGAGCATCTGGGCATCCACGCCGAAGCCCACCATCACCGCGAACGCCCGTTCGACGCCGTCGATCTCCACCCAACCGAGGTCGATGCTCCTCGATTCGCCCTGCGCGATGCGCTCGAGCGCCGCAGGGATGTCGTCGAGCGGCACCTCGAGGTTGCGCGCGAGCAGGTTGCCGGTCCCGCGTGGAACGATGCCCAGCGCGGCATCCGAACCCGCCAGAGCCTCCGCAACGGCACGGACCGTGCCGTCGCCGCCGACCGCCAGAACCGTGTCGCATCCGGCCGCCAGGGCCTTCTCCGCCATCCCCCGCCCCGGATCGTCGATGCAGGTCTCCCACCACTGGACCTGATCGCCGAGAATCGCCTCGACGGCCGAGCGCAGTTCCCCCTCTTCGACCTTGGACGGATTCCAGACGACGCCGATCGTGTTGCTCATGCTCTCAGCCTGGGTGCAACCGACCGATATGGCAACTATCCGTAGAAGAGCTCCTCGAACACGCGGCGCGCGCGGCGCGTGACGCCGAGATAGTCCTCCTCGACCTCGGTGGCCGAGCGATCCGGATAGTCCAGCAGCCGGCCGATGCCGTCGAGCTGACGGCGATCCGACGGGAGCACGTCGCTGGTCTGCCCGGTGAGCAGTGTGATGGCCGACCGCAGCCTGCTCGCCAGGCGCCAGGCCTCGCGCAACCGGTCGGCGCCGTCGGCCGGCACGAGATCCGCGGCGACCGCGGCATCCAGGGCCTGCAGCGTCGATGTCGTCCGGAGACCCGGCACGTCCGAGGCGTGCTGCAGCTGGGTCAGCTGCACGAGCCACTCGACGTCGCTGAGCGATCCGGGACCGAGCTTCAGATGGCGGCGCGGGTCGGCCCCCTGCGGCAGCCGTTCGCCCTCGACGCGCGCCTTGATGCGCTTGATCTCGCGCAGCCCTTGAAGATCGATCTGAGCCGGATACCGGACGCTGTCGGCGAGCAGCAGGAAACGCTCGATCAGGCGGGCGCTCCCGGCGACGCCCCTGGCACGCAGCAGCGCCTGCGCCTCCCAGGACAGCGACCATCGGCGGTAGTACTCCGCATACGCATCCAGCGTCCGCACGACGGGTCCGTTGCGACCCTCCGGTCGCAGATCCGCATCCAGGTCCAGTGGCACGCGCTGATCGGCGAGGTGCTCTCGCAGGCCGTTCACGAGCTTGACCGCGAGCTGCTGAGCCCGTTGCGGATCGACGTCGTTCGCCTCGTAGACGTACAGGATGTCGGCGTCAGATCCGAAGCCGAGCTCTGCCCCGCCGAAGCGCCCCATGCCGATCACGGCGAAATCGAGACTGTCGTCCTCGAGCGGAACCACCTCGCGCCTGACCGCGCGCAGCCCCGCCTGGATCGTCGCGTCCGTGATGCCGGTGAGCGCGGTCGCGATCTCCTCGATCGTGAGCACGTCCAGCACGGCCCCCATCGCCGTGCGCAGCAGTTCGCGGCGCCGCAGACTCCGCACGGCGCGCAGCGCATCGGCCGTCTTCTCGTGCCGGGTCTGGATCGCCCTCGCCTCGTCGTCGAGCGCGGCTTCACCGCGGGGACGCAGCGACTCCGCGCTGTCCAGCCACGCCACGGATTCCGGAATCCACTCCATCAGCTCGCCCACGTACCGCGACGAGGACAGCAGCTTCGTGAGGCTCTCGGCCGCACCCGAGGAGTCGCGGAGCATGCGCAGGAACCACGGGGTGTCGCCGAGGCGCTCGCTGATCCGACGGAACGCGATCAGACCGTAATCCGGATCCGTGCCGTCGGCGAACCACCGCACCATGACCGGCATGAGATGACGCTGGATCGTCGCCTTCCGGCTCACGCCCTTCGTGAGGGCGCCGATGTGACGGAGGGCGCCGGCCGGGTCCCGGAAGCCGATGGCCGCGAGACGGTCGTGCGCCTGCGAGGTGGAGAGGCTCCGCTCCTCCTCGGGAAGCGACGCGACCGCCGTCAGCAACGGCCGGTAGAACAACCGGGTGTGGATGTCGCGGACCTCGCGACGCACCCGCTCCCACAGCGACCACACGCCGGCACCGGAGTCAGCGAGCCCCGTGGCGCGTGCCAGCACGCGCAGCCCCTCCTCGGTCCGCGGCATGAGGTGCGTGCGCGAGAGCTCTCGCAGCTGCAGCCGATGCTCCAGCAGCCGCAGCGTCCGGTAGTGCTCACCGAACGCAGCGGCTTCCGCCCGTCCGATGTAGCCGCCCTCGACGAGCGCGTCGAGGGACTCCAGCGTTCCGCGCGTGCGGATCGACGGGTCGGTCAGGCCGTGCACGAGCTGCAGCAGCTGCACCGTGAACTCGATGTCCCGCAGTCCGCCCTCGCCGAGCTTGATCTGGTAGGCGGCGTCGTCCGGATCGATGTGGGCCGTGACCCGCTCGCGCATCCGCTGGACGCTGTCGACGAAGTTCTCCCTGGCGGCGCTCGACCAGATCTTCGGCTGCACCGCCTCGATGTACGCGGCGCCGAGGTGCGCATCGCCCGCGAGCGGTCGTGCCTTCAGCAGCGCCTGGAACTCCCAGCTCTTCGCCCAGCGGTCGTAGTAGGCGAGATGCGAGCCGAGCGATCGCACCAGTGCGCCCTGCTTGCCCTCGGGGCGCAGCGCGGCATCCACCTCCCACAGCGGCGGTTCGATCTCGATGCCGGACAGTCCGCGCATGGTCTCGCGTGCCAGCCGCGTGGAGATGTCGATCGCACGGCTCTCCTCCACGACTTCCTCATCGGCGGTGCCGCCGACGAAGATGACATCGACGTCGCTGACGTAGTTGAGCTCGCGTGCCCCCGCCTTGCCCATGCCGATGATGGCGAGCCGGGTGGCCGCCACGGTCTCGCGAGACGCCGTCTGCGCGACGCGTGTGCGGGCGATCGCGAGCGAGGCCTCCAGAGCGGCGCCTGCCGCATCCGCGAGCCCGGCGCTCACCGCCGGGATCAGATCGGCCGGACGCGGGTGCGACACATCGGCCACGGCGATCCGTGCGAGCTCCCGTCGATAGGCGACCCGCAGGCGCACCCATGCCTCGTCGTCCGCGGAGTCGGCGAATCCGTCCTCGGCTCCGACGGCTGCGAGCATACGGCGGCGCAGTTGTGCGGCGTCGGGCACGCCGACGGTCAGTTCGGACAGCACATCCAGCGCTTCCGGATGCCGGAGGAAGAAGTCCGCCAGCCCGATCGACGCGCCGAACACCGCCCAGACGCGCACCCTGACCTCGTCGACGCGCAGCAGCGCGCCGACCGCGGAGCTGTCGCGGCGCGCGATCCGGAGCATTCCGGACAGCGCGGCATCCGGATCGGCGCCCCGCGCGGCACCGTCGACGAGGGCCGCTCGATCGACGCGGGTGAGGTCAGCGAGTTCGGTGAGGGACTGCGCGGCCGCGCTGAGCTCGGTGAAGCCCAATCGCGCCAACGCGGACAGCGAGACGGAATCGACCGGCCGTGCCATGCGTCGTCAGAGCAGCTCGAGGTTGCTCTTCAGCTCGAACGGGGTCACCTGGCCGCGGTAGGCCTCCCACTCGCGACGCTTGTTGCGCAGCACGTAGTTGAAGACCTGCTCCCCCAGCGTCTCGGCGACCAGTTCGGAGCGTTCCATGTACTCGAGCGCGTGATCAAGGCTCGCGGGCAGCGCCTCGTAGCCGAGCGCGCGGCGTTCTGCGTCGCTGAGCGCCCAGACGTTGTCCTCGGCCTCCGGAGGCAGCTCGTAGCCCTCTTCGATCCCCTTGAGGCCGGCGGCGAGCATGAGCGCATAGGCGAGATACGGGTTGGCCGCCGAATCGAGACCGCGGTACTCGACTCGGGACGAGCCGCCCTTGTTCGGCTTGTACATCGGCACCCGGACGAGCGCCGAGCGATTCGCGTGTCCCCACGTCACGAAGCTCGGCGCCTCGTCGCCGCCCCAGAGCCGCTTGTACGAGTTGACGAACTGGTTCGTGACCGCCGCGATCTCGTTCGCGTGCTTCAGCAGACCGGCGATGAACTGCCGGCCGGTCTTGGAGAGCTGGTACTTCGCACCCTCCTCGTAGAACGCGTTGCGCTCGCCTTCGAACAGCGACATGTGCGTGTGCATGCCGCTGCCGGGGTGGTCGCTGAGCGGCTTCGGCATGAACGTGGCGTACACGCCCTGCTCGATCGCGACTTCCTTGATCACGGTGCGGAAGGTCATGACGTTGTCGGCCATGGTCAGTGCGTCCGCGTAGCGCAGGTCGATCTCGTTCTGGCCCGGCCCTCCCTCGTGGTGGCTGAACTCCACCGAGATGCCCAGGTCCTCCAGCATCCGCACCGAGCGGCGACGGAAGTCGTGCGCCGTGCCGCCGGGGACGTTGTCGAAGTATCCGGCCGAATCGACCGGGACGGGGCCCTCGGGACCGAACGTCGACGACTTCAGCAGGTAGAACTCGATCTCCGGATGCGTATAGAACGTGAACCCGGCATCCGCGGCCTTGGCCAGGGTGCGCTTGAGGACGTGGCGAGGATCGGCGACGGCCGGCTGCCCGTCCGGCGTCGTCAGATCGCAGAACATGCGGGCGGTCGGATCGATCTCGCCGCGCCACGGCAGGGTCTGGAACGTCGTGGGGTCGGGCTGCGCGAGCAGATCCGACTCCGACGTGCGCGTGAGTCCTTCGATGGCGGAGCCGTCGAAGCCGATGCCCTCCGCGAACGCCCCTTCGACCTCGGCCGGCGCGATCGCGACCGACTTCAGTGTGCCGATGACATCCGTGAACCAGAGACGGACGAACTTGACCCCGCGCTCCTCGATCGTGCGCAGAACGAAGTCCCGCTGCTTGTCCATCCCCATCGTCAAGAATCCCACCCGTTCTCTGCTGCTTCTTCTTCAGCCCACGCCGCTGCTCGCCGCTTGACGACCTCAGGGGCGTCGGCCGCTTCCTCCGCCGTGTCGAAGGGCCCGATGCGGTCCGGCGACGGCGAGATCATGCCGAACTCGACCTCGCCGGTCACGGAGTTGTACCAGTACTTGTGATCGTTGTCCGGCATGGCGGATCCCTTCGTAAGCTCCTGTCACGATCCTACTGTCGCCCGGCGCGCTGGGTAGGCTATTGCTCATGGCAAAAGCGATCGGCGTCGACATCGGCGGCACAGGTATCAAGGCAGGCATCGTCGACCTCGAGCACGGGAACATGGCGTCCGATCGCGTGCGCGTTCCCACCCCCGAAGGCGCGTCCCCGCAGGACGTCCTGATCGCAGTGCAGACGGTGCTCAAGACGCTCGATGTGCACGAGTCGACCCTGCCGCTCGGCGTCGCGTTCCCCGCCATCGTGAAGCGCGGGAAGACCCTCTCGGCCGCGAACGTGTCCAAGCAGTGGATCGACTTCGACGCGGAGCAGTTCTTCCGCGACGGCCTGCAGCGCAACATCGTGTTCGTGAACGACGCGGATGCCGCGGGCGTCGCCGAGGCGCGTCACGGGGCAGCACGGGATGTCATCGGCCTCACGCTCATGACGACGCTCGGCACCGGTATCGGCTCGGCGTTCCTCTACAACGGCGTGCTCGTCCCGAACACCGAGCTCGGGCACCTCAACTACGGCTCGTACGACTCGGTCGAGCGCTGGGCCGCGACGTCTGCTCGCGAGCGCGAAGGCCTCACGTGGGAGCAGTGGGCGGAGCGCCTGCAGGAGTTCTACTCCCACATCGAGTTCCTGTTCAGCCCCGACCTGTTCGTCGTCGGCGGCGGCGTGTCGAAGAACGCCAGCGACTTCCTCCCGCTGCTCGACCTCAAGACGCCGATCGTCCCGGCGATCCACCGCAACAACTCCGGCATCATCGGCGCCGCCTCGCTCGCCGGCGACTAGGACCAGAACGCCGAAGGCCTCAGCATCCTGTTTCGGGATGCTGAGGCCTTCGGCGTTCTGAGGTGAATGGGTCGGCCTGTACGCCGGGTTCTGTTCCGGGGTTCTTCGCCCCTTCGACGGTCATCTCTCTCGGCGGCACGTTGCCGTGACGCTCCAGCGGCCTACCCGAGGACTCGGCGAGCCGCGTCATCATCCCCTGTCTGGCCTTGCTCCGGGCGAGGTTTACCTGGCGGGCCGTGTCACCACGGCCCCCGGTGGTCTCTTACACCACCCTTTCACCCTTACCCCTTGCGGGGCGGTCTGCTCTCTGTGGCACTGTCTCGCGGATCACTCCGGGTGGGTGTTACCCACCGCCCTGCCCTGTGGAGCCCGGACGTTCCTCGGTGCGGTCTCCCGCCACGCGACCGTCCGGCCGGCCCATTCACATCATTCAGTCTACTTCTCGGCGGTCTCAGCCACTCGCAGATCCAGCGGCACGTCCAGCGGGAAGGAGCCGAACAGACGCTGCGTCGCGACCGCCGCGGCTTCGCGCACGGCATCCGCCGCCTGCTCCGCCGCCTCGGCGGGCACATGCAGGATCACCTCGTCGTGAAGGAAGAAGGCGAGATGCGCGGCCTGCGCGAAGGGTCCGGATGCCGAGGCCGGCGTCGCGGCGCCAGGCAGCGCCTGCAGCCGATGCCGGATCTCGGCCAGCCAGATCAGCGACCACTCGGCCGCCGTCCCCTGCACGACGAAGTTGCGCGTGAAACGACCGCGTTCACGCGCACGCCGCTGCGCCTCGCGGACCAGCGCAGGCGTGGCATCGGCGCCGCTCGCGGTGGCCTGAACGGCCAGCCACGCACTGGAGGGCTTCGGCGAGGAGCGCCCCAGCCATGTCGAGACGACTCCCCCGTCCTCGCCGGTGCGGGCCGCTTCGTCCACCAGCCGCATCGCCTTCGGGTAGACCTTGCGCAGTCGCGGCACCAACCGACCGCTGTCCCCCGTGGTGGCGCCGTACATCGCACCGAGCACGGCGTACTTCGCCTCCTCCCGGCTGGCCACCGCTCCGGAGGCGACCACGCCCTCGTACAGGTCGCGCCCTCTCGCGGCCTGAGCCATGGCCTCGTCCCGCGCCATCGCGGCCAGCATCCGGGGTTCGAGCTGCGCGACGTCGGCGACCACGAGCCTCCAGCCCGGATCGGCGCGGACGGCCGGACGGAGCATGCGCGGCAGCTGCAGCGCCCCGCCGCCCGCGGACGCCCATCGTCCCGTGACGACGCCGCCGGGGATGTACACGGGGCGGAAGCGGCCGTCCCGCACCCAATCGGAGAGCCAGGTCCACCCGTTGGCGCTGAGCAGCCGGGACAGCTTCTTGTACGCCAGCAGCGGTGCGACGGCGGGATGATCGTACTCCGCCAGTTCCCAACGGCTCGTAGACTCGGCCAGCACGCCGACCCGGTGCAGCGCGCGCAGCACCTTCTGCTGGCTGTCGAGATTCACCTGCGCGTCGCCGAGCTCGGCACGCACCTGCTGCGCGAGCTCCGCCATCTTCGCCGGCACGCCGCCTGCACGCCGCTCGCCGAGCGTGTCGACGAGGATGCGCTCGTGCGTCGCCTCGTCCCACGGGACACCGCCCGCGCGCATCTCCTCCGCGACGAGTCCTCCAGCCGATTCGGCGGCGCACAGCAGCGCCAGACGCCCGTCCGGAGCCGTGGACAGTGCGCGCAGCTGCGCGCGGTACTGCATCAGTACGTCGTCGACCGCATCGTGCGCGGTGTCGGCGGTCAGCGCGTCGAAGAGCGTCGGCGGCTCGATGTCGGTCGCGGCCGGCATCCACGCGCGCGACGAGGCGAGCGGCTCGGAGAGCAGAGCCGTATCGCGGAGGATCGCATGACACAGGACGAGATCATGCGTTCGGGTGAGTGCGACTCCGGCGTTCAGCAACGACGGATAGACCTCCCGCGCACTGCGGATGACCCAGCGGGGACTCGATGCCGCCTCCGCCGCTGCGATCCAGGCTGGAGCCGCCTCACGGTCGATCGCATGCCGTTCGAGCTCAGCGCCCTGCGCATCCAGTTCCACCGCGGCATACGCACCGCCCGTCTCGACGAGCGCGATGCGGCGTTCAGCGCTGCGCGACACCGTACGGGGCGCGCACGGGCGTCACAGCCCGGATTCCTCGGTGCGCACGAGGATGCAGCCGCACTCGGGACACGAGGCGACGTGATCGGCCGGAGCCTGACGGATGGTGGTGAGGTCGATGCCGGAGAGCATCATCCGGCATCCTTCGCAGGTCCCTGCGCGCAGGAGTGCGGCTCCGGTGGTCCGGGCGGCACGCCGGGTGTAGTCCGCGAGCAGCGCGGCGTCGATGCCCGCCACGATGGCCGCGCGGTCGCGCGCGAGGTGCTCGCCCTCGGTCGTGGCCGCGGCGATGCCGGCCTTCGCCTGCTTCGTGAGCTCGGTGCCCTCGGCGGTGGTGGCTTCGATCAGCTTCTGCTGAGCCGCGACGGCGGCTTCCGCCTCTTCCACGCGCGCCATCACCTCGAGCTCCTGATCCTCGAGGTCGCTGGTGCGCCGCGCGAGGCTCGCGAGCTCGCTCTCGAACGCCTGCGCATCCTTCGAGCTCGTCGCAGCGGCAAGGCGCTCGGCGTCGCGAGCCCGCCGCTGCTCGACCACCGCGACGTCCGCTTCCAGACGACGCAGGTCCGCCACCGCGTCGTCCCGCGTGCCGGCCAGAGCGGTGAGCTCTCGCAGCTGCGCCTGCCGGATGGCACTGAGTTCGTTGATGCGTGCGGCGTTCGCCGGCTGAGCACGGGCGCGCTCGGCCTGCTGGATGCGCCGATCCAGGTCGGCGACGTCGAGGAGGAGGCGCTGCTGTTCGGGGCTGGCGTTCACGTTCCCAACCTAGTCGCTGTCGACGACATCGTTCAGCCCGGTACTCCGTCGACGTACAACCACGCGCGTCCTTCCCGCACGAAGCGGCTGCGCTCCCGCATCGAGCCGGCGACCCCGCCCTCGCGGAAGAACGCCTCGAACAGGACGACACCGTCCCGGTCGAACGGACCGCCCCGCGTCGTCTCGAGCACGTCGAGGCGCGTCCACCGGATGCCGTCGTCGAGGTCGAGGTCGACGGGACGCGTGGACGGATGCCACGTTCGCAGCAGGTGGGCCGCGTCTCCGCGGGCGAACGCCGTGAAGCGCGAGCGCATCAGACGCTCGGCCGTCGGCGCCGCGCCCCCGTCGAGGATCGGACCGCAGCAGTTCTCGAATGTGTCACCGGACAGACAGGGGCAGCGCATGGATCCATTGTCGTCATTAGGCTGGAGGAACGCGTTCGACGAAGGAGATCCGATGACCTCGCTGCCCACGTTCACCGCCCACAACGGCTTCGCTCTGCCCGCGATCGGCCTCGGCACGTACGGCCTGAGGGGCGCCCGAGGTGCAGCCGCCGTCTCGGCGGGAATCGATGGCGGGTACCGGCTCGTCGACTCCGCGTTCAACTACGAGAACGAGGGCGCCGTCGGACGCGGAGTCGCGGATGCGGCGACTCCACGCTCCGAGGTGATCGTGACCTCCAAGCTTCCCGGACGCCATCACGCGACCGCCCAGGCGACGTGGAGCATCGAGGAGAGCCGTGATCGCCTCGGCCTCGACGCGATCGATCTGCACCTCATCCACTGGCCGAACCCGAGCCAGGACGAGTACGTGCAGGCCTGGAGCGCTCTCGTGGACGCGCAGCAGCGCGGGGTGGTCCGCCAGATCGGCGTGTCGAACTTCCTCCCCGAGCACCTGGAGCGCCTCGAGCGGGAGACCGGAGTGCTCCCCGTGGTGAACCAGATCGAACTGCACCCTTACTTCCCGCAGACCGAGCAAGTGACCTATCACCGCGAGCACGGCATCCTCACCGAGGCATGGAGCCCGCTCGGGCGCGCCAGCGACCTGCTCCAGGAGTCCGTGATCATCGAGATCGCCGCAGCGCACGGCATCACCCCCGTGCAGACGATCCTCGCGTGGCACGTCGCCCGCGAGGTCGTCTCGATCCCGAAGGCATCGTCGCCCGAGCACCAGCAGAGCAATCTGGCCGCGGCATCCGTGGTCCTCGAGGATGCCGAGGTGGAGGCCATCACGGCACTGGGCCGTCCAGACGGCAGGCTCTTCGACGCCGACCCGCGCACGCACGAGGAGTCCTGACCTCACGCCGCGGGAAGCGCCTCGCGGCGGTCATCGGCGCGGCGCTCCGGACGCGACGGCAGCAGCGCTCCGATCGCGATCAGGATGCCGGCGACGACGAGCGCTGCCGCCTGGGTGTACCCGGTTCCCGGCGGGACGTCCCAATGGCCGCCCACGATCACGAGCCACAACGCGTACTCCGTGAGGTGGTTCATCCCGATCACCAGCGCGAGCGCGCACACGCACAGCACGCGCTCGACGATCGAGCGTGCAACCGCGAACCCCCCTGTCGCCAGCCCGATGCCGATCAGCCAGATGATCTGGAGCGGCACGAGGTGCGCGGGCTGGCCCATTGTCGCGTAGCAGAGCTCGCTGGTCGGGTCGCCGGTGCACGCCTGCCAAGTGGCCCAGGTCAGGAAGAGGCCGAGGATGCCCAGGCCGATGAGGCCGAGCGCGATGCCCATCGCGGCGCTGCGGCGGAACACCCTCATGTCAGGACCCCCGATCCCTCACGCGGCGGTTCGCGCGGCGCTGGCACGAACGTACCGCGTGCACGACGCTGCGGCCAGGGGGCCCACTAGACTGGCAGGACCAGGGCCTTTAGCTCAGCTGGTAGAGCGCCACGTTTACACCGTGGATGTCGTCGGTTCGATCCCGGCAGGGCCCACCACAGGTGCATGGGCAGGACTACCCATTGTGTTCATGATCATCCGCGTCTTACAGTCTCCGCGGGAGGTCCCACATGGGCATGATGCTGCCGAATGAACTCATCTGGATCATGGAGAAGCTGGGCTTCGAGTGGCCGGATGTCGATGAGGACGAGCTGCGCCGCGCCGGCGACATCATCGGCACCTTCACCGGCGAGCTCGAGGGCCGCATCCAGGCCGTTGATCGGCAGATCAACGGTGATATGGCCGCTGCGATGCGCGGACAGGCCGGACCGGCCTTCGTGGCCGCATGGAACTCCAATCGGTCCGGCAACCTGCAACAGCTGCTCGACGCGCTTGGACCGGCACCGGTCGGACTGGATATCGCAGCAGGCGTCGTCGTCGGCCTGAAGGTGAAGGTCATCGCCGACATCACCACGACCGCGATCGCGCTGGTCGCGATGCTGACCAATCCGATCACAGCTGCGGGATCCGGCCTGATGCTGATCGCGAAGAAGAAGCTTCTGAACGCGGCGGTCGAGATCGCCCTCGAACAGGCCCTGGAGCAGATCCTGCCGATGGTGATCGAACCACTGGTCGAACAGCTTCCCGGTCTGGTGATGGCCGCGCTGGACGCGCCGTTGGTCGAAGGCGCCGTGGGCGACTCGGACGAGTTCTACGCGGACCTGCAGGCGCTCGAACAGGCCGAATCCGATCTGGACCTGCATGCCTCTGACATCGACGAGCTGATCGAGCGCCTCGGCACCGACCTCGCCGGCCTGAACATCACGGGAGACTGAACGATGGGAAGAGTGGGAGACGTGCTCGCGCGTCCGATCCTGAAAGCGCTCGACGACGCGGCGCCGAACCTCAAGGCGCTGGCCGACGTCCCCCGGAAGCTGCGCTGGAAGTCGCGGGGCAATCAGACCGGCGTCAGATCGATCGACCGCTACGACGCCGATGCGACGCATGCCGACATCTCGATCCGGCGGTTCAACCGGAATTCCGACCACCGTCCCGAGCAGTTCAACGATCAGCTGAACGAGCAGATCGACACGCTGGAGAACACGTCGATGGCGGATTGGGTCCTCAACCGCCTGGACTACCTCAGGAACGGGCGTCCCCACGACTCGACCGTCATGCAGGAGCTCACGCGAGACGCCGCGCGTCACGAAGCGCTGCTCGAGATCATGCGGGACAACCCGGGTCTCGACGAAGGGACAGCTGTCCGTCTCGTCGACCAGTGGATGGACACGCAGGCCGCGCTGCACCGTCTGGACGGCATCGCCGGCGGCGACGTGACCGACGTCCCTCGCGTGGGTGATGCGAACGTGAACTCCTCTCTCGGAAGCCAGTGGAAGGATCGCGTCGAGGATCTCGACGCCGCGGTGATCGAGTTCATCCGGAACAACCCGGGCGTCGACCTCAGCACCGTCTACATGAACATTCACTTCATATAGGTTGAGACAATGATCGAGATTTCGGACTTCGTGTCCCACGGCCCGGTCGAGTCGGACGTCATCGAGGCCTATCGGTCGCGAGTGCCAGACGATGTGATCGAACTGTGGGAGGCCTACGGCTACGGCACCTTCGCGTCCGGTTTCATCCGCGTGATCAATCCAGCGGTCTACGAAGCAGATCTGGCGGCTTGCATCGGCAAGACGCAGGCCGACGGCATCGCGATCCCCATCATGGTGACCGGCCTCGCCGATCTCATCACCTGGGAGCCGAGCGTCGGGGTCGTGGCGCTGAAGTACCGGGAGGGGCGCGCCGCCGGCCTCAGCCAGACGCTGACCTCGTTCCTGGAGCTGCTGAAGCTGGCGCCGAACGCGATGCTGTCCCGATCTCTCAGCTGGGACATCTTCCCGCAGGCCGTCGAGGCACACGGCGAGCTGCCGTACGACCAGTCGTTCACCTTCGTGCCGCTGCGTTCGCTCGGTGGGCCCGAGAAGGTCGAGAACCTGCACAAGCGCGAGACGATCGCCGCGATCCAGGTGATGGTGGAGTTCCAGGGCGTCATCGGTCACTGACCCCTCTCCGTCGGGCCCGGTGCGCGCCCGGGTCGTGGAACAGGGCTAGGCTGTTGGCGGCGCGCGTTGTGCAGAGCCGACAAGGCTCCCCGTGTCGCTTCCCGTTTCCTTGGCAAGACCTGCCAGCTTGACGAAAGGCTCCACCGTGACCGTCCACGATCAGGATCCGTACTCCCAGGGCTCTCTCGACAGCGATCCGGAAGAGACCGGCGAATGGCAGCAGTCCCTCGACGAGCTCGTCGACGCCAAGGGCCACGGCCGCGGGCGCGAGATCATGCTCAGCCTGCTCAAGCGCTCCAAGGACCTGCACCTCGGCGTGCCGATGGTGCCGACCACGGACTACATCAACACCATCGCCACCGAGAACGAGCCGGCCTTCCCCGGCGATGAGGAGCTCGAGCGCCGCTACCGCCACTGGATCCGCTGGAACGCGGCCATCACGGTCCACCGTGCGCAGCGCCCCGGCATCGGCGTCGGCGGTCACATCTCCACCTACGCGTCGGCGGCCTCGCTGTACGAGGTCGGCCACAACCACTTCTTCCGCGGTCAGGACCACCCTTCGGGCGGCGACCAGATCTTCTACCAGGGTCACGCCTCCCCCGGCATGTACGCCCGAGCCTTCCTCGAGGGACGGGTCACGGAGTCGCAGCTCGACGCGTTCCGCCAGGAGAAGTCCGGCGCGCCGAACGGCCTGCCCTCGTACCCCCACCCGCGGATGATGCCGGAGTTCTGGCAGTTCCCCACGGTGTCGATGGGTCTCGGTCCGATCAACGCGATCTACCAGGCGATGACGAACAAGTACCTCGCCAACCGCGGCATCAAGGACGTGGCGGACTCGCACGTGTGGGCATTCCTCGGCGACGGCGAGATGGACGAGGTCGAGTCCCGCGGGCAGCTCCAGGTCGCGGCCAACGAGGGCCTGGACAACCTCACGTTCGTGATCAACTGCAACCTGCAGCGGCTGGACGGCCCCGTCCGCGGCAACGGCAAGATCATGCAGGAGCTGGAGAGCTACTTCCGCGGCGCCGGCTGGAACGTCATCAAGGTCGTCTGGGGCCGCGAATGGGACGACCTGCTCGCCCGCGATACCGATGGTGCGCTGCTGAACCTCATGAACGTCACCCCCGACGGCGACTTCCAGACGTACAAGGCCGAGAACGGCGCCTACGTGCGTGAGAACTTCTTCGGTCGCGACGAGCGCGCACTGAAGCTGGTCGAGGGCTACAGCGACGACGACATCTGGCGCCTGCGCCGCGGCGGTCACGATTACCGCAAGGTCTACGCCGCGTACAAGGCCGCGATGGAGCACAAGGGCCAGCCGACGGTCATCCTGGCGAAGACGGTCAAGGGCTATGGCCTCGGCCCGCACTTCGAGGGACGCAACGCGACCCACCAGATGAAGAAGATGACGCTGGACGACCTCAAGCTCTTCCGCGACACGATGCACATCCCGATCACGGACGCGCAGCTCGAGGCCGACCCGTACCGCCCGCCGTACTACCACCCCGGCGCGCAGGACGAGACGATCCAGTACATGCTGGACCGCCGCCGGGATCTCGGCGGGTTCCTCCCCGAGCGCCGGAGCACGCACGTCGACCTCGCCCTCCCGGAGGACAAGGACTACGCGCTGCTGAAGAAGGGCTCTGGCAACCAGGAGGTCGCCACCACGATGGCGTTCGTCCGCATGCTCAAGGACCTCATGCGCGTCAAGGGCTTCGGCCAGCGCATCGTGCCGATCATCCCCGATGAGGCGCGCACGTTCGGCATGGACGCGTACTTCCCGACGGCCAAGATCTACAACCCGAACGGCCAGAACTACACCTCGGTCGACCGTGAGCTGCTCCTCGCCTACAAGGAGAGCCCGCAGGGCCAGATCATGCACGTCGGCATCAACGAAGCCGGTGCGACGGCTGCGCTGACCGCGACTGGCACGTCGTACTCCACACACGGCGAGCCGCTGATCCCGATCTACATCTTCTACTCGATGTTCGGCTACCAGCGCACCGGCGACGCCTTCTGGGCCGCCGCGGACCAGATGGCGCGCGGCTTCGTGATCGGTGCCACCGCCGGACGCACCACGCTGACCGGCGAAGGCACCCAGCACGCCGACGGCCACTCGCCGCTGCTCGCCTCCACGAACCCCGCGACCGTGACGTACGACCCGGCCTTCGGGTACGAGGTCGCGCAGATCGTGCAGGCCGGACTCGAGCGCATGTACGGCGGGACGCATTCGGACCCGAACGTCATGTACTACCTGACGGTCTACAACGAGCCGATGAAGCAGCCGGCGGAGCCGGAGGATGTCGATGTCGACGGCATCCTCAAGGGAATCCACCGCATCTCGGTCGGCGAGGGCGACGGGCCGCGCGTCCAGCTGCTCGCCTCCGGCGTCGGAGTGCCGTGGGCGCTCGAGGCCCAGGAGCTGCTGGCCAGCGACTGGGGCGTCGTCGCCGACGTGTGGTCCGTGACCAGCTGGACCGAGCTGCGCCGCGACGGCCTCGCCGTGGACGAGCACAACTTCCTGCACCCGGAAGAGGAGCCGCAGGTCGCGTATCTGACCCGGAAGCTCGGCTCGACCGAGGGACCGATCGTCGCGACGAGCGACTTCATGCACGCGGTGCAGGATCAGATCCGCAAGTGGGTCCCCGGCGACTACTACACGCTCGGCGCCGACGGCTTCGGGTTCGCCGACACCCGCGCGGCGGCGCGTCGTTTCTTCAAGATCGACGGACCGTCCATGGTCGTCCGCGCGCTGCAGGGTCTGGCCGATCAGGGGCGCCTCGACCGCTCCGTCATCGGACAGGCGATCGCGAAGTACGACCTGCACAACGTCAACGCCGGCTCGAGCGGGAACGCCGGCGGCGAGAGCTGAGCCGGATGTGACAGGCTCGTCCCCCGCTTCGATGGACAAGACGGCGACGCTCGCGTGGCTGCGCCGGATCTCCGGTGACATCGCGACGGTGACGATCAAGCGCCTGGAGGACACCCTTCCCTGGTACGCCGACATGCCACCGGCCCGCCGCTCCGCGGTCGGGCTGGTGGCTCAGGCCGGCATCACCTCGTTCATCCAGTGGTACGACGACCCCACCTCGACGCCGTGGATCGCCGCGGACATCTTCGCCGCGGCCCCGCGCGAGCTGCTGCGCAGCGTGAGCCTGCAGCAGACGCTCCAGCTCATCCGCGTCACCGTCGAGGTGACCGAGGAACGCGTGGCCGGAAAGGGCGAGCATCTCCGCGAGGCGATTCTGCTCTACTCCCGCGACGTGGCGTTCGCCGCCGCGGACGTGTACGCCCGTGCCGCCGAGGCGCGGGGCCTGTGGGACGCACGCCTCGAAGCCCTCGTCGTCGACTCGATCCTCACCGGCGAGGCCGATGAGGAGCTGCCGAGCCGGATCGCAGCGCTGGGATGGCACGGCCACGGCGAAGTCTGCGTGATCGTCGGGACGACCCCGCCGCAGTTCGACATCGACCAGGTGCGGCGCACCGCTCGCAAGCTCGCCGTCGACGTCCTGGTCGGGGTGCAGGGCTCGCGTCTCGTGCTCGTCATCGGGCGCGCGCACGACACCGACCACGAAGGCGATGACGACGAGCTCGCCTTCGACGAGATCGCGACGCGCCTCGAGCCGTCGTTCGGTCCGGGTTACGTCGTCGTCGGCCCCGCCGTGGCGGCACTGGTGGATGCCGGACAGAGCGCTCGTGCGGCACTCGCCGGATTCGCGGTCGCCCGCGCGTGGCGCGGCGCCCCCCGCCCCGTCGAGGCGGACGACCTGCTCCCGGAGCGCGCTCTCGCCGGAGACCCGCTCGCGAAGCACACGCTGATCGAACGCATCCATCGCCCGCTTCAGGCGCACTCCACCGACCTCGTCACGACGCTGTGGAGCTACCTCGACAACGGCCGCTCGCTCGAAGCGACCGCGCGGGAACTGTTCGTCCACCCGAACACGGTCCGCTACCGGCTCAAGCGCGTCAGCGAAGTCATCGGCTGGGACGCCACCGGTCCGCGCGAAGCGCTCATCCTGCAGACGGCGCTGATCCTCGGTTCGATCGGCACCATCGAACCGACCAGAAGACGCACGAACCCCCGCCGACCCCGCTGAGCGCTGTACGCCACACACAAGGGATCTTCACAATCTTGTGAGAGATCCCCCACTGTCCGGGGCGGATCGTTGGCAGACTGGACTGGTGATCGTCGTCGCCTGCCCTGGACAGGGCTCTCAGACCCCCGGCTTCCTCTCCCCCTGGCTCGAACTGGATGGCGTTGCGGAGCGTCTCGCGGCGTACTCCGAGGCCGCTCAGGTCGATCTCGTCGAGCACGGAACGGTGTCGGATGCCGACACCATCCGTGACACGCGCATCGCGCAGCCGCTGATCGTCGCGGCCTCGCTCATCGCGGGGCAGGAGCTCGAGAAGCGTGCCGGCCGCCGCGCGGACGGCACCGCCGGGCACTCCGTGGGCGAGATCGCCGCCCTCGTCGGCAGCGACGTGATCGACGCCGAGACCGGCATGCGCCTGGTCGGCATCCGTGGTCGGGTCATGGCGGATGCCGCGGCCCAGACCCCGACCGGCATGAGCGCGGTGCTCGGCGGCGACGAGGATGCGCTGCTCGCTCGCCTCGCCGAACTCGAACTCGCGCCTGCGAACTACAACGGCGGCGGTCAGATCGTCGTCGCCGGCGCCCTCCCGGCGCTGGAAGCACTCGCCGCCGAACCGCTCAAGGGCACCCGCGTCATCCCGCTGCAGGTGGCAGGCGCCTTCCACACCGCCTACATGCAGTCAGCCGTCGAGACGCTGCGGGATGCCGTGACCGCCGTCGAGACATCCGATCCGTCGCTGACGCTGTGGACCAACCGCGACGGCTCGGTCGTCACGAACGGCGCGCAGGCACTCGATCTCCTCGTCGGCCAGGTGGCGTCCCCCGTGCGATGGGACCTGTGCATGACATCGTTCACCGCGCACGGCATCACCGGCCTGATCGAGCTGGCACCGGCCGGTGCGCTCACGGGCCTCGCCAAGCGTGGTCTGCGCGGCGTGCCGACCGTCGCCGTCAAGACTCCCGAAGACCTCGATGCAGCGGCAGAGCTGCTGAACGGAGCAGCCGCGTGAGCGTCACACTGAAGCAGGCGACCGGTCCCGCGTACACCCGCATCTACGCCTACGGCGCGGCACGCGGTGAGAACGCGGTCCCGAACGAGGACCTCATCGAGCCGATCAACTCGAGCGACGAGTGGATCCGCCAGCGCACCGGCATCATCACCCGTGCACGGGCGGTGCCCGAGACCGACGCGATCGATCTCGCGACGACGGCTGCGGCCGAGGCCATCGAACGCAGCGGCGTGGATGCGGCGGACGTCGATCTCGTCATCGTCGCGACGATCAGCAATCCGAAGCAGTCGCCCTCGGTCTCGGCGATCGTCGCCGACCGCGTCGGCGCCAACCCCGCGGCCGCCTACGACATCAACGCGGCCTGCGCCGGTTACGCCTACGCCGTCGCGCAGGCCGATGCGCTGATCAAGTCCGGTGCTGCGCGCTACGCACTCGTGATCGGCACCGAGAAGCTCTCGGACATCGTCGACCCCGCCGATCGCAGCATCTCCTTCCTGCTCGGCGACGGCGCAGGCGCAGCACTCATCGGCCCGAGCGAGACCCCCGGCATCGCGCCGGCCGTGTGGGGTTCGGACGGATCCAAGGCGGATGCCGTCGGCATGAACCACACCCTCACCGAGTTCCGCGACGGAGCGGCACCGTGGCCCACTCTTCGCCAGGAGGGCCCCACGGTGTTCCGCTGGGCCGTCTGGGAGATGGCGAAGGTCGCCCGCGAAGCGCTGGACGTCGCCGGCATCGAGGCGACCGACCTCGCCGCCTTCATCCCCCACCAGGCGAACATGCGCATCATCGACGAGTTCGCCAAGCAGCTGAAGCTGCCGGAGACCACGGTCATCGCGCGCGACATCGAGACGACGGGCAACACGTCGGCCGCGTCGATCCCGCTCGCAAGCCACCGTCTGATGGCCGAGCACCCCGAGCTGTCCGGCGGTCTCGCGCTGCAGATCGGCTTCGGTGCTGGTCTCGTCTTCGCGGCGCAGGTCGTCGTCCTGCCCTGATCCGCGCCCGTGGTTGCCTAGACTGTTCCACGGTTCCGATAACAACCCGCAAGAAAGAGGAAGACCACATGGCTTTCACCAACGATGAGGTCCTCGCCGGCCTCGCAGAGCTCATCACCGACGAGACGGGCATCAACGCCTCCGAGGTCGCGCTCGAGAAGTCCTTCACCGACGACCTCGACATCGACTCGATCTCGATGATGACCATCGTCGTCAACGCCGAGGAGAAGTTCGGCGTCACCATTCCGGACGACGAGGTCAAGAACCTCAAGACCGTCGGTGACGCGGTCAGCTTCATCGTCGCCGGCCAGGAGTAAGACCTGACGGATGCCACCCCCGCGTCATGCGGGCGTGGCATCCTCCGGCTCACCCCGCACCACCTGCTCCGCTCCCGCTCGAAGGAACCACACCCCATGACCAAGCGCATCGTCGTCACCGGCATCGGCGCCACGTCCGCGATCGGCGGCACGGCCCCGGAGAACTGGACCAACCTGCTCGCCGGCATGTCCGGAGGCCGCACCCTCGAGCACGAATGGGTCGCCGAGCTCGAACTCCCGGTCACGTTCGCCGCCGAAGCGATCGTGCGCCCCGAAGAGGTGCTCGCCCGCCCGGTGGCCAAGCGCCTCGACCCGTCGTCGCAGTTCGCCCTGATCGCCGCCATGGAAGCGTGGGAGGACGCCGGAGCCCCGGACGTCGACCCCGAGCGCCTCGGCGTCGATTTCGCCACCGGCATCGGCGGCGTGTGGACGCTGCTCGACGCCTGGGACACCCTGCGCGAGAAGGGCCCGCGTCGCGTCATGCCGATGACGGTCCCGATGCTCATGCCGAACTCGGCAGCGGGCAACCTCTCCCTGCACTTCACGGCCCGTGCCTTCGCCCGCACCGTCGCATCCGCATGCGCGTCCAGCACCGAATCGCTCGTGAACGCGTACGAGCACCTGCAGGCCGGCCTCGCCGACGTCGTGATCGCCGGAGGCACCGAATCGGCCATCCATCCGATCACGATCGCGTCCTTCGCGTCGATGCAGGCGCTCTCGCGCCGCAATGACGACCCGTCGACAGCATCGCGCCCCTACTCCGTCGACCGCGACGGCTTCGTGATGGGCGAGGGCGCCGCGGTGCTCATCCTCGAGACCGAAGAGCACGCCAAGGCGCGCGGCGCCAAGATCTATGCCGAACTCGTCGGCGGCGGCGTCACGGCCGACGCGTACCACATCACCGCCAACGCACCGGAGGGTGCGACCCGCGCCGTGAAGCTGGCACTGGAAGCGGCCGGACGCACGCCGGACGAGATCACCCACGTCAACGCGCACGCCACTTCCACGCCGGTCGGCGACCCGAACGAGTACACCGCGCTGAAGAACGTCATCGGCGACCGCGTGCATTCCGTCCCGGTCTCCGCGACGAAGGCGTCCACAGGCCATCTGCTCGGCGGCACCGGCGCGCTGGAGGCGATCTTCACGGTGCTCGCGATCCAGAACCGCGTCGCACCGCCCACGATCAACCTCACCACGCAGGATCCGGAGATCCCCCTGCTCGTCTCCGGTGATCCGCAGCCACTGGGCGATGGCCCGCAGCTCGCCATCAGCAACTCGTTCGGATTCGGCGGCCACAACGCGGTCGCCGCGTTCGCCGACTACGAGGGCTGATCCGCGCAGACGTCGGCCCCGGTCCGGTTCTCCGGATCGGGGCCTTCGTCGTGCGGGGCGGGATTCGCTTTCTCAGCATCCGGGTCCGATCACCGGAGTCCGATACCGACGCCTCCAGGCGCCCCGGGTCTGTGTCGTCGGCTCAGCCGACCTTGTGCAGCCAGACGACGCGCGCGTCGTCGCTGGCGTGACGGAACGGCTCGAGCTCTTCGTCCCAGGCGGAGCCGAGTGCGACGTCCAGCTCGCGCTGAAGCTCGATGGCGCTGCCGGCGGCGATCTCCATGGCGTACCGGATGCGGTCCTCGCCGATCACGATGTTGCCCGCGGCATCCGTCTGCGCGTAGTGGATGCCGAGATCAGGCGTGTGCAGCCATCGGCCGCCGTCGTTGCGCGGGGTCGGATCCTCGGTGACCTCGAAGCGCAGGTGCTCCCACCCGCGGATCGCCGTGGCGAGGGCGGCACCGGTTCCGACCGGACCGTCCCAGTAGAACTCGGCACGGCGAGAGCCTTCGAGGACGGGCTGCTCGGCCCAGTCGAAGTTCACTGCACGACCGATAGCGCGTCCCACCGCCCATTCGAGGTGCGGGCAGAGCGCGCGAGGTGCGGAGTGGATGTACACCACTCCGCGTGCGTAAGCCGTCGCCATGATCTCTCCGTTTCATCAGGTGCGTCTTCCCCAACGACCTGAACCTCACGAAGAAGTGGCGAGAATATGCGGTTATGCGCCCATTCTCATACACGAAGGCGGAAATCACAAGCATGTGATTCCCGCCTTCGTGCGAATCGGAGGAGGGTCAGGCCTCGCTCATGGCCTGCTTGACCTGCTGGCCCTTCGCCGCGTAGTACGCGGCACGAGCGGCATCCTTGCGGGCCTGCTCGGCGTAACCGGCCTCGAGCACGTCCTGCGGCAGCTCGAACTGCGTGTGCGTGCTGGTTCCGTTGTACTTCTCGATGTAGGCGTCCAGCTCAGGACCCGACGTCCACGACGTGATCAGGTTGTAGCGCGGCTCGCTGCCCACGTGCGTCGCGGCGTGCCAGAGACGCTGCGTGTCGATGATGAGCTGTGCGCCGGCCGGCAGCGCGATGCGCACCTCACCGGCAGGGTCGGTGCGGTTCTCGCGCAGGACGAAGAAGCTGTCCTTGTCGTCCGAGAGGTTGAAGAAGCCCCGAACCACCCACCCTGTGCCGTCCGGGTTCAGTCGGTTGTTGTCGTCCTGGTGCAGGTTGTAGAGGCACTCGCCGTAGGTGTTCGGCTGCAGTTCGATCACGCGGCAGCGGCCGACGTTGGCGCCGGGTTCCTGCGCGCGTCGCGTGAGATTCGGGGCCTTGGCCGTCTGCTCGTCGATCCAGACGCCGTCCTTGTCAGTGCGCGGCGGCTTGTGGTTCCAGAAGCCGTTGCATTCGATCTCGCCCTTGGCGCTCGCGAGCGGCGCGAAGCGCGTGTCGCCGGAGGACTTCCAGTCGACGTACTCGATGTCGAGCCATTCCTTGGGGTCGAGCGCCTGGTTGTAGCTGTCGAGGACGACGAAGCCGGTCTCTTCGAGGGCTTCGGACTTGATGTATCCCATGATCCGAGTCATGTTCCTTTCATCGGGGGCCAGCACGTTTTAACAGGCCCTGATAAGGCAAGCCTAACAGCGAGCTCCGCGCGTGCCGTGGAGCTCGACCGTGCAAAATGCTCGCGGGCTAGACTCGATCAGGCGGGTCTCGGACTCCCGCTTTCTCCGGAGGCATCACTCAGTCATGGCAACGGCCACCAACGTCGAAGCGACCGCAGTACACACGATCGAATGGCTCGCAGCCCCCGCCACGACCATCGTCGTGCCGGTCTATCAGCGGCAGTACCGCTGGGACATCGGTGCATGCGAGCGGCTGCTGTCCGATGTCAGAGCCGTCTCCGATGAGGATGACGCGCACCGCCACTTCATCGGGTCGATCCTGTCGGCCCAGGATGCCGCGGCTGACGATCTGATCCTCATCGACGGTCAGCAGCGCATCACGACGCTGATGCTGCTGGTCGCAGCACTGCACCACGCCGTCCGCGGGCATGACGAGGCCATGGCCGCCGAACTCGAGCGCGTGCTCGTGCGGGCCGACGACTCCCGCCGGACGAAGCTGCGCCCGCACGATGCGTGGGCCGAGCTCTACGAGACCGTCGTGCTCGACCGTCGGGACGACGCCGAACGCGAATCGCGGTTCGACGACAACTACGCGTTCTTCCGCAGTCAGGTGCACGCAGACGAGGCTCCCCGCATCTGGCGCGGTCTGAAGAAACTCGAACACGTCTCGATCACTCTCGGCCCCGACGCCAACGCGCAGCAGATCTTCGAGAGCCTGAACTCCACGGGTGAACCGCTGCGGGATCACGAACTGATCCACAATTACATCCTGATGGGGCTCACGCACGCCGAGCAGCGGGACGTCGAGGAGCGGTTCTGGCTCCCCATCGAAGAGCACACCGGAGAGGCGATCGGCGCGTTCTGGCGGCACTACCTCGTCATGCGCACGGGGCGTGAGGTCACGGCCAACGGCGAGCACGGCGTGTACAGCGCCTTCCGGCACTCGTTCCCTCGCGTGGACATCGCGCACCTCGAAGCGGATGCCGCGCTCTGGCGTCACTTCGCCGAGATCTACGGCATCCTGTTGGATCCGTCGCGCGAGCAGGATGCCGACGTCCGCCGTCAGCTGCAGTTCGTGAACACGTTCGGTCGTGCCGCCTACCCGCTGGTGATGAGCGCCTACAGCGAGCACGCCCGGGGACTGATCCCTCGCGACGAGTTCATCGAGACGCTGGAGCGGGTGCAGGCGATGTATCTGCGCCGCGCGATCGTGAACCTGCCGACCGACCGGCTGATCGCCCGGCTGTGCCGCGCCCGGACCGCCGGGCGCGATTCGCTCATGCGCGCGATCGCCCGCATCACGCCGTCGGACGAACGCGTCAGCGCCGTGCTCAAATACGGTGAGCTCCCGCATGCGGCCTATGTACTCGGCAGGCTCGAGGACGTCGATGACATCGCGGAATACGATCTCGAGCACATCGTTCCCGCCGCCCCCGGCGACACCTGGTCCGGTGACGGGAAACGCGCGTGGAGCGAGCTGACCGAGGACGAGCAGAACAGCCATCGTGCCCTCGCGCCGACGCTCGGGAACCTCACGTTGCTGGAGCAGTCGCTCGCGGAGCGCGTGTTCGGCGAGTCGTTCCCGGACAAGCAGAGGGACGCGTATGCGCGCAGCGGTGTCGCCGCCACTCGCGCTCTCGCCGAAGCGGACGCCTGGGGCACCGCGGCGATCACGCAGCGCACGGTGCGACTCACCGAGGAGCTCGTCCGCATCTGGACGCGCCCCGAGCTGCCGGAGATCGACGACGACGGCCTCACCCCGATCCTGGACGCCGTGCGCCGTCGCGGCTGGCCGGCCGGATGGGACCGCGAGTTCTCGTACGTCGAGTACCGGGGCGAGCACTGGGACGTCCGCGATGTGAAGTACCTCTTCAACCGCGTGTTCCGGAGGGCCTGGACGGACGACCGTGCCGCCGCCCTGTCCTACAGTGCACGTCACGGCGGGCCGATCTACGACGCGATGGCGTGGAAGGGACACTGGGACGAACTCGACGACGCCCATTTCCTCTACATGGGCTGGGATTCCAACTACATGATGAGCGCCGTGCAGGGCGTGCTCGAACAGTCCGGCATCGCCGCCGAGGTCTTCGTCAAGTACTCCTACATCGGGGATGTGATGTGATGCGGCGCAAGGCTCCTGCCCTCTCGCCCTCGAGAGAATCGACCGATCCGCTCGAGCAGATGTTCGCGGACATCGCGCTCGGCTGGAACAGCGATTCTCCGCTCGAGTGCGAATGCGATCACGGCGATGATGATGCGTACTTCGCGTGCGGCCGTCGAGCGAAGTGGCGGGTGACGATCGATTGCACGTGCGGCGAGAACCATCCCCGCACGGTGGAGCTGCTGTGCACGAAGTGCCTGCGCACGGCACGCGAGGACCTCGGCGAGGAATCGGTCACCGCACGTCCGCTGTGACCGGCCCCGATACTCCGCGCGGTGCGGCGCGTCAACCCGGTAGGCCGATCCGGCGGCCGCTCCTACCGTGAGCACATCACGAGAGGAGACGATCATGTCGAACCCCTACCCCGCACCCTTCCCGTTCACACCGGATGACGCGGATGCCGAAGACCGCGTCACCCGCGAGGTCGACGGCGACGAGGTCCTCGATGAGGACATCGACGCCGATCAGGTGGACAGTTCAGAGGCCGACCGGCTCGCGGCCGGCGGATCGGACGACGACGCATGACCTCCTCGCCGGGCACGCCCGAGGAGCAGTCGGGCGAGAAGCTCCCCTCCGACGATGACTTGATCGAGCCGAGCACCGAGAAGGAGCCGTCCGACGAGCCGCAGGCCCCGCGCCGTACGGAACCCGAGCCGAGCCATGAAGCAGTCGGCATCGGCGTCGTCGGACGACCGCAGGTCGAGAACGACGCCACCGAAGAGCGCTGAGATCACCCGCGCAGCGACTCGGCCACCTCTCGCAGAGCGTCCGCCGAACGGTGCAGCAGCACTGCCTCCTCATCCGAGAAGGTCGTCGCGCGGATCGGCACGGCGCCCGCGGCGCTCACGACCGAGGGCACGGACAGGGCGACCCCGTCCACGCCGTGAAAATCCTCCAGCACAGTGCTCACCGGCATCACCGCGTGCTCGTCACCGAGGATCGCCTCGATGATCCGGGCGCTGGACAGCCCGATCGCGTAGTTGGTCGCGCCTTTGCCGCGGATGACCGTGTACGCGGCATCCCGGACGTCGACGGCGATCGCGTCGAGCTCTTCCCTGCTCATTCGCGGGTGCCCCGGCGTCTCCCACTCCAGGATCGGGACGGTGCCGATCGTCGTCCTCGACCAGAGGGGGAACTCCGTGTCGCCGTGCTCCCCCACGATGTACGCGTGGACGCTGGAGGTCGACACGCCGGCCCGCTCGGCGAGCTTCCAGCGCAGCCGCGAGGTGTCGAGGACGGTCCCCGACGCGAAGATCCGCTCCCGCGGGAGTCCGGTCGCCTCGCGTGCCAGCACCGTGAGCACGTCGCACGGATTGGTGACGATCACGTAGACAGCGTCCGGTGCGACCTCCAGCAGCTGCGGCATCATGCTGCGGATGATGCCGGCGTTGACCGCCGCGAGCTCGATGCGCGTCTGCCCCGGCTTCTGCTTCGCACCAGCCGTGATCACGACGACGTGCGAACCGGCCACGACGGAGACGTCGCTGCCGCCGACGATGTCGCTCGAGCCCGTGAACTGCGTGCCGTGAGCGAGATCGAGAACCTCGGCTTCGACTTTCTCCGTCGCGATGTCGTACAGCGCGACGTGTCGTGCCGATCCCCGGATCAGGGCGGCGTACGCCACGCTGGAGCCGACGCTTCCCGCGCCGACGACGGTGACCTTCGAGTTCTCGATGACTGCCATGCGCTCAGTCTGTCAGTCCGGCGAAAGGAGGACGAGTGGTGGGGCCGGTGGGACTTGAACCCACGATCGTCGGGTTATGAGCCCGCTGCCTTGACCAGCTTGGCCACGGCCCCGTAGGACACCAGCCTATCGGTGCCCGCGGCACGTCACAGCGCGGCCGCCGACTCGTGGGTCCTCACGTGCGCGAGGTACGTCTCGGCGTTCGCGGTCAGGCCGGCTCTCTCCTCATCGGTGAGCGCGCGGCGCACCTTCGCGGGGACCCCAGCGACCAGCGAGCCGTCCGGGACCTCGATCCCGGCGAGGACGACGGCACCGCCGGCGATGAGGCATCCGGATCCGATCACGGCACCGGACAGCACCACGGCGCCCATTCCGACCAGCGAGCCGTCTCCGATCGTGCAGCCGTGCACGACGGCGTTGTGCCCGACCGATACCCGGCGCCCGAGGACGACCGGATGCCCGCTGTCCACGTGCACGGAGACGTTGTCCTGCAGATTGCTCTCCGCTCCGATCGTGATGGATGACGAGTCGGCGCGCAGGACGGCGTTGTACCAGACGCTGGAGCCGGCCTCGAGTGTCACGGCGCCGACCACGCGTGCGCCGTCGGCGACGAACACGTCGTCGGCGATCGACGGGGTGCGCTCTGCGAGGGCGATGATGGATGCCGATGGCGAGATGCTCATAAGGCGAGACTACCCTCAGAAGCCCGGAATTCCGCGGGATTCCGGGGTCGTAAGCCGAGCCTCAGCTTGCTTGCGGAATGGCTGAGGCTGAGTACGGTTGTGTTCAACAGGTACGAAGAAGACGTCCGGGAGGAACCAGAATGAGCAAGGCACAGACCATCTCCACCACCGCCAGCGACCCGACGGTCGCCGCAGCCGCCGCACAGTTCCTCTCGCCGGTGGTCCTCGGGCTGCAGGCCCTCACGATCAACGGCAAGCAGGCGCACTGGCACGTCCGCGGTGCCAACTTCATCGGCGTGCACGAGCTTCTCGACACGATCGTCGCGCACGCCGGCGACTTCGCCGACACCGCCGCGGAGCGCATCGTCGCCCTCGGCCTGCCCATCGACGCCCGCGTGAGCGCGGTCGCCGCCAAGGCTCCGGACACCGGCGTTCCCGCGGGCTTCGCGCAGTCCGACGAGATCATCCGCACGATCGTCGCCGACATCGACGCGATTCTGGTCGACGCCAAGGCCGCCATCGACGGCCTCGATGAGATCGACCTCACCAGCCAGGACGTCGCGATCGAGATCATGCGCGGCCTCGAGAAGGACCGCTGGTTCCTCGTGGCGCACGTCGCCGCGTAAGCACAGTCGACCGAATGCCCCGGGATGACCTCCCGGGGCATTCGTCGTCATGCCCGATATGTGAGGCGCCCGGCCAGAGTCGTCGCGAGCACCGGCATGCGCCGCAGAACCTCGCGGTCCGCCGAGCGCGGATCGGCCCCGCACACCACCAGGTCCGCCGGGGCTCCCGGTCTGACCGAGGTCCGCACGCTCGCCGCGATCGCCTCATCGATGCTCAGTCGTTCGTCGGGATGCCACGGCTCGCCGCCTTCGGCCCCGCGAGTCACCGCGGCCGCGATCGCGTGCCACGGATCCAGGGGCGCCACCGGCGCGTCCGAGCCGAGGCGCAACGGGATCCCCGCTCGCAGCAGCGAGGCCAGCGGGTAGGCCAACGCCGTCTGATCGGCCCAGAGCAGTGCCGCCATCTCGCGGTCGTCCAGCGCGTGCTGCGGCTGCACGCTTGCGGTCAGTCCCAGCCTCGCCATCCGCGACAGATCCGCATGGCGGATCAGCTGCGCATGCTCGATCGTGCCGGCGGCTCCGGTCTGTGCGAACGCGTCGAGTGCGGATGCCGCGGCGCGGTCGCCGATCGCATGCACCGATGCCTCCAGTCCCGCGCCCGCGGCGCGGGTGAGCAGGTCGACCAGTTCGGCGAGTTCGACGGTCATGACTCCGCGGCCGTCGCCCGGATACGGCTCCGAGCAGGCGGCGGTGCGGGTGCCGAGCGAGCCGTCGCTGATGACCTTGAGCCGTCCTACGGTCACGATGCCGCCGGTGCCGACGGCATCCCCGGTCCGCAGTCCATCGGAGATGGCGCGGTCGAGGTCCGCAGGATAGACCGCGAACTCGACGCGATGCGCGTCGAAGCCCTCCGCCCGTCGCCGCTCCCATGCGTCCGCGTTCCACGCCATGTCGAAGTCGACGATGCCGGTGATGCCCCGCGCCGCCGCACGGTCGGCCGCCGCGCGCACGGCACGGTCAGCGTGCACCGGGTCCACGGCGTTGAGTCGGCGCGAGATCTCGAACGCATCCTCCTCGCGCAGCACGCCGTCCACGGACGCGAAGCCCTCGCGTGCGAGTGCGGTCGAGTTGAGCCAGACACTGTGCACATCCGCGTTGATGAGGTAGGTCGGAGCGTCGCCGGTCGCGGCATCCAGAACCGGACGGTCCGGTGCGTCCGGCCAGAGCGCGTCGCGGAACCCGGTGCCGATCCGCCGTCCATCCGACCGGACCGGTGCCGTCGACATCAGCGCGGCCGCTTCACGCGCCGACGCGGCATCGCCCAGCCAGCGGCGCTCCGATGCCAGCGCCCACTGCACCGCATGCACATGCCCGTCCCACAGTCCCGGCAGGATCCAGGCTCCTTCGGCATCCAGGACCTCGCCCGTCAGCGTGACGGCGCCGGTTGGCGCGATGTCGGCGATCCGACCATCGCGGAGCACGACATCGACCGGTTCGTCGTCGAACAGGAACTCCCGTCCTGGCCCGGCCACGCGTACGGCGCGCAGCGCATCGACGTACTCGCGGGTCACGAGACCGCCTGCGTGCGCGCGTCCTGCGCCCTGCGCATCTCCGCGGCCAGCGCCGGGTTGGCGTAGACGCCGTCGGACTGCAGTTCGGCGATCACGTTCTCGATCGTCGCGGCATCCTTGTTCTGGCTGAGCTTGCGCTTTGCGACCACCCTGGTCGGGGTGAGACGGAAGCCGACCGTCCCCGCCTCCAGCCGGCGCACGAACGCCTCATCGTTCGGGCGCTCCCACATGAGCCGAGGATCCGGCATCCGCGATTCGAATCGCTCCACGAGCCGGTCGAGCACCTGCAGGTTCTCCTCGGGCGTGAGCAGCTCGGGCACTCCGGACAGATGCACCGCCGTGTAGTTCCAGGTCGGCACGCTCGCCGCCTCCGGGTCGTACCATCCGGGCGAGATGTACCCGTGCGGGCCCTGAAGCACCACCAGCAGTTCGCGGTCGCCCATGCCGTGGATCAGGTCATCGGGGCGCCCGACGTGCCCCACCACGGTGAGGTCGTCGCGGTCCTCGTCCAGCAGCACGACGTAGTGCGACGCGACAAGACCGACGTCACCGGCACTGACGATTGTGGCCCACGGGTTCAGGTCGATCACCCGCCTCATCTCGGCGATGTCGGCGAGCGTGAAGCTGGGATTCTGGCGCATGGGTCCAGATTACGATGCGGCGGCGGGACCGTCGCCGCACCGCCGCATCGTCTCGTTCACGTCGGCTACTTCGCGTCGACGACCGGGATGGCCTGAGTCTTCCACTCCTCGAAGCCCTTGTCCCCCGCCATGAAGGCGTTGACCTCGGCCGTGCCGGCACGCAGCTTCGGATCGTTGTCGAGGTACTTCTTCGTCTCACGGGCGATCAGGCCGGACAGGACGAGCAGTCCGATGAGGTTCGGCAGCGCCATGAGTCCGTTCATCACGTCGGAGAACGCCCAGACGACGCCGAGCTGCACCGTGCAGCCCACGAACACGACGAGCGAGAACACGACCCGGAACGGCATGACCGCCCGCCGCCCGAGCAGGCGTTCGATGCAGCGTTCACCGTAGTACGACCAGCCGAGGATCGTGGAACCGGCGAACATCACCAGGCCGATCGTGACGATGTAGTGCCCCCACTCGCCCGGGAGACCGTGTGAGAACGCCTCCCCCGTCATGAGCGCAGGGCTGATCGCCTCGCCCGTCTCGGGGTCGGTCATGTTCCAGACGCCGGTCGTGATGATCACGAGGCCCGTGCACGTGACGACGATGATCGTGTCGATGAACGTCTGCGTCATCGAGACGAGGCCCTGGCGCACAGGGTGGCTGGTCTTGGCCGCCGCCGCCGCGATCGCAGCCGAGCCCATGCCGGACTCGTTCGAGAAGATGCCGCGGGCCACGCCGAACTGCACCGCGATGATGATCGCGGACCCGGCGAATCCGCCGATCGGAGCTGTTCCGGTGAACGCATCCGTGAAGATCTGCGCGAACGCGGCGGGTACGTCGGCGATGTTCACGATGAGGATGTACAGCGCCCCGAGCACGTAGAAGATGATCATGATCGGAACGAGACCGGCGGTGACCCGCCCGATCGACTTGATGCCTCCGACGAGCACCACCAGTGCGAAGGCCGTGAGCACGAGCCCTGTCACCCAGGTCGGGACGGAGAAGCTGTTCTCCATGTTCGACGCGATCGAGTTCCCCTGGGTCATGTTGCCGATGCCGAACGACGCGATCACCGCGGCGATCGCGAAGAACAGCGCGAGGAACTTCCCGAAGCGGTTCGGGATTCCGCGCTCCAGGTAGTACTGCGGTCCGCCCGACTTCTCGCCAGCGGCATCCGTCTTGCGGAACCGAACGCCGAGGAAGGCCTCGGAGTACTTGGACGCCATCCCGAGCAGGCCCGTGATCCACATCCAGAACAGCGCTCCTGGACCGCCGATGCCGATCGCGGTCGCCACGCCGACGATGTTCCCGGTGCCCACTGTCGCCGCCAGGGCCGTCGTGAGCGCCTGGAACTGCGAGATGTCGCCATCCGAGTCCGGATCCTTGCGGGTGAACAGCCCCAGACGCAATGCCGATCCCAGGCGCAGGAACTGGATTCCGCCGAGACGGATGGTCAAGTAGAGGCCAGTGCCGAGCAGCAGCGGGATGAGGACGAAGGGCCCCCAGATGATGCCGCTGAGCCAGGACAGGAAGCCTTCGATTCCGGAGAGATCCACAGGTGCTCCAATCGTGCGTCGTTGCACGGAATGCTTTCACAGCATGCACTCAGGATCCAGCGCGACCTGCCGGTTCCGGCCGAATCATGCCTGGCAGGACGGGCACCAGTACAGCTTGCGGGCGCCGATCTCCTCCAGGGCGATCTCGGTTCCGCAGATCCGACAGGGCAGCCCTGCGCGGTGGTACACCCAGTGCCGGTCGTCCCGACTCGCCATCGCCGCTCGGTACTGTGCGGGCGAGAGGTCGTCCATCGTCATCATCTGACCGGTCTCCACCCCGATCGCCAGCAGCCGCACCCAATCGCGCCACAGCTCCCGCACGAGCTCCTCCGGCACGTCGCGACCAGGAGTGTGCGGGTTCAAGCGCGCTCGGAACAGCATCTCGGCGCGATAGACGTTGCCGATGCCGCTGACGACGGCCTGGTCCATGAGGAGCAGCGCGATCGCGGTCTGCCGCTTGCGAACGGCGTTCACGAAGCGCTCTTCGCCCTCGTCCGGATCCCCGACGAGGGGGTCCGGCCCGAGCTTCGCGACGGTCGCGAGCATCTCCTCCGGGGTCTGGAGCACACATGCCGTGGGGCCACGAAGGTCGGCGCACGTCGGGCCACCGGCGAGTGGAGAGAGCGTGGGTGCCGTCATCAGCCGCAGGCGCACCTGCCCGACCACCGGCGGGGGCCACTGCGCATCGTCATCCGCGAGTTCTTTCGTCTGCTCCGACATCCGGACGTGCACGCGGGTCCTGCGCGGGGCCCCGATGGAGGAGAGCGAGTTCTCCCCCGCGTCATCCAGGATCGCATCGGCCTCGTCGAGGTCGGTGCCGCGCTGATTCGTCTGGCCCATCCGACCGTTCGCCGACGCGATCGTCGGATCGACGAGGATCTCCCCCGCGAAGTCCCACGCGCCGTACAGGCCAAGGTGCACCCGCAACCAGACATCGCCCTCGGTCTCGAGGAACATCTGCTTCCCGACGGCCTGAACGCTCAGAGCCTCGCGCCCGTCGAGCACGGCAGCGCCCTCGGCGAAGCGCCCCTGCGGACTCGATGCAGCCAGGCGCTTGCCGACGAAGTTCCGAGCGAACTGACGGGCGATGCGATGGACGGAATGCCCCTCTGGCATATCAGGCCCTGGGGTCCGGCAGCAGCGACCCGTCGCGCTCGTAGTCGGCGATCTGTCCGATGCGACGCACATGCCGCTCGTCGTTCGAGAAGGGGGTCGAGATGAATCGATCGATGAAGCTGACGACCTCGTCGAACGAGTGCTGGCGTGCGCCGATCGAGATCACATTGGCGTCGTTGTGCTCGCGGGCGAGTTCCGCCGTCGACAGGTTCCACACCAGCGCCGCGCGCACGCCCTCGACCTTGTTCGCGGCGATCTGCTCGCCGTTGCCCGAACCTCCGAACACCACGCCGAGCGCTTCGACGCCGGTGCGCTGGTCGCTGACGACGGCCTGGGCCGCGCGGATGCAGAACGCCGGGTAGTCATCCAGTGCGTCGTAATCGACGGGGCCGTGATCGACGACGTCATGACCGGCGCTGATGAGATGGTCCTGCAACTGGGTCGAGAAGTCGAGACCGGCATGATCGGTGGCGATGTGGATGCGCATGGTCCCATCCTATTGACGGTCGAGAAGCGCCGAAGTCGCGCGTTACGGGGCGAGACCCGCAGCCGCCGGCTTGAAGCCGGCGCGGATGTTCTCGCAGCATCCGGGGCGGCACACGTCGTACCAGGGACCGAGATCCGTGACGTGAGCGCGTTCTGCCGCCGGGCGGCCCTCCAGCCGCTCGACGATGAGGTCGACGATCCCGGTCACGAAGGTCTCGGACACGCCGGGCGTCGGTGTGCGCACGAAGGCGAGCCCCGCTTCTTCCGCGGCCTCGGCGGCCTCGGTGTCGAGATCCCAGAGGACCTCCATGTGGTCGCTCATGAACCCGAGAGGCACGACGACGACGGCGTTCCTGCCGCGATCGGGCAGCTCGCGGATCACGTCGCAGACGTCGGGCTCGAGCCACGGCTGCGAGGGCGGGCCGGAGCGGGACTGGTACACGAGCTCCCATTCCACATCGCCGGCGGAGGGGATCTCCGCCGCGATGCGATCCATCACCCAGGCGGCGACCGCTTCGTGCTGCGCAGCGTACGCACCGCCGGGCCCCCAGTCGACGTCCCTCGGCCCGGACCGCACGGCGTCATCCGTCGGCACGCTGTGGGTCGAGAACAGCACCTGGATCGCGTCAGCCGTCACACCGTCGGCCAGGTAGCCCTCGATCGCCGTGCGCACGCCCTCGAGGAAGGCATCGACGAACCCGGGGTGATCGAAGAACGGCCGGATCTTGTCGATCGTGACGCGATCGCCCAGGCCGGTGTCCTCGAGCACACGCGCGAAGTCCTCGCGGTACTGCCGGCAGCTGGAGAACGAGCTGTATGCGCTGGTCGCGAAGGCGAGCAGCGAGGTGTCCCCCGCCGCCTCGGCGTCGCGCACCGCATCGTCCAGATACGGCGTCCAGTTCCGATTGCCCCAGTACACCGGCAGGTCGATCCCGCGACGGCCCAGCTCCGCTTCCAGCGCCGCCTTCAATGCGCGGTTCTGGGCGTTGATCGGACTGACGCCGCCGAAATGCCGATAGTGATGTGCGACCTCTTCGAGACGCTCATCAGGGATGCCGCGACCGCGGGTGACATTGCGCAGGAAGGGGATGACGTCGTCCTGCCCCTCGGGGCCGCCGAATCCCGCGAGCAGAATGCCGTCGTAGGCGACCGGCGTCTCGACGAAGGGGACGCCGTCGGCCGCAGCGGGCGAAGCGAAGGGAACAGGAGAAGAGGCGTTCGCAGTCACGTCTCCATCCTTGCACTTCCGCTCGACCGTCCAGGCCGCGTCCTGGCGTAGGCTGTCATGGTTGCCGTCGGCGCCAGCAGCGTCGTGGAGCGGTCGCACCCCCTGACCCCTGGGAGAAGAGCTGTGCCTGGAGAGAACCTCACCCGTATCGAAGCGCAGGAGCGTCGAGCCCTCATCGATACGCAGTCGTATCAGGTCTCGTTGGACCTGACGAAGGGCGAGGAGGTGTTCGGTTCGCGCAGTGTGGTGCGCTTCACCGCCCGGCCGGGCAGCTACACCTTCATCGATCTGATCGCGCGCGAGATCCGCGAGATCTCGCTCAACGGCGTGCAGCTGGACCCGAGCGAGGTGTTCGCCGACTCGCGCATCGCACTGGCCGATCTGCAGGACGAGAACGTCCTCGTCGTCGACGCCGACTGCGAGTACACCAACACCGGTGAGGGCCTGCACCGGTTCGTCGACCCGGTCGACGGCGAGGTCTACCTCTACTCGCAGTTCGAGGTGCCGGATTCCCGCCGCGTCTTCGCGGTGTTCGAGCAGCCGGATCTCAAGGCCACGTTTCAGTTCACGATCACCGCCCCGGCGGCGTGGAAGGTCGTCTCGAACTCCCCCACACCGGAGCCGATCGTCCACGACGACCAGACCACCGCGACGTGGGGCTTCGAGCCGACGCCGCGCATCTCGTCCTACATCACCGCCCTGGTCGCCGGCCCTTACGAGTCGACCTTCTCGGAGCTGACGAGCGCTTCCGGCCGAGTCATCCCGCTCGGCGTCTACGGACGCAAGAGCCTGTGGCAGCATCTGGACGCCGACTACATCTTCGACAAGACCCGCGACGGCTTCGCCTACTACGAGTCGAAGTTCGGCGTGCCGTACCCCTTCGCCAAGTACGACCAGCTCTTCGTGCCGGAGTTCAACGCCGGAGCCATGGAGAACGCCGGCGCCGTCACGTTCACGGAGACCTACGTCTTCCGCAGCAAGGTGACGGATGCCGTGAAGGAGCGCCGGGTCGTCACGATCCTGCATGAGCTCGCGCACATGTGGTTCGGCGACCTCGTCACCATGAAGTGGTGGAACGACCTGTGGTTGAACGAGTCGTTCGCCGAGTGGGCGTCGACCATCGCCACCGCCGAGGCCACCGAGTGGACCGAGGCATGGACCACGTTCAACGCCATGGAGAAGACCTGGGCATATCGCCAGGACCAGCTCCCCTCCACGCACCCGATCGTCGCCGAGATCAACGACCTCGAGGACGTCCAGGTCAACTTCGACGGCATCACCTACGCCAAGGGCGGATCCGTTCTCAAGCAGCTCGCCGCCTGGGTGGGCATCGAGGCGTTCTTCGCCGGTGTGTCGCAGTACTTCCAGAAGCACTCCTGGGGCAACACCGAGCTGAGCGACCTGCTCACCGAACTCGAGGCGACCAGCGGCCGCGACCTCGGCACGTGGTCGAAGAAGTGGCTGGAGACCGCGGGCGTCAACACCCTCGCACCGATCGTCGAGACGGATGCGGACGGCCGGATCAGCCGTTTCGCCGTCACCCAGACGGCGCCCGCCGACTACCCGACGATCCGCCCGCACCGCCTCGGGATCGGGTTCTACACTCTCGTCGACGGTTCGCTGAAGCGCACGAACTACGTCGAGATCGATGTCGACGGCGACCGGACCGAAGTGCCGGAGCTCAAGGGGATCTCGCGCCCGGACCTCGTGCTGCTCAACGACAACGACCTCGCCTACGCGAAGATCCGCCTCGACGATCACTCCCTGGCCACGGCGGTCGCCCACCTCGCCGACATCTCGGACCCGCTCGCCCGTTCGCTCGTATGGGGCGCGGCCTGGGATCAGACCCGCGACGCCGAGAGCGCGGCATCCGACTACATCGACCTGGTCCTGGGGAACATCGGCCGCGAGACGGAGTCGACGACCGTCCGTACGACGCTCGCCCAGCTGCGCACGGCGGCGACTCTGTACGTCGCTCCGGCCGACCGCGCCGCGGCCAGGCAGAAGGTCGCCGACGGCCTGTGGGAACTCGCCCAGTCGGCGGAATCCGGCAGCGACAGCCAGCTGCAGTTCGTCACCGCCTTCGCCGGGAACCTCGTGACCGCTGAGCACGCCGGGATCGTCGGCCGCCTGCGCTCCGGTGAGGAGACGCTGCCGGGGCTCGAGGTCGATACCGATCTCTCCTGGCAGCTGCTGGTCGGCCTCGCCACGATCGGTGCGACGGATGCCTCGTCCATCGACGCGGCCCTCGCCGCCGACAACACGTCAAAGGGTGCCGAGTTCGCCGCTCAGGCCCGCGCCGCGCTTCCGACCGTCGCCGACAAGAAGATCGCGTGGGCGTCGCTCGTCGAGAAGGACGATGCCCCGAACACGATCGTCCGTTCGGCGGCGCTCGGATTCGTGCACCCCGCCGGTGTCGAGGTCCTGGGCGAGTTCGTTTCCGCGTACTTCGACATGCTCCTGCCGATCTGGGAGTCGCGGACGTATCAGATCGCGAACTACCTGATCGTCGGCCTGTACCCGACCGCTCTCGCCAGCCGCGAGCTGCGCGACGCGACGCGCGCCTGGATCTCCGCGAACGCGGATGCCGCACCGGCGCTGCGTCGTCTGGTGAGCGAGAACCTCGCCGACGTCGAGCGCTCACTCGCGGCTCAGAGCCGCGACGAGGAGCGCTGACCGCCGCATCCTGACCCCGGGCCTCTGCGTCGCCGACCCAGGCGATGCAGAGGCCCGATCAGTAGAATCGGGCCTGATGATCATCTCCGCCGAACCCACCGCCCCACCGGCCACCACCGAGATCTCGACGGCGTGGGGCGAGTTCATGTCGTTCCTCGGAATGGTCGGCGAGCGAGCCCTCCAGGTCGCGATCATCGTCGTCGTCGCCTTCCTGATCGGTCTCGCTCTCCGCTTCGTCGTGCACCGCGTCGTCAAGCGGATCGTCGACAGCGCCAAGTCCAAGGCGAACGTCGACGACACGCAGGCGCTCGAGCGCTCGCCGCTGGCCGACATGCGCCTCGTGCAGCGCACGCGCACGCTGGGGTCGATCCTCCAGAACATCATCAACGTGACCGTCACGGTCATCGCGCTGCTCATGGTCGTCTCGGTGATCTCCCCCGATCTGATCGGTTCGCTCACCCTCCTCACCGCGGCCGTCGGCGCCGGCCTCGGCTTCGGCGCCCAGAACATCGTCAAGGACGTGCTCAACGGCATGTTCATCGTCGCCGAGGATCAGATCGGCATCGGCGACGTGGTCGACCTCGGACTCGCCTCCGGTGTCGTGGAGTACGTCAGCGTCCGCATCACGCAGGTGCGCGACGTCAACGGCACCCTCTGGTACGTCCGAAACGGCGAGGTCACCCGCATCGGGAACATGTCGCAGGGCTGGGCGCGCGCCATCATCGACCTCGGCGTCGCGCCGGATGCCGACCTCGAAGCGGTCGAGAAGGCGATGCTGGAGACCGCTCAGGAGCTCTCCAAGGATCCGAAGTGGCGCACTCGTATCGTCGAGCGGCCGGAGATCTGGGGCCTGGAATCGATCACCGGGGATGCGCTCGTCGTGCGTGTCGTCATGAAGACCAGAGCCAACGCGAAGGACGACGTCGCACAGGAGCTGCGTGCCCGGTTGAAGAAGGCGCTCGACGGCCTCGAGATCGGCATCCCGAGCATGACGACCGTCACTCCGACCGGCTTGGACGGCGCCAGACGCGTCAGGGGTGCCAATCCCCCGCGGATGCGCCCCAACGCTGTCACGGGTGTGCCGCCGGTCGCCGAACGCGGCATCTGGCGGCGCAAGAAGTCCGGCGGCTCCGACGAGAGCACCGGCTCGGGAAGTGAGAAGAAGTGACGTTCTACGACGAAGTCGGGGGCATGCCGGCATTCGAGAAGCTGGTCACGGCGTTCTACCGCGAGGTGGCGCTCGACCCGGTGCTGAAGCCGATGTACCCCGAAGAGGATCTCGGCCCTGCGGCCGAGCGCCTGACGCTCTTCCTCGCGCAGTACTGGGGCGGGCCGACGACCTATGGCGAGACCCGCGGGCACCCTCGCCTGCGCATGCGGCACATGCCGTTCCACGTCGACCCGGATGCCAGGGACCGCTGGCTGCGCTGCATGCGGATCGCTGTGGATGAGGCGCAGCTGTCGCCTCTGCACGAATCCACGCTCTGGGACTATCTCGAACGCGCCGCCTATGCCATGGTGAACACATTCGAGCCGTCCGGCATCGGCACCACCGCAGCCGGACGTCCGACGCTCGAGACCCGCAGTCAGGATTCGACGGAGAACTGATGACGACCACGCCCCTGTCCGCTGATGTACTCGTGATCGGATGGGGGCTGGCCGGCCTCGTCGCCGCCTCGGAGGCTGCGGCCGCCGGTCGACGCGTGGTCCTCATCGACCAGGAGCCGCGCTCGAACCTGGGCGGGCAGGCCTGGTGGTCGTTCGGAGGTCTGTTCTTCGTCGACTCCCCAGAGCAGCGCCGAATGGGGATCAAGGATTCCCTCGAGCTCGCCACGCAGGACTGGCTCGGCACCGCCGGTTTCGACCGGGCGGAGGACGCCTGGCCGAGGAGATGGGCCGAAGCGTATCTGGAGTTCGCCGCCGGTGAGAAGCGCGCCTGGCTGCGGGAGAAAGGCGTGAGCTTCTTCCCGGTCGTCGGATGGGCCGAACGCGGCGGGTACGGTGCGCTGGGCCCCGGCAACTCCGTTCCGCGGTTCCACATCACGTGGGGTACGGGTCCGGGGATCGTCGCGCCATTCGCGGATGAGGTGGGATCCGCTGAGGATGCCGGGACGCTGACGATCCTCCCCCGGCACCGCGTGCGGGAGCTGCTCGTCTCGGACGGGGCCGTCGCCGGCGCACGCGGTGACGTGCTGCGGGACAGCGCCGAGGCGCGTGGCGTGGCGAGCAGCCGGGATGTCGTCGGGTCGTTCGAGATCAGCGCCGGCGCCACGGTCGTCGCCTCCGGCGGCATCGGCGGCAACCACGACCTGGTGCGCGCCGCCTGGCCGTCTCGGCTCGGGACGCCCCCGAAGCACATGCTCTCCGGTGTTCCCGCCTATGTCGACGGCTCGATGCAGGCCGTCTCGGCCACCGCGGGCGCGCACCTCATCAACGGCGACCGCATGTGGCACTACGTCGAGGGGATCACGAACTGGGATCCGGTGTGGCCGGCCCACGGCATCCGGATCCTCCCCGGCCCGTCGTCGCTCTGGCTCGATGCCACCGGCGCACGGCTGCCGGTACCGCTGTTCCCCGGTTTCGACACGCTGGGCACGCTCGCGCACCTGCGGGCGACCGGCCACGATCATTCCTGGTTCATCACGACCCGTCAGATCGTCGAGAAGGAGTTCGCCCTGTCCGGCAGCGAACAGAATCCCGACCTCACGGGGAAGGACATCCCGCTGCTGCTGAAGTCCCGGCTCGCGAAAGGCCCGACGGGCCCTGTCCAGGCGTTCCTCGACGAGGGCGAGGACTTCATCGTGGAGAACGATCTGGAGACGCTCCTGGAGCAGCTGCGGCGTGCTCCGGGCGGCGATCTGCTGGATCTGGACCACGTTCGGCGCGAGATCGTCGCGCGAGATCGGGAGATCGAGAACGACTTCACCAAGGACGCCCAGATCGGGATGCTGCGATCCATGCGCTCGTATCGCGGAGACAAGCTCATCCGCACCGCGAATCCGCACCGCCTGCAGGACCCGGCAGCCGGCCCGCTGATCGCCGTGAAGCTGCATGTGCTGACGCGCAAGTCGCTCGGCGGCATCGAGACCGATCTCGACGGGCGTGTGCTCGGGGATGACGGCACGCCGATCGCCCGGCTCTACGCCGCAGGCGAAGCAAGCGGCTTCGGGGGCGGCGGCGTGCACGGCTACCGCGCATTGGAGGGCACGTTCCTGGGCGGGTGCCTGTTCTCCGGACGGCAGGCCGGGCGCGCGGCCGCACGCTCCGTCTAGCTCGCCGCGCCCGTGCCGCGCACCGCTGTCAGGCCGGTCGCGACGGGACCGCGCGCGAGCACGTGACCGCGGCGGAAGGCCATGCGCGTCCAACGCCCGGAGCGCATCACCGGAACGTCCTCTTCTCCCGAGATGAAACCGAGCGCGTCGGCCGCGAACGCCATGCCGCGCGGAAGCTCGCCGAGATCCGGGTCTGGCTCGCCCCAGATGGCCGCCCGCAGGGCGCGGACGGCCTCTTCGCCTGCGCCGTCCGTCGTTCCGTGCGCGACGGCGCTGATGCCCCACTGCGCCCGTTGGGCGACGACGGATGCCGTGATCGCCGCCTCGCGCTGCCACTGGCCACGCGGCGGGGCGACGCCGGCCCATGGCGGGGCGAGCGCGGTCTCCGGCAGCTCCAGCATGCGGTCGTCGTCGGTGGCCGCGAGCGAGGCCACGACGAGATCGCATTCGAGTTCCGGGTCCGCTGCCACGACGCGCATCGCGAGGACTGTCGGCGTCTGATCGAAGATTCCGTGCGGGGCGAGGACCGCGGTGGTGAGCGCGAGAACGCCGCCTCTGGCCTGCAGCCGAACCCCTTCATCGGAGATGCGCGCGGCGCGGCCGACGAAGGTCAGAACGTCTCGGGTGGTTTCGGGATCGGCGAGCACGAGACGAGGAGGCACGCGCTCTAGACTACCGAGGTGTGCGGCGCCCGGCCGCGGGAGGGACCGTCATGACCGAAGAAGCACGCGCCGAGGCATCCGTCGATCTGCTGCTGGACGTGCTCGATCTGGACGAGAGTTCGGCGCGTACGACGGAGGACATCTTCACGGGTCGCTCGCACGCCATGCCGTCCGGACGCATCTACGGCGGACAGGTGCTGGCGCAGTCGCTCATCGCCGCCGAGCGGACCATGCCGCCCGAGCGCGCAGTGCACTCGATGCACGGATATTTTCTGCGCCCCGGAGACGCCTCGCAGGGACTGACGATCGCCGTCGATCGGATCCATGACGGTCGGTCCTTCTCGACCCGACGCTCGCAGGCGTACCAGAACGGCGTGCCGATCTTCTCGATGATCGCGTCGTTCCAGGACGAGAGCCCCGGTGTCGAGCACGCTGTGCCCATGCCGGACGGCATCCCGGCGCCCGATGATCTCGCGCCCGATGAGGAACTCGTCGCCGGTGTGCATCCTCTGTCGATGCGGATGCTGCGGGACCGCCCGGCCGATGTGCGGCACGTCGAGGGGCCGATCTATCTCGCCGTCGAGGGCGAGCATCGCCCGCACCAGGCGGTCTGGATGCGGATCCGGTCGCAGATGCCGGACGACCCCCGGCTGCACCGCGCGGCGCTCGCCTACCTCAGCGACATGACGATCCAGGAGTCGATACTGCGCGCGCACGGCGTCTCCTGGGCGCTTTCCGGATTGAAGGTCGCGAGTCTCGACCACGCCATGTGGTGGCATCGGCCCGCCCGTGCCGATCATTGGCTGCTGTACGTGCAGGAGTCGCCGAACGCCCGCGGCGGTCGAGGGCTCGCGTCTGGGCGCATCTACACGCGCGACGGCGCCCTGGTCGCGAGTGTGGCACAGGAGATCATGATCCGCGTGCCGGGCGAACCATCCTGACCGCCGGCCGCCGGGCCGGCTCGGCCGGGCTCAGCGGTGCGCGTAGGCGATCGATTCGCCCACGTACGGCTCCCAAACGGCCCGCATCTCGGGGGTGATACGGGTCGGGCGACCGGTGTGCGCATCGACGAGGACGATCACCGCCGTGGAGCGCGCGTAGATGACGCGCTCCACGGATGCGGGGTCGTTGTGCACCTCGTAGCAGACTTCGACGCTCGACCCGCCGAGCTTGCCGAACCACATCTGCACCTCGAGCGGATGCCGCTGATACGGAACCGGCGCGAGGTATTCGATCTCCTGCCGGGCGATGAGCGTGAGGACGCCCTGTTCGATCCCGGAGTCGAGCACCGCCGTCGACGGTGCCTGCTCCCCCGGGCCCGGCTTCCAGAAGGCGCGCACGCGCGCCTCCTCTAGGAGCTTGAGCATCGAGGTGTTGTTGACGTGATTGAACGCGTCGAGGTCGCCCCATCGCAGGTGGATGGGAATGTGCAGCCTAGTCACGCGTGAGCTTGCGATGCGTCGAACGGTGCGGGTTCGCCGCATCCGGGCCGAGGCGCTCGATCTTGTTCGCCTCGTACGCCTCGAAGTTGCCCTCGAACCAATGCCACTTGGCGGGGTTCTCGTCCGTGCCCTCGTAGGCGAGGATGTGCGTTGCGATGCGGTCGAGGAACCACCGGTCGTGGGTGATGACCACGGCGCAGCCGGGGAATTCGAGCAGGGCGTTCTCGAGCGAGCCCAGAGTCTCGATGTCGAGGTCGTTGGTCGGCTCGTCGAGCAGCAGCAGGTTGCCGCCCTCCTTGAGGGTGAGGGCGAGGTTCAGGCGGTTGCGCTCGCCACCGGAGAGCACACCGGCCTTCTTCTGCTGATCGGGGCCCTTGAAGCCGAACTTGGAGACGTAGGCGCGAGAAGGGATCTCGGTCTTGCCGACCGTGATGAAGTCGAGGCCGTCCGACACGACCTCCCACAGGTTCTTGTTGGGGTCGATGTTCGCGCGGGACTGGTCGACGTAGCTGATCTTGACCGTTTCGCCGATCTTCAGATCACCGCCGTCGAGCGGCTCGAGGCCGACGATCGTCTTGAACAGGGTGGTCTTGCCGACGCCGTTCGCGCCGATGATTCCGACGATGCCGTTCGGCGGAAGGCTGAAGCTCAGACCGTCGATGAGCACGCGGTCGCCGAAGCCCTTCTTGAGGTTCTTCGCCTCGATGACGATGCTTCCCAGGCGGGGACCGGCTGGGATCTGGATCTCCTCGAAGTCCAGCTTCCTGGTCCGCTCCGCCTCTGTGGCCATCTCCTCATAGCGCGCAAGGCGCGCCTTCGACTTGGTCTGGCGCCCCTTCGCGCTGGAACGCACCCACTCGAGTTCGTCCTTGAGCCGCTTGGCGAGCTTCGCATCCTTCTTGCCCTGAATGGCGAGACGCTCGCCCTTCTTCTCCAGGTAGGTGGAGTAGTTGCCCTCGTAGCCGATCAGGCGGCCGCGATCGACCTCGGCGATCCACTCGGCCACGTTGTCGAGGAAGTACCGGTCGTGAGTGATCGCGATCACAGCGCCCTTGTACGCCTGCAGATGCTGCTCGAGCCAGAGCACGCTCTCGGCGTCGAGGTGGTTGGTCGGCTCGTCGAGCAGAAGGAGGTCGGGCTTCTGCAGGAGCAGCTTCGCCAGGGCGACGCGGCGCTTCTCCCCGCCGGAGAGCGGAGCGATATCGGCATCTCCCGGCGGAGTGCGCAACGCGTCCATGGCCTGCTCGAGCTGGGAGTCCAGATCCCACCCGTCTGCGGCGTCGATCTCCTCCTGGAGCACTCCCATCTCGGAGAGAAGCGTGTCGAAATCCGCGTCGGGGTCGGCCATCTGCGCCGAGATCTCGTTGAAGCGGTCGAGCTTGACTTTGATCGCGACGCCGTCCTGGATGTTCTCGAGGACCGTCTTGGACTCGTCCAGCTCCGGCTCCTGCATCAGGATGCCGACGGAGAAACCGGGGCTGAGCTTGGCTTCGCCGTTGGACGGCGTGTCGAGGCCGGCCATGATCTTGAGGATCGTGGACTTTCCGGCGCCGTTCGGGCCGACCATGCCGATCTTCGCGCCGGGAAGGAACGCCATCGTGACGTCGTCGAGGATGAGCTTGTCGCCCACCGCCTTGCGTGCACGGACCATCGAGTAGATGTACTCTGCCACGGAAAACCGCTCCTTCTGTTGGCGTCGCGAATCGACACTCCAGCCTACCGGCTGCGTGCTGTGCGGATTCCGATCACCAGTCGATCGGACGCGTCGTGCCGATCAGGCAGCGCCCCTCGGCGAGCTGATCGGTCACCGTCGTGACCGGCTGGCCGGTCGAGGGACCCACTTGCCCGATCAGGCACTCCGTCTCGCCCCACCGGACCGAGAACTGCAGACTCTCGACCGGATTGCCGACGGTCGTCTCGTCAGCGGTGACCTGCATCGCGGCCTTGTCGAAGCCCGCCGCGACGAGCGCATCGATGTAGGCACGTCCCTGGTCCGCCTGCTCTGTGGCCCAGACTTCTGCTGTGACGGCCGTGAACAGCGCAAGATTGTCCGCTGCAGTGCCATCGGGAACGAGTTGCGGCGCCGCGGGCTCCGCCGGCTCCGCAGTGGCACCAGGACTGGGTGCGGTGGTCGCCGACGGCGCGGACGCCGTGGGATCCGTGGGTTGCGGAGTGCATGCCGCGAGAGCGATCGCGAGAAACGCTGCAACGGAGAACGCGATCGCACGCGCAGCGGAAACGGCAGGTCGGCGAGGCACGGTTCGAGTCTAGGGGGCGCGCATCGCCGACTCCGTGAGCGGTGTCAGGCGGCGCTGTGGGTCGGCTCCAGCCCCCAGGCCGGATCCGCCTCGCCTTCCCCGTCGCGAACGGACTCCTCCTCCATGTCGGACTCGGACGCGGGATCCCGCTCGGCCGGCACCTGGTCCACCGACTCGGAACTCGTTGCGCGCGCGACCGGCGGCCGATTGCGGACGAATGCGCTGGTCCCCCACCGCAGGTCGTGGCCGATCGCCTCGGCATCGATGTCGAGACTCGTGCCGCGGGCCGTGCCGTTGTCCCAATCCCGGACGCGGAGCCGACCCGTCACGATGACCGGGTGCCCTTTCTGCAGCGACGCGCGTGCCTGGACGGCGAGCTGCCGATAGGCGGAGACGTTGTACCAGTTGGTCCCGGCGTAGCGTACATTTACGCGGTATGCGCAACCGAGCCGTCATCTACGCCCGTATCTCTCGCGATCGCGAGGGGCGTGAGGTCGGCGTTGACAATCAAGTCGCCACCTGTCGCAAGATCGCTGAACGCCACGGTCTGACCGTTCAGCGAGTCTACGTCGACAACGATCGCGGCGCGTCGAGCCTCTCGAAGAAGCCGCGCCTTGACTATCAGGCGATGACCGCAGCGGCCAAGCGTGGCGAGTTCGAATGGATCATTGCATACTCAATGAGCCGTGTATCCCGTCGCCCTGCCGAGTGGGAGGAACTCATCGCGCTGTCGGCCAACGACGGCATCCAGTTCCTCTATGAAGTGTCGCCGCGCTACGACCTGAACACCGCGGATGGGCGTGCAACCGCGCGCACAGTATCCGCATGGGATGCCGCCGAGGCTGAGCGCACAGGCGAACGCGTGAGGCACGCTAAGGCCGCGACACTCGCCGCAGGTAAAGACATCGGCGGGCCTCGCCCCTTCGGCTGGGAACCCGACCGCCGCACCCACCGCGCCGCCGAGGCCGACTTGATCCGATCCGGTGCCGCCGCGATCCTCGCGGGCGCGTCCGTGCGATCGGTAGCAATGGCATGGAACCAGTCGGGCATCACTCCCCCGCGTGCTGGCGTCAATAACCGAGGTGGGCGTCCGGCGTCGTCTTTCTGGCGTCCTCAGACTGTGCGAAGCATCCTGTCCAACCCTCGGCAGATCGGACACATGGTCGTGAAAGGCGTCGACTATGGACAGGTTGCCGATCCGATCCTGACGGACGAAGATCACGCGGCATTGCTCGCGATATTCGCGAACCCAGCGCGCAAGCCGAAGCGCGGGCCCGAGCCACTCAAGAGCACCGCCCTGCAGTTGGTGACCTGTGGTGTCTGTGGTGGACAGATGAGGCTCGCGAACTCACGCGGGCATCGGTACGTGAAGTGCGCTGACGCTTCCTATGAGCCTGGGCCGCATCCGTCCGTAGCCGCGCACATTGCCGAAGAGCAACTCGGCCTCGGCGCCCTTTGGCTCCTAATCGGGCAACAGCCTGAGGATTATGCCGACGCCCGACCTGAAGTTGCCGCTTTGCAGTTGCGGATCGCGGACGACAAGATGCGCCTCGAGCGAGTGACCGCCGCCTACATTGACGGCATCGGAGATCTCGACCACCTCGCGCGCGAGTCCGCCACGCTCAAGGCCGCGATCGCCTCCGGCCAAGAACGGCTGGACACTCTGCTCGCCGCGAACGACTCTGCGGGCGCTGTCGCCGTCGCGCGGCAGTTCGTCGATGGATGGGGCGACGACGTGTCCTCGGTCGGGTACCTTCCCGCACTGCGTGAACCCTGGCTCGAGTACTGGCACAGCATCGACGTGGCCGCTCGCCGTCGCCTCTTGCGAGGACTCAGCCAGGACATCCGCACGGCGTTCGCCACCGAGGAACACCCAGGGCGCTTCACCTATGACCAATCCACTATCGATCCCACGACCGCATTCTGAGAGAGCAGGAACGACCGATGAACACCTACGACAACGCCGAGAACTTCGTCAGGCACGCTTGGCTACGGATCGCAGCCGAGGCGCTCGGGCGGCACCGCGCCGCGGGTCCGATGTCGCCGAACGCGGCACGCGAGGCAGACGCGTTCGCAAAGATCACGGACCTGGCCGCGCTCGAAGGACAGTTCGCATGACTGAGGGCGAAGAGCGCAAGTTCCGGTTCGGCTCGCGTGCGATCGATGCGAGCATGGAAGAGATCGAACAGGCCGAGCAGTGGCTCTACTTGGTCGGCTATCACACGGGTTATGGCCGCGCCGTACTCGACCTCGCTGACCGCCTCGAGGCCGAGGCTGGCCCGCTCGGTCTGCCGCTCGAGGTGCTGCAGGAACTCCGCCGCACCGGCAACACCTCCCAGCGCACGGGTGAGCGCTTCGCGGACGATCTTCGCGGTATGGGCTGGGAGATCTAGCGCCGCGCAGCTCTACGCACGGAAGCGCCCCGGTATCTCTACCGGGGCGCTTCCGTGCGTAGTCACTAGTCTCGCGCCGAGATCCCGAGCGACCAGCCTGTCACGTCGGCCAGCGTCCCGCGCCATATCGCGAGTTCGATCGTCGCGCTACCTGAGAAAACGCGCACATCGCGCATATGGATGTACTGGCGCGCAGGAACGTTCTTCCCCTGCTCCGCCAGCTTCTCGTTTGTAGCGTCAAACTCAGCCATGTCTTCAGCCCAGCGCTTCAAGAGCGGCTCGAGTGCGTCCGTGCCGGCCGTTTTGAACTGTGCTCCAAGGATCGTCAGAAACGCTTCGGTAGTGATCATCATCCCGCTGATCGTTGCACCGTTGCTCTGGATCGTAAGCCCAAGACTCGACTTACCGTCCGCGCCGCCGTAGATCCTTGCAAGCGCCTCGAGCATCCAGTCTTTCGGCCTGGCGTCAGCGAGCGTAACTTCATCATCAGCTTCGTGAGATTCCTGCGCGGTGTCTTCAGTCAATTGGTTTGCCCCTTCCGGCGTTAGGGATCTCACTGTAATCGCCACCCCCGACATCGAGAGCCGACCGAAATCACCCCCAAGCGGGGACTGCTCTCGTTGACCTTCTTAAGCCGCTTGCGCGAGCGACGGGATGACTCGATACAGCTTGCCGCGACCATGGCCTTCGGAAGTCACTTCGCCTGCCTCGGCGAGCGCCGCAAGCTTGCGCTGCACCCTGCGCCGAGCACCCTCGGAAGAGTCTCCGAGGATGAGCAGGATCTCCGTGACGGAGTGCGATCGTCCGTCCTCGAGCGCCTGCTCGATCGCCTGCGCGTCAGGACTCGCCACGCGCTCACGATCGACCACCGCCGAGCCGCCGAGGCTCCGAAGGAAGAACCCGCCTTCGACCAGAGGCTCGGCATTCTTGCTCTTGCCGTTGTCCTGGCTCGAGGTCGAGAGCAGGAATGAGTCACCGGTTTTGGCCTTCGCGACGATGACCGTATCCGCGTTGTCGCGGATCGCGCTTGCACCGCGCACGGCGCCCGATCCCTTGTTGACGTGATGAATGATGAGCACCGAGCAACCGGGGCGAGCCTGTCGAATCGCACGCGCCTGGCGCATAACCGCCGCGAGCTGCGCATTGTCGTTCTCGGACTCGATCACCGACAACTGCGAGAGTGTGTCGAGCACGACAAGATCAAGCTCGCGCTCGAGCACGACCTCGCGCATGTAGTCGACTGTCTCGGCCTCGGACAGGCTGAACCCTTCTTCCACGAAGAGCAAGCGGTCCTCAGGTACGTCGCGCGCGTTGAACTGCTCCCACGATGTAAGGCGCTGCTCGAAGTACTCCGCGCCTTCGCCGACGACGTACAGCACTCGGCCATGCTTGACCGCGCGATCCTCCCACCGCTCCCCCGTGGCGATCCGGCATGCCCAATCGAGCGCAAGGAAGGTCTTACCGAGGCCACCTTCACCGGCGAGTACGACAACGCCGGCGCCCTGTAGGAGACCGTCGATCAGCCATTCAGGGCGTGGCCGATTCCGCAGATCGGATCGCGTGAGCACGGCGAACGGCGCTTTGCGCTCGGCGACGCTTGTCACCTGGTCGTCCAAGATCACGGGCGCGTCAAGGTTCGCACTGCGCTGCCCGGCGATCTCGATCGCCTTGTCAAAGGCTCGAGCGGCGGCGGCGCGATTCTCATCGGTAGACCAGTCCCCCGCCGCATAGCGCGTGATGAACTGCTCTCGCGCCTGCGCGCCGCCCCGGCTGAACTGCGCCGCCCTGACCAGCGGGAGCGCGAGCGGGAGAAGGTTGTCATTGCGCCACTCGGGAGCGCCGTGAACGGGCAGCGCGGCCAGCGCCTCGAGCAAGCGCGTGTCCGGCTCCCCCGGATTGCCCGCGAGCCACTCGGCGACCTCGACGCCCGCCGCCGCCGACCGCGCAACCGGGCGCCGTACTGACCATGCCGGCGCGGGCGTGAACGACCACTGCTCAGGAACTTCCCCCGTCCACGCCACCCAGGATGACCCCGCCTTCACATCGACACCGGGCAGCACTGCGCCGCTGGTCACATCGGCCGCAGGCGCCGCGTAGACCGCGTGCGCGCCCGTGCCGCTCACCGAGGCATGCGACCAGGTTTGCGGCAATTCGACGCCTGCGGAGTGGATGCTCTCGAAGCCGTCAGCGCCGCCCGGATGCCTATCGATGTCCACGACCAGGATGCCGTTCGCGCCTGTCGGCACGCCTACGGCGTTCGCGGTCGGCGCCGCGAAGAACATATCCGCGACCGCCTGAGGATCGGCGCTCGCGTCAAGATGTCCGCGCGCCGTCAGCGGCACCTTGCGCCACCGGCCAGCCTCATCGGCGCTCACGTGGATCGGGAAGACCTCGACGCCCTGCGCGGCAAGGCGCTGCGCCTTCATCATCGGATCCTGCGCGGCGCTCTCAGCGGTCAAGCCGCCGCTCCCGAAGCGCGGCTTTCCCAGCGCGCGCGAAGCTCAGCGGCTGCCGTCGAGAAGATCTTGTCCCAGCCCGCCTGGCGCATCTCGCGCAGGCGCGCTTCGTCGTAGGCGGGCGAGTTGATCTCGGCTAGGAGTTCGCGCAGCTCTTCGCTGCGCCGTCGCCGCGAGGCCGCGAGCGTGGCCACCTCGGCCAGCTTGGCGCATTCGGTTTCGTCCAGTGCGATCAGCTCGGGCGAATCGTCGCGTTGCAGGATGAACAGGTTGCCGTCCATCGACCAGAGGTGCAGACCGGCGATGATCTCACGGTCAAACACGGGCGCACTCATGCTGCGACCTCGTGCACGTCGACCTTGGCGATCTGCGCCCACGGGACGACGGCCTGCCTGGCGCGCCCCTTGAACGCGTATGAGATGCGCACGTCCGCGCCGTCATCCTCGATGACGATGCCCTCGATCGTCCACCATGCGCGGGGATCGACCGGGATGAGTGTGACGTTTTCGCCATTCTTCAACATTGTGGTTATTCACTTTCTCGCGTACTGCTTCAGTATCCCTTTACTCGATCCACGCTAAGGCATCCGGGAGTACTTAAAACGCCCGCCGCGAGAATGTACATATTCGTACCGCGCACGTCCCGGGGAAAGCGGTACGAATATGTAAACCCCGACGCTCGCAAGTGTCGCGATGTCGCAATCCTTCGGCCAACTCCCCCGGAATCATGCGACAAAACGGCATGTCGCCAAACTTGGCGACACCCACGTCACATCTTTAGTGTGACAGTGTGACGTGAAGTGCGTCGTCGTGAACCTATAAAAGCGTTACAGGCTCGAATAACATTCTCTCCGGTTTAAGCAATGCCGATTGTGCTGGACTTATTGGATGGCACGCACAGAGCACAAACTGACATTGCTGGATGACTCCGGCATTACATCAGTGGCCGTCTGCGTCTGCGGTCGCACGTTCATCGGCGTCGGGCCTGAGCGCAACGGGGACGCCCGCATCGAGCTGGCCGTGCACGCACACACGGCGCTTACTCATCACCTGACACCACTTGGCAAGGAGCCGAAGCCAGTCGACCGCGAGACATTGCGCGCGATGGCGGCGCCCGGGAAGAGGAACTCCAAGCGGGAGAGACTCGGCGCGCAGGCAATCGCGATGCGCGAGCAGGGCGAGACGCTCACCGCGATCGCAAGCGCGCTCGGCGTCAGCGCCAGAGCCGTGAGCACGTGGCTCAAGGATGCTGCCGCGTGACCACTCGCAAGCGCCCGCCTGGCGTCGTCTGGATCGACTGGTCAGGAGTCACCGCAGTCGTCTCATGCGAGCGCTGCACGCGCGTCTACGGCCCGTGGCTCGACATCGACGAAGCGAAGGCCTATGCCAAGGAGCACCGTGAACAGCACCCCGGCGCACGCCTGGACGCCGATACCTACAGCGATGAGCCGCTCATCCCCTATGGCGGCAGGCCAACACTGGCCACCTCCTGCACGGCTACAGGATGCACGGCACGCCCGCACGCCCGAGGCCTCTGCATGACGCACTACCAAGCCGAGCGCCGTGAGAGGCAGGCAGCGTGAGTAACCACTCATCCCGAGGCGCCGCCTGGCAGAGGCTCAGGCGCGAGGTGCTCGAGCGCGACAACTGGACGTGCCAGTACTGCGGCAACGACCTGCACGAAGACGATCCGCGACCCGAGCACGACGCCACTGCGGATCACATCAACCCGAAGGCAGCAGGCGGACGCGATGAGCGATCCAATCTGCTCGCGGCATGCAGGCGATGTAACGGCATCAAGAGCGACAAGACCATGATCCGCGTCGACTGGCTCAATCCCGACTGGCTGGCGGGAGCTGCATGATCTCGCTCTTTTTAGAGGGCGAGCACAGATCACCCCGCCCCACCTCCTCTCTTCACCGACAGGCCCGAAATATCCGGGAGAACGCCCCACATCATGACCGATAGCACCGCAGAGACCTTCAGTGAATCCGTGGCTGAGTTCGAAACGTCCGCGCCATGGCTCGGAGCGCCCCATATGCCCGCCCTGGTCACACTCCGCAAGCTCGCCGAGGCGCTGGACACCGGTGACCTCACGCCCGCACTGGTCGCTCAGTTCGGCCTGACGTACCGCAACCTCTCCAAGCTCGCGCCGAGCGAGTCGGGTGCCGAGGATCCGCTCGAGGCCGCGCTCCGAGCGGCGGGCGCAGCGTGAAGGCAATGCCGCCATATCCCGACATAGCTCCGTGGCCACCGCCGCGATACACCGAGCCGCTCGCCCCCGACTTTGAAAGCGCCTTCGATCGATACGCGAAGGTCTTCGTGGTCGCCTGGTCGATGGCGTTCGGGTATGCGCTCGAGGACTGGCAGATCCAACTCATCCGCGCCGTGCTCGAAGTCTTCCCTGAAGGCCACCCGCGCGCGGGCAGACTGCGCTGGCAGCAAGCCGTCATTTCGCTCGGCAGACAGAACGGCAAGACCGAGATCGCGGCAGCGCTCGGCCTCTGGCGCCTGATCTCGAAGCCGACTGCGCTTGTCATCGGCATCGCGTCCAGCGCCGAGCAGGCAGGCTTGGTCTACCGGCGCGCTATGCAGGCCGTCAACGGCAATCCGGCGCTCTCTAAGCGCTTCACGCGCACTACCGAGACACGCGGCCTACAGACTTCCGAAGGTGGCCGCTACGAACTCAAGGCAGCGAAGAGTGCCGCCCTGCAGGGCCTGCCGATCGACCTCGGCCTTGTCGATGAGCTGCACCTCCTGCGCCGCGTGCTCTGGGGTGATCTGGTCTCCGGCACGGGCGGGCGCCCGGATTGCATCGTGGTCGGCATCACCACTGCCGGCGATAGTGACAGTGAGCTTCTGCTTGACCTCTACAAGCTCGGCGAGCAGGCGATTCAGGATGACGGCGCCGCCCGCGTATTCTTCGCCGCCTGGGAAGCGCCAGAGGCGCGCGTACCGGACGATGACGAAACGCTCGGGCGCTGGCTCGCGATGGCGAATCCAGCCGTTGCTAGTGGCCGCACAGACCTTGAGGCGCTCATCACACTGGTCCGCACCAAGCCGCCGACTGACGCCGTGCGCTATCACCTCAATCGATTCCTCACGTCGACCCGAGCGCCGTTCATCGAGCCCGCGCTCTGGATCAAGGCAGCGCGTCGACCTGAGAGCGTCTTCCCTCGCGGCGCACGTCTCGTGTTCAGCGTCGACGCGACACCTGGTCTCGGTTTCGCTTCCATCGTGGCCACCGCGCGCGCCGAGGATGGCTCGACGCACTCCGAGCTTGTCGCCTCACTCCGCGCCCCGTCGATCGAGCGACTGCTCGCGCTCTGCATCCATCTCTGGCGCTACCGGCCCGCGACGATCGCAGTCGACGGCAACACGCTTCGCGCCCTCGGGAAACGCCTCGCAGAGCGCGGCATTCCGACAATGACCGGCAGCTACGCCGACGCCATCAGCGCCGCCGCGATGCTCTATCGACTCATCGCCACGGGCAAACTGATCCAAGGTGGCGATCCGCTGCGCGCCGTGCAGATCCAGCGCGCCACGCGCAAGAACGTCGGCGAGGCGTTCACGATCTCCCGCGCCGACTCGGCAACCGAGATCGACGCGCTCAAAGCCACCGCGCTCGGCGCGCTGGCGCTGGACATCGCGCCGGCATCGATTGGCGGGCAGGTCTTCTAGACCTTGTAACGGAAACCCATTCGGACTCTCGATTGATTAGATACATAGCATGCTAGCAATCGAGCGAGAGTAGTCCTTTGGGTCTCATCGGCAATCTGGTCAGTTTCCTCAAGCGCGAGGAACCGCCGGTAAGCGAACCGCTGTCGATCCCCTCGCGCTCGACCAGTGCCGCCGAAGTTTCGCCGACTGACGCCCTGACACTCGGCGCCGTCTACCGTGCCGTATCGATCCGCGTGGCCGCGCTCTGCCAACTATCGATCGATGTCGAGCGGGCGGGCGTCACGATCGACACGCCTTCGCTGCTCCGTCGCCCCGATGTCGATACCTCGTACCGAGCGTTTATCGAGCAGACCGCCGTGAGCCTCTCGCTGGCCGGTAATGCGTACTGGCGCATCCGCCGCGATGAGCAGGGCACCGTCAAGACGCTCGAAGTGCTCAATCCGCATGACGTGACTATCCGCACGACCGCCGCCGGTCGCGTCGTCGGCTACACGTATGGCGGCTACGACCTCAAGCGCGAGGACATCAAGCATCTGTCGAAGTTGCGCGTCCCCGGCTCTCCGTATGGCCTCGGTCCGATTCAGTCGGCGCGCGCTGAGCTTCGCGGCGCCATCGACCTCCGCGACTACGCCTCGAAGATCGTCACGTCGAGCGATGTCCCCTCGGGCGTTCTCTCTGCCAATTTCCCGCTCACCGACGCCGAGGCAACCGCGGCCAAGGCGAACTGGGAGCAGACGCATGGCGGTCGCCAGGGCATCGCCGTCCTCGGCCAGGGACTGAGCTATCAGAGCGTCTACCTCTCCCCCGCTGACGCACAGTTCCTCGAGTCGCAGCGCTTCAGCGTGATCGCGATCGCGCGCCTGTTCGGCGTCCCCGCATCGCTCATGCTCTCCGGCATCGACGGCTCGGCGCTGACTTACGCGAACATCTCGCAGGAGTGGCTCGGCTTCATCAAGTTCGGCCTCGCGGACGACATCGCCGAGATTGAAGACGCCTTCACCGATCTGCTCCCCCGTGGCCAGCGTGCCCGGTTCAACCCTGAAGCGCTGCTCCGGCTCGATACCGCTGGCCGCTACGAAGCGCACGCCGCCGCGATCAGCGCCGGCTGGATGCTGCCGAGCGAGGTCCGCGAGATCGAGAACCTGCCTGAGATCTCGGGCATTGACGATCGCGTGCCGCCGGCACGCCCTGCACAGAAGGCCGCGGCATGACTCTCCTGACGCCGATCAACGACTACGCGCCTCGCTCCCGAGCAATCAACCTCGAAACTCGCGCGTTTACCGTTCGCGCCGCGGAAGATCCCGTCGAGCGTACCTTCACAGGTCTCGCGGTGCCGTGGGATACGCCCGTGGACATCGCAGGCCTCTACCGGGAGAGCTTTGAGCGCGGCTCGGTTTCTCTGCCCGCCTCTGGCCGCGTCCTGGTCTACTGGCGCCACTCCGAGCCGATCGGCGTCGTTACCGCTGAGCGTGACACCGATGGCGGCTGGGAGATCACCGGCAAGCTCTCCGACACCGAGCGAGGTCGCGAGGCTCACACGCTGCTCCGTGACGGCGTGATCGATGAACTCTCGATCGGTTTCCTGCCGATTGAGCACCGCGAAGACGACGAAACCGGCGACATCACGCGAACCCGCGTCGAAGCTCGCGAGGTCTCGCTTGTGCCGTTCGGCGCCTATGGCCGAGACGCACTCATCACCGATGTCCGCTCGGCGGATACCTCCATCACCATCACAGAAAGGGCAACCATGCCTGAGACTGACAACACCGCCGCCGAGATCACCGAGATCCGCGCGGCCATCGATGAGATCGATCGCAAGGTCTCGACGCTGAACGTTCGCGAGGACGACGCACCGAGCGCCGACACTCGCAGCGCTGGCGAGATCCTCAAGGCCATCGCCTCGGGCGATGAGTCCACGATCCGCGCCTATGAGGCGCTCTACGAAGAGCGCGCCTATACGGGCGGCACCTCGGCGGATGCCATCGTCAAGCCCGAGGGCATCGTCAATCTGGTCCGCATCTTCGATGCGTCCTCCGGCGTCCTGGCCGACACTTTCAGCACCGGCACGCTTCCTGCCTCGGGCAACTCGATCGAGTTCGCCGAGATCGCATCCAACTCGATCGACGTGACCGAGCAGGCCGCCGAGGGCGATGACATCACGTTCGGCAAGGTCGGGATCACGTCCCGCACGGCGCCCGTCAAGACCTACGCGGGCGGCACGGAGCTGACCCGCCAGAGTATCGAGCGCTCGAGCGTCAGCGTCTTGAACACCTCGCTCGAGGCGCTCGCCACCGCCGCAGGCGCCCGCAAGAAGGCCGTGCTGCGCACGGCGTTCAACTCGCTGGTCACGGCTCGCCGCGCGATCGCCGCAGATGCCGGCGTCGTCACCCTCGGTGCAACCCTGGCCGCTGGCACCGCTGGCAACTGGGAGGACGCGCTCATCGATGCCGCGCTCAAGTTTGAGGTCGAGAACCTCACGCCTGAGGCGCTCATCGTGTCCGGCACCGTCTTCAAGAAGCTCCGCTCCCTCACCGTCGCCGGCGAGCGCGTCTTCCGCGTCGGCGAGAAGAACAACTCCGGCACGCTGGATCTCCCCGGCCTCGCAGGAGACTTCGCGGGTATCCCGGTCCGCCTCGACTCCGGCCAGACCGGCGACTCGGCAGTGTTCGTCAACGGGCGCGCGATCCGCGCCTACGATTCCGCACTGGTCTCGCTGACCGATGAGAACATCGTCAACCTCAGCAAGGCCTTCGCGGTCTACCGGTACGGCGCCGTCGCAGCGGAGATCCCCGCCGCAGTCGTCCCCGTCAAGCTGGCAGCCGCGTAAGCATGTCCGCCGCCGATCTGCTCGCCTACATCTCGACCGAGGGCATACCGCATTCGCCCTCGGAAGAGGCGTTCGCGGGCGCGTGCTGGGCGCAGGCCGCTGCGCTTGTCGCTCAGCACGTCGGCGCGGTCAGCGTCCCCGCCGCCATCCTCGAGCGCGCAACGCTCGAAGTCGGCGCTGAACTGTTCCACCGCCGCGACACGAAGAACGGCGTCTCGCAGTTCGCCTCGCCGGACACCGGCGCCGCGATCCGTATCGCACGTGACCCCATGGTCGCCGCGTACCCGTTGCTCGCGGCCTTCGTAGGCCGAGGGATCAGCCGAATGCCGAGCACGGTCCCGGCCTCTGGTCTCGATGGGGGAACCCCGTGAACCTCGCCGAAGAGCGCAAGGCGGTCGCCGATCTGCTCAACGCGGGCGGAGTACGCGCCGCCACGCACGTACCGAGCGACCCGAAGCCGCCCCTGGCCATGGTCGTCCCCGGTTCCCCGTACCTCGCCGCAGCCGACACTTTCGGCGGCTCGCGCACGCTCCGCCTCGATGTGTGGCTTGTCGCTGGCACGGCAACAAACAACGCGGCGCTCACAGACACGCTGGACGCCCGCATCGCCGAGGCGATCGCGATCCTCGACGCCGACGAATGGCTGCTCGAAGACGTCCAGATCGACCAGTGGGAGCCCGCCTCGGGCGGCAAGTTCCCCGTCGCGATCCTCGGCATTCAAACCACCATCACCTCCTAGCGATTGGACACAATCTCATGACTTCCACCCGCATCAAGGGCAAGCGCCTTGCCCTCACCCTCGGCACTCCTGGTACGGAGGTCTGGCAGGACGTTCGCGGCCTCACGCTGCAGTCGGATGAGCCGGATGACCCGACCTTCGGCGAGGTCGCTGACGGCGCCGCCAAGTGGCTGCTCGCCGGCAACGCGATCCAGTCGACCGACGCAGCATCCTTCTGGTCGTACGTCTGGGAGAACTCCGGCCAGCGCGTGCCCTACACCTACGCCGTTCACGGCAACGCGATCCCGAGCGAGACTCAGCCGCACTTCGTCGGACACGTCTACATCGGGCGCAAGCCTTCGCTCGGTGGCGAGGTCGGCTCGGCAGGCTACGAGTTCGAATTCGAATGGGAGTGCGACGGCGAGCCGACCAAGGTGACGGTCGCCACCCCGTGAGTTTCCAGCGGCTCGGCTCACGCTCTCGACCGTCGATCACCCTCGACGGCCTTGAGCGTGCAGTCGAGCTGCTCGAATACCGGCTCACGCCGACGCCGAGCGACGACTACGGACTCGGAGACCCGTTCCCCGAGTCGAGTTGGATACTCCGCGGCGCCGCATATCAGTCGCTCGATACCGGCAGCCTCTACCGCTACGCCCGTGCGCACTCCGGCGAGACTGTCGCCTTCACGATCCGACCGCTCGGCAATGTGACGCCGAGCGCACAGCGCCCGCACTACACGGGCGAAGTCATCATCGGCCCGAAGCCTGAACTCGGCGGATCGGCCCGTGACAGGCACTTCCTGTTTGAGTTCTCCTGGCCTGTGCTCGAGGAACCGCTCGAGGTGATCGCATGAGCGACATCGACCGCATCACCCCTGGCGGGCGCATCCGCGTCGAAGGTCTGCGCAAGGCGATCCGCTCACTCGAGCAGGCAGGCGCAGACGCGCAGGACATGCGCGATCTCATGCACGCCCTCGGCCTGATCGTCGTCAACGCCGCCGCCCCGCCTCGGCGCTCCGGCAACCTCGCCGGCACGCTCCGCGCTGGCCGAGGCAAGACGAAGGCCGTAGTCCGCGCAGGCGGCGCCAGAGCGCCGTACGCGGGCGTCATCCACTACGGCTGGCCAGCGCGCCGGATCGCCCCGCAGCCGTTCCTCAGCGACGCCCTGCAGCGCAAGCGCACCGATGTCTTCCGCGCCCTCGATCAGGGCGTCTCCCAGATTCTCAAGTCCAACAACCTCTAACCGCACCACCGAAGAAAGCGAGTAACACCATGGCCAAGGCCACCGCTCCCAAGTACGACTTCAACTCTCTGACCATGCGCGAGGTCTCCCAGATCGAGCGCCTCTCCGGCCAGGGTTTCGCCGCGCTCGGCGACGATGACCGCCCCAAGGGTCTCGTGCTCGCCGCGATCGCGTACACGTTCCGACTCCGCGAGGACGGTACATACACGTGGAATCAGGCGCAGGATCTCACCCTCAAGGAGATCTCCGAGATCACCGCCGCACTCGGAGATCTCAACGTCTCGGACGGCACTGACCTCGACGCCGAGGCGCCCGCCGAAACCGCCTGACCTCGATGGATGACGTGACGGAAGAGCGCCTGCGAGATCTGGCCTCATTCGTCGTCGGCTTCCACTGGCGCCCCGCCGACTACTGGTCGATGACCGTCGCCGAGCGCGAGGCGATCCTCACCGAGGCTCGCCGCCAGTCGAAGCGCAACTAAGCCGCCTGCCCGGTTACTCGCGCCGGGCAGGCCTCACCTCCCAGGAGTAACCCCGTGGCCGGTCAGAACATCGTCATCAGTGTCCTCGCCGACACCAAGAAGCTCAGTAGCGGCCTGAAGGACGCGAGCGGCGCACTCGGCGGACTCGGCAAGGCCGCCGCCACCGGCGCCAAGGTCGCGGTCGGCGCGCTCGCAGCGGTCGGCGTGGCCGCAGCGGGCATCGGCATCAAGGCCGTATCCAGCGCCTCGAGCCTCGAACAGGCCATGGGCGCGATGTCCTCGGTATTCAAGGACAGCACCGGCCAGATGACTGAATGGGCGAACGGCGCCGCATCCAGCGTCGGCCTGGCCAAGAGCGAGTACGCCGGTCTCGCGACCACCCTGGGATCTCAGCTCAAGAATATGGGCGTCGAGCAAGTGAAGCTCGGCGGGCAGACGAACGATCTCATCGGACTCGGCGCGGATCTCGCAGCACAGTTCGGCGGCTCGACCGCCGATGCAGTCGGCGCTCTCTCTTCCCTGCTCCGCGGCGAGCGCGACCCGATCGAGCGCTACGGCGTATCGATCAACGAAGCCGCAGTCAAGGCGAGGCTCGCCGAGATGGGTCTCAACGGCCTGTCAGGCGAGGCCGAGAAGAACGCCAAGCTCACGGCGACGCTCGCACTGCTCTACGACCAGACCGCCGATGCGCAGGGCGCATTCTCGCGCGAGTCGACCACACTCGCAGGCTCACAGCAACGCCTCGCCGCCGGCACCGAGAACCTTTACGCCACCCTCGGCACCTCGCTGCTCCCCGCCGTTACCGCAGTCACTGCTGCCCTCGGCTCGCTCATCAATCAGGTGCAGGAGTCCGCCGCATTCCAAGCCTTCACCGGCTGGCTGACGGACGCATCGAACAGCTTCGCGGACTTCATCTTCTCGATCATCAACGGCGAGGCCTCGCTCGGAGATCTCGACCTTGCGGGTTTCCTGACGCGTGCGATCCCGAAGATGTTCGCCGCACGCGACCAAATGATCACCGGCCTGCTGGACGCGATGCCGGGGATCATCGAAGGCATCGCCGCCGCTCTCCCCGGCATCGTGCAGACGATCGCGACCAGCCTGACCACCTCACTCGCGCTGATCGTCCCGGCGATCACCGCCGCCGCCCCGGCATTGCTCCTGGCCGGCGTGCAACTCTTCCTGGCCTTGGTGCAGTCCATTGTCACGGTTCTCCCGCAGCTCATCGCCACGGTCGTAGGACTGATCCCGCAACTGGCCACAACCCTGATCGGCATGATCCCGGCGCTTCTGGCCGCCGCGATCACCCTCTTCCAATCGCTGATTCAGGCCGTCGTCACGATCCTCCCGCAGCTCCTGACTCAGATTCTCGGGATGCTGCCCGCGCTCCTAGAGAGCGTGCTGGGCATGATCCCGGCCATCTTGGATGCCGCAGTCCAACTGTTCACGATGCTTGTCGACGCGATCCCGCTGATCCTCCCGCCGCTTGTTGACGCGATCATCGAGACCCTGCCCAAGCTGGTCGAAACGATCGTCTCGATGCTGCCCAAGATCCTTGAGGCCGCAATCGATCTCTTCATGGCGCTGGTCGACTCACTGCCGATCATCCTCCCGCAGCTCATCACTGCCGTCATCGACCTCCTGCCCGTCGTCATCGAGTCGCTTCTCGGACTCATCCCCGAACTCATCGACGCGGCTATCACCCTGTTCCTCGCCCTCGTAGAAGCAGTCCCGAAGATCATCGGCCCACTTCTGGACGCGATCTTCGCCCTGCTACCCGAGATCGTCGGCGCGCTCATCGACATGATCCCCGACCTCGTGCAAGCAGGCGTCGATCTCATCGGCGGTCTGGTCAAGGGTCTCTGGGATGCCGCATCCTCGGTCGGCTCAGCACTGCTCGACATCGCACAGGATGCGATCGGCGGCTTCCTCGAGTTCCTCGGCATCCACTCGCCCTCACGCCTGTTCGCCGGTTACGGCAAGAATCTCGTGCAGGGCCTCGTGGGAGGTCTCGACGGCAACCGCGGCATGTTCGCCAAGTCGCTCGACGGCCTCGCTGGCATGGCAGCGGACTTCAGCCCGGACCCGCTCACGATGGCTCCCGCAGGCGCTCTGACTGCACAGACCGTCCAGAGCGCGCCCGATCAGGTGACCGAGGTCGCTGGGCCCGCCGTGGTCGATCTGTCCGCCTCGAGCGCGCAACTCCTCGCACGCCTGATCGCCGATGGCCTCACCGTGATCCTCCCCGGCGCAGCGCTGGCTGGATCGGTCGGCGCGCACAATGTCACTCGCGCTTCGCGAAGCGCCGCGTGAGTTAGAAAAGCTGCGCCCGCACGTGTGCGCGGACGTCGAACTGCTCGTCGATCTGAGCCTCAATCATCCTGCGCAATTCGGTGTCGGTTGTTGTCGCGATGCTCGCGGCGAGGTCGTCGGCGTCGCGCTGCCATTCATTGAGCGAATCTTGGGCCGCCTCGAGGCTGCGCTCGTAGCCGGCCAGTATTGTGCGCGTCTTGAATGAGAGCGGTGGACCATATGCGGGCAGGCGCTTGTACAGCTCGATGTATGCCGCCGCTATCTCGCCGCGTGCCGTAAGCCGATCGGAGCTGCGTCGGCGAAGAACACTGCGTGCCCAGTCTTGTTCGCGCGCTCTGCGCCGGAGTGCGCGCGCAGGTTTACTAAGTGGGAAGGCCAGAATGAGTCGCGGAGCAGAGTCGAACGAGAGACCTACGGCGATCGAGATCATTGGGTTTAGAAACAGGAGCAAGACGGCCAGGAGCATCGTCGCGTAGATCACCAATGCGCCGACAGGTGAGAGTTCACCCTCGATTACGCCTGTCAGGGCGACGTGGAATCCGACAAACAGCGATATCGCGCAGGCAGCGTAGACCAGCGCAGTCCACCATCGAAGGCCTCGATTGACGTTCACTCGCCGCTTGCCCGTCATCCAACGTGCACGGGCGCGCCACTCGACTACAAGCGTCAGCATCAGGACTGGAAAGATCTGCGCCGTCACGGTCGCGAAGGCGGCGCCATTCTCAATCACGCCCCCACTCTAGCGAGGCTGATTGCACTACCCCGCCCGGTCGCGAACCTTGTTCGCAAGCGCCGCAAGTACGTGATCCTTCGTCGTGTGAATCTCGCCGTTGTTGAACCGGATCTGCGTCAGCCCGGCGATGTTCGTAAACTCCTCTGTGCCGTCCTCGAGCAAGACGATCGTGTTATCGACTCCGAGGCGCCCCTGCGCAAAGCCAAGCTCGTGGACGACGTTCTGTCTGGCCATCTTGCGGCCATCGGCGAGGGCATCCGCTCCGGTCATCACAATGACAGCAACAGTGGCGTCCGAGATCATGCGCTCAACCACGGCCAGTGTCATCTGTCCGGCGCGCGGTGAGGTCTCGAAGGCTTCCACCGCGTATCCGGCCTCGCGAATGAACTCGCGCACCGCCTCCCACTTACGATCGCCGCCGTGACCGATGAATACGCGGAACGGCTGAAGTTGCGGCGCTATGTGCAATGGGACCGCCCGCTCGGGGATCAACTTCTTCACGATGTCGGCGATTCGAGTAATCTCAAATCCCGTCCGGTCCGCGCGCGAGATGAACAGGCCGTAGGCGTTATCTATAACGACGCGCGCCTGAAACGGATCAATCGAGATCTCGACCCGGAGAAACGCGGACGAATTGTCTAGGACGACGTGAGCGTTGAGGGCGTCTGCCAGGTACTCCAGCGGGGCACCGTCATCCTCTTCCCAGTGGTACTCGACGCCATCCGCTGACGTAACAGTGAACTCGGCGAGCGAAATGGTCCCGCCTCGATCTATCTCTTCACGTGCGGACACCTTGTAGTTGTAGATGTCCTTGACGCTGTACACGTCGTTCTCGCCTGGCTCATCATCGGCTTCGAGCCACTCCTCGGACTCACGCAGCGTGAACGGCCTCAGAGCATCGCGCAGGTCGCGGACAATTTCGGCGGTGATAACCGCACCTGGGATTGACATCGAGATCCTGGCCACGCCTGAAGACTATCGGCACCTGTCGGACGCGAGCATTCACAGCGTAATTTGACACTACGTCCCGGTGTCGATCCACGTCTGCGACTTCGCGTCGTACCGGCTCTGACTGCTGCCGACCCGGAAGTTCACGACGGGCACCCCGCCGGCCGTGGTGTTGCCGCCAGGATCGTTCCCGATGAATCCCATGATCGTGATGGTGTCGTTCATGCCTGCTCCTCAAGAAACCCGGGTCGAGCCCGGCTGCGCAACAGCGTGCCGCGTTCACCCGACGTCTGCGCGGCGGATCGGGGCAGTTCCACAGGAACCGTGGAGAACTGAGCCGAGCACGCCGGCTGTGCAGAACGACTGCCCGACGGCGAGCGGACACGCGCCGGTGTCGATGTCGGTGGTCGGTCATATGTTCGATATCGAAAGGAGATACCGATGCACACCACCACGATCACCGCTCTTCCCGACATTCCCTATGCCACTCCGGCGCTGACCTCCGACCGCGAGCATCTCGTCAGAGCGGGCGATCATCTGTGGCGTGTGCAGGACGCCTCCGGGCGCATCCTCGGTCATCTCCGCATCGCGGCCGAGCCGCTGGGGCTGCGGTACCGCGCCGAGCGTCTTCACCTCGCGTCCGGCGCGTTCCGACTCATCGGCGAGTTCTGGACAGCCGACGAAGCCGTCCAGACGCTGCGCTATCTGAGGTGAGGCTGCGCCCGTGGCGACCGACGCGGAACGACAGCGGCCCCTGCGATCACGAGCGACGACCGGCGACGGCGCGCACCACATGGTGGCGGTGCCAAGGGCCGTCGCGGCTGTCCGCGTGATGCGTGTCGGGAACGGCGACGCGAGTATTCCCGAGTCTGGCGAGCAGCGCAGACTTCACACGAGCGGGATATCGGTAGTCTTGTAGACAACCCTCAGTAGCTCAGCGGAAGAGCATCGATCTTCTAAGTCGCCGGTCGCAGGTTCGAATCCTGCCTGAGGGGCCGATGTCTGTGCGCTCATTAGGATGCCTGTATGGCAACTGCGTCTGAGAACGATCGACTCGTCTGGATCGACTGCGAAATGACGGGGCTCGATCTCGCGATCGACGAGCTCGTCGAGATCGCCGTCGTCGTCACCGATTTCGAGCTGCAACCGCTCGATCCGGGCTTCCAAGTCGTGATCAAGCCCGGCGATGCGGCACTTGCCAACATGAACGACTTCGTCACCAACATGCACCGCACCTCCGGTCTGATCGACGAGATCCCCGGCGGTATCAGCCTGGCCGAAGCGGAAGCCCAGACGCTCGCCTACATCAAGCGCTTCGTGCCGCTCGAGCGCAAGGCGCCCCTCGCCGGCAACACCATCGGCACCGACCGCATGTTCCTCGCGAAATACATGCCGCAGATCGATCAGTGGCTGCACTACCGCAACGTCGACGTGTCCAGCATCAAGGAGCTGTCTCGCCGCTGGTACCCCCGTGTGTTCTTCCAGGCACCGGCGAAGGACGGCGGTCATCGTGCGCTCGCCGACATCCTGGAGTCGATCCGCGAGCTTCGCTACTACCGCCAGGCCGTCTTCGTGCCCGAGCCCGGCCCGTCCAGCGACGAAGCGCGAGACATCGCGACCACCACCGTCTCGGCATTCGCCGCGAACATCTGACCCAGGTGTCATTCGCGGCCTCGGACGTGTATTAGAATCGTCTGGTTGCCTGCTGACAGCGGGCGCATGGTGGCTATAGCTCAGTTGGTAGAGCACCGCGTTGTGGTCGCGGGGGTCGCGGGTTCGAGCCCCGTTAGCCACCCCACTCATCGAGGTGTTCACCTCCGGTTCCCTCCGGTCGTGAACACCTCGATCCCGTTTCCGGTGGTCGATAGGATCGTCGGACAGCTGTCGCCGATTCTGAGGAGTGCATTGTGAAAGCCGTCCGATTCACCGCCTGGAAGACGTTCCCGACCATCGACGACGTGCCCCGCCCCACGCCCGGCCCTGGTGAGGTCCTCCTCAAGATCGCCGGCGCAGGCGCCTGCCATTCCGATGTCGCCGTCTTCGAGCAGTTCGACGAGAGCATGGGCCAGCAGCTCGCGCCGAGCTACACCCTCGGCCACGAGAACTCGGGGTGGATCGAGGAACTCGGCGACGGTGTCACCGGCCTGTCGATCGGGGATGCATTCCTGTCGTACGGACCCATCGGCTGCGGTCACTGCCCGGCGTGCTCGCGCGGGCAGGACACGTACTGCTACAACGCGGCCACGCAGCCGTACCTGGCCACCGGGCTCGGGCGCGACGGCGGCATGGCCGAGTACATGACGGTGCCCGCTCGCAACCTCGTGCCGCTCGGCGACGCCGACCCGATCGTCGCCGCCCCGCTCTCCGACGCCGGTCTCACGCCCTACCACGCCATCAAGCTCGCCCTTCCGAAGCTGCAGGGCGGCGGCAAGTCCGCACTCGTGATCGGCCTCGGCGGACTCGGGCAGATCGCCGTGCAGATCCTCACGGCGATCACCGGCGCGACCGTCTACGCCACCGACACGAAGCCGGAAGCGATGGCGGAGGCCGAGCAGGCCGGCGCCGTGACGATCGAAGGCGGCGAGGGGCAGGCGGACCGCATCCGTGAGGCCACGGGTGGTCAGGGAGTCGACGCGGTGTTCGACTTCGTCGGCATCACGCCGACCATTCGATTGGCGCAGCAGGTCGTCGCCCGCCGCGGGCGGATCACCGTCGTCGGCGTGGCCGGCGGCCCCGTCGACTGGAACTTCTACGCGAACCCGTACGAGGCCGAACTCACCAACACCTACTGGGGCACGATCGAGGAGCTGTACGAGGTCGTCGAGCTGTACCGCGCCGGCAAGATCACACCGCAGGTGAAGACCTATTCGATGGACCAGGCGCTGCAGGCCTACCACGACCTGCACGACGGCAAGCTGAGCGGCCGCGCAGTCGTCACGCCGCACTCCTGATCCCCGCCGCACGGGTTCGGAGAACACCGGCAGCGCACCCTAGAATCAGCAGGTGTCGCTGACCGTCTGGCTCTCTCTGCTCGCCGCGTCGGTCATCATCAGCTTCACGCCGGGCGCCGGTGCCATCAACACGATGTCGAACGCCCTCAACGAGGGCTGGCGCCGCGCCATCTGGGGCGTGATCGGCCAGCAACTCGCGCTGATCGTGCACGTCGTGGTCGTCGCCGCGGGCGTCGGTCTGCTCGTCGCCCGGTCGCCGCTGCTGTTCGACGTCGTCCGATACACCGGGGCGGCGTATCTCGTGTACCTCGGCATCCGGATGATCCTCGCGAAGCCGACCGGGCAGACCGACGCCGATCGGATCCCGCGTCCTCCGGAGAGCAGATGGTCCCTGGTGCGGCGCGGCTTCTGGGTGAACCTGCTCAATCCCAAGGCGATCGTCTTCTTCCTCGCGTTCATCCCGCAGTTCATCCGCCTCGATCAGCCGGCGCTGCCCCAGTACCTGATCCTGATCACGACCGTCGTGGTCGTCGACGTGATCGTGATGTGGTTCTTCTTCGCCGCCGCGGCGAAGCCGTTCCGCCGGCTCACCCGCACCGCGCAGGGTCAGCGCATCCTCAACATCGTCTTCGGCTCGCTCTTCCTCGCCGTCGCCGCCCTGCTGCTGTTCGTCCACTGACCCCTGTCGCACCTTAGGCTTGACGACGATGGAAATGGATGCCGCGAACTTCGAGCAGCTCGTCGTCGACGAGTTGGATCTGCTGCCCGACGAGATGGTCGACGGCCTCGACAACGTGGTCTTCGTAGTCGAAGACCGCCCTGAGGACGGCAGCCTCGACCTTCTCGGCCTCTACGACGGTCTCGCTCTCACCGAGCGCGGCCAGTACGGACTCGGTGAACTGCCCGATCGGATCATCGTGTACCGCGAGCCGCATCTCGACCAGTGCGACACGGAGGACGATCTGCGCGACGAGATCCATACGACTCTGGTCCACGAGATCGCGCATTTCTACGGCATCGACGACGACCAGCTGCACGAATTGGGGTGGGCATGAGTTCGCCCATCGCGACGCCCGACGTCGATGAGAGCATCCATCTCTCCGCGGCGCCCCTGGAGCCGTGGCAGGTGGTGGTGTGGAACGACCCGGTGAATCTCATGAGTTATGTCGTGCGCGTCTTCCGCACCTACTTCGGCTACTCCCTGGATCGCGCCACGCAGCTGATGCTCGCCGTGCACCACGACGGGCATGCGATCGTCGCCACCGGGCCGCGCGAGACCATGGAGGTGCACGCCCAGGCGATGCACGACTACGGTCTATGGGCCACTGTCCGGAAGGCTCCGCAATGACCGCCCGCACCGTCCGGCTCGAGCTCGCCACGATCGAGGGCCTGCACCTCGCCCATCTCCTGGATGAGTTCCAGGAGATGCTCACCGCCGACGCGACCGAGGAGGCTGCGGATCCGGCCGTGTCCCGGCTCGCACCGGACGCCTACCCGGAGGATGCCGACGCATCACGCGCCTTCTCCGAGGCCACCCGTGACGATCTGCTCGACCGACGACTGGCCGAGGCGGCGATCGTCCGCGCGGCATTGGCCGGCTTCGACGATGACCATGACCTGTTCGACGAACAGGCGGCACTCGCCTCCGTCGCCGTCCTGATCCCGGATGCCGAACTCGACGCGTGGCTGCGCACGCTCACCGCTCTGCGGCTCGTGCTCGCGACCCGGCTGGGAATCGTCGACGAGGACGCGCTGGATGAGGACGACCCGCGCCGCGGCGTCTACGACTGGCTCGGCTATCGCCTGGAGGGGCTCATCCAGTCCGCCGACGAACTCGGCTGACGACAGCGGTTCACGGGATCAGCACCAGGACGTTCGCGAGTCCGCGCGGATCATCACGGTCGAGATGGATCTGCTCCTGCGCGGCCCACTGCTCCCAATGCGGCCGGTAGGTGTCACCGTCCCGCTGCAGCGCCCGCCGTTTCCGCGTCGCATCCGGCGACTCCACCCAGACGCGCACGTCCGCGATCCGCGCGGTCTGCGGGGTGATCGTTCCGCACCCCTCGAGGATGATGCCCAGCGCCGGGTCGACGGCGTGACTCTCGGCATCCGCACTGCGCTCCCAGTCCCAGCGATGCCAGATTCCGATGCGCCCGCGGCCATGCGGACGGAGGATGCCGTCGAGAGCGCGCTGCGTCCCGGCATCCAGTCCATCCCAGCCCGGATAGAGGGAATCCATCGCGATCAACTGAGGACGGCCCGCCACCGGCCAGCGCTCGGCGACCAGGCGAGCGAGAGTCGTCTTGCCCGCCCCGCTTCGTCCATCGATCAGGACCACCGGATTGGCGGCCGAGATGGCCGAGATCGCCGCCACGACGCGAGTCGCCCCGGCATCCAGCGCTGCTGTGACCTGGTCGGGACTATTTCTTGAGTGCACGGATGACACGCGCGAGCGCACGTCCGGCGACCCAGACGAACGGGATCGCCACGACGATCAACGGGATGAGATTCGGCTCGAACCGCAATCCCTCCTCACGGCGCACGTAGACGCCGAGCGGGACGGATACGCCGTATCCCCCACCGCCCTCGCCCGCATCCGCCGTTCCGGCACCGAAGCCGGTCACGGTCAGTGCGACGGGCGTGATGCTCGCGCCGTCGACGTCCTGCGGCTCGCCGTATGCGCTCTTCACGCCGAAGTCGGCGGCCAGCTTCCCTAGTTCCACTGCGATGTTCGGCATGCGTCAACGCTAGTCCACTCGGACGCCCACCACGCCGTCAATCGGTTCCATGCGCCTTCGGATGCCGGGGTGCACCGCGCCCGTCTCCGCGGCCGAGATGGCGGGCACGGGTGATGGTGGCGTTGCCGAAGCGCGCTCGTGCGCTGTCCAGCGCACCCTCGACTCGGCGCCAGTCCTCGTCGTCGTCCCAGAGCGCGAACGCGCCGCCGCCCGAGGGCTGGAGCTTCTCGGCCCGCACGCCCACCAGACGTACCGGGCTGCGACGGTCGATCTGCTCGAACAGTTCCTGCGCGGCTGTGCCGATGCGCTGCCCGACCGCCGTCGGCTCCGCCAGCGTCTGCGAACGGTTCACCGTCGTGAAATCGTCGAAGCGGATCTTGATCGCGACCGTCCGCGTCTCCCACTGCGCGCGTCGAAGCCGGGCCGCGACGCGATCGGACAGGCGCAGCAGCTCGGAGCGAAGCATCTCGCGATCGGTGATGTCGACGTCGAAGGTCTCCTCGTGGCCCACGCTCTTCTCCACGCGCGTGGTCTCGACCGCGCGCGGATCCTCGCCCCGGGCGAGTTCCGTCAGCCGATGCCCGAGCGCGGGGCCCACCGCGCGATCCAGCATGTCCTGCGGCGACTCCCGGATGTCCCCGATCGTCCGGATGCCACGGGCTTCCAGTGACTCGGCCGCCTTCGGGCCGACGCCCCACATCGCGCGCACGGGACGCGGAGCGAGGAAGTCCAGGGTGTCGGCCGCTGCGACGATGAGCAGACCGTCCGGCTTGGACAGGGTCGACGCCATCTTGGCCACGTGCTTGGTCGCGGCGACGCCGACGCTGCAGGTGATGCCGACCTCGCCGAGCACGCGCTCGCGCACCAGCTGGGCGATCCGCCCCGGACTCCCCCACAGCCGCCGCACGCCCTGTACGTCGAGGAACGCCTCATCGACCGAGAGCGGCTCGACCAGCGGCGTGAACGACTCGAAGATCGTCATCACCTGACGCGAGATCTCCTGGTAGCGCGGGAAGTCCGGCAGGACTATGCGCGCCGTCGGACACAGCCGCATCGCCTGCGACACCGGCATGGCCGCGCGGACGCCGTAGCGTCGCGCCTCATAGGATGCGCTCGAGACGACCGACCGACCATCCGGCGCGCCGATGATCAGCGGAAGTCCACGCAGCGACGGGTCGTCGAGGACGGCGACTGCCGCGTAGAAGGCATCCATGTCGACGTGCAGGATGCGCGTGCCCGCATCGTCCGCACCCTCGGGTGAGACGATGCGCCCCGAACCATCACCGCGCCCCATGCGTCCATTCTCGCCGACCCCACCGACATCCGCCCGAAGTACGAGCGCCGCGAAGGCTACTGCGCTGCGCGCTCCAGGATCAGCTCGCGCACGCGCGCCGCATCTGCCTGGCCCTTCATGGCCTTCATGACCGCTCCGATGACCGCACCGGCGGCCTGGACCTTGCCGTCCTTGATCTTCGCCATGACATCGGGCTGGGCGGCCAGCGCCTCGTCGATCGCGGCGATGAGTGCGCCGTCATCCGAGACGACCGCGAGGCCGCGGGAGTCGACGACCTCCTGCGGCGTGCCCTCTCCGGCGATGACGCCCTCGAGCACCTGGCGCGCCAGCTTGTCGGTGAGAGTGCCGGCGTCGACGAGCTTCTGCAGCGCGGCGACGTTCTCGGGGCTGATCAGCTCGGTCGACTCCTTCTCCGCAGCATTCGCCCGACGCGAGATCTCACCGGTCCACCACTTGCGTGCGGCAGCAGGCGCGGCGCCGGCGGCGATCGTGGCCTCCACGACGTCGAGCAGACCGCCGTTGCGGACGTCCTGGAACTCCAGATCGGTGAAGCCCCATTCGGTCATGAGCCGGCGACGACGGGCGACGGGCTGCTCGGGCAGCGCTGCGCGCAGCTCCTCGATCAGCGCGGCGGCCGGCTGCACCGGGAGCAGGTCGGGCTCGGGGAAGTACCGGTAGTCATCGGCATCCGACTTCGGACGCCCCGGCGACGTGGTGCCGGTGTCCTCGTGCCAGTGCCTGGTCTCCTGGATGATCGAGCCGCCGTCGGCGAGAATCGCCGCCTGACGCTGGATCTCGTAGCGGACGGCGCGCTCGACCGACCGCATCGAATTGACGTTCTTGGTCTCGGTGCGCGTACCCAGCTTCTCCTGTCCACGCGGGCGCAGGGAGACGTTGGCATCGCAGCGCAGGTTGCCGCGCTCCAGGCGGGCCTCCGAGATGCCGAGGCCGCGCACGATGTCGCGGATCGCGGCGACATAGGCCTTCGCGATCTCCGGCGCACGGTGCTCGGTGCCGAAGATCGGCTTCGTGACGATCTCGACGAGCGGAACCCCGGCTCGGTTGTAGTCGACGAGCGAATACTCGGCGCCCTGGATGCGTCCGGTCGCTCCTCCCATGTGGGTGAGCTTTCCGGCATCCTCCTCCATGTGCGCGCGCTCGATCGGGACCGTGACGAGCGTGCCGTCCTCGAGTTCCACCTCGACCGAGCCCTCATACGCGATCGGCTCGTCGTACTGGGAGATCTGGTAGTTCTTGCCGAGGTCGGGGTAGAAGTAGTTCTTCCTGGCGAACCGGCTCGACTCGGCGATCGAGCAGCCGAGCGCGAGCCCGAGGCTGATCGAGGATCGGATCGCGGTGGCGTTCACGACCGGAAGCGAACCCGGAAGACCCAGATCGACGGGAGCGATGAGGGTGTTCGGCTCGGCGGCGTGGTACTTCTCGTTCGCCGGGTTCGGCGCGTCCGAGAACATCTTGGTCTCGGTGTTGAGTTCGACGTGCACTTCGAAGCCGAGCACGGGCTCGAACAGCTCGAGCGCCTTGTCGAAGTCCATCAGCTTGGCAGCGGCCATCAGCGGTTCCCTCCAGCGAGCTCCGGGGCCCGGGTCAGCAGCGGTGCACCCCACGAATCGACGAGCAGTGTCTCCAGCGCGGCGCCCACCCGGTACAGACGGGCGTCCTCGTGCGCGGGAGCCAGGAACTGGATGCCGACGGGCAGCCCGTCTTCGGCCGCGAGTCCTGAGGGGATCGAGATGCCGGGGACGCCCGCCAGGTTCGCGGGAATGGTGGTGACGTCGTTCAGGTACATCTGCAGCGGGTCGTCGATCCGCTCGCCGATCTTGAACGCGGTGGTCGGAGCCGACGGCGTCGCGATGACGTCGACCTCGGCGAAGGCGTTCGCGAAGTCCTGCTGGATGAGCGTGCGCACCTTCTGCGCGCTGCCGTAGTAGGCGTCGTAGTACCCGGCGGACAGCGCGTAGGTGCCCAGGATGATGCGGCGCTTCACTTCATCGCCGAACCCGGCTTCACGCGTCGCGGACATGACGTCCTCGACGGTCGCGCCGCCCTCGGGGGTGACACGCAATCCGAAGCGGACCGAATCGAACTTCGCCAGGTTGCTGGATGCCTCTGCCGGCAGGATCAGGTAGTAGGCGGCGACGCCGTACTCGAAGTGCGGCGTGGAGATCTCGACGATCTCGGCACCGTTGGCCTCGAGCAGCGCGAGCGACTCGCGGAAGGACGCTGCGACACCGGGCTGGAAGCCGGAATCGGGCAGTTCCTCGATGACACCGACTTTCAGGCCCTTGAGCACGTCGCCTCGGGCGCCATCGCGCGCGGCGTCGGCGAACGACGGCCAGACGTCCGTGAGCGACGTGGAATCCTTCGGGTCGTGCCCACCGATCACATCGTGCAGGAGCCCGGCATCCAGCACCGTGCGGGTGACGGGACCGACCTGGTCGAGGCTCGACGCCAGCGCGATCGCGCCGTAGCGGCTCACGCCGCCGTACGTCGGCTTGATGCCGACCGTGCCGGTGACGTGCGCTGGTTGACGGATCGATCCGCCGGTGTCCGAGCCCAGCGCCAGCGGGGCTTCGAACGCCGCGACAGCCGCGGCCGAGCCGCCGCCGGATCCGCCGGGGATGCGGTCGAGGTCCCACGGGTTGCGGGTCGGGCCGTACGCGGAGTGCTCCGTGGAGGAGCCCATCGCGAACTCGTCCATGTTGGTCTTGCCCAACGGCACGAGACCGGCGGCGCGCGCACGGGCGACGACCGTGGCGTCGTAGGGCGACATGTAGCCCTCGAGGATCTTCGACCCGCTCGTGGTCGGCTGATCAGTGGTGACCAGGACGTCCTTGATCGCCAGCGGAACGCCGGCGAGCGGGTGCAGCCTCTCCCCCGCGGCGCGAGCCGCGTCGACCGCGTCCGCCGCTGCCAGGGCGCCGTCGTTCACGTGCAGGAAAGCGTGCACGTCGCCGTCGACGGCGGCGATGCGGTCGAGGTGCGCCTGGGTGGCCTCGCGGCTGGAGACCTCACCGGCCGTCAGCTTGTCCGCGAGCTCTGCGGCGGTCCAGCGGATGATGTCGCTCACTGCTCTTCTCCCAGGATCGCGGTGACGCGGAAGCGTCCGTCGGCGGCGTCCGGTGCGTTCTGCAGCACCTGCTCGTGCGTCAGCGTCTCCCCGACCACGTCGGGTCGGAAGACGTTCGCGAGCGGGATCGGGTGGCTCGTCGCCACGACGTCGGCGGTGGCGACTTCCGAGACCTTCGCGATGTTGTCGACGATGGCGTCGAGCTGGCCCGTGAGCCGGGTCACCTCGTCGTCGTTCAGCTGGATGCGCGCGAGCACGCCGAGATGGCGTACGAGTTCGGGGGTGATTTCAGACACCCGCCCAGTCTAGTTCGCGGCGGCCGTTCCCCCGCGACGCCGCGTGGCCCCCATAGGCTGTTGCCCATGACGACGTTCGTTCCTCCTCGTCCCTGGGTCGCCAGCTATGCCGCCGGCGTCCCCGAGGACCTCGCACCGGTGCAGGGCTCGCTCATCGACATCGTCGCGGCATCCGCTCGGGACTATCCGGATGCCCCGGCGCTGCAGTTCTTCGGACGCGAGACCACCTATGCAGAACTCCAGGCGGCGATCGACCGCGCGGCCGGCGGACTGCGCGCCCTCGGCGTGAAGCCGGGCGACCCGGTCGCGATCGTGCTGCCGAACTGCCCGCAGCACATCGTCGCCTTCTACGCCGTGCTGCGAGTCGGAGCCGTCGTCGTCGAGCACAATCCGCTCTACACGCCGCGCGAGCTGCGCAAGCAGTTCGAGGACCACGGTGCCACGCACGCCATCGTGTGGAACAAGGTCGTGGGAACCGTGCAGGAGTTCCCGGCCGACCTCGCCGTCTCGACGCTCATCTCGGTCGACATCACCAAGGGGATGCCGAAGCTCACTCAGCTCGCTCTGAAGCTCCCGATCGCGAAGGCACGTGAATCCCGTGCGGCGCTGACGGAGAAGGTGCGCGGCACCATCTTGTGGGAGCGCGTCGTCGGCGCTGACCCGCTGCCCGCATCCCACCCGAAACCGCAGACCGACGACCTGGCGATCATCCAGTACACATCCGGCACGACGGGGACGCCGAAGGGCGCCGCGCTCACGCATCGCAACCTGCTGGCCAACGCAGCCCAGTCGCAGGCTTGGGTGCCGTCGATCCAGCGCGGCCACGGGTGCGTGGTGTACGCCGTGCTGCCGATGTTCCATGCGTACGGTCTGACGCTGTGCCTGACGTTCGCGATGTCGATGGGGGCGCGGCTGGTGCTGTTCCCGAAGTTCGACCCCGACCTCGTCCTCGACGTCGTCAAGAAGCATCCGGCCACGTTTCTGCCGCTCGTGCCGCCGATCGCGGATCGCCTGCTCAGCGCCGCGACCGCGAAGGGCGTGTCGCTCAACGGGATCGACGTCGCGATCTCCGGTGCGATGGCACTCCCCCACGACCTGGTCGTGCCGTTCGAGGAAGCCACCGGCGGCTACCTCGTCGAGGGCTACGGCCTCAGCGAATGCTCGCCGGTCCTCATGGCCAACCCGGTGGCCGAGAACCGCGTCCCCGGCACGGTCGGCCTGCCGCTGCCGGGGACCGAATGCCGCGTCGTCGATCCGGATGAGCCGTCCAAGGACGTCGAGCCGGGCGCAGCAGGCGAGCTCGTGGTCCGCGGTCCGCAGGTGTTCTCCGGGTACTACGGCAAGCCCGAAGCCACGGAGGAGGCGTTCGTCGACGGGTGGTACCGCACCGGCGACATCGTCACGATCGACGACGCCGGGTTCGTGCGGATCGTGGATCGGATCAAAGAGCTCATCATCACCGGCGGGTTCAACGTGGCCCCGACCGAGGTCGAGAACGCGCTGCGCCAGCATCCCCTGGTATCGGATGCCGCGGTCGTCGGGCTTCCCAGCGAGCACTCCGGCGAGGAGGTCGTCGCAGCCGTCGTCGTCGACAGCGATTCCGATGTGGACGTCGAGTCGATCCGCGAGTTCGTCCGCGGCATCCTGACGCCCTACAAGGTTCCGCGACGCGTGTTCGTCGTCGACGAACTGCCGAAGTCCCTCATCGGCAAGGTCCTGCGCCGCGAGGTCAAGGACAAGCTCATCGCTCTGACGAGCGGGTCCTGACCGACGTCCTCACAGACACGAAGGGCCGCGGGGCGCTACCTTTAGGAAGTGACCCCTGAAGATGCAGTGCTGACCGACGCCCCCGAGGAATCCCCCGCAACCCCCGGATTCGAGGAGCTCGGCATCACCGGGCCCGTTCTCAAAGCCATCCGAGACCTCGGATACGAGACTCCTTCGCCGATCCAGGCCGAGACCATCCCGACCCTGCTGAGCGGACGCGATGTCGTCGGCATGGCACAGACCGGAACCGGCAAGACCGCCGCCTTCGCGCTGCCCGTGCTCGAGCGCCTGGACGTGTCGCAGAAGACCCCGCAGGCCCTCGTGCTCGCGCCGACCCGCGAACTCGCCCTGCAGGTCTGCGAGGCCTTCGAGTCGTACGCCTCGAAGATGAAGGGCGTGCATGTCCTGCCCGTTTACGGCGGACAGGGGTACGGCGTGCAGCTGTCGGCGCTGCGCCGCGGCGTGCACGTGGTCGTCGGCACCCCTGGGCGCATCATGGACCACCTCGCCAAGGGCACGCTCGACCTGTCCGAACTGAAGTACCTCGTGCTCGACGAGGCCGACGAGATGCTGAAGATGGGCTTCGCCGAGGACGTCGAGCAGATCCTCGCGCAGACCCCGGAGGAGAAGCAGGTCGCTCTGTTCTCGGCGACCATGCCGGCGACGATCCGCAGACTCGCGCAGCAGTACCTGCGGGATGCCGAGGAGATCACCGTCAAGTCGAAGACGGCGACCAACACGAACATCACGCAGCGCTACCTGGTCGTCTCGTACCAGCAGAAGGTGGATGCGCTGACCCGCATCCTCGAGGTCGAGAACTTCGACGGCATGATCGTGTTCGTCCGCACCAAGAACGAGACCGAGACGCTGGCCGAGAAGCTGCGGGCCCGAGGATACTCGGCAGCCGCCATCAACGGCGACGTCCCCCAGGTGCAGCGCGAGCGCAGCGTGAACCAGCTCAAGGACGGCAAGCTCGACATCCTGGTCGCAACCGATGTCGCCGCCCGTGGTCTGGATGTCGAGCGCATCAGCCACGTCATCAACTTCGACATCCCCACGGACACCGAATCGTACGTGCACCGCATCGGCCGCACCGGCCGCGCCGGCCGCACGGGCGACGCGATCAGCTTCATCACCCCGCGCGAGCGCTACCTGCTCAAGTCGATCGAGAAGGCCACTCGTCAGGCTCCGACCCAGATGCAGCTGCCCAGCACCGAGGACATCAACACGACCCGTCTCACGCGCTTCGACGACGCCATCACGACCGCGCTGAGCGAGACGAGCCGCATCGAGGCCTTCCGCGACATCGTCGCGCACTACGTGCGCAACCACGACGTCCCCGAGGGCGATGTAGCCGCCGCACTGGCCGTCGTCGCCCAGGGTGAGACGCCGCTGCTGCTGGATCCGCAGAACGACCCGCTCGCCCGTGCCGTCGCGGCCGACAACCGTCCGCCGCGCGAGTCGGGAACCCGCGGTGAGCGCAGTGAGCGTCCGCCGCGCACCGAGCGCCGTGGACGCGGCGACTACTCCGCGTACCGCATCGAGGTCGGCCGCCGCCACCGCGTGGAGCCGCGCCAGATCGTCGGCGCGCTCGCGAACGAGGGCGGCCTCGGACGCGACGACTTCGGCGCGATCAAGATCAACCCGGACTTCTCGATCGTCGAGCTGCCCGCGAATCTGGATGCCGCGGTGCTCGACAAGCTGAGGGACACCCGCATCTCGGGCCGCCTGATCGAGATCAAGCCGGATCGCGGCCCCGGAGCCCGTCGCCCTCGCGACAACGACGATCGTCGCGATGACCGCCCGCGGTACGACCGCGACAGCCGTCCGCCGCGTGGCGACCGCGACGACAAGCCGTTCCGCAAGCCCCGCCACAAGGGCTGACCCCCCCTCTCCACGCGACGTCTTCTGCGGTGAGACCGAGCCGAGCCGGTTCGGTCTTACCGCAGAACGCAGGTTTCGCGAGCCCGCTCGTGTGTCGGTTAGCGTAGCGGCATGATGAAGGTGCGGTGGGCGCGGGTCAAGGACGCCGTCGGCGTGGCGGAAGTGCACCTGGATGCCTGGCGATCGGCGTACGCCGGGCTCATCGATCAGGCGATCCTGGACGGACTGGACCTCGAACACCGGACCACGATGTGGACCGGCTTCATCACGCGGTCGCTGCAGGGTCTTCCGCCGAAGGGCTATGACGAGCCGGCGCATCGCCTGCTCGTCGCGGAGGACAGTGGCCGGATCGTCGGCTGGGCCGGTTTCGGCCCTGGTCGGGACGAAGGCCAGTCGCATCGCGGCGAGCTCGCTGGACTGTACGCGCATCCGTCGGTGTGGTCGCACGGCATCGGGCATGCCCTGATCGCGCGGGTCGACGACGAGCTCCGCGACAACGGCTTCGCCGATGCCTACCTCTGGGTGCTCGACGGCAACCAGCGTGCGATTCGATTCTACGAAAGTCACGGCTGGTTGGCTGACGGCGGCGAGAAGTACGGGGATGCCGGAGGCGCCACCGGCCTTCATGAACTCCGTCACGTCCGCGCGCTCTGATCGCACCTCGATCTGGGGACGACATTGGTTCCCAAATCCGGAGCGGGCATCCTGGAGGCATGGGTTCGATCAACGTCGTCGTCACCGGTCGCGTGCAAGGCGTCGGCTATCGCTGGTTCGTGCACGAGCTGGCGGTGTCGCACGACGTGTCCGGCTGGGTGCGCAACCGCCGTGACGGTGCCGTCGAGGCCGAACTCCACGGCGACCAGGCGCAGATCGACGACATCGTCCGGGCGATGCGCACCGGCCCGCCGCACGCGCACGTCGATACCGTCGAACTGCGCGAGATCCCGAGGCAGACGAACCACGGGTTCGAGATCCGCCGGGCGCGGTGACAGCCGCTCGTCAGATCGCGCCGAACTCCTGCGCCGCGATCATCACGGCGAGAGCCGGGACATCGACGATGCGTCCCGTGTCGATGCGGATCACGGGGAATCCCGTCATCGGGCTGGCGATCTCCGCCGCGGCGTCCCATTCGGCGATGCGTCCCTGGTCGTCGTGCACGCCGTGTCGGGGTCGCGTCAGGTAGCGCTCGCGCATGAGTTGACGCGGCGCCTCGCACCAAACCTCCAGCCCCGCGGGCGAACCGGCCGTCTCCCAACCGCGGCGGAACCAGTTCTCATCGCGGCCGGTGAGCCAGACCGACTCCACGAGCACCGTCCCCTCCAGCATCCCAACCATCCGCCAGAGCACGTCGGCCGCCAGCGCGCCGACCGCCCGCGTGGGCAGCCGTGCGTCGACGGCGTCGCCCAGCGCCTCCTTGATCGCGTCCTTGGAGACCAGTGGCACCCCGAGCTCCCGAGCCAGCGGCCGTGCCAGTGTCGTCTTCCCCGATCCCGCCATGCCGTTGAGGACGATGAGCCGGTCAGCCATCGGCATCCGCGACCGAGCGGGCGAGCTTGGCCGCAACGTCGATGACGGCCTCCGGATGCGCCAGCAGCGACCGCTGCTCGGGCGTGCGGATGAGATGCGCGAGCAGCCGATGGGCGCCGGTCACGGTGGGAGCCCAGTAGCCGCCCACATGGTGGCGGCTCAGCGGCAGAATCGTCGAGACGCCGTCCACGACCACCTCGATCGTGCCGTCGTCCGGGTCGAAGTCGATCATGTCGGCGGTGACCACCGTGAGCGCGCCGATCACGACGGTACCTGCCAGCCCCGGTAGGCGGAACCGTGTGGTGGGGACGTCGAGCGTCACCCGCTCCACGTCGTCCCACGCGAGCACTCCGCGACCGTCGGCTCCGTCGCGGACGATGACCGCGTCAGGCGTCAGCCGGAGGTGGTGGCGCCCAGGATCCCCGATCGCGACGGCGCCGGGGACGGCGATCAGCGGACCGTAGCGCTTCATGCCAGCGCGTCCGGCCCCTCCGTGACGAGGATGCGGAACTGCTCGGCATCCAGAATCCGGATGCCGAGCTCTTCCGCCTTGGCGAGCTTCGAGCCCGCACCCGGGCCCGCGGCGACGAAGTCGGTCTTCTTCGACACGCTCGACGCCGCCTTGCCGCCGGCCTGGATGATCGCTTCCTGGGCGCCGTCGCGCGTATAGCCGTCGAGGCTCCCCGTCGCGACGATCGTGAGGCCGTCGAGTACGCCGCCCGCGGCTACCGCTGCTCCGGGACCCGGGTGCCCTGGTGTCGCCCATTGCACGCCGGTGGCCGCCCACTGCTCGACGATCTCGCGGTGCCAGTCGACCTCGAACCAGTCCAGCAGCGAATCAGCGATGATCCCGCCGACGCCTTCGACGGCCGCCAGCTCCTCACGGGATGCCGCGCGGATCGCATCGAGCGACCCGAACCACTGGGCGAGCGCGCGGGCAGCGACGGGCCCCACATGACGGATGTTCAGCGACACGAGAAGCCGCCACAGCTCTTTCGTCTTCGCCTTCTCGAGTTCGGCGAGCAGCTTCACTGCGGCCGACGACGGCTGCGCGGCGTTGATCCCGTTCTTCTTCTCGGCCGCCGTCGGATTGCGACGGAACGGTGCGCGCGTCTTGACGATGCCGTCGTCGTCCTGCTTGGGCAGGCCGGTCTCGCCGTCGCGTACCACGACCGAGATCGGCACGAGATCGTCGAGCGCAAGAGAGAACAGCCCCGCCTCGGTGTCGAGCGGCGGCAGCGCCGGCGGCTCCGCCTGCGTGAGCGCCGCGGCGGTCACCTCCCCGAGCACCTCGATGTCGAGCGCGCCCCGGGACCCGATGTGCTCGACGCGTCCGCGCACCTGCGCGGGACACGAACGCGCGTTCGGGCAGCGCAGGTCGATGTCGCCCTCTTTCATCGGACGCAGCGGTGTACCGCATTCCGGGCATCCGACCGGCATCACGAACTCGCGCTCGGAGCCGTCGCGCTTGTCGACCACGGGACCCAGCACCTCGGGGATCACATCCCCGGCCTTGCGCAGCACCACCGTGTCGCCGATGAGCACGCCCTTAGCCTTGACAACGTCCTTGTTGTGAAGTGTCGCCTGCCGCACGACCGACCCGGCGACGTGTGCGGGCGCCATGACGGCGAAGGGCGTGGCGCGGCCGGTGCGACCGACCGAGACCACGATGTCGAGCAGTTTCGTCTGCACCTCTTCCGGCGGGTACTTGTAGGCGATCGCCCACCGCGGTGCGCGACTGGTCATGCCGAGTTCGTCGTGCAGCGCGAGCTCGTCGACCTTGACCACGATGCCGTCGAGCTCGTGCTCGATGTCATGCCGATGCTCGCCGTAGTGCTCGACGAAGGCGACGACGTCGTCGATCCCCTCGCACACCCGGAAGTGCGGGCTGGTGGGCAGTCCCCAGCTCGACAGAAGCTCGTACACATCGCTTTGCGCCGCCACCGGCGGGTTCGGCCAGGCGCCGATGCCGTGCACGTACATCGCCAGCGATTCGATGCGCAGGAGACCTGCCTCGAGTTCCAACCCGTCCTTCTTGTCGAGCTGCTGCCGCAGGCCGCCGCTCGCGGCATTGCGCGGATTAGCGAACGAGGGGAATCGCCTGGCCGCCGCCGCGCGCGCCTTGTCCTCTTCGAAGGGCTTCTTGGTGCCGCCGCGGCTCTCCCACCGCGCCAGGGCGTCGGCGTACGCCCGCTCACGGAACTCGGCCTGCGCCGCGTTGAGCCGTTCGAATGCCGCCACCGGGATGAACACCTCTCCGCGGACCTCTACGATGTCCGGGTGGCCGTCCCCGATCAGGCGGTCGGGGATCTCGGGCAGCCGAAGCGCGTTCTCGGTGACGATCTCACCCACGCGGCCGTCGCCGCGCGTCGCCGCCGAGGTGAGAACGCCGTTCTCATAGCGCAGATTGATCGCGAGACCATCGATCTTCAGTTCGGTGAGCCAGGCGACGGACCGCCCTGCGGATGCCCGGGTCTTCGCCGCCCAGTCCCGCAGCTCGTCGACGGAGAACACGTTGTCGAGGCTCAGCATCCGCTCGGCGTGCTCGATCGTGGCGAGGCCGGTGACCTCGGCCGCACCCACCATCTGCGTGGGCGAATCCTGTCCCTGCAATTCGGGATGCAGCCGCTCGAGCTCCTCGAGCCGACGCATCCAGGTGTCATAGGTCGCATCGTCGACGAGCGACGTGTCGCGACCGTAGTACGCGTCCTTCGCCTCGAGGATGCGGGTGGTCAGCTCTTCGGCTTCGAGGCGGGCGTCTTCCAGCGAGATGTTCTCCGGCACAGCACGAGTCTACGAGCGAGCACCGACATCTCGAGGTCTCAGGCCCCGACCGGCACCGCTGAGACCGTCGTGTCGATCGTGAACTGTCCGAGCACGCGCGTTCCGATGTACAGCACGGCGGTCTGCCCCGGGGCCACGCCGTCCAGCGGCACCGACGGCACGACACGGACACCGTCATCCGACACGGAGGCCGCGGCCGGCACCGGATCGGCGTGCGCGCGGATCTGCACATGACAGTCGAAGGATTCCGCCGTCGGCGCCGCCCCTGCCCAGCTGAACCGCTCCCCCGCGATCTCCCCGATCGCGAGCGCCTCCTTCGGCCCGACAACGACCGTGTTCGTCACGGGGCGCACTTCGAGCACGAAACGCGGCTTGCCGTCGGGCGCGGGCACACCGAGGTGGAGGCCTCGACGCTGGCCGACGGTATAGCCGTGCGCCCCCTCGTGCGAGCCGACGACGGCGCCGGTGCGGTCGACGATCTCCCCCGTGGCGGTGCCGACCTTCTCGGCCAGCCACCCGCGGGTGTCGCCGTCGGGGATGAAGCAGATGTCGTGGCTGTCCGGCTTCTGCGCCACGCTGAGTCCGCGCTCGGCGGCTTCGGCGCGCACGAGAGCCTTGGACGGCGTCGAGCCCAGAGGGAAGTAGGTATGCGCCAGCTGCTCGGCTGTCAGCACGCCGAGCACGTACGACTGGTCCTTCGCGCTGTCCGAGGCACGGTGCAGCTCCAGCCCCGCATCGGTCGGGACGAGCGTCGCGTAGTGCCCCGTGCAGACGGCATCGAAGCCGAGTTCGAGCGCGCGCTCGAGGAGCGCTGCGAACTTGATCTTCTCATTGCACCGCATGCACGGATTCGGCGTCCGACCGGCCTGGTACTCGCTGATGAAGTCGTCGATAACGTCGTCGCGGAACCGCTCCGAGAAGTCCCATACATAGAACGGGATGCCGAGGCGATCAGCCGCACGACGAGCGTCCATGGCGTCCTCGATCGTGCAGCATCCGCGACTGCCCGTGCGCAGAGTGCCACCGGCGCGCGAGAGCGCCAGATGCACGCCGACGACCTCGTGGCCCGCCTCCACGGCCCTGGCCGCAGCGACAGCCGAGTCAACGCCACCGCTCATTGCCGCCAGAATACGCATGGGTCCAGTCTACGAGCCGCTGCCTGACCGGGACCCGGATGCCCGTGCGAACACGTCCGCGATCACGGCGAGCACGGCATCCACGTCGTCGTCGGACGAGGTGCGGCCGAGGGAGAACCGCAGCACGCTTCTGGCGTCCTGCTCGCTGCGCCCCATCGCCATCACGACGTGCGACGGCTCGGCGACGCCGGCCTGGCACGCGGATCCGGTGGATGCCGCGATGCCGGCGACATCGAGCAGGAACAGCAGGCTCTCCCCCACAGCACCAGGGAACAGGATGTGCGCGTTGCCAGGGAGCCTTTCGGCGCGATCGCCCAGCAGCACGGCCTGCGGAACGCGTTGCAGGATGCCGCCGACGAGCCGATCCCGCAGTGCAGCCAGGCGCGCGGACTCGGTCTCCCGTTCGGCTTCGGCCCGCTCGAGCGCGAGAGCCAGCGCCGCGGCGCCTGCGACGTCCTGCGTCCCCGCGCGCAGACCGCGCTGCTGCGCCCCGCCGTGCAGCAGTGCGCTCATCCGCGCCGTGCGCGCCACCACGAGCGCACCGACACCGACGGGGGCGCCGATCTTGTGCCCGGCGATGCTCATCGCCACCAGCCCCGCGCCCGCCGGTGCATCACCGCGCAGACCGCGGAACGACAACGGGACGTGCCCGAGCGCCGCGACCGCATCCAGATGCAACGGCACCATCGCCGTACCTGCGGCCTGCGACAGCGCTCCGACGTCGTTGATGGTGCCCGCCTCGTTGTTCGCCACCAGCGCGGTGGCCAGTGCGGCCCCAGGGAGCGCCGAGGCGAACATGTCTGGATCGATGCGCGCCTGGTCGGTCACCCGCACCTCGCGGACGTTCGCGCCTTCGCGGACGAGAGCGGCGGTCGTGTCGACGGTCGCGTGGTGCTCGGCATCCGGAAGCACGATCGCGTCCGTGCCCTGCGGACGGGAAGCCCACAGCCCGCGCAGCGCAGTGTTGATCGACTCGGTTCCGCCCGACGTAAGCACCACTTCGATCGGGTCGCTCCCGAGCACGGCGGCGATGCGCTCGCGGGACTCCTCGAGCAGTCGCCGCGCATCCTGACCGGCGCCGTGCGTCGACGCGGCGTTGCCGGTGACCATCGTCGCCTGCAGCCAGGCGTCCCGGACATCAGGACGCAGCGGAGTCGTCGCCGCGTGATCGAGATAGTGACGCATACCTCGATTCTCCCCTGTTCGCGTGCCGCCGAGGGTGGAACTGAGTGCAGCCTGACATGAGACGGCAACACAACCCGCCTATGGTGTTACTCATGCCCGTGTCCCCTCCGTTCTCCGTTCCCGGCGGAAACAACCTCGACAACCTCGGCGTCCGACTGCACGACGGTGCGGCCACGCTGCGCGTCTGGTCGCAGAACGCGTCGTCCGTCGAGCTCGTCACCTTCGACGAGTCCGACCTGGACTGGGTGACGGACACCGCGACGCTCGAACGCCGTCCCGGTGGTGTGTGGGAGGTCACGACCGACCTCCTGCAGCCGGGGACCCGTTACGCGCTGCGGGTCGGCGGCCCGCACGGTCCCGGCAACACATTCAATCCCGAGACCCTGCTGCTGGACCCCTACGCGCGCGGCCTCGCCCAGGGCGACGGGTACGAGGAATGGCGCTCGGTCGTCATCGCGGACGGCTTCGACTGGGGCGGCGTGCCCAAGCCGCGCATCCCGCTGGATCGCACCGTGATCTACGAAGCGCATCTCAAGGGCATCACCAAACGCCATCCCGGCGTCACTCCGGCCCTGCACGGCACGTACGCCGGCCTCGCCCACCCCGCGATGATCGAGTACTTCCACTCGATCGGGGTCACGACGATCGAGCTGCTGCCGATCCACGCGTTCGTGCCGGAGCCGCGGCTGCTCGAGCGCGGCCTCACGAACTACTGGGGCTACAACACCCTCAACTTCTTCACCCCCCACGCCGCGTACGCCAGTGATGACGCGCGCAAGGAGGGGCCTGAAGCGGTGCTCTCGGAGTTCAAGGGCATGGTGCGGCTGCTGCACGAGGCGGGCCTGGAGGTGGTCCTCGATGTCGTCTACAACCACACCTCCGAGGAGGGCATCGGCGGACCTCGATCGAGCCTGCGCGGCATCGACAACGCGTCGTACTACCGGCAGCAGCCGGACGGTGCGTACATCGACACCACGGGATGCGGGAACACGCTGAACACGTCGACGGATGCCGCCGCGCGCCTGGTCCTGGACTCGCTGCGCTACTGGGCCACCGAGATGCAGATCGACGGCTTCAGATTCGATCTTGCGGCGGCTCTGGGACGCAACGCCGGACACGAGTACGACCGCGACCACCCGCTGCTGCAGGCGATCCTCGAGGATCCTGTGCTCGAAGACGTCAAGCTCATCGCGGAGCCGTGGGACGTCGGGCTCGGCGGGTGGCAGACCGGCAACTTCCCCGACGGCTTCATGGAGTGGAACGATCGCTACCGTGATCGCGTCCGCAACTTCTGGCTCAGCGACATCGACTACGCGCGGCGTGCCTCGGCTCCGGTCGGCATCGGCGGATTCGCGACGAGACTTGCCGGTTCTTCGAACACGTTCGCCGACGAGCGCGGTCCGTTGGCGAGCGTCAACCTCGTCACCGCGCACGACGGCTTCACACTGCACGACCTCGTCTCCTACGACGTCAAGCACAACGAGGCGAACGGCGAGAACAACCACGACGGCGCGGACATGAACCGCTCGTTCAACCATGGTGCCGAAGGCCCGACGGACGACCCTGCGATCCTCGCAGCCCGCAGGAAGGCGATGCGCAACCTGCTCGGGACCCTCCTGCTGTCCGCCGGCATCCCGATGCTCACCGCAGGGGACGAGAGCGGGCGCACGCAGCGCGGCAACAACAACGCATACGCGCACGACTCCGCGCTCACGTGGCTGAGCTGGGAGTTCGAGCCGTGGCAGGAGGATCTCCGCGCCCACGTCACGACCCTGACCAGGCTGCGTCGGGAGAACCCGGCACTGCGGCCCAGCCGCTATGCGCGCCTCGGCGAGCACATCCCCAACGCGAGCGTCATGGACTGGTACGACCAGAACGGCGAGACGATGGAGCAGCAACAGTGGACCGACCCCGGTAATCGGACGCTGCAGTACGTCGCCGCGTCCACTCCGGACACCGAGGATTACAACCGCATCCTGCTCATCGTGCACGGAACCGAGACGCCGATCGACATCACGCTTCCGGATGCCGTCGAAGGCGCGACGAGGTTCATCTCACTGTGGTCGAGCGCCGACGAGCACCCGGATGCCGAACAGCGCGTCCTCGCCCCTGGCGACGTCCTTCCCGTGCCTGGGACGTCGATGCATCTGTTCCGCGTGGAGTGATGCGCCGAGCCCGCTCGCGCGCCGGTGTCACCGAGCGCGCAGGAGCGGTACATTCGGGATATGGCCGCACGCACGGTATCCCGTTCCGAGGCTCTGAGGAGCCCCGCCCACATCCCTCTGCGATCCGCCCAGGCGACCACGACGCCGGAGCAGACGCGCGTCGGCAGGATCCCGCTCTCGGATCCCCGCCCTTCCGTCCCCGGCGGATTCGACGCCAAGGCGTTCTCCGGCGAGGTCGTGCCGTTCAGCGTCATCGCATTCCGCGAGGGACATGATCGCATCGGCGTGCACGTACGCCTGACGGCCCCCGACGGGTCGGAGACCCTGCATCGTCTCGAGCCGCTGAACGACGGCACCGATCGATGGGTCGCCGACATCGCCCTCGACGCCAGGGGACTGTGGCGCTACCGGTTCGAGGCCTTCGCCGACGACTACGCCACGTGGGCCCACGCCGCCGCGGTCAAGATCGACGTCGGGGTCGACGTCGAGGTGATGACGGCGTCCGGAGCACAGCTGTTCGCACGCGCCGCAGCGGAGAAGGACCGTCCGGCCGCCGAGCGTCGTCGGCTCGCCGCCGCCGCGCGCGATCTCGGCGACGCGGATGCGGCGGTGACTCTCGAAGCGGCACGCAGCGCGGAGTTCGCCCGACTGTTCGCCGCGCGCCCGGTGCGCTCGCTGTCCTCGACGTCCGACGAGCGCCGCATCCTGGTGGAGCGCACAGCGGCCGGGGTCGGCGCGTGGTACGAGTTCTTCCCCCGCTCGGAGGGCGCCAAACGGAGCAAGGACGGCACGATCGGAAGCGGCACGTTCCGCACCGCCGCCAAACGATTGCCCGCGGTCGCGGACATGGGCTTCGACGTGGTGTACCTGCCGCCGATCCATCCGATCGGCCGCAGCCATCGCAAGGGACCGAACAACACACTCAACGCCGGCCCGAACGACCCCGGATCGCCCTGGGCGATCGGGTCGGCCGAGGGCGGGCATGACGCCGTCCACCCCGACTTGGGAACGCTCGCCGACTTCCGGGCGTTCGTGCGCGCGGCGCAGAAGGCGGGGCTGGAGATCGCGCTCGATCTCGCGCTGCAGGCGTCTCCCGATCATCCGTGGGTGCACGAGCATCCCGAGTGGTTCACGACCCTCCCTGATGGGTCGATCGCGTACGCCGAGAACCCGCCGAAGAAGTACCAGGACATCTACCCCATCAACTTCGACAACGACCCGGACGGGATCTGCGCGGAGGTGCTGCGCGTCGTCGAGCACTGGATCGCCCAGGGCGTGCGCGTCTTCCGCGTCGACAACCCGCACACCAAGCCGCTCTGGTTCTGGGAGTGGCTGATCGCCCGCGTGAACGAGCGGCATCCCGACATCGTCTTCCTCGCCGAGGCCTTCACTCGTCCGGCGCCGCTGCGCGGACTCGCGGCCGTGGGCTTCCAGCAGAGCTACACGTACTTCACGTGGCGCAACACCAAGGCCGAGCTCGAGGAGTTCCTGACCTCCCTCGCGACCGAGACCGCGGACTACCTGCGCCCCAATCTCTTCGTCAACACCCCGGACATCCTCACCGAGTACCTCCAGTTCGGCGGCCGCGCCGCCTATCGGATCCGCGCCGCTCTCGCGGCGACGGCTGCGCCCACCTACGGCGTCTACGCCGGCTACGAGCTGTATGAGAACGTCGCGCGGCCCGGCGCCGAGGAGAACATCGACAACGAGAAGTACGAGTACAAGCTGCGCGACTTCGCAGCGGCGGAGAAGTCGGGCGACTCGCTCGCCCCGTACCTCCGACGTCTCAACGAGATCCGACGCGACCATCCGGCGCTGCGCCAGTTGCGCAATCTCGCCGTGCACTGGAGCGATGACGACGCGGTGCTGGTGTACTCGAAGCATCTCGACGCCGCCTTCACGGGCACAGGTTCCGCCGACACCGTGCTGGTCGTCGCCAACGTCGACCCGCACTCGGTGCGGGAGACCACCGTTCATCTGGACACGCGAATCTGGGGCGTTGCGCCCGGCGAGCCGTTCGACGTGGAGGATCTCGTCACCGGGCAGGTGTGGACCTGGACCGATCACGACTACGTGCGGCTCGACGCCTTCGCCGAGCCCGTGCACATCCTGGCAGTGAAGGAGCGATCATGAGCTACGTCGAGGACGTCACCGAGGCCGAGGACTGGGCGCGGATCGCGGCCGGTGCGCATCATGCCCCGCATGACGTCCTCGGCGCGCATCCCGCCGAGGATGCCGCGGGACGCACACTCACGACGATCCGCGTCCGGCGCCCGCTCGCCGACGAGGTGAGCGTGGTCTTCGCGGATGGGAAGCGGCTGCCGATGACCCATACCGCACACGGCATATGGGAGGCGAGGCACGAGGGTCCCCCGGTCGCCTATCGCGTCTCAGCGGTCTACGGCGACGACGAATCGGTCACGGGTGACCCGTATCGGCATCTTCCGACGCTGGGCGACATCGACCTGCACCTGATCGCTGAGGGCCGCCACGAGCGCCTGTGGGAGGTGCTGGGCGCGCACCCGCGGGCGCACGGATCCGAACTGGGCACCGCGTTCGCCGTGTGGGCGCCGAACGCGCGGTCCGTGCGGGTCGTCGGCGATCACAACGGCTGGGATGGAACCGGACATCCGATGCGCTCGCTCGGAGCGAGCGGGATCTGGGAGCTGTTCATCCCCGATGTCACGATCGGCACGCGCTACAAGTACGAGATCCTCACCCGTGACGGGCGCTGGATCCTCAAAGCGGACCCCATGGCGCAGCTCGCCCAGACGCCGCCGGAGACGGCATCCGTCGTCACGGCATCCGCCTACGTGTGGCAGGACGGCGCCTGGATGACGCGTCGGGCGGCCACGCACGCCGTCGCCCAGCCGATGTCGGTCTACGAGGTCCACCTCGGCTCGTGGCGCCATGGTCTCGGATACCGCGACATGGTCGAACCGTTGATCGAACACGTGCAGGCGACGGGGTTCACGCACGTCGAATTCATGCCGGTGGCCGAGCATCCCTTCGGCGGGTCGTGGGGCTATCAGGTGAGCGGTTACTACGCGCCCACCAGCCGCTTCGGCTCCCCCGACGATCTCCGTCATCTCATCGACCGCCTCCACGGCGCTGGCATCGGCGTCATTCTGGACTGGGTGCCCGGTCACTTCCCCAAGGATGCGTTCGCGCTCGCCCGCTTCGATGGCGAGGCGCTGTACGAGCACCCGGATCCGCGTCGCGGCGAGCACCAGGACTGGGGCACGCTGATCTTCGACTATGGCCGTCCCGAAGTGCGCGGCTTCCTGGTCGCCAACGCGCTGTACTGGTTCGAACAGTTCCACATCGACGGTCTACGGGTGGATGCCGTGGCCTCGATGCTCTACCTCGACTACTCGCGCAACGACGGCGAGTGGGAGCCGAACGTCCACGGCGGGCGCGAGAATCTCGAAGCCATCCGGTTCCTGCAGGAGGCGAACGCCACCGCCTACCGGCTGCATCCCGGCATCGTCATGATCGCCGAGGAGTCCACGAGCTTCCCCGGCGTCACCGCCCCCACCGATCACGCAGGACTCGGGTTCGGGTTCAAGTGGAACATGGGCTGGATGAACGACTCCCTCGCCTACATCGAGCGCGACCCCGTGCATCGCTCGCATCATGAGGGCGAGATGACGTTCTCGTTCGTCTACGCGTTCGGCGAGAACTACGTGCTTCCGATCAGCCACGACGAGGTCGTGCACGGCAAGCGGAGCCTCGTGGCGAAGATGCCGGGTGATCACGCCCATCAGCTCGCGAACGCGCGCGCGTATCTGGCGTACATGTGGGGGCATCCGGGCAAGAATCTGCTGTTCATGGGGCAGGAGTTCGGGCAGCTGTCCGAATGGTCCGAATCCAGGGAACTGGACTGGTGGTTGCTGGATCAGCCGGCGCATCGGCAACTGCTGGAGTTCGTCGGCTCGCTCAACGCCACCTACCGCGCGCAGTCGCCGCTGTGGGAGCGCGACGGCGACGCCTCGTCGTTCACCCGCATGGGCGCGCCGTCCTGGGATCCGAACGTCATCGCCTTCGAGCGTCGTGACGCCCACGGCGGACGCCTCGTGGTCGTCAGCAACTTCTCGGGCACCACACGAACGGCGTTGCCGCTGGCGTTCAGCGTGGAAGGCGTCTGGCAGGAGGTGCTGAACACGGATGCCGCCGCATTCGGCGGCTACGACGTCGGCAATCTCGGCATGGTCGTCGCGCACGCCGCACAGGATGCCGGCACACCTGTCGCCGCGGTCACACTGCCCGCGCTGTCGACGCTGTGGTTGCGTCACCAGTCCGATCCGCACGTGCCGACGGTGTCGCACGGCTGACGACGGCGGTCAGCTCAGAACAGGAGCGAAGCCAGCCGCGTGCGCGCGCTGACGACGCGAGGATCGTCGGCGCCGATCAGACCGAACAGCTCGACCAGGCGCTCGCGCACCGGCGTCCGCTCGTCCGCTGCCAGCACGGCGAACAGATCGAGCAGGCGTCCGAACGCGTCCTCGACGTGCCCGCCGGCGATATCGAGGTCGGCCACCGCGAACTGCGCATCGATGTCCTGAGGCGCCGCGGCGGCTGCCGCCCGCGCCTGCTGCAGATCCAGCCCCTGAACGCGGTCGAGCAGGCGGACCTGTCCGAGACCGGCGCGCGCCTCATCGTCGCGGGGGTTCTCGGCGAGGGCCTTCTCGTACGCGCGGATCGCCGTCGCGTAGTCGCCTTCCTCGATCGCCGCGTAGGCCTCTGCGTGCAGCGGCGGCAGCGGCGGTTCCTCGGCGGCGGCATCGTCAGGCTGCTCGTCGCCGACCGGAAGCGCTCCGGTGACGCCGTTCTGCGCCGCGAGCTGCAGGAGTTGATCGAAGACCTGGCGCACCTGCTCCTCGGGGACCGCGCCGTTGAACATCGGAACGGGCTGGCCGGCCACGAGTGCCACCACCATCGGGATCGACTGCGCGCGGAAGCCCTGAGCGAGCTGCGGGTTGGCGTCGACGTCGACCTTGGCGAGGACGACGCGACCCGCGAGCTCCTTCGTCAGCTTCTCGAGGATCGGGCTCAGCTGCTTGCACGGCCCGCACCACTCGGCCCAGAGGTCGACGACCACGGGCACTGTGCGCGACAGCTCGAGGACTTCGCCGAAGGTATCGTCCGTGACGTCGCGGATGAGCGCGCCGGAGGCCGGTGCGGCGTCGCCCGCGGATGCCGCCGCCTGAGCGGAGGTCGCGGCCGGACGGCCTCGCAGGGCGGACAGATCGACGGCGCCGCGGAGGGCGGCCGGAGAGATGTCGGTCATTTGATCACTTCCACGCTCAGAACATCCTGGTGCACCGCCAGCAAACGGATCTGCTCCCCCGACACCTGCGTCGGCACCGAGAAGAACAGCTGCATGCTGTAGGTCGTCTTGACTCCCTTGGCCGACTGATCGACGCCGGTGAGCGCCTTCGCCACAGGGTCGTCGCCGAACTTGATCACGGCATCCGCCGAGGTCGGCGTGATCGTCTCGCTGTCGAGCACCGAGACCGAGACGATCGCACCGCTGTCCAGGGTGGCCATCGACACCGGCTCGTCAGCGGAGGGCTCCATGCCGAACTCGGCCTTCGAGGTCTCCGCCGCCTTCTTCTCGGCGAGGCTGTCCACGACGGACTGCCTGCTCGCCTGGATGGTGGTGGCCAGCTCGTGCGTTCCATCGTCGAACAGGTCGTACGAGGCGCTCTGGTCTCCGGCATCCACGACATCCGAGAACGCCGCGGCCAGCTCGTTCGGAGCGATCGAGAGGAAAGTCGTGTCCGGCGGAACGAGTGTCGTCCCCGCCCAGGCCGGCGCGAGGGCCGGCAGTTCGACGGATGCCTGCATCTCGGCGAGGTAGGACACCTTGTAGTTCGACCACGGGTCCTGCTGCTTCATCGTCATGATCACCGGCGCCACGGAGTCGTCCTCGTTGCTCTTCGACAGCATCAGGACTGTGCGCGGCCAGGCGTCCGTCGCCTGCGGCAGCAGGATCTCGACGTCGTCCGTCGGGATCACGGCGGGGGCCGGGCGGTCGGCGATCGCACCGCGCAGCGTGTAGTCCGTACGACGGGCGGTCAGTGCGGCACCGTCCAGCCGCGTCGCGGCGGCGTCGATGTCGAGGTCGGTGTCCGCGGTCGCGACGGTGCCCGAGATGCTCTCCAGGATCCGCTTGGCCTGTGCTTCCGTCACCGCCGGCGGCTTCTGGTTCTCGGGGGCGATGACGGTCGGCGTCGGCGACGGGGTCGCCGTCTCGGCGCCGAACTGCGGCCAGGAGTCGGCCGAGCACCCGGTCGCCACGACCGCGACCAGCGCGAGCGCCGGAATCGCGAGTCGTCGCCGACGTGCCAGGCCGACGCGCTTGGCCGTGCCCTCTTCCGACTTCTGCTCGGGCACCCGCTCGGATTCGGCATCCGCCTTGTCCTCCGACGGCTTCTGCTCGATCGCTTCGTTCTCGGGAACCTTGTCGATCGCGACGTCGATCGGCTCGGTGACCGGCAGCGGGCCGGGTCCCTTGCGGCGCGGCCCCCGGCCACGGCGCTGGTGCCGGATGCCCAGGATGTACAGCACGATCCCGATGGCGAGCATCAGACCACCGGCGGCCATCAGGGGCCCCGCCAGCGGTGTGGAGTCGTCCAGCGGCCAGGACACGACGATGTCGTCGGGCGCGGGCTCGGTTCCGTCCCGCGCGATGAGGATGCTGGTTCCCTCGGGAAGCTGCGTATCGGTGATGATCTGATCCTGCTCGGCGAACGAGTCCAGCCAGAGGTCGGAGCCCGCCGGGTTGCGGCCGGCGGTCGGCGCCGCCGGATCCGCAGTCGGTGCAGCCGTCGCGTCGGAGCCACCGCCGTCCTCGGCGGCCTCCGGCTCGACGACCGTGGTGACAGGTGCGCCGTCCGCGTCCAGGGTGATCGAGTTGTACGTGGCATCGGAGAGCCACGCCTCCATGTCCGGTGTGCGCCCGTAGGCCGCGAACAGCTCCCCTTCACCACGGATGATGAGGCTCTGCAGACCGGGCTGGGTCCGCAGCACGGCACCATCGATCAGCGTGTAGGGCTCCGGCTGCGAGGTCTCCAGCACCAGTTCCTCGCTGGATGGGCCCAGGAAGAGGGTGCGCTGAGCGATACCCGCACCGATCAGGAGCGTGGCCAGGACGAAGGCCACGACGGCCCATACGAATCGCACGAAAAGTTCTCCTTACGTGATCCGGAAGGGTCCCGGATCATCGCTCGACGTTTCAGACTAGCGAAATCACCTGAGTATTGTCCGAAGCGGATCGCCATCCCGCCCTCGGCAGGTCTGCGACGCGGGTCCGCGTCGACTGGATACGCTGGCCTCACCCGTTCTGCGAGGAGCCGTCATGAAGTTGCACAATCCGTTCCGCACGGCGCTGGTCGCGACGCTCGGAGTCGGTCTCGGCATCCTGCTCATCGGCAGCGTCCAGACGCTGTCCACGGTGCTGCTGTACCTGGGCACCGCTCTGTTCATCAGCCTCGGACTCGATCCGCTCATCTCCTGGTTGGAACGACGCAAGCTCCCCCGCTGGCTCGCCGTACTGGTGACCATCGTCGCCGTACTGGGGGTGTTCGCCGGGATCGTTCTGATCGTGCTGCCGATCATCATCTCCCAGGTCACGCAGCTCGTCGAGCAGATCACCGCGCTCGTGCAGAGCAGCAACGACATCTGGGCCGATCTGCGCACCTGGCTCGGCGACCTGTTCCCTGCACTGGACATCGATCGTGTGCTCACCGAGGCGCAGAACTGGCTGCTCGCGAACGTCGGCAGCATCACGGGCGGGGTGATCAACGCGAGCCTCGCCGTCGTCAACGGCCTCTTCGGCGCCTTCATCGTGCTGATCCTGACCATCTACCTCACCGCCTCGACGCCCTCGCTCAAGCGCGCCGTCTACCAGCTCGTCCCGGCCTCGAAGCGTCCGCGCTTCATCGACCTGGCCGATCAGATCACCGATTCCGTCGGCTACTACGTCATGGGCCAGGTGTCGCTCGGCGTCATCAACGGCGTCCTGAGCGCGATCTACCTCACGATCATCGATGCGCCGTTCCCCGCGGTCCTCGCCGTCGTCGCGTTCTTCTTCTCGCTGATCCCGCTCGTCGGCACGCTCACGGGCTCGACGATCATCGTGCTCACGTGCCTGATCCCGGGGCTCGGCTCCCCCGCGACCGCACTGGCCGCCGGCATCTACTACCTCATCTACATGCAGATCGAGGCCTACGTGATCTCGCCGCGCATCATGAGCAGGGCGGTCTCCGTGCCGGGGGCCGTCGTCGTCGTCGCCGCTCTCGCCGGCGGCTCGCTGCTGGGGCTGCTCGGGGCGCTCATCGCGATCCCCGTGGCGGCCAGCATCCTGATCATCTACCGGCAGGTCGTCATCCCGCGGATGAACGAGCGCTGAGCCCGGTCAGGATGCCGGGGGCCAGGTGTTCGGCAGCGGAAGCGCTGCGGGGTTCACGGCGGCGACGATCTCGGTGAGGACGTGGCGGGTCTGCGTCTCACCCACCCACAGATGCTTGCCGCCTTCGACGGGGATCAGCACGGCATCCGGAATCGAGGCGAATCGCTCTCGCGCCTGCGCCGGACGCAGGTAGTCGTCGAACTCCGGGATCAGGGCGATGACTCGCCTCGGGTCGCCGGCCCACGCCGCGATCTCCTCGTCCGTCGTGCGGTGCAGCGGCGGCGACAGCAGGAACACGCCGACGACGTCGTGCTCACGACCGTACTTCAGCGCCAGTTCCGTCCCGAACGACCAGCCGAGCAGCCACGGCATCGGCAGACCGCGCTCGTGCACGAAGCCCATCGCCGCAGCGACGTCCAGCCGTTCCGCGTCGCCGCCGTCGAACGCCCCCTCGCTCGTTCCCCGCGGCGACCTCGTGCCGCGGGTGTTGAAGCGCAAGACGGCGAGATCCGCCAGGGCCGGCAGCCGTCCTGCCGCCTTGCGGATGACGTGCGAATCCATGAATCCGCCGGCGGTCGGCAGCGGATGCAGCGTGACGAGCGTCGCGACCGGCGGCCGATCCTGAGGAACCGCCAATTCGCCCACGAGCGCGAGACCGTCAGCCGTGCGCAGCTCGATCTCCTCGCGGCGCGCAGGCAGCTCGAGCGGTCCGCGGATCTCGATGCTCATCCGAGTCTCCAACAGTGGGTGTGCCAGTGGCGACGTGCGGCGAGGTCCGCGGCCTCTCCGAGCACTCCGTCGGCCCGCCAGCAGACCAGGTGCGCGATCCCCGGTGCGATGACCTGCGTGCACCCGGGGCAGACGTACTCCTTCTGCGCCTGCAGCGCAGAGACCGGCTGGACGACCCATTCCCGACCACGACGGGTCTCGGTGCGTTTCCAGCCCGTGAGAAGGCGATCGAAGGAGTCGTCTGTGCTCGAGCGCTCCGGGCGCCGCTTACGGGATCGGGGCATGGCGCAGCGGTGTCACCACCAGTGGTTGCTCCGCCAGAAGTTGTACGCGCCTTCCCAGCTGCCGTACCGACCCGTCGCGTAGCCGCTGGCCCAGCGCAGGTTGTCGACCGGGTCGAAGCAGTTGCCCGGCACCTTGCCGCACGGCAGCGCCTGCACCAAGCCGCTCGCTCCCGACGAGCGGTTCACCGCGTTCGGGTTCCAGCCGCTCTCCTTCGAGACGATGTAGTCGACGAAGCCCCAGTCGCCCTGGGCGATACCTGCGGCAGCCATCCACTCGGCGGGCGATCCGCCACCGGTGTACTGCGGTCGGCTGCCGTTGCCGCTGCCGCCGGACCCCTTGCCCGACGACGCCGGCTTCGGCGTGGGGGTCGGCGTCGGCTTCGGTGTGACGTAGACCTCGTAGTTGCCGCGGTCGACCGGGGCGAAGGTGCCGCCTTCGACCGTCACGCGCAGATCCTGCGCCTCATCAGCGGCCAGCGAGTACACCGTCGTCTGCGCCTGGGCGGAGTCGACCGGCTCGGCCAGGGCGAACCCGGTCGGTGCGACGATCGCGGCCGCGAAGCCGACCACGGCGATCGCCGCGAACGTGCCGGCGACGCCACGACGACGCGACCAGCGGGCGCGGGAAGGCGCCGGCTGCTTCGTGGTGGAGACGATGTCGCTACTGCTCGGAACGGTCGCTGCGACGATCTCTTCGGACTCGTGGGATGAACTCACAATAGGCACAGTGTAGCCCAGGCGGCGCTGAGGAGACCATGGGAGCGGTCAGCGGACCGCGAGCATGACCTCGATCGTGGCGTCGAGGAGCGCATCGACCTGCTCTTCCCGGTACCCGCCGCGCTGCATCCGGAAGGCCGCGGAACGCAGCTGCTCGACCGAGAGCTCGTCGCCGTCACGGAGATAGCGGACGATCCGCCGCGCGACGTGATCGACCTCCTCGGCGCGATACCCGTACGTGAGCCAGCCGACGCGTGCGAACTTGTGCAGTTTCGGACGGGCGAGGTGGTCGAGGATGATCTGCGCCTCGTCCCTGGCCTGCTCGACCCACGCTGTCGCACCGTCCGCACGCACGACCCGGTCGCGGATCCGCGCGGCGAAGGCATCCTCGATGCGGCTGAGCGCCGCATCGACTTCGGCCACGGCGTAGCCGTTCTTCACCATCGGGAACGATGCGACTCTGACGTCCTCGGCCGAGAGCGTGTCGTCGTCGCGCTCGAAGCTCGCCTTGGCCGCGGCAAGGAAGGCGTCGACCGCTGCCTGGTGATAACCGCGGGCACGGCCCGTCGTCAGCGTGAATGCCGACGACGCCGGCTTGCTCTGCAGATCTGTCACGTCACCCACCGTACTCGACGTCATCCGAGCGTCGCCCACGGCGACAGCAGGAAGTAGAGGGTCAGCGCGGGGATCGTCGACGGCAGGATGCTGTCGAGCCGGTCGAGCAGTCCCCCGTGGCCTGGCAACCAGGAGCTCATGTCCTTGATGCCGAGGTCGCGCTTGAGCATCGACTCGGCGAGATCGCCGAGCGTCGCGGAGAGCAGGACCGACGCTCCCAGGATCACTCCGGCCCACCACGGCATCTCCAGCAGGAACAGTGCGAGCAGCACGCCGACACCGGCGGCCGCGACGACGGCACCGGCGAAGCCTTCCCAGGTCTTCTTCGGGCTGATGCGGGGCGCCATCGGATGCTTGCCGAATGCGAGTCCCGACGCGTAGGCGCCGGTGTCGGCGGCGACGGCGACGGCGATGAACGCGAGCGCCCACCACTGCCCGCCCTCCTGAGACAAGAGGATCAACGCGATGCTGGCGAGGAAGGGGACGTATACCTGGACGAAGCCTGCGACGACGACGTCTCCGAGGACCTCACCGTACGTGCGTCCGTCCTGCTGCATCATCTGTGCGACGAGGCGCCAGACGATCACGAATGAGACGGAGGCGAACAGCGCCACCCAGCACAGCCACGGCTCCGCGAAGTACCCGGCCAACACCAGCGGCGCGCCTGCGACGAGCTGCGGTATCAGGTCGATGCGACGACCCGCTCCGCGCAGGGCGAGGCCGAGCTCGTAGATGCTCAGCAGTGCGATCGCGAGGACGATCGGGACGAAGAGCCATTTGATGAACAGCAGCGAACCGAGCAGAACAGCGCCGGCAGCCAGACCGATGAGGATCGCGACGATCAGGTCGCGTCCGGTGCGCTCCTTGATGCGCTCGTTCGCCTGGTCCAGCTGGTCCTTGGCGTGCGAGACGTGGTTCTCGAATTCGCCGCGCTTGGCGCGCCACTGCTCGCGGATCGCGTTGTGCTCCCCCGTCGACATGCCCGGCTGCTCGGCGGGCAGCTCCGGTTTCGGCGGCACGATCGCGGCGTCGAATCCAGGAAAGGCGCTGTCGCTCAACGGCGTCGGAGACGCGTCGCGTCGCCGTTCGCCGCGCCCGGTCGGCGCTTCGTTCGGCGGAGTGCCTCCGGAGTCGTCAGTCATTCCCGCTCACACCTCGAGCAGTTCGGCCTCTTTGCGCTTCAACGCCTCGTCGATCAGGTCGACGTGCTGACGCGTGAGGGCATCCAGTTCCTTCTCGCCACGGGCGAGGTCGTCCTCGCCGACCTCGCTCTTGAGGGCGTCCAGCTCGTCCTTCGCCTTGCGGCGGATGCCGCGGACGTGCACCTTGGCATCCTCGCCCTTGGTGCGCACGAGCTTGACGTACTCCTTGCGGCGTTCCTCGGTCAGCTCCGGCATCGTGACGCGCACGATGTTGCCGTCGTTGGACGGATTGGCGCCGAGGTTCGGCATGTCGCGGATCGCCTGCTCGATCGCCTTGAGCGCGGACTTGTCGTACGGGGTCACGATGAGCGAACGCGCCTCGGGGTTCGCCAGCGACGCCAGCTGCGCCAGCGGCGTCGGCGAACCGTAGTAGTCGACCATCACCTTCTGGAAGAGCTGCGGGTTCGCGCGTCCGGTGCGCACCGTCGCGAAGTCCTCCTTCGCGGCTTCGACCGCCCTGGTCATGCGGGTGGTGGTTTCTGCGAGGACGTCCGCGATCACGGCGACTCCAATCGTCTGGGGTGTTCTGGCAATTCTATCCGGGCGGATGCCGCAGCACCCGTGCGCGACTCTCAGGAGGTGACGAGCGTTCCGATGGTCTCTCCGAGGAGTGCGCGGGTGACGTTGCCCGCCGGCTCCATGCCGAAGACGCGCATGTCCATGTTGTTGTCCATGCACAGGCTGAACGCCGTCGAATCGACGACCTTGAGGCCGCGCTGCAGTGCGTCGCGGTACGTGACGCGCTCGATGCGCGTCGCCGAGGCATCCTTGTGGGGGTCGGCGGTGTAGATCGCGTCGACGCCGTTCTTGGCGACGAGCACCTCCTGTGCACCGATCTCGAGTGCGCGCTGGGCGGCGACCGTGTCGGTGGAGAAGTACGGCAGGCCGGCACCGGCTCCGAAGATCACGACGCGGCCCTTCTCCATGTGACGCTCGGCGCGGCGCGGAATGTAGGGCTCCGCGACCTGCGTCATCGCGATGGCCGACTGCACGCGCGTCGCGGCGCCGGCCTGTTCGAGGAAGTCCTGCAGCGCCAGGGCGTTCATCACGGTTCCGAGCATGCCCATGTAATCGGCGCGCCCACGATCCATGCCGCGCTGGCTGAGTTCGGCACCGCGGAAGAAATTGCCGCCTCCGACGACGACGGCGATCTCGACCTGGTCGACCGCTGCGGCGATGTCACGGGCGATCTGGCTCACCACATCGGGATTGACACCCAGTTGACCGGCGCCGAATGCCTCGCCGGAGAGCTTGAGAAGGACGCGGCGGCGTCCGGTTCGTTCAGTCATGGGTGGATCCTCTCATCCCGAAAATCAAGATAGTGCCTTCTGGGCATGAAGAAGGGGTTCGGACCCTCACGGATCCGAACCCCTCTGACGTCGTTACGCGCCGACCTTGAAGCGCGCGAAGTCCGTCACGGTGATGCCGGCGTCCTGCGCGACCTTGGCCACGGACAGCTTGTTGTCCTTGGCGTAGTCCTGCTCGAGCAGGGCGACCTGCTTGATGAACGCGGTGACGCGGCCCTCGACGATCTTGGGCAGCGCGGCCTCCGGCTTGCCCTCGCTGCGGGAGATCTCGGTGACGATCTCACGCTCCTTCTCGACGTCGGCCGCCGGCACGTCCTCGCGGGACAGGTACGACGGGTTCGCGAACGAGATGTGCTGGGCTACGCTGCGCGCGGTCTCCGCGTCGGCACCCGTGTAGGCGACGACGACACCGATCTGCGGCGGCAGGTCCTTGCTGGTGCGGTGCAGGTAGACCTCGAAGTTGTCGCCGGTCAGAGTGCGCACGCGACGCAGCTCGACCTTCTCACCGATGATCGCAGCCTCGTCCGAGATCAGCTGATCGACGGTCTGGCCTGCGACGTCGGCAGCCAGCGCCTCCTCGACCGTGTTCGCCTTGACGGCGGCCACGGCGTCGGCGACCTTGTCGGCCAGCGCGATGAAGCGGTCGTTCTTCGCGACGAAGTCGGTCTCGCAGGCGAGCTCGACGAGCGTCACGGCGCCGTCCTGCTCGCGAGCGACGACCAGTCCCTCGCTGGTGGAACGGTCAGCGCGCTTGGCGTTGCCCTTCGCACCCTTGAGGCGGAGGATCTCGACGGCCTTCTCGCGGTCGCCATCGGCTTCCTCGAGCGCCTTCTTGGTGTCGACCATTCCCGTACCGAGCTGCTCACGCAGCGCCTTGATGTCGGCGATGGTGAAGTTGGCCATGTGTGGCGGCTCCTTGCTTCGTGATGTGTGTGTTCGCGGGCGGGTTGGGCCCGAGGGAATTACTTGGCGTCGGTGGCCGCAGCGTCCTCGGCAGCGGCCTCGGTGGACTCGGCCGGAACCTCGACGACCTCGGCCGGAGCCTCAGCGGTCTCGGCAGCGGCCTCGGCCGGAGCCTCGACGGTCTCAGCAGGAGCCTCAGCGGTCTCAGCCGGAGCTTCGAGGAGCTCGCGCTCCCAGTCAGCCAGCGGCTCAGCGTCGCCCGTCTCCGGGTTGTGCTTCTGCTGCAGGCCCTCGGCCGCGGCATCCGCGATGATGCGGGTGAGCAGCGAGACGGAGCGGATCGCGTCGTCGTTGCCGGGGATCGGGTACTGGAAGTCGTCCGGGTCGGCGTTGGTGTCGAGGATGCCGATCACCGGGATGCCGAGCTTCTTGGCCTCATCGATCGCGAGGTGCTCGCGCTTGGCGTCGACGACCCAGAGGGCGGACGGCGTCTTGGAGAGGTTGCGGATACCGCCCAGCGACTTGTGCAGCTTGTCGAGCTCGCGCTTCTTGAGCAGCAGCTCCTTCTTGGTGAAGCCCGAGGCGGCCGGGTTCTCGTAGTCGAGCTCCTCGAGCTCCTTCATACGGGCGAGACGCTTCGCGATCGTCTGGAAGTTCGTGAGCAGACCGCCGAGCCAGCGCTGGTTCACGAAGGGCTGGCCGACGCGGGTCGCCTGCTCGGCGAGGACTTCCTGCGCCTGCTTCTTGGTGCCGACGAAGAGGATGGTGCCGCCGTGCGCGACGGTCTCCTTGACGAAGTCGTACGCCTTGTCGATGTAGCCCAGCGACTGCTGGAGGTCGATGATGTGGATGCCGCTGCGCTCCGTGAGGATGAAGCGCTTGACCTTCGGGTTCCACCGACGGGTCTGGTGTCCGAAGTGCACGCCGCTGTCGAGCAGCTGGCGGATGGTGACCACAGCCATGGTCGTCTCCTTGTTCTGGCGCTCTCACGCCGTTGAGGTTCGTTACGACGATCGATCGATCGTCGAGCCTGGTGCCCGGCGCACACCCACCTGCTCATCGAGCAGGACCTGCGGGAGTGGATGCCGCGACCGAAGTCGCTCTGGGCACGCGTAGTCACCCCGGAATCGAGGTGCGAGGACCAGTGTACCCGATCGGACCGGTGCACTCGCCCTGCACAGGCCACTCGTTCCGCCGGTTCTACACGGATGCTGGGCCGAGCCATCCGCACCGATGCCCGGCGCGCGCACCATGGGATCATGTCCGCTCGTCCGCGTTCCCTGTTCCGCGCCGCAACCCTCGTCGCCGTCGTCGTCGGCATCCTCGGCGCCGCTCCGTCTTCCGGCGACGCGGATTGGCTCTGGCCGGTGGATGGCCCACGCACAGTGATCGAACCGTTCGCCGCCCCGGCGCACGAGTACGGCCCAGGGCACCGTGGCATCGACATCGCCGCGTCAGGCGATGTGCATGCCCCCGCCGATGGGGTCGTCGCCTTCGTCGGCACGGTCGTCGACCGGCTGCTCCTCACCATCGATCACGGGGGCGGCCTCGTCACGACTTTCGAGCCGGTGATCGCCTCCGTGTCGTCGGGCGCTGAGGTTTCGGCCGGAGACGTGATCGGGACCGTCTCGACGGGCGGCCATGCGTCATCCGGCGCACTCCACCTCGGGCTGCGGGTGCACGGCGCCTACGTCGATCCGATGATCATGTTCGGTCCGATCGAACGAGCGATCCTGCTGCCGTGCTGCGATCCGCTCTGAGGCGGCCGATCACGCCCGCGGATGCGCCAGCCGGTAGGACTCCGCCAGCCGTTCGGCCGAGACGTGCGTGTAGATCTGCGTCGTCCCCAGGCTCGCGTGCCCGAGGATCTCCTGCACCGCGCGCAGGTCCGCGCCGCCGTCGAGGAGGTGGGTGGCGGCGGAGTGGCGCAGAGCGTGGGGGCCGACGTTCTCGGCGCCCACGACCGGTCCGAGAGTTCGAGCGACCAGCGCGTACACGAGGCGGGGGCCGATCCGGCCGCCTCGCGGTGCGAGGAAGACCGCTGGTGAAGCCGCTTCGGCGCGTGCCGCGAACACGGGTCTCCCCCGCGTGATCCATGCGGAGATCGCCTCGCGCGCGGGTCGCCCGTAGGGGACGACCCGCTCTTTCGACCCCTTGCCGAGGACACGGGCCGTCGCACGGTCCTGATCGAGGTCGTCGATGTCCAGACCGCACAGTTCCGATACGCGCATGCCGGAGGCGTAGAGCAGTTCGAGGACCGCGTGGTCTCGCAGCGCGTCGGGGTCGCCCGTTGCAGCGAGGGATCGTTGTGCATCGAGCAGAACGCGCATGCCGTCGCGCGACGCGACCGTCGGAAGCGTACGGCCCAACTTGGGAGTGACCAGCCGCAGGCTCGGGTCGATCGAGATGAGTTCCTCGTCCTTCGCCCACGCGAAGAACGACCGGGCCGCTGCGGCTCGTCTCGCGAGCGTGCTCCGTGCGTCGCCGCGCTGGGTCGCCAGCCAGAGCCAATCCCGCAGCGCGTCCAGATCGATGTCCCGGATCGGGCCGTCCCCGACGGATGCCGCGAGATCGCGCAGATCGGAACGATAGGCGCGCACGGTCGCCGGCGACAATCGGCGAACCGTCGCAAGATGCGTCGCGAACGCCTCGGCTGCCGCGGTGAACTCCATGCCTCCAGGATGGCCCGATTCCGTGGTCGCGGTGGGTCGCCCCGCCGGTCTGCGGTCGCGACGTCGGCTTCGCGCGGCGCCGGTCTAGCGTCCGGCCTGCGCCTTCCTGAGCCAGCCGTCCTCGCGGCGCGATGTCACACCGTCGAGCTCCAGCATGCCCAGCAGACCCCGAACCCTGTCCACTCCCAATCCGGATCTGCGGGCGACCTCGTGGGGCGGCAGCGCTGTGCGCGTGCTCAGCGCGTCCAGGAGACGCGTCGTATCCGGATCGGCCCCCTCCTCGTCGGACGGGTCGACCGCAAGCTCCTCCCCCCAGAGCTCGCGCACCTCAGCCGCGGTCGTGACGCACCGTGCGTCGTACTCACGGAGCAGGCGATGACATCCTGCGGATGCAGCGCTCGTGACCGGCCCCGGAACCGCACCGAGCGGCCTGCCGAGCGACGCCGCATGCCCGGCAGTGTTCAGCGACCCGCTGCGCCATCCGGCCTCCACGACGACCGTCGCCTGCCCGAGCGCGGCGATCATCCGGTTGCGCGCCAGGAACCGCCACTTCGTCGGCGATGTGCCGCACGGCACCTCGGCGACGACCGCGCCGGCCTGGACGATGTGCTCGAAGAGCTGATGGTGGCCGACCGGATACGCACGGTCGATTCCGCCGGCGAGGAAGGCGACGGTCTTCCCGCCGACTCCGAGCGCCGCGCGATGCGCGGCACCGTCGATGCCGTAGGCGCCGCCGGAGACGACGAGTGCACCGCCGGCCGCGAGATCGCCGGCGAGGTCCGCTGTGACCGATTCGCCGTACGATGTGGCCGCGCGGGCGCCGACGAGCGAGACGGCGGGCTGGACGGTCAGACAGGCTGGATCGCCTCGGACCCACAGGAGCACCGGGGCGTGGACGCCGAGATCATCGAGTTCGGCGGGCCAGTTCGCTGCCCCGGGCACCAGCAGCCGGGCGCCGATCCCCGACGCGGCTGTGAGCGCATGACCCACGTCGTCGACGTGCGCTCGCGGACGCCATCTGGTGCGCCCTTGATGCAGCAGCTTCGATCCCCCAGCGCCACCGAGTGCGTCGACCGCGGCGGCCTCCGCGCGCGGCCGCTTCACCTCTCCCAGCGCTGCCGACAGCGCCTCCGGCGCTCCGAGCGCCTGGATCAGCGCACCGGCCACGCCGTCTCCCGGCTCGGCGATGACCGACCACGCCGCACGTGCGAGCGCCTCCTCCGCGTCGGCATCCGGCCGCAGCCTGGCGACCCGGTCTCGGAGGGCGGAGTCCCGGCTCAATCTCTCCATCATGTGATCAGTCCTCTCTTCAGGAACAGCGCTCGTCCGATCTCGTCGCGGCCAGGACGGTCGCGACCGGCGAGGTCGGCGATCGTCCACGCGATCCGCAGCACGCGGTCGTAACCGCGCAGCGTCAGCACGCCGCGCTCGAGCGCTCGATCCAGGGCCGCACGGTCCTCCGGCGGCAGCCGGTGCGCGCCCTGACGCAGCCAGGTCCCCGGGATGTCCGCGTTCACGCGCCACGGCGTGCCCGCCCAGCGCCGGGACGCGCGCGAACGCGCTTCGGCTACGCGCTGACGCGCGATGGCGGAGGTGAGAGCGGCGCGTTCGCCTGCCGTCGCCCGAGACGCGGCAACCCTGGTGACCTGGAGATCGATGTCGATCCGGTCGCGCAGCGGACCCGAAAGCCGTCCTGCGTAGCGTCGGATGGCGTTCGGCGGGCAGGTGCAATCGGCCCCGCGGACACCGTAGTTCCCGCAGGGGCATGGATTCATGGCGAGGATCAGCTGGAATCGCGCCGGGAACCGCGCGGTGAATCCTGCCCGCTGGATGTCGATGGATCCCGACTCCAGCGGCTGTCGCAGCGAATCGAGCGCCTGCCTGCTGAACTCCGCAGCCTCGTCGAGGAAGAGCAGACCACGATGCGCGCGCACGATGGCGCCGGGGCGGGCCACTCGAGAACCACCGCTGACCAGCGCCATCGACGATGCGCTGTGGTGCGGCGCTTCGAGCGGCGGCACGCGGTTCAGCGACAGCACCGGAAGCCCGGCCAGCGAACGGATGGATGCGACTTCGAGGGCCTCATCGTCGGTGAGCTCCGGCAGGATTCCCGGCATCCGGCGCGCGAGCATCGTCTTTCCCGCACCAGGCGGCCCGCTCAGCAGCACATGATGTCCACCGGCCGCGGCGGTCAGCAGCGCGTCCACGGCATCCTCCTGACCGATCACGTCGGACAGATCGACGTCGTCGTCCTGCTCATCCGCCACGGCGGGGGCGCCGATCGGCTCGACGTCCGGGATCTCGACGTCCGCGCCGTGCCACACGGCGACTTCGGCCAGCGTGGTGGCGGCTCGCACCTCGATGTCGGCCACGAGACGCGCCTCCTCCGCGTTCGCGTGCGGAACGACGACGTGCTCGAATCCGGCACGCTGTGCGGCGAACACGGATGGGAGCACTCCGGGAACTGGGCGGAGGCGCCCGTCCAGGCCGAGCTCACCGATGTGCACCGTGCGTGCGATGGATGCGGCATTCAGCGAGCCGCTCGTGGCCAGCGCGGAGACGGCGACGCCGAGGTCGAATGCCGACCCCTGCTTCGGCAGGCTCGCCGGCGAGAGGTTGACGGTCAGCCTTCGTGCGGAGAGCTCCAGCCCGGCGTTCTTGCACGCGTTGTGCACGCGCTGCGTCGCCTCCCCCAGCGATCGGTCGGCCAGACCGATGATCCGGAAGTCGGGCCGCTGGTTCGACAGATCGGCTTCGACCTCGACCATGTGTCCGTCGACGCCGGTCAGAGCGACGGCCCAGGTGCGGACGGCGGTCATCGCAGGTCCACCAGGTGCTCCAGCATCCCGTTGCGAGGATCCGGGCCGATGATCCCGACGGCCTCGAGCCGGACCCGGTAGCGGCCCGCCTTCTCCGGGTGCGCGTCGATCCAGGCGTGCGCGAGGCGCCAGAGCCGCCGCACCTTGCGGTCGTCGAGCGCCTCGAAGGGGTGCCCGAAGCGCAGGGACGTGCGCGTCTTGACCTCGATGACGCGGAGGACGCCGGCCTTCGCCGCGACGATGTCGATCTCACCGGCCGGGCATCGCCAGTTGCGGTCGAGCACGTCGTAGCCGCGCCCGCGCAGGTACGCCACCGCGCGCTCTTCACCCGCTCTGCCGAGATCGTCCTTCGCTGCCATGTCGACAGCGTCGTCCCACGCAGGGTGCTGCGTACCCGCTGAACCCGCGGAACCTACGACATCCGGGGGAAAGTCCGCTCAGCCGCCGCCCTGTGCAGGGCGAGTCACTTGCCGTCGAGCGACAGCTCCTCCGGCAGCTCGAACTCGCGGCGCTGCAGCTCCTCCACGTTGACGTCCTTGAACGTCAGCACGCGGACCGCCTTCACGAAGCGGTCGGCACGGTAGATGTCCCACACCCACACGTCGGTCATCGAGATCTCGAAGTAGAAGTCGTGCTCGGTGTCCCGCCGCACGACATTGACCTCGTTCGCGAGATAGAAGCGGCGCTCGGTCTCGACGACGTACTGGAACTGCGCGACGACATCCCGATACTCGCGGAACAGTGCGAGTTCGAGTTCGCGGTCGTAATCGTCGAAGGCTTCCTCATCCATGATGAGTCCATCCTACGAGGCCGCACGCGCACGCGGCGCACGATGCCGCCTGCCGGCGACCACGCCTCAGAACAGCGTCGGCGCGTCAGCGATCGCCCAGGACGACCGGTGCAGCGGCGACAGCCCGTGCTCGCGGATGGCGGACCGATGCTCCAGGCTGGCGTATCCCTTGTTGCGATCCCACTGATAGGCCGGATGCTCGTCGTGCAGCTGTGCCATCAGGGCATCGCGCGCGACCTTCGCGATCACCGAGGCCACGGAGACCGACGCGCAGTCCCGATCGGCCTTGATCACCGGCTGAACCCGAAGACGGGATGGGTGCACGGCCGAGACGTAGTCGTGGTTGCCGTCGAGGATCACGAGCGCACGGTCTGTCCGAACGCCCTGCTCCGAGATCGCCGACACCGCGCGTGAGGCGGCGAGACCGAGCGCACGCATGATGCCGACCTCATCGACTTCCGCCGCGCTCGCCCAGCCCAGCGCGGATGCCGGCACCCAGGCCGCTGCGCGCTGAGCGACGTCGGGGCGTCGTCGCTCGGTGATGAGCTTCGAGTCCCGCAGTCCGTCGGGGATCCGGCGACGTGCACCCGCGGCATCCATCACCGCGGCCCCGACCGTGACGGGACCGGCAAGCGCACCGCGCCCGACCTCGTCGAGGGCGATGACGAGCTCGTGCTCCTTGAGCAGTGCGCGCTCCAACCGCAGCGAGGGGGCGACGACGGTCATCATTGCGGGTCCGGTACCCCGTTGAAGACGTCGTAGTGACCGTCGATCAGGCCGATCCGGTCCAACGGCCACGTCGTCAGGAACGCCTTGCCGACGACGTTGTCGAGCGGGACGAACCCGCCGCTGGGCAGATCCTGGTGGGCTCTCGCGTCCTGCGACCGATCGCGGTTGTCGCCGAGCAGCCACAGCTGGCCCTCGGGCACGGTGACATCGAACGGCTCCTCCGACGCCAGCGTGTCCCCCTCCGGGAGATTCAGGTACGAGAGCTCGTCGATCGGCGCGCCGTTCACCGAGACCTGACCGAGTGCGTTGCAGCAGACGACATGGTCGCCCGGCAGGCCGATGAGGCGCTTCACCAGGTGATCCTGCGAGTCCGATGCCGAGACGCCCACGAACGTCAGGATGCCGTCGACGAACGCGATCAGGGGCGGCTGCGCGGGCTCTTGGGCGGCCGGCGGGAGCCACCCGCCCGGGTCCTTGAAGACGACGACGTCGCCGCGCTCGTACCCGGTCCAGCGCGGCGTGAGTTCGTCGACCAGGATGCGGTCGTTCACGAGCAGCGTCCGCTCCATGGACCCGGAGGGGATGTAGAACGAACGGACGACGAAGGTCTTCACAAGGAAGGACACGAGCGCCGCGATCACCACGATGATGAGGACGTCGCGCAGGAAGATCAGGAAGCCACGCCGCCGCTTCGGTTCCGGGGCCGGGGTGGACTCAGTCGTCATCGCATTCCTTCACGAGCTTCACGCCGGACATCGGTACGGCCTAACAAGCGTCGCACACCCTGGCCGAAAGAAAGCACCCCGGGACACGAGTGTCCCGGGGTGCTTCTCGAGGAGCGTGCGACTCAGTTGTCGCGCTTCTCCTTGATCTTCGCCTTCTTGCCGCGCAGGTTGCGCAGGTAGTAGAGCTTCGCGCGACGCACGTCACCGCGGGTGACGACCTCGATGTGGTCGATCACCGGCGAGTGCACCGGGAAGGTGCGCTCGACGCCCACCTGGAAGCTGATCTTGCGGACCGTGAAGGTCTCGCGGACGCCGTCGCCCTGGCGGCCGATGACGACGCCCTTGAAGACCTGGACGCGGGAGCGGGTGCCCTCGGTGATGTTCACGTGCACGTTGATCGTGTCACCGGGGAAGAACTCGGGGATGTCCGAGCGAAGCGAAGCCGCATCGACGGCGTCGAGGATCTGCATGATCGTCTACTCTCTGCATCCGCCACAGGTCGGGTGCAAGCTGGAAGGAATACGTTAGGTGTGTGCTGAACGGAACGCAGTGCGTCCGCGGGCTCCCCTGAGGCAGAGCCGATCACGGCACAAGGAACCATTCTGCCACGAATGTCCTGCGCCGCCAAAACGCGCTTCAGCGCTCGGAGTCCGGCTTCTCCCGGATGATGAACACCTCGGGGTCCGCAGGTTGCACGTCGGCGGCGTCCTCGGCGACGGGAGTGCGCCAGGATGTCGTGACCACCCGGATCCCGCCCGAGTCGCGGGCCTCGCGCCAGAGCTGCCACAGCGTCAGCCAGATCAGGCCGATACCGACGATGATCGCCAGTGTGAGCGCTGGTGCGAACCAGGACGGATAGAAGCCGACCGCGATCGTCAGCGCGTGCCACAGGGTGAAGCCGGCGACATCCCACCAGGACACCGCGCGGCTGAGGCGCACCGAGGGCCGTGATCGCACGAGCAGCGTCAGGATCAGCTGGCCGACGAAGACGGAGGGGATGCCGATGAAGAGGAACAGGAACGCCCAGCCCCCGCCGGAGAACATGCCCCAACCGATCAGCAGCCACAGCGGCAGCACGAACGCAGCAGGGATCAACCACCGGAAGAACGCCTCGCGCAACCACATGATGCGATCGTACGTCCGCCCGTGCCCGCCAGGCATGGTGTTCGCTGAGAGCGGGTGGAGCCCGGGCCCTCCCCGATCCGGGAGAATGGAGAGGACGAGAGGAACACCATGATCGAATTGCGCACTCCGGCCGAGATCGACGAGATGCGGGCCGCTGGGCGATTCGTCGCCGAGACCCTCGCCACGCTGCGTGACGACACGAAGATCGGCACGAACCTGCTGGACATCGACCGGCGCGCGCACGACATGATCCGCAAGGTCGGGGCCGAATCCTGCTACATCGACTACGCGCCCTCGTTCGGTCGCGGTCCGTTCGGCAAGGTCATCTGCACCTCCGTCAACGACGCCGTCCTGCACGGACTCCCCCACGACTACGTCCTGCGCGACGGCGACCTGGTGACGCTCGACTTCGCCGTCGCCGTCGACGGCTGGGTCGCGGATTCGGCGGTGTCCTTCGTGGTCGGGACCGCGCGCGAAGAGGATCTCCGCCTGATCGACACCACCGAGCGAGCGCTGGACGCCGCCATCGCCGCTTCGACCGTCGGCCATCGCATCGGCGACATCTCGGCATCGATCGCCGAGATCGCCTACGCCGAGGGCTACAGCATCAACACCGACTTCGGCGGCCACGGCGTCGGGCGCACGATGCACGGCGACCCGCACGTCGCCAACGACGGCCGTGCCGGGCGCGGCTTCCCGCTGCGCGCCGGCCTCGTGCTCGCGATCGAGCCGTGGTTCCTCGCCACGACCGACGAGCTCATCACCGATGCCGACGGCTGGACGCTGCGCAGCGCCGACGGCTCCCGCGGCGCGCACTCCGAGCACACGATCGCCATCACGGACGACGGACCGATCATCCTGACGGATCGTTCGTTCCTCGGCGTCGACTGAGCGGATCGCTCAGGCGTCCGGCAGCACGGCGCGCTCCCAGTCGGCGACGGGACCGGCGACGACCGTGAACAGCGGATGCGGCTCAGGCACGACCACGTCGACCCATTGAGCGCGGATCTCGGGGCTGCGGATGGCGAGCTTGGCCATCAGGTGCGACCATTCCCGCGCGAGTTGTCCATCGGTGACCTCGAGCGGCTGCGTGACCGCGCCGACGCGGACGATGCGCGTGCGATCGAATCGATAACCCCGGTCATCCGCCTCAGAAGCCACATCCTGCAGATAGCGCCCGATGTACGCGAGGGGGTCGGCGCTCGCACGGAACCTCGACAGCTGCGGATGCCGTGTGTAGCCGCGGGTCGTCCCGTTCAGCACCGCCTGCGCGAGCAGCGCCTCGCGCCAGCAGGCGGTCAGCCCCTGACGATCGAGATACCTCGGATGCAGAGACCAGATCCTCACGCGCCGATGCTATCGGAGAGTCTCCCGCGGTTCGGGAACGATGTGCCATTCTGGGCACATGATTCCGCGTGATCGTCATGTGCCGCAGCGGGCATATCTTGCCCGTCACGGCCAGACGACCTGGAATCTCGAGGGCCGACTGCAGGGCCAGCTCGACTCGCCGCTCACCTCCGACGGCATCGCTCAGGCGAAGGCCGCGGCCGAGAAGCTGGCCGGGTCGGGAATACGAACCGTGTGCACCAGCCCGCTGGGGCGGGCCGTCGCCACGTCGGTGATCATCGCGGAGCGTCTGGGTGCCTCGGTCGTGGAGATCGCGGATCTTGCGGAGGTCGATCACGGCGAGATGGCCGGCATGACCTGGGCCGAGATCGAGGCGGTCTTCCCCGGCGCACGCGCCGAGCGCGCCGAGAACCGCTACGGCTGGGCGTTCCCCGGAGGCGAGAGCTACGCACAGGCACGGCTGCGCGCGCGCCGTGCACTGAGCGAATGCGGCTGGTCTGCGGACGGGACGCCGTTGCTCGTCTCGCACGAGATGATCGGCCGGATGCTGCGGGCCGAGCTGCGCGGGCTCGACGCCGCTCAGGCGCTGTCGCTGCGGCATCCGCACGGTCTCGTGTTCGAGATCGACGGCCGGACCGAGCGCGTGGTCTGATTCCGCTCAGGCGGAGGCGTCGCCGAGGAGATCCGGACGACGCGTGCGCGTCCGCTCGAGCTGCTGCTCGCGCCGCCACGCCGCGATGGCGCCGTGGTTTCCGCTGAGCAGGATCGGGGGAACGTCGCGATCGCGCCAGGACGCCGGCTTCGTGTACGACGGATACTCCAGCAGTCCGTCCTCGTGCGATTCCTCGACGAGGCTCTCGGGGTTTCCGACCACGCCGGGGATCAGCCGGCCGATCGCCTCGATCATCGCCATCACGGCGACTTCTCCCCCGTTCAGCACGTAGTCGCCGAGGCTGACCAGACGGACCTCGCCGAGGTCAGCCGCGTACTCGAAGACGCGCTCGTCGATGCCCTCGTAACGCCCGCAGCCGAAGACGAGGTGCTCGCGAGTCGCGAGATCGCGCGCCGTGGCCTGCGTGAAGACCTCGCCGGCCGGCGAGGGGAAGATGATGGTCGGCCGGGCGTCGGATGCCGAGGCGCCGGTCAGTTCGTCGAGCGCGAGCCCCCACGGCTCCGGCTTCATGACCATGCCCGCGCCGCCCCCGTACGGGGTGTCGTCGACGGTGCGGTGCCGATCGCCGGTCCAGTCGCGGAGGTCCCGGATGCGGAGATCGATGATCCCGGCATCCTGCGCCTTGCCGAGCAGCGACAGCGTCAGCCCGTCGAAGTACGACGGGAAGATCGAGACGACGTCGAAGCGGTGTGCTGAGCCTGTCGAAGTGCGCACGTGATCAGGATAGGCGGGTCAGGATGCTTCGGTGGGCGGCTGCTCGTCGGCATCCGCCTCGGGAAGCTCTTCGAAGAGCCCGGCAGGAGGCGTGACGATCACGCGACCGGCCTCGATGTCGACGGTCGGGACGATCGCCGAGACGAACGGGACCATGATCTCGGTGTCGGCGTCCGCGCCGGTGGGACGCACGATGAGGAGGTCCTGGGCCGGGAGGTGCTCGATGCGCACGACGCGGCCGACGACCTGGTCATCGCGCACGACGTCCAGACCGGTGAGCTGGTGATCGTACCAGGCGTCGTCCTCGGGTTCCGCGTCGTCCTGGTCGATCCACAGGATGGCGCGCACGAGACCTTCAGCCGCCGTGCGGTCCTCGATGTCGTCGAAGAAGACGACCGAGTTGCCGTTCATCACCCGATACTCGCGGACGGTGATGGTCTTGCCGTGCCACGGAGATGCCTCGGGCACCTGCAACGTGAACTCTGCCCCCGTGACGAAGCGCGCCTCGGGATTGTCGGTGTACAGCTCGAGCTTGAGGGCGCCCTTGAGCCCGTGCGCCTTGACCAGACGGCCGACACGCAGCTGATTGCGTCCCTGGGCCTTGTCGTTCGTCGCCACGTCAGTCGTCCGCGACGTCGACGCGAACGCGACGCCCGTCGGCGAGGGCGGAGATCAGGGTGCGCAGTGCCTTGGCGGTGCGACCGCCGCGCCCGATCACGCGTCCACGGTCATCGGGATGCACACGCACCTCGAGCAGATCGCCTCGCGGCGACGTGGATTCGGTGATGCGGACGTCGTCCGGGTGATCGACGATCCCCTTGACGACGTGTTCGAGCGCGGCGGCCAGCACGGCGGATTATTCGGCGTCGGCGGCGGGGGCCTCAGCGGCCTCCGCGTCGGCAGCGGCGGGAGCCTCCTCAGCGGGGGCCTCCTTCTTCTCCGCCTTCGGCTTGACGACCGACTTCTTGGACGCGTCGACCTCGAACGCGGCCTTGGGCTCGGCGACCTTGAGGGTGGACTTCGCGTCCTTGTCGCCCTTGAAGGTTCCCCAGTCACCCGTGATCTTCAGCAGCGCGGTGACCTGCTCGGTCGGCTGCGCGCCGACGGAGAGCCAGTACTGCGCACGCTCGGAGTCGATCTCGATGAACGAGGGCTCCTCGGTGGGGTGGTACTTGCCGATCTCCTCGATGACACGACCATCGCGCTTGGTGCGCGAGTCGGCGACGACGATGCGGTAGTACGGCGCGCGGATCTTGCCCAGGCGCTTGAGACGAATCTTGACAGCCACGATTCTCCTGAATTGTGTGAAGGAAGTTTGAACCGATCGCCTGGAGAGTGGGGTGCACACCCGGCGGAAGCTCTGCGGGAGGACGTTCTCGCTGGATAGAGGGTCGAGCGAGCCGTCCGACCTTCTATTCTGCCAGATCCGCCCGCCAGGCGCGAAACGTGATGTGACTCCGCGCGTCGATCGGCCGGGGCGGCCGTGTCAGACTGTGCTCGTGACCGTCGCTTTCGCCGAATCCGCTCGCTCCACGGTGGGGCTGGAGTGGGAGATCATGCTCGCCGATCCGGACTCCGGCGACCTCGTCGGGCGTGCGCCCGAACTGCTCTCCGCGCTCGAGGAGGAGAGCGAGAGCGAACGGCACACGGTCACGGGCGAGCTGCTGACCAACACGATCGAGGTGACCAGCGGCATCGGCACCTCGGTGGCGCACGCGGTCGACGACATCGCGGCCGCGATCGCCGCAGTGCGCGCCGCCACGGACCCTGCGGGGGTCGAGCTGCTCTCGGCGGGCAGTCACCCGTTCGCGCAGTGGTACGACCAGCAGGTCACCGACAAGACCCGGTACCACACGCTCATCGAGCGCACCCAGTGGTGGGGGCGCAACATGATGATCTGGGGCATCCACGTGCACATCGGGGTCGAGGACCGCGACAAGGTGTTCCCGATCATCGGCGCGCTGACCGGGTATCTCCCCCATCTGCAGGCGCTGGCCGCGTCGAGTCCGTTCTGGGCGGGAGAGCGCACCGGGTACGCGTCGAACAGGGCCCTGGTGTTCCAGCAGCTGCCGACAGCCGGACTCCCCTGGGCGCTGCACAGCTGGACGGAGTTCGAGAGCTATCTGGACGACATGGTGCGCACCGGTGTCATGGCGGATGCGACCGAGGTGCGCTGGGACATCCGGCCGGCACCGCGCTGGGGCACGATCGAGGTGCGCGCCTGCGACGGCCTGTCGACGCTCGCCGAACTCGCATCGGTGGCGGCTGTCGTCCAGGTGCTCGTGGAGCACTTCTCCCGGCTGCTGGATGCCGGCGAGCGACTGCCGATCATGCCGGCGTGGTTCCACCGCGAGAACAAGTGGCGCGCAGCCCGTTACGGCCTCGACACCGAGTTGATCGTCGACGCGGACGGCACGCAGGTTCCGGTGCGCGAGCACGTCTCGGCTCTCCTCGCGGATCTCGCTCCGGTCGCCGTCGATCTCGGGTGCGCTGCAGAGTTCGCTCGAGCGGGATCGATCCTCACCGGTGGTGCGAGCTACGAACGTCAGATCGCGGTCGCCGAGGCATCCGATGGTGATCTGCGCGACGTCGTCCGCCACCTGATCCGCGAGTTCCGTTCCGGCCCGGAGTCGTCGATCGCCTGACGCCTGCCGGATCTCAGGCGTCGACCCAGTCGAACGTGCGGGTGACGGCCTTGCGCCAGTGCGCGAGACGGTCCGCGCGATCGACCTCGTCGATGCCCGGCTCGAAGCGGGCATCCTCATGCCACATCGCACGCAGCTCGTCGAGGTCTTTCCAGACGCCGACGGCGAGCCCGGCCGCGTAGGCCGCGCCGAGCGCGGTGGTCTCGATGATCGCCGGACGGACGACGGGGATGCCGAGCACATCCGCCTGGAACTGCAGCAGCGTGGCGTTAGCCGCCATGCCGCCGTCCACGCGCATCTCCGACAGCGCCATGCCGGTATCGGCCGCCACGGCATCCACGACCTCGCGCGTCTGGAACGCGACCGCCTCCAGCGCCGCCCGTGCGATATGCCCCTTGTTCGCGAAGCGGGTGAGGCCGAGGATCGCCCCGCGGGCATCCGGGCGCCAGTACGGGGCGAACAGCCCGGAGAAGGCCGGGACGATGTAGACGCCGCCGTTGTCCTCGACGGTGAGCGCGAGCTCTTCGACCTCGGGCGATCGCGAGATGATCCCGAGATTGTCCCGCAGCCACTGCACGAGCGAACCGGTGACCGCGATCGAGCCCTCGAGCGCGTATCGCGGTGCCGCATCGCCGAGACGGTAGGCGACCGTGGTGATCAGTCCGTTGTCGCTGGCGATGATCTCCTCGCCCGTGCCGACGATGAGGAAGTTCCCGGTGCCGTAGGTGTTCTTCGACTCCCCTGCCTCGAACGCGACCTGCCCGAACGTCGCCGCCTGCTGGTCGCCGAGGATCGCCGCGATCGGCACGCCGTCGAGGGCTGTGCCCACCGCAGTTCCGTACACCTCCGATGACGATCGGATCTCCGGCAGCATCGCTCGTGGCACATCGAACGCGCTCAGCAGCTCGTCATCCCAGTCGAGCGTGCGCAGATCCATCAGGAGGGTGCGGCTCGCGTTCGTCGCATCGGTGGCGTGCACGCCGCCGTCGACGCCGCCCGTGAGATTCCACAGCAGCCAGGTGTCCGGGGTGCCGAACAGCAGGTCGCCCGCCTCGGCGCGCTCGCGCGCGCCCTCGACGTTGTCGAGGATCCAGCTGATCTTGGATGCCGAGAAGTAGGTCGCCAGCGGCAGACCGGTCTTCTCGGCGAATCGGCGCACCCCGCCGTCCGCGGCGAGATCATCGATGAAGCGCTGCGTGCGGGTGTCCTGCCACACGATGGCGTTGCACACCGGCTCGCCCGTGCGGCGGTCCCATACGACCACCGTCTCGCGCTGGTTGGTGATGCCGATCCCGGCGACGTCCTCGGCCGACAGCTTCGCGCGCTGAAGAGCGGTCTCGATCACGGCCTGTGCGTTGCGCCAGATCTCGGTCGGGTCGTGCTCGACCCGGCCGGCCTCCGGCAGGATCTGCTCGTGCTCGAGCTGGCCGCTGGAGACGATCTCGCCTCGGGCGTCGAAGACGATGGCCCGCGTACTGGTTGTGCCCTGATCGATGGCGACGATGTGCATGTCGGTCGTGTTCCCCCGCGTCGTGACGGCGATGTCCGTATCGACGACAGCCTAGGAGATGCCTGCGCGTCCCGACGCCCGCCGTGCACGAACGTGCATCAGCGATCGATGAGGTGCTCCGCCAGATGCTCGTCCAGCACCAGATCGGTCACGAGGCCCGTGGCGATCGCTCCGCGCAGACTCGCGAGCTTCTGCGCACCGGAGACGACGCAGATCCGTCGCGCGACGCGACCCAGTACGCCGAACGCTGGCCCTGTCGCGCGAGCGTTGAGCTCGATGTCCTCCCACGTGCCGTCCTGCCGGTAGAAGACGGTCGCGATATCCCCGACCACGTTCTCCTCGCGAAGGCTTCGATAGTCGTCCCGGCTGAGGTATCCGCCGATGTACACGCGGCTGGGCACCTCCGCGAACGGCGAGCCCAGCCCGAACAGCGCCACGTCGGCACGGGCCTGCAGGTCGAGCACCCGTCGCATGCTCCGCTCGCGCCACATCGCCTCCTTCGTCAGCGGGTCGTCGAAGAACGCGGGAACCGGGAACTGCTGGATGCCGGAGCCGAACGCCTGCCCGAAGCGCTGCAGGATCTCACTGGCGTAGTCGACGCCGGTCGTGAACGTGTTGCCGGCGCCGTTGAGCTGCACGACGGTGGTGTTGTGCGTCTCCTTGCGCGGAAGGCGGCGGCTGATCGCGTCCAGCGTCGACCCCCACCCGATGCCGAGCGTCATGTTCGAGTCGAAGTAGAGCGGCAGCAGTCGGGCAGCGCTCATGGCGACGCGTTCGAACCGCTCCACGTCGGAGAGGTTCCTCGGGGTCGGAACGACATGCGCGGCGATGCCGAATCGCGCACGGATCTCCTCTTCGAGCAGCAGCTCCTGCCCCTGCGGCTGATGAATCTGGATCTCGACCAGCCCGGTCTCCCTCGCGTGGCTGAGCAGTCGAGAGATCGAGGACCGGGAAGTGCCGAGTTCGCGGGCGATGGCATCCATCGTCATGTCCTGCAGGTAGTACATCTGCGCGGCCCGCAGGGCGGAAGCGGCACGTGGATCCCCGATACCCGTCGCGTTCATATCGTCCTCCTGCACGTATGTGCACTCCGCTTGCGCAGGCGTGCCGATGCGCCAAGGATATAGCGTGAAGGTCTGGGAGGGCACACGATGAGCGAGACGGTTCGAGAGCGCGACGAGGTCGCGGCGGCACGGGAGAACGGCCGCACGAGCGTGCTCATCATCGGCGCCGGAATCAATGGCATCTCCACGTTCCGGGATCTCGCGATGCAGGGCGTCGACGTGCTGCTCGTCGAGCGCGACGACTTCGCGGGTGGCGCCACCGCAGCGTCCAGTCACATGATCCATGGCGGCATCCGCTATCTCGAGAACGGCGAGTTCCGACTCGTCAAGGAATCCGTGCAGGAGCGCAACGGACTTCTGAAGACCGCTCCGCACTACGTCAAGCCGCTCGAGACCACGATTCCGATCTACTCCACGTTCTCCGGCATCCTCGCCGCTCCCCTCCGCTTCCTGACGCACAAGCAGGGCAGGCCCACCGAGCGGGGCGCCTTCCTCATCAAGGCGGGGCTCACCCTCTACGACACGTTCTCCCGCGACGGCGGATCCGTGCCGCGGCACCGCTTCCACGGGCGGCGCAAGTCGCTCGCCGCGCTGCCGCAGCTCGACCCGGACATCAAGTACACCGCCACGTACTACGACGCCTCGGTGCACGACCCCGAGCGCCTCGCGCTGGACGTCCTCCGCGACGGCGAGGCCGCGCACGCCGGTGCGCGTGCGCTGAACTACGTGGAGGCGGTCGGCCTCGATGTCGACGGTGTCCTGCTGCGCGACCGCGAGACCGGGAGCGAATTCCGGATCGCCGCCGATGTCGTCGTGAACGCATCGGGTCCGTGGACCGATCTGACCAATCAGGCGCTCGGCACCGCGACGACGTTCATGGGCGGCACGAAGGGATCGCATATCGTTCTCGACCACCCGGAGCTGCTGGCCGCGACAGGCGGACGTGAGATCTTCTTCGAGCACGAGGACGGACGCATCGTCCTCATCTATCCCCTGAAGGATCGCGTCCTCGTCGGCACCACCGACATCGAAGCCAACCCGCGTGAGCCCGCGCGCTGCACGGAGGAAGAGGTCGACTACTTCTTCGCCCTGATCGCCCATGTGTTTCCCACGATCGCGGTCGATCGTTCGCAGATCGTGTACCGGTACTCCGGCATCCGCCCGCTTCCGCACCACGACGACGAAGCACCAGGGTTCGTCTCCCGCGACTACCGGATCGAGCGGCGACAGGATGCCGGGATGCCGGCGGTGCTCAGTCTCGTCGGCGGCAAGTGGACGACGTTCCGGGCCCTCGGCGAGACCCTGGCCGATCGCGTGCTGGCCGAGCTCGGTCGCGATCGGGTGATCGGCACGAGAGGGGTGCGGATCGGCGGCGGCAACGGCTACCCCCGGACGCCGCGGCGCCGGATCGAATGGCTGCGGCAGAACGTCGGCGACAGTGCCAGGGGCCGGGTCCTGTTCGCGCGCTACGGGACCCGCGCCGCCGAGGTCGCCGACTTCCTCGCGGTCGAGAACGATGAGCCGCTGCTGGGCGACGCGCTGTCGACGCGGGAGCTGGCCTGGATGGTCGGGCACGAGAAGGTGCGCCACGTCGGCGACGTCGTCTTCCGTCGCACGAGCCTCGCGTTCACCGGCGACGCGGATGCCGAGGCGATCCGCGTGATCGCCGACGCTCTCGCACCGCTGCTGGAGTGGGACTCGGTGCGCACGGATGCCGAGGTCGATGAGACGCTCGCGACGCTGCGCGAGGCGCACGGCGTCGACGCGGAGACCGCGTCGGCCCTGTGACCTCGAGGGCTCAGCTCTTGCCGAACAGCTTCTGGATCTCGGCGAGATCGGCTTCGCTCGGAGCGGCCTGACCGCCGCCGAGCCCGAAGCCGGAACCGGTGGGCTGACCGATCGGAGCGCCGGCGTTCTCGGCCGCGCGCTTCGCCGGGTTCCCTGACCGCGACGGCCCCTTGGACTTGCCGCCCTTCTTGCCGCGCTTCGCCGATGCGCCGGTGCGGCCCATGCCCGGCATCGGTCCCATGCCCGGGATCTGCGGCGTGCCGCCGCGGGCGACCGTCTTCATCATCTTCGCTGCCTGCTCGAAGCGCTGCACGAGCTGGTTGACGTCGGTGACGGTCATGCCCGAACCGCGCGCGATGCGCAGGCGGCGCGAACCGTTGAGGACCTTCGGATTGCGACGCTCCCCCGGTGTCATCGAACGGATGATGGCCTCGGTGCGGTCGATCTCGCGCTCGTCGAAGTCGTCCAGCTGCTGCTTCATCTGACCCATGCCCGGGAGCATCCCGAGCATCTTCTTCATCGAGCCCATCTTCTTCATCTGCTGAAGCTGCTCGAGGAAGTCCTCGAGCGTGAAGGCCTCGTTCGCGAGCTTCTCGGCGACCTTCATCGCCTCTTCCTCGTCGAACGCCTGCTGCGCCTGCTCGATGAGGGTCAGGACGTCGCCGAGGTCGAGGATGCGGCTCGCCATGCGGTCGGGGTGGAAGGCCTCGAGATCGTCGAGTCCTTCTCCGGTCGACGCGAAGATGATCGGGCGCCCGGTGACCGAGGCCACAGACAGAGCGGCACCGCCACGGGCATCGCCGTCGAGCTTGGACAGCACGACGCCGGTGAAATCGACGCCCTCCTGGAACGCCTTGGCCGTGTTCACGGCATCCTGACCGATCATCGCGTCGATGACGAACAGGACCTCGTCGGGGTTCGTGGCCTTGCGGATGTCCGCCGCCTGCTTCATCAGTTCGGCGTCGACGCCGAGGCGTCCGGCGGTGTCGATGATGACCACGTCGTGCAGCTGACGCCGGGCGTACTCGACGCCGTCGCGCGAGACCTTCACCGGGTCGCCGACGCCGTTGCCCGGCTCGGGGGCGTAGATCGTGGCGCCGGCCTGCTCTGCGACGACCTGCAGCTGGTTCACGGCGTTCGGTCGCTGGAGGTCGGCTGCGACGAGGAGCGGGGTGTGCCCGTCCTTCTCGAGCATCTTCGCGAGCTTGCCCGCGAAGGTGGTCTTGCCCGAACCCTGGAGCCCCGCCAGCATGATCACGGTGGGCGGCGTCTTGGCGAACTCGAGTCGTCGCTGCTCGCCGCCGAGGATGCCGACGAGCTCCTCGTTGACGATCTGCACGACCTGCTGCGCCGGGTTCAGGGCCTTGTTGACCTCGTCGCCGAGCGCGCGCTCACGGACCTTCGCGGTGAATTCCTTGACGACGACGAGGGCGACGTCGGCATCCAGCAGGGCGCGACGGATCTCGCGGACTGTGCCGTCGACATCGGCGGCTGTCAGCTTTCCCTTCGTGCGCAGGTTGCGGAAGGTCTCGGTGAGCCGATCGGAGAGCGTGCCAAAGGTAGCCATGGTGCTCTCGATTCTACGCGAGCGGAGCGTCCACGCTCAGCGCGGCCCGCAGGTGCTCCTTCGCTCGCTGGTAACGGCCTCGGGCAGTGGATGTCGGGATGCCGAGCAGCTCTGCGGCATCCGTCAGACTCAGCCGGTCCCAGTGCACGAGTCGGACGAGTTCGGCGAGGTCCGGTTCGAGGCGATCGATCGCGTCGCGGACTTCGGATCCGGCGTCCGCGGCCGGTGCGGCGAGGTCCCGGCCCGCGTGACCTCGGATGCGGTCGGCCAGCGCCCAACGGCGACGCTCGCCGCGGGCATGGTTCTGCAGCGTGCCGCGGGCGATCCCGAACAGCCACATCCTCGCGCGTTCTGCGTCGTCCGGCAGCTTCCGCACGTGGCGCCAGGCGGCGACCATCGTCTCGCCGAGCAGATCAGGGGCGTCGTCGGCGTTCGTTCGGCGTGCGAGGTAGGTGAGCAGATCGGTTGCGGACGCCTCGAACGCGGCGATCAACGCGGCGTCGGCGGTCACTGCGTCGCGCATTTGACACCGCCATCCGAGCTGAACACCCAGTCGCCTTCGGGGTAGCCGGCCTGCGCGAGATGCGCCGCCATGGCGGCGCGCACCGCACGGTCGACGGCGAAGGCCTCGACATCGTCGGCATCCGGTGCGCGGTCGGCGAGGGCGGCGTCGGCGAGCCAGCCATCGGCACCGATCACGATCGTCATGCCCACCTCGTGCTGCTCGGTGAGGATCCGCTCCGCCTGGTTGCGCGCCGTCTCGAGGTCGATGCTCGCCTGCAGATCGACGGAGCGCAGCCACTGCGTCGCTTCGGCCTGGACGGCTGCAGCCGCATCCCGATCCGGGCTCGGGTCATCCGGCTGCTGCGCGACGGGCTCGACTACGAGGCGGACCTCGCAAGCACGTCCGCTGGGGACCTCGAAGGCGAACGACGTATCGGGGTTCTGCAGGTTGTCCGGCCAGGTGATGATGCCTGCCGCGACGGCCACTCCCCCGCCGCCGAGAACGAGTGCGAGGGCAGAGACGGCTGCGAGCCCCGCCTTCGTCCTCCGTCGCGGTCGGCTCGGCGGGGCCTGCGTCCGCGCTTCGAGCACCATTGCTCTGACGTCGCTCGGCGCGATCGTTTGCGCTGTCGGCGCCGAAGCATCCAGCAGGTCATCCATCTGATCCCTGGTCATGAGTTCCTCCTCGAAGCGGGTTCACTCATGACATGTCCGGCAGCGGACGTTTCGTCCGCGCGGAGGTCAGATCGCCCAGGGCAGGTCGTGGATCGTGCCGAGCGCATCCAGCAGCACGGACTCCACGGACAGCTGTCCTGCGCCCTGCTCCGCCCACACCCGCAACGACGACAGCACGGCGGCCGCGTGCGCGGCGCCGAGGATGTCGGCCCTGATCACGTCGATGCCCGATGCCCGCGCGGACTCCGAGACCGCCGAAGCCAGCTGTGCGAGCCGCAGGCCGGTCTCGCCGACGAGCTCGTCATCGAGCCCCATGGCCGCCGAATTGCGCAGTGCGAGCGCAAGCGGATCCGGGGCGAAGCCGTGCACGACCAGGAGCAGGATGCCGCGCACGGCGTCGCCGTCGGCATCCGGTCCGAGCGCACGGAGTGAGGCGACCGCCTGATCGATGCGCTCATCGATGCCCGACCAGAGCACGTCGCTCTTCGACGAGAAGTAGTTGAAGAAGCTGGAGCGGCTGACCCCGGCGCGACGAGTGATGTCGGCGATCGACGTCGCCTCATAGCCCTGCTCGAGGAACAGCTCGCACGCTGCCTCGGCGAGGGTCTCCCGAGACGAGGCGCGCGGGCGCCCTGCACGGCTGTCGGTGGTCATCTCTTCACCGTACCGCGTGCCGGCCCGCACCTCTGCGCGAGAAGAGGCGTATTGTTGGACCGCATCCAACAACAGATGAAGGACGAGCATGCTCGATATCCAGATCGCCGGACTCGACCCCGAGTACGTTCCCTATCTCGACGGCTGGGACCTGCAGCGGCGCATCCACGCCGATGTCGTGTCCGGTGCCCGCCCCGACACGCTCATCCTGCTCGAGCACGAGGCCGTGTACACAGCAGGCAAGCGCACCGAAGCCCAGGAACGGCCGCAGGACGGCACGCCGGTCGTCGACGTCGACCGCGGCGGCAAGATCACCTGGCACGGCCCCGGTCAGCTGGTCGGCTATCCGATCGTGCGCCTGCCAGAGCCGATGGATGTCGTCGCCCACGTGCGGCGACTCGAGCGCCTCCTCATCGATGTGCTGCGCCCGCTGGGCGTCGACGGCTACCAGGTCGAGGGCCGCAGCGGCGTCTGGGTGCGTCGACCGCTCAGCGAGGACAAGGTCGCCGCGATCGGCGTGCGCGTCCAGCAGGGCGTCACGATGCACGGCTTCGCGATCAACTGCGACAACACCCTCGCCGGATTCCGGGGCATCATCCCGTGCGGGATCACGGATGCCGGAGTCACGACCGTCAGCGAGGTGACCGGTGCGGACGTCTCCCCCGTCGACATCGCCGACCGGGTCACCGCAGCGTTCACGGCCGAGTACGCGGGGGTGACGGCATGAGCGCCGCAGCACCCGACGGGCGCAAGCTCCTGCGCCTTGAGATCCGCAACGCCGAGACGCCGATCGAGCGCAAGCCGGAGTGGATCAAGACCAAGGCGAAGCTGGGGCCCGAGTACCAGGCGCTGCACGCTCTCGTGAAGGACGAGGGCCTGCACACCGTCTGCCAGGAAGCCGGCTGCCCCAACATCTTCGAATGCTGGGAGGACAAGGAGGCCACGTTCCTCATCGGCGGATCGCAGTGCACGCGGCGCTGCGACTTCTGCCAGATCGACACCGGCAAGCCGGACGCCTACGACACCGATGAGCCGCGTCGCGTCGCCGAGAGCGTCCACCAGATGGGTCTGCGCTACGCGACCGTCACGAGCGTCGCACGTGACGACCTCCCCGACACCGGGGCGTGGTTGAACGCCGAGACCGTCCGGAAGATCCACGAGCTGAACCCGAACACGGGAGTCGAGCTGCTCGCGAACGAGCACAACGCCGACCCAGCCTTCCTCGGCCAGATCTTCGACGCGCGCCCAGAGGTGTTCGCGCACAACGTCGAGACCGTTCCGCGCATCTTCAAGCGGATCCGCCCCGCGTTCAAGTACGAGCGCTCCCTGAATGTCCTCACGCAGGGTCGGGATGCCGGACTCATCACGAAGTCCAACCTGATCCTCGGCATGGGCGAGGAGCCGGAGGAGGTCGTCCAGGCGCTGCAGGACCTGCACGACGCCGGGTGCGACATCATCACGATCACGCAGTACCTGCGTCCGACGCCTCGGCACCTGCCGGTGGCGCGCTGGGTGAAGCCGGCGGAGTTCGTCGAGTTCAAGGAGGAGGCCGAGCGCATCGGATTCCTCGGGGTGCTCGCGGGCCCCCTGGTGCGTTCGTCGTACCGCGCCGGACGCCTGTGGGCGCAGTCGATGGTGTCCAAGGGCCGAGAGATCCCGCCGCACCTCGCGCACATCGCGGAGAGCGCCGACCTGGGCTTCGCTCAGGCCGTGTGATCTGCTCAGCGGACGGGTGGGCGCGCTAGTCCGCGCTCATCACCGACTGGACCGTGCCGTCCGAGGCCAGGTTCACCAGCAGCACGTCATCGGTGTCGTCGGCATCCAGTGCGTACTCGAGCACCGCGAACGGCTCCGAACCGCCATGCTCGTCCGCGAGGATCGTCATGCTCATCAGCCGCAGCGAACGGATGATGTCGACCGCTGCATCGCCGGAGACGTCCACCAGGACGTCCGTCAGCTCCTCGCCGTAGGCCTCCTGCTGCTGCAGGATGTACTCGGTCACCTCGCTGGTGCGGTCATCCACTTCGGCGAGCATGCCGCGGCGCGCCGTGGCGTCGACATCCTCCAGGCCAGAGATGAGGGCGGCTGCGATGTCGAGCGCGTCAGGCGAGACATCATCCTGGTCGGGCGCGGTGAGGTCGACGGTGACCGACTGGTCGCCCAAGTCGACGGTTTCCGACCAGAAGATCGATCCGTCGGGGCCCGAGGACAGGAGCCCGAAGTAGTCGTGTTCGATCGCCATACCGCTATGAAACCAGTCCCCGCGCGCCGGCGGTAGTCCCGATCATTGTCCGACCAGCGCCTGGACGAAGGCATGCGGTGTGAAGCCGGTGAGATCGTCGATCCCCTCGCCCTGCCCGAGCAGTTTCACCGGGATCCCGGTGCGCTCCTGCACGGCGAGGACGAACCCGGCTTTGGCCGATCCGTCGAGCTTCGTGATGACCAATCCGGTGACCCCGGCGTGCTGCAGGAACGACTCGGCCTGCATGACGCCGTTCTGTCCGGTGGTCGCGTCGAGCACGAGCAGCACCTCGCTGATCGGCGCCTGCTTCTCGACGACCCGACGGATCTTGCCGAGCTCGTCCATGAGCCCGCCCTTGGTGTGCAGCCGCCCTGCGGTGTCGATGATCGCGATCTCGATCCCCTGGCTCTTCGCGTACTCGACCGTCTGGAACGCGACGGATGCCGGGTCCTGGCCCTCCTGCTGCGGCCGGACGATCGCCGCACCTGCGCGCTGCGCCCAGGTCGCGAGCTGATCGACGGCGGCGGCGCGGAACGTATCGGCCGCTCCGACGACGACACTGCGCTCGTAACGGCGCAGGAACTTGGTGAACTTGCCGATCGTGGTCGTCTTGCCGACGCCGTTCACTCCGACGACGAGGACGACAGCGGGGCGCTCGGTGAGCTTGAGGGTCGTGTCGAACTTCGCGAAGTGCTCCTCGAGCGTTTCGCGAAGCATCCGCTGCAGATCCTTCGGGTCGGTCGTGCGGTACTTCTCGACCTTGTCCTGCAGCTCCTCGACGACGCGCTCGGTGATGTCGGGGCCGAAGTCGGCGGTGATCAGCGCGGTCTCGAGGTCCTCCCACGTCGTCTCGTCGATCGTGGGCTTGACGAACATGCCACGCAGTGCGCGACCGAGGGACCAGGACTTCTCCGCCATGCGTCCAGCCTACGGCCACGCTACGATCACCGGATGCAGACAGCGCTCAGCCGGCTCCACATCCACGGAGGAGGTCGACAGGGCGCATCGGCCTGGCCATCACAGGCGGATGCCGGCGGCGAGTTCCTGACCTTCGGGACGGCGTCAGTCGTCGAACAGGCCAGCCTTCTCAGGGAGCGGCCCACGGGCGAACTCGTCTTCGCGCATTCGATCGGAGCCGTCCCCGCAGTGCTCGCCGCCGGTGCGATGCAGCCCACCGGCCTCGTCCTCGTCGAACCCGCGCTGTACGACATCGCCCGGGCGCAGCCGGTGATCGAACGTCACATCGGCATCGTCACGGAGGCACGCGCGCAGGCGGATGCCGGGAATCTGCGCGGGTTCTGGGCGATCCTGCGTCCCCTCATGTTCGGCGGACCGTTCGACGAGGGGCGGTGGGACGACGAGCGCCCGCTCGCGCAGCGCTGGGCCGTGACGAACCTGCCCTGGGGACACGGAGTGCGCGACCACATGCTCGACGGCATCCCGACGCTGGTGGTGACCGGCGGATGGAACGACGAGTACGAGGTGATCGCCGGCATCCTCGCCGGGCGGGGCGCGCGACACGTCGTGCTGCCGGGGGCTCAGCATCGACCCCAGGACCTGGAGGAGTTCGCGGGCGTCGTCGCGGACTTCGAGGCGGAGCTGCGGTGACCGCGTACCGAATCCCGGAGGCTGCTCCGGACCCGCGGCGTGTCGCAGCGCTTCACCACGGCGACACGCCAATGAACGGCCGAGTCGCCTGGGAATCGGCACGAACGAACGGACGCGCGGGTGCTCAGCTCGCGGCGGCCGCGCGGTCGCCGACGCGCTGCCCGACGACGGCCGAGACGCCGTCCTGGCGCATCGAGACGCCGTAGAGGGCGTCAGCGATCTCCATGGTGCGCTTCTGGTGCGTGATGACCAGCAGCTGCGAGCTCTCGCGCAGCTGCTCGAACACCGTCAGCAGTCGCCCGAGATTCGCATCGTCGAGCGCCGCCTCCACCTCGTCGAGGATGTAGAAGGGGCTCGGGCGGGCCTTGAAGATCGCGACGAGCAGCGCGACCGCGGCGAGCGACCGCTCGCCACCGGACAGCAACGACAACCGCTCGATCTTCTTGCCGACCGGACGCACGGCGACCTCGATGCCAGTGGTCAGCATGTTCTCCGGGTCGGTGAGCGAGATGCTCCCCGCCCCGCCGGGGAACAGCAGCGGGAAGACTTCGGTGAACGCCTGACGGGTGTCCTCGAAGGCGCTCGCGAAGATCGTCTGCATCCGCTCGTCGAGGTCGGCGATGATCGTCAGCAGATCCTGCCGGGTCTTCGTGAGATCGGCGAGCTGCTCGGTGAGGAAGGCATGCCGCTGTTCGAGCGCGGCGAACTCCTCCAACGCCAGCGGGTTGACGCGGCCGAGCTGACCGAGCTTGCGCTCGGCTTCGCGCAGCCTGCGCTCCTGCACGCGTCGATCGTAGGGGATGCCGGTGACCTCCGCCGGCATGTCGTCGGCGTCCGCTGCGTCGGCCTCCCCCGCATCGCGCGGCACCAGCTGATCCGGCCCATATTCCGCAACGAGAATATCTTCATCGAGGGCCAGTTCGCTGGTCACCCGCTCGAGCAGGCTGGACAGGTGCAGCTTCTTCTCGTGAATCTGCAGCTCGAGCCCGTGGACGCTCTCGGTGAGGCCCGCGAGCCGGTCACGCAGACCGTTCTCCTGCGAACGCAGGGCCGTGAGCTCCTCGTTCTGCGCCGACCGCGCGGCTTCGGCCTCGGCCAGCGCCAGCCGCGCCTCGGCCACCGAGCGATCCAGTGAATCGAGTATCCGCGGCAGCTCGGCGGCGACACCGGATGCGGCCTCGCGCTGCGCGCGTCGGATCACGGCGCGACGGGCCGCCTCGGCCGCGGCATCCCTTTCCTGCTCGCGCTGGCGCTCCAGCGAGGCGACCCGCGCCTGGGCCGCGCGAACGCGCTCGCGGAGCGTCTCGATCTCGAGCCGAGCCGTGACCTCGCCTTCGCGGGCTGCTTCGAGCGCCTCCAGCAGCCCGTCCCGCGCGGAGGCATCCAGCACGGGGCGCGGAGCGGACTCGGCGGCTTCGACCTCGGCCTTGGCGGACGCGGCATTCGCCTCGGCATCCGCGACAGCGGCCTGCGCCTGGGCGAGCCCGGCCTCGAGGCGCTCGCACTCGGCGACCGCCGATTCGTGCTGCACGGTCACGCGGTTGACCTGTTCCGCGTAGGTCGCCAGCGCCGCGTCGTGCTCGCGCAGCGCGCGCAGGGCCTCCTTGGCGTGCCTGCGTGAGTTCTCGACGCGCTCGGTCGCCTCCTCACGCGCGTCGCGCAGCGAGTCCACGATCACCCGCACCTCGTCCAGGCGCTCGGCGGCCGAATCGCGCTCCGCCGCCAGCTCCAGTCGCGAGCGCTCGGACCCCGAGCCGGCGCGCAGCGTGTGCGCGGTGAGCACCTCGCCCGCCGCCGTCACGATCGTCGTCGTCGTGTCGGACAACGCATCCAGCGACGCACGGGCCGTGCGCGCGGCAGCGAGATCGTCGGCGATCAGCACGTGCGCGAGGACGCCGAGCACGCCGTCCGGAGCGGTGACGACGTCGACCGCCGGGGTGACGCCGTCGAGCCGGACATCGCTCGTCGGCCGAGCGGCCTCGGCGATCACGAAGTCGACGACGCCGCGGCCGGCATCCTCGATCAGCGCGATCGCGTCATCGATCCTGCCGACGAGCACGCCTTCTGCAAGCGGTCCGAGCACGGCGGCGACCGCGGCCTCGAAACCCGCGCGCACCTGCACGGCGTCTCCGACCAGGCCCCGGACGCCGTGTCCGCCGTGCTTGACGATCTCCGCCGCGCCACCCGACAGCGAGAGGGCGCTCGTCAGCGCCGCCGTCTTGGCGGTGAGCGAATCGACCTCGCGCTCGGCCGTGTGCAGTCGCTCGCGCAGGCCGTCGCGCTCCGTCTCGGCCGCGGTCGCCGCGGCCTGCGCCGCTTCGTAGGCCGCGGCATGCTCCGCTGCGGTGCCCTCCGGCGCCTCGGCTTCCTCGATCGCATCCAGGGCCTCGGCCGCTTCGCGGCGGCGCGCGTCGGCGGCCTCCCGCGCATTCTCCTGACGCAGCACCGCACCGCGGACGGCGGCGAGAGCGGATGCCGCGGCCTCGGCGTTTCCGCGCAGTGCCGTCACCCGCATGTCGTACTCGGACACGAGGGCGCTCTGCTCGGCGATGTCGACGTCCAGAGTGTCGAGCTCGGCCCGCGCCTGCATCACCTCACGGCTCGCGGCGACCGCGGCATCCTGGGCGTCTCCGAGGCCCTCCGAGATCCGCGTGATCTCGTCCTTCGCCTCGTCGATCGTCGCCTGTGTGACCGTGACCGCCGTCACCGCGGCGTCGTCCTCCTCGGATCCGAGCAGCGCGAGACGCTGATTCGCGAGCGTGTACAGGCCACGCATCCGCTCCTGCACCTGCTCGAGGCCGAAGGCCACGCCGCGCGCGGCATCCACCGCCGCGGAGTTCTGGTCGGCTTCGAGGCGTGCGATCTCGGCCCTGACCTGGTCGGCCTGATCGGTCAGCACGAGCCGCTCGGTGTGTCGCTCCTGCTCAGTCCTGGTGTGGTCGGCCAGTGCGGTGCGCAGCGCGACGACGTCGTCCGCGAAGATGCGCGCCTTCGCGTCTCTGACCACAGCAGCGATCGTCTGCGCTTCGCGCGCGATCTCGGCCTGGCGCCCCAGGGGCTTCAGCTGCCGGCGGATCTCACCGGCCAGATCGCTCAGGCGCGTGAGATTGGTCTCCATCGCGTCGAGCTTGCGGAGCGTCTTCTCCTTGCGTCGACGGTGCTTGAGAATGCCGGCGGCCTCCTCGATGAATCCGCGGCGATCCTCCGGGGAGGCCTGCAGCACCGTGTCCAGGCGCCCCTGCCCGACGATCACGTGCATCTCGCGGCCGAGGCCCGAATCACTCAGCAGCTCCTGCACGTCCAGCAGGCGGCAGCTGGAGCCGTTGATCGCGTACTCGCTCGATCCGTTGCGGAACAGCGTGCGACTGATCGTCACTTCGGCGTACTCGATCGGCAGAGCGCCGTCGCCGTTGTCGATCGTGAGCTGCACCTCGGCACGCCCCAGCGGGCCGCGCGTCGACGTGCCGGCGAAGATGACGTCCTCCATCTTGCCGCCGCGCAATGTCTTCGCCCCCTGCTCCCCCATCACCCAGGCGAGCGCGTCGACGACGTTCGATTTGCCCGATCCGTTCGGACCGACGATGCAGGTGACGCCCGGTTCGAACACGAAGGTGGTCGGTTGCGCGAACGACTTGAAGCCCTTGAGCGTCAGGCTCTTCAGATGCATGCGCGCACCGCTCGTCCGGGGAGAATCACGGCGGCTACGCTACCGGAATTCCGCGGTAGAACCGGCATCCCACACGGCAGGACGACGGATCCGACGAACCGCGACACGCCGTGTTCCTGGGAGAATGCTTGACGAGTTCCGGCCCGTTCGCTACCGTTGCAGACCGGAACGCCACTCGGAAGGAGGTTACCGATCATGATTCAGCTCATCGCACAGGCCACCGGCCTCGATACGCGCGCCGCCACGGCGCCGCGTCCAGCGCATTCGGTAATCGCATCCTTCGGCTTCCGCAGCGCGCTGTCGTAGAACCGCAGCCTGAGATCGCGGACCCGAACCGGGTCCTTCTCCGCCGCATTCTGCGCGCCACGTCCCTCTGACCTTCGCGTCACGGCCGTCTCCCCTCCCCCGCCGCCACCGGTCGACTGTCTTCGCAGCCGTCCGCCGTCGGCTTCCTCGCCCACCGTGCTCCGCCGGATCGTTCCGGCGACCCGGCGCAGCGCTCGGGCCTCTTCCATCACCATCACCATCACCATCACTGGAGTTCACTGTGACCATCGCGCAGCTGCACGGCAGCACCGCACACCCGCCCTGTCCCGAGGACCGCGAGATCCTCGAGATTCCCATCCCGGTCGACCGCACGGAGCTCGCTCTGGCCGACCGCCTGTCCCTGCGGATCGGCCTCTGGCTGCTTCTGCGGACCCAGCGCCGCCGGCCCGTGCCGGCCGACGTGGACGTGCCGTCGTTCTTCCCCGGCGCTCCGAACCTGACCCAGCGCGAGGCGCTCACGCTGCTCGCATTCGATCTGCAGCACCAGCTGCGCTGACCGAGGAGACGACATGAGCGCTCCGCTCGCCGACACCGCCACCCTGCACCCGCTCGTGCTTCCGGCACGGGCGGGTGCAGCCCCCACCGCGCTGGTGCGCGAGTACGCGGACGTCCGCAACGCGACGATCCTGGAGAGCACCGGCCGAGATGACGACGTCCTGCCGGCCGAGGCGCTGCTCCCGACGCTCTACAGCACGCCGGACCGCACGCGCAGTCAGTGGTACGTCGCCGCCGACGGTCGGATGCTGGGGTGCGCCGCCCTCGACATCTCGCAGGATGACGCGGGCGAAACCGCTCTGGTCGTCGTGGCGATGCGCCGTGACGCGCAAGGCCACGGCATCGGGCGGGCCCTGTACGAGCATGTCGAGTCCATCGCACGCGACGCCGGCGTGCGCAGGCTTCTGCACTGGGAGGCGCATCACGAAGACGGATCGGACGCCGCGCCTCTCGCGTCGCCGACCGGTTTCGGGTCGGTGCCCGCCGACCGCTCCGCCCGGTTCCTCAGCCGCAACGGCTTCCGTCTCGAACAGGTCGAGCGCGCCAGCGAGTTCCTCTGGTCCGACGATTCGGTCGACCGTCTGACGTCGCTCCGCGACGCCGCCGCCGCACATGCATCCGACTACCGCATCGTCCGCTGGATGCTCCCCACACCCACCGAGCACATCGATGGATACGCCTGGATGAAGTCCCGCATGTCCACCGATGCACCCGATGCCGAACTCGGGCAGCCTGAAGAGACCTGGGACGCCGCGCGCGTCGCACGTCAGGACCAGCGCATCGCCCAGAAAGGCTGGTCGATGCAGGTGACCGCTGCGCAGCACGTCGGCACCGGCGAGCTCTGCGCCTTCAACGAGCTGGCGATCGGACCGGATGCCGCCTCCGCCACGCACCAGTACGACACCCTCGTGCTGGCCGCGCATCGCGGGCATCGTCTGGGCATGCTCGTGAAGACCGCCGGCCTCCTCGCCTGGCGCGAACAGTACCCGGCATCCGCACGGGTCGTCACCTACAACGCGGAAGAGAATCGACCGATGCTCTCGATCAACGAGGAGATCGGCTTCACCGCCTTCACGTACGAAGGCGCCTGGAAGAAGGACCTGACATGAACGGCACGCTCCTGCTCGAAGAACTCGTCCTCCCAGCGATCCCGGATGGCGAAGACGCCGGAGACTTCCTCGCGGTGGTCGAGCTGAACAACGCCGTCTGCGCGAACGATGCCGGCACTGACGACCTCGCGCAGGCCCCGGCGGAGCTGCTGGCCGGTCTGCGCGACACGGCCGATGAGATCCAGCGCATCTTCGTCATGCGCGAGCGCGGCGCCATCGTCGGCTGCGTCATCGTCGGTCATGCGACGGCCGAGCCCACAAGCACGCAGTTCGATCTGATGGTGCTGCCGGAGAACTGGGGGCGCGGGATCGAAGACGCACTGCTCGCACGCGCCGAGGAGGAGACCAGGGCACTCGGGCGGAAGGTCATGCAGACCTGGACCCTTCATCCGGGGCGCACCGACGGGCCGACCGTGACACCCGCGACCGGATGGGGCGTCGTCGCAGACACGCCCCTGGCCGCTCTGCTCCGCAACGCCGGCTGTACGCTCGAGCAGGTCGAGCGCAACAGCGCTTTCGACCTGACGGGCCCGATGGACGAGGTGCGCAGACGTCTCGACGAATCCATCGCCGCGGCCGGCGCCGACTACCGACTCGTCGAGTGGACGGTTCCGACACCGGATGCTCTCCTCGACGGATATGCCTGGGCACTGTCCCGGATGTCCACCGATGTCCCGTCCGGGGCGCTCGCGGTCGATGAGGAGACGTGGGACGCCGACCGGGTGCGACGGCGCGAGGAGCGGCTGATCGAGGGCGGTCAGACCATGTCGGTCACCGCAGTCCAGCACGTGCCGACCGGTCGCCTCGCCGCCTTCAACGAGCTGGTGATCGGCGCCGAACGTACCGAGGTGACGCACCAGTTCTGCACGCTCGTGCTGCGCGAGCACCGCGGGCATCGTCTCGGCATGCTCGTGAAGTGCGCGAACCTGCTGCGCTGGCCCGACATCGCCCCGTACTCGCCCCGCGTGTCGACGTTCAACGCCGAGGAGAACCGTCCGATGCTCGACATCAACGAGCAGATCGGCTTCACCCCGGTGTCGTACGCGGGTGCATGGCAGAAGAAGCTGAGCTGATCGTCGTCAGCAGAGCGGGTCATCCGGAGGGATGACCCGCTCTGCCGGATCTGCATCTCTGGGCCGATGCAGATGCTGCGCCCTCCGACGAGGCTGGAATCATGAACGATCCCGTCCTCACCGCCACTGCCCTGCAGAAGTCCTTCGGTCCCACTCGCGCCCTCGCTGGCGTCGATCTCGCCATCGCCCGCGGCGAGTCGGTGGCGATCATGGGGGCGTCTGGTTCGGGGAAGACGACGCTGCTGCATGTGCTCGCCGGCATCACGACGCCGGATGCCGGGCATGTCGCGTTCGCTCCGGCATCCGGAGCGTCCGTCGAGGTCACCGCTCTCGGAGAAGCCGATCGTTCGCGCCTGCGGCGGGAGTCGTTCGGATTCGTGTTCCAGCAGGGCCTGCTCCTCCTCGAGCTCACCGCGATCGAGAACGTCGCGCTCGCACTGATGATCAACGGCACGCCGCGGCGTGCGGCCGAGGAGCACGCCGCCGGCTGGCTCGCCGCCCTGGGTCTGGCCGGGATGGAGCAGCGCCGCATCGGCGAGCTCTCCGGTGGTCAGGCGCAGCGCGTGGCCATCGCACGCGCCCAGGTGACGGGCGCGCAGATCGTGTTCGCCGACGAGCCGACCGGGGCATTGGACTCGCACACCTCATCCGAGGTGATGGACGCCCTGCTGTGGTCGACCACGGGACAGGGGCGAACGCTCGTGGTCGTCACCCACGACGCGAATGTCGCCCAGCGCTGCTCGCGGATCGTGCACGTACGCGACGGCCGCATCATCCCGACGGAGGTGGCGGCATGAACCTCCGCGTTCTCGCTCTGCTGCTGCGGCCGACGCGCGGCGGAGGCTCTGTGATGATTCTGCCCGTCGTCGCCTTCGGGATCGTGTCAGCGCTCGTGCTCACCGTCGTCGGCGGTGCGCAGACGTTCTGGACCTGGACCGACATCGATGCGACGGTCTATCAGGGTCTTGCCGCGATCGCGCTCGTTCTGCTCGTCGTCCCGCTGGCCGGGCTGGGCGGCGCGGCGGCGCGTCTGTCGGCCCGGCGGAGGGACGAACGTCTTTCGACGCTCCGTCTGCTCGGCGTCTCGCCGACCGGCGTCGTCGTGGCGACCGTCCTGGAGTCGGTCGTCGTCGCCGCCATCGGCGCTGTCGCCGGTGTACTCGCGTACCTGGCGCTCTCTCCGGCGATCGGGCTGATCCCGTTCCGCGGAGAAGCTCTCGGGTGGACCGGCGTCCTGCTGCCCGTGTGGATCATCGGCCTCGTCGTGCTCGGCATCCTGATGCTCGCGGCGATCAGCGCCGTCATCGGCCTCCGCCGCGTCGTCATCTCGCCGCTCGGTGTGCGCACGCGCACCGACGTGCCGAAGATGCACTGGATGCGCGCCGTCATCGCATTGCTCGTCGTGGCCGCCGCGTTCGTCGCGATGCAGGTCTTCCCCGGAATCGGCGGCGCCGTGGTGACGATTCTCGTCGTCGCCGGGCTCTTCGCCGCCGGACTCGCCGTGCTGAACCTCATCGGACCGTGGGCGGTCGCTGTCCAGGCGCGCGGGCAGCTGCGACGCGCCGCCCGCCCGCATCAGCTGCTGGCAGCACGACTCGTGCTGGAGTCCCCGAAGGCGGCGTGGCGCCAGATCAGCGGTATCACCATGGCGAGCTTCGTGGCCGTGTTCGCCGGTACGGGAGTCGCGGTGATGGACACGATGAGCGCGTCGACGGACCCGGCTGGGCTCGCGCTGATGGTCGACATCCGGACGGGCCTGATCATCACGCTGATCGGATCGTTCCTCATGGTCGCCGCAGCCGTCGGCGTCAACCAGGCCGCCGAGATCCTCGATCAGCGCGACCTGCATCGGAGCCTGCACCGGCTCGGGATGCCGCTGCAGACCCTCGACAGCGCACGGATCCGCTCGGTGATGTCGCCGCTGCTGCTGACCACGATCGGCGCCGCGCTGTGCGCAGCCGTGCTGATCTTCCCGCTGCTCGGAATCGCGCTGATCGTCGCGCCGATCTCGGTGGCCACGATCCTGCTCGTGATCGCCGTCGGCATCGCACTGGTGTGGGCGTCGACGCGCGTGACGCGTCCGATCCTCGCCCGGAGCTTCGTCGAGGCGTGAGCCGCGGCGCCCGTGGTGTCAGGCAGCAGTTCTCGGGCGCGGGCAGTAGTGACTGGAGCGGTTCATGAACCCTTCGCGCCGGATCTCTCCACCGCAGCGCGGACAGGGCTGGCCGCCCCGCCCGTAGGCGTTCAGCGAGTGCGCGAAGTACCCATTCTCCCCAATCGGATGCATTGATGTTCCAAATGCGTCCATTCGCGTCCATCCATTCGGGATTGCTTGTCTCGACTAGTGAATGGCGTCAAATCGGGGATGCAGGGACTCTATCACGGGAGCTGAGCGCGCGACTATGAGCCTCGAATCGCCGAATTTCGGGGTGGACGAACTTGGACGCCTTGGGACATCACCAAGTATCGTTCACCTCACTGGTTGGACCGAATCACGCGTAGGAGAAGCTCCCGCTGCTCTTCGGTGAACTGGGGCGCGGCCGCCGTGACCTCTCTGACCAACTGTTCTTTTGCAGCTGGCCCGATCGGGATCGGCGCGAAGGACGCTTCCAGCTCGTCCACGTTCACGAAGACCTTGTAGACCGGTCGGCCGTGACGTCCGATCACTCGTTCTTTCACCGCAGGCAAGCTGCCTTTGTTGATGCGGCGGCGGATCGCCTTTTCGCTGCAGCGCATGCGCTCGGCTGCTGCGATGATGTCGAGTCGTTCGGGGGCGGAGGGCACGGCGTTACTGCTCTTGCTTTCGTCTATGGGAAGGAAACCAGCGCTCCCCCACCAGCATCGACCGACGAAGCAAGATGTGACTCATAGTCAGTCGACTCATCGTCAGCGTAGTCGAAATCGTTGAAGCATGACGATTCCGGCGCACCGCATCGCCTTCGGCGAGCACCTTCGCGAGTTGCGCCGCGCCCGTGGTTGGACTTCTCAGGAGGCATTCGCCCACCATGTCGGGCTTGATCGTACCTACATCAGCGGGATCGAGCGGTCGCGGCGGAACCCGACCTTGGACATCATCGTGAAGCTTGCGCGCGGGCTGGAAGTATCGCCGTCGGAACTGCTGGCGACGATCGAGTCCTGATCACGCTCCCCAGCCGTCGGCGAGGGCCCGGACCTTGGGGATCACCTGCTCCACGCGGGCCGGGGCGCGGACCGCCCACTCGTCCGTCTGGAAAACCGGGGCTAGCCGATCGGCGAGAGCGTCGAAACTCGCCCTCAGGGCGCAGCCCGGCACCCTCGCCGATCGGCTAGTTCGTGGACTTGTTCGGGACGAGATAGTGCGGCCCGACGAGTCCGGCGTGCACTTTCTTGGTCGGGCCGCTCGTGTCGTCGTAGAAGTAGACCCGGGGCGCGAGGTTGCCGCCGCCCTCGGAGATCTTCAGGTGGGCGAGCATGGTGATTTCGCCGGAGGCGTGCACCGTGGTGTCCACCTCGAAGACGCGAGTCCCCTTGAACTTCCCGCCGGTCTGCACCCCCTCACTCTCGGTCATGGAGAGCTTCTTGCTCGTGGCGGGCCACCCGAGCGCAGGGCCCGACGCGCACCACTCCCAGAACCCACCCTTGTCCCAGCCCCCAGCGCGGTCCTGGGCGTACGCCGCGAGTGCGCGGAGACCGCGCCACGTCTTGTTGCCCCAGTTGTAGGCCTCGGGCGCAGTGTCGATGTCGTCGAGCTCGCGGATCGCGGAGTCCGGCAGCGCGAGCCAGTCGGAGAGATACAGCTGTGCGGCCAAGACGGCCTCCGACGCGTCCTGCACCGAGTCCGGGACCGAAGCCGCCTCCTCGTGCTGGGTCCCCCACAGCAGAGCCGCCAGACCGCGGCCGATCAGTTCGTCCTTGAGCCGCGCCAGGTGCCCGTTTGCGCTGGCGAGCTCCTTCTCCAGCGAGCTCTGCTCGTTTCGGGCGACGTCGAGGTCCTGCTCCCATCGTTCGCGCGCATCCGCAAGGTCCTTCGCCGGGACCATGCCATCCAGCGCATCCGCGGGCAGCCCGCTCTGCTCGCCGAAGACACGGAAGGCGGCGGGGATACGACGCCTCGTCGACAACTGCGCGACCGAGTAGACGATGCGGTCGATCGTCGCGCGCGGCGACTCCTCGAACCGTGCGCGGAGGTAGTAGCGGTGTCGCCAGCCGTCTGCGTCCGGCGTGACGATGCCGGGCGCGTACACGCGGACGCCACCGTCCCAGATAGCGAGCGCGTCGAACTCGCGCCTGAATGCGGCCACGGCAGCTCGGTCGAGGGTGACGACCGCGGCGATGCCTTCTGCGCGCGCCGCGATCGTCCCCGCAGTGCGGAGCCACGAGTCGTCGTGCTCGGGGTATGGCTCGGCGCAGACGATGATCGGAAGCGTCCGCGCCGGCTTCGCCAGCATCTCGACCAGAATGGCGATGCCGGCGGCGGGCACGGCAAGCGGCTCGATCGGCACCCCGCTTCCGCCGAGATGCGGCTTCTCGACGGCACCGAGCAGGTCGTGCACGATCCTCGGGCGACCGACGGAGACACGGCGGGCGAGGTCGTCGGACGACATGCTCAGCTCCACGAGCGTGTGGACGCCCTCGTCGTCGGCGACGACACGGATCACGGTCGCCCATTCCGTCGGGTCCTCGGGGACCTGATCCGTCGAGATCACCTCGAACGACTCCGAGCCCATCGACCGAACGCTCACCTCGCGGTGCCGCCCCTGGGAGACGTCGAACTCGCTGACCCCATCGACCAGGGGTTTGGCGTCCGACGACTCGTACGTCCATCCAGCGACGCACGTCTTGAGCCGCTCGACGACCGTCGTACGGTCCCGCGTGGACGTGTCCGACCACACTGCCCTGTATAGAACGCTCATGCTGATGCCCCCTAGGTCCGCGAAAGGGGCCGCTCCACTGGCGCTCTTTCATCCATGAGATGACCCTATCGACGGCATAGGACACGCTGCATTCGAAATGCTTGAACGCCGACGGCTCCAACGACGTTGACGTAGCCCGAGAAAACGCCGGGGAGCTCGAGAACCAGCGCAGCACGCGGAGCGCCTACGACCTGACGCAGACACGCATCACTTCCGCGGTGCTCGACACCAGGTACCGGTCGGCGGAAGCAGGCACCCGTGTTAGGTCAGCGACCAGGCCAATGTTCGGGCATAATCTCAGTGAAGGCTGCGTTAGACTGTAACGAGATCGGTGACACTGATTGCGCGTAGAGTACAAAGACAAGAAGCTCGCGAAGCTGTGCACCGACGAGCGCGAGATGCAGAAGAAGCGACCTGATCTGAAGAAAAAGCTCCGGCTGCGGATCAAAGCCCTGGAGAACTCGGATACGCTCGGCGACCTGCCGAACGACGACCCCGGAGGCGCATGGCATGACCTCAAGGGCAAGCGAGCCGGAACATGGGCCGGCGAGCTCAGCGGCAACTGGCGGCTCGTCGTCGAGCCCACGCCTAACGCCCTGAACGCTGTCGACGTGACAGTCGTCGACATCGAGGACTACCACTGAGGAAGGAGAGACCATGACCGCCACCAACTACGCCGTCGCTCCCGGGGAGTACCTGGAGGAGTGGATCGACGACCATGGCCTGTCCCAGCAGCGGGTGGCCGAGCTCCTCGGAAGCAGCCGCAAGCAGGTCAACGAGATCGTCAACGGGCGCGCGCCCATCACCAGCGACACCGCGATGCGCCTCGAGCGCGTCGTGGGCATCCCCGCCAAGACCTGGCTGAAGTACGAGGCGCTGTACCGGGCCGACCTAGCCCGCATCGCCGACGAGGAGAACCTCGCGGGGCACATCGACGAAATCGCACCGTCAGCGGTTACGTACCTGCGCAGCATCGGCGCGACGGCGGCTACCAAGCGTGCTCCCGGCAAGCTCGTGTCCGACTTCCTCGCGTTCCACCGCTGCGGGACGTGGGAAGCCTACGTTCACCTGCACGAGGAGGCCTCGCAGGGCGACTACGCACTGGCGGCGCTGAAGGACTCGGGCACGACGCTCGATCGGAGCCTGCTCACGACCTGGCTGCGTGCCGCCGAACTGGCGGAGCCCTTCGAGCGCGGGCGCGGGTACGACTACGACGCCGGGCAGCTCCGGACAGCCCTGCCCGATCTTCGTGCCCGTGCAGCAACGCCCGACTCCACCATGCTCCGCGACATCGCGAATATGCTCGCGGACCTCGGTGTCGTCTTCATGGTCGTGGAGCCACCCAAGAAGCTCCCGTTGTTGGGTATGACGCGATGGATCGACAAGCGCGTGCCGGTGATCCAGCAGACCGGGCGCTGGGGCAAGGACGGCTTCGTCATTTGGACGCTCTTCCATGAGCTCGGCCACGTCCTCAACGACCCCCGCGGTGAGATGCACGTGGAGTACAGCACCGAGAAGAAGCGCAACTCCGCGGCGGAGAAGGGGGCCAACGCGTTCGCGATGGAGCTCTTGTTCGGCGAGGCCGGCATATCGCAGTTCAGGGGCCTCTCCTACGATCGGGAGATCGCCGACAAGGCTCGGGAGATCGGCATCGCGCCGGGCGTCGCCGTTCACCAGATGCACCGCCGCAGGCTGCTTGACTACAGGTTCGGCAATCGACTGTGCGTTGATCTCGCAGGCAGCTTCACGGAGTGATGGAGCGTGTTCCTTGAACACTCAAACCTGCTTCTCCTTGACACCAACATGCTGTCTCCGGGAAAGCTAGTGGAGCACGGCCTGTTGGGCGAGTCGACGTTGGTCGCGGCATCGACCTCTGCGCAGGAGGTCCTGGGGATGCAGCGACCAGACCGTGAGGGAGGCTACCGCTACGCCCTGCCCATGATGAACGATCGCCTTCTCCTCCGCGCCAACCTTGCGCCGGACCAGTTCTTCCGCTGGGCGTCCGATCACGCAAAACACCGCCCGGTCTCCCGGCACACAGACAGCCTCGTCGTGCCGGGCTCACGACTGCGCCAAGAGTCACGGGAGCTGGGACACGCAGCTGTCGCGATCGCGCACGAAACTGGAGACGATCGGCTCTTCCGGGCGTACGCCGCCCGAGGTCTGCGAACCAAGCAGCTGCGCCGAGTGCTGAGCAAGTGGGAGTTCCTGCGCGCGGAGCTAGAAGCAATAATCCCCCTCGACGACGCAATTGCCCTGCAGGCGGTGGCCTTGGCAAATGCGTTCGTCGACAGCGGCCAACATGTGAAGGGCACGGCACGCAACTCGATGAACGATATGTACGTCGCCGCCACGTCCCTCATCACCGGAATCCCCCTAGTCACCGCTGATGCTCAGCTCAACGACTTCTACCGCGAGCACGGTTGGACCGTGCCGAGCAACGATGGCCTGTACATCGCCTTGCCCTCTGCTCCATCAGATGCAGGATCGTCGGACCCCGCCTCAACGCAGCGAGGAGACCGCTACATTAACCGCCCTCTGAGTCTGCGCTCGCACGTTGATCAGGTTCCGCCGCCTGGTCGATGACCGCGTAGACCCCTTGGAATCAGGCGACGTCGACCGCCGGGCCGCCTCCCGTCACGCTCAGTTCCGGCTGAGCCCGTGTCTGCGTGTGTCCAGCGCGAGCTTGAGATGACTTTCGGCGGCGTCGATCTCGCGCGTCGGGGCGGCCGGATCGAACACGCGCAGCAACGAGAACGGAACGTCAACGCGTCCAGACCTCGCAGCTCGACATTGCCGCCATGGCCGTTCGTCGCGTAGGCGTTCCAGCGCTGGCGGATGTTCTCGGCACCGTCGGCCTTGCCGACGTAGTGACGACCGCCGCGGGTGTCAGTAATGAGGTAGATGCCGACGACGGACGAGAGCGCTGTCCGCAACGCCGCGTAACGGTGCTCGCGCCTGACCCGCCTGAAGCTGCGTACCGCCCGCGGCTGATCTTCAATGGCCGGACGCCAACTTGACGGTTGACGGCGCTGTCAGAGGCTCGGCGCTTCCGGGCACGCGGGCCTCTCAACCGTGCCAGAGTGGCTGCGCCCGAAGCACGTTTGAGCCCAATAGAATCGCGTGGCGATGGAGCGAACGCGCCGGCGCAGAATCAGATTAGGAGTGCAATGCCTAATGGGAGCACTGGCGGCTCAAGTAATGAACGGGGCAGCAGGCACCGGAGTGGAGCCGCTGCGTTCCTAGCGGTTCACGGGATGGTCGGCCAGGCAGTTGAGGGCCGCCCCGGAGCCATCCCGTCACGTGTCTACTTGGAAGCATCAGAACATGTAGACGACATTGTCGTCCAAATGACGGATGACACGAAGTGGTATCTGCAATGCAAGCGCACAGCCGGAGTCGACGCACCTCTTCGAAAGACGCTGGCGCAGTGGTGCAAGCAGCCGTATATGCCCGGCGACCGACTCGGGCTCGTCTCCAGGGAGCTCCGGGGCGCACTGAGAGAAATCCAACCGGCCATCGACCAGCTGAACGACGAGCATGCCCCTCCCCTGAATAAGAGGCAAGTTCGAAACCTAGACCTCGTCGAGTCCGAGCTCCGGACTGCAGGATGCGCGGATCCGGACGCGCTGATTCGTAGCGCGCTGTTTCTGCAACTGGCAACCGAGTTCGCACCGGATGCGCATCGACGGATCGCCTGTGCATTGCTCAGCACGATCGTCCCTCCAGACAAAGCAGACTCGGCGTTTCGAGCGCTCGAGAGCCTGATGCAGGAGTCAGCAGCCGCGAAGCGATGGACTGACATGGCCGATTGGCTGGCCGCACTCGAAGGCGCACACATCGAAGTCAGATCTGACATCTCCGGGGTACCGGCGGCTGCGGCGGAAGCGAAGCGCCAGGCAATTGATGCCTACCGCGAAATAGTCGCGCGACCTCTCGATCTTCTTACGCTCTCGACCCTCGCTCCTCGCCTCGGTGAGGTACGCGTAGACGGGCTGCTCGAAAACTGGAAAGTTCGATGGGGCGACCGTAAGTCGGCTGATCTCCCGAGGCTCGCGCGACGCAACGCCAGGTTCATCCTGAGTGGTCTGCCAGGCATCGGGAAGAGCGAGGCGATGCGGCAGTTGGCCGCACACATCGCGTCGGAGGATAAAGCTCCTGTCCCGGTGCTCTTCAATTTGAAGGAATCGCTGGCAACGATTCAGTCCGGTGGTTCGCTCACGCTTGAGACGATTCTTCGGCACGTTTCGGAGCGAATCGCCGGGGTGGACCCGGCCGTCGCGACGGCAGCTCTGAGGGAGGCGCTGTTCTCGGGAAATGCAGTCCTCATGGTGGATGGTCTCGACGAGGCTCGAAGTCATCTCGGTACAGTCGCCACCAATCTCGCGCAGATCGTCACCGCCCTGCCCGTAGCGACGGGATTCATCCTCTCAACACGTCCAAGCGCCGAAGAGGCCACGCGTCAACTGAGTCTGCCCACAGTCAGCCTTGACTCGCCGCCGAGCCTGAAACGATCCCTCCCGCAGATCATTCGAGCGTTGCTCCCCAAAGATGTTCCTCACCCAGAAGCGTGGATCGAAGAACGCGTGCAGCGTGTGCGCAGCGCATCCGAGCGCACGGACGACATCTGGAAAGTTCCCCTCCTCGCCACGTTCGCCACACTCCGTATCGCCGCCGACAAAGACGAAGCAACGAATGCGGTCGAACTCCTCAGCAACGTGATCGACGACAGCATCACCGCATGGGAACGCCTAAAGACGAGCCACTCTGACGGCCTCGACCCGGAGATGCGACCGTCGATGTTGACAGAAGGCTTCATCACCATCGGATGCCTGATCAACACGAGCACCGCAACGGTTGATGAGGCTGAGGCTAGAGTCGCTCGCCAGCTCGAACCATGGGAGTTGGCTATACCGCTCCGAAGAGAGCTGGCACGGCAGGTGGTCCACTTCTGGGACGAACGAGTCGGCGTCTTCGTTGTGGATGGGGACCACCTAGTGGCGCGCAGTCGTCAGTTTGCCGAGCTTGCGGATGCGCGCCGTGCCAGCCAACTACCGCTTCCGGACAAACAGGATTGGATCACGGCTGCCCTCACGAACCCTGATCTCAAACAGACCGTGCAGCTCGCCGTGCAGACAGACGAGGAGCTCCGAACACTCCTGCTTGAGATGGCGGACCGCGGCGAGGACGCCGGCAACCGCAATCGGGCAGCTGAGTGGGTGGCAAGCTTCGCCCCGAATTGGAAAGGCACGTCATTCGAAGTCGAGCAGTGGGTGATCGATGTCATCGCGAACGCGGCCGAAGACTTACTGCCCGTGCCCGAACCCAGCACTTCCTTCATAGAACGAATTGAGGCTCGCAGGAGCGACGGCGACGGGTGGCACTTCGCCGTCCAGCTCGCTCGCTACCAGGCGGCCCAGACACTCCGCGACCATCAGCGAGGGCGTCTTCAACAGCTTTCCCTTGCGCCGCAGCGACGTGCACTGATTGACCTCTTTGTCGGGCTCACAGCAGCCAAGCTTGAGCAGCGCCCGTTGAATGAACGAGAGATCACGCTGCTCATTGGCCTTCTGGACTCACCCCGGCCCGAGAAGAGCTCAAGCGGCTATCGAAAAGGGGTATTCGTCATCGATGCAGCAGAACGCTACATCGAGGGCACGAGCGACGTGATTGAATTGGGGGTCGAACACGTAGACCAGTTGCCGGCAGGAGCGAACGAGAAGTTCTTCGCCATAGCGAAGCGGCACTCTCATAAGACGTTTGAGAAAGTAGCATCGGTGCTCTCGGAGCGAGGCTACAAAGTCGACTACTCCGGGCTACTTTCCGGCCTCGATCCGTTGCGAGAATTCAGTGAGTTGTTCGCTGACAAGCACGGCCTTGGATGGCTGCTCTCGCTCCTCTCAGACTGGCCGGTTGAAAGCAGCAACGGAGTGCCACCCGAACCATGGCGATGGGGCGAAATCTCTGACCTTGTCTCGACTATCGGTTGGGCAGAAGGAACCATAAGCGATCTCAAAACAGTCGCTGAAACCTCAGCCGATCTTCGGGCCACTTGGATTGGCAAGATCGTCGTTGCATACGGCTTCGACCGTGGCAGGCTGGCCGCGGAAGCGCGCGCGATCCTGCGTCAGCACGAAGAGGAGATGGAGGAGACACTACGGCAGATCTGCACCAACCAGTTGATCGAGCGCCAACCACTCGGACAGCTCGATTGTGAAGACGCCACCGAACTGGCACCCTGCTTCGCGTCCCACGCCGAAGCGATCGTATCTCTGACCGCTCAGTTGACCGTGAACACGGGATGCCCCGGCGTCAGCGCCGTCATCGAAACTCTCGATACCCCCATGACATGGCGTAACCGATTCCTAGCGACTACCGTTTCGCTCGCGACCTCCACGGGAGATCCCGCGCTGGTCGAACGCTATCGCAAAGGCAGCAGTGCGAGCCGCGCGGGCCTCGCTCTGTTCGCTAAGACTGTTTCCGACAAGACTGACCTCCCGCTTGCTGCGCTCCGAGAGGACCGTGACGCCGCCGTACGCCGTTACTGCGACGGCAACCTCGACACAGCGGACGTCTGGACTTGCGAACACTGTTTGACGGAGAATCCGATCACCGAGGACTCATGCGAGGAATGCCACCTGCACCCTGGCTGGCTCGTTCGCGGAAAGAATAGCTAGCGCCACAGGACGACGTGTCGTGGCTCGACGAGAGTGATTCATAGCCCAAGCGGGAGGAAACGACTCATCCTTCAGGCTTTGGGTCCAGACGCGAAACTCAATGCCTTCGTGCAACCGGGAGTGCCATTTCGATCGGTCATCGAAGCCCATTGCAAGTCTCTGGAAAGCGAAACCTTAGAGTCCAAGCAAACTCCTAGATGCGTGAGCGTTCCAGATCCATCAGAGACGTCGGGACACGCGCGCTATGCTCAGATTATGGGCCACAAGCGCATCGGGGAGCTGGACTGTCTCGTGATCCGTGCCCCGCGCGAAGACGGCTACCGTACCTGCGCCGTCTGCGGTGGCGACCCCGAGCCGAAGCCCATCATTACGGGCAGCACGGCGTGAGGGTGGCATTCACCTGTCCCGAGCATGGACCGCATGCCCTCGTGGACCCCTTCGACGATGTCCAGTAAGGAGCATCTGATGGCGATGAGTCTGGACGAGTTCCTCGTCGAGCATCCGGTCGACCGGGCGGCTGTCGACGCGCATAAGCAGCACATGCTCGAGGCGATTGCGGAGGCGCTGCGCGAGGAGGGCGAGGAAGGGCCGGAGTGACTGGCACGCCTGCTCCCTTGTCTCTCCTCACTGTTCGCGTATATCCAACGCCGCCCCAGGGTGCCGATCGTGTCCGCCGTGAGCGGTAATGGAAGTCAGGCAGTATCGAATCATGACAGACATTGCCCAGGAGTTCCCACCAGGCAAGTGGATGGAGGCAGTGGCGGATGTGCTTCCCCTGCCGCATCGGGCGGCGATGCCCTTCACGCTTGGGGAAGCCGTTGAAGAGCTGGGCCTCTGGGCGAGACTCGCACGCTCCGAGTCCTGGGCGTCATCGCAGAATCGACGTTCCCTCCAGACGGACATCGAGGAAATGGCTGCCCAAACTGGCCCTCGACTGCGCGACCACTTGAAGTCCGTTCTCGCCGAAACGCTCAAAGCCACGGAGCGCACGGAGATCTCCGCCGTCGCAGGCAGATTCCTTGATTGCTGGCGCTCACCGGAAAGCATCTCCGCTGCGTTCCGCGACCTCTGCAGCGTTGCAGTTCAGTCCACCGTGACTACGTTTCAGCTCGGTCCGTACGCGAACGTCCTCGCATCGCAACTCGGTGAGGCCGCGCAGTCGGCCTGGGGACCGCTCCGGACGGCGGTGGACTCCTTGATGGGCTACGCAGCGCCGGGAACCAGCGGCGACGTTCCTCCCGAGCAGTGCCTACGGTTGGCGGAAGAGATCCTGTGCGCCGAGCCTCCGTTTGGAGAGGTGACGGTCTGGGCGTTGTACGAGAGAGCAGTAAGCCCGTTCCGGCTGCAATTCGGCGACATCACATTCCTTCGCGCCGACTGGGTAGTCCCAAACGCGATGCGCGACGACGGTCAGTCGTTCCCAGAACGGGACGAGCTCCGGTCAATACTTGACGGTCCGTGGTGGCCGACCGACCTTCTTGACGAGGCTCTCAGGCAACCCTCCAACCGCCTGGTCCTGGCGCGGGTGCACTTCGGCGTGCGAGAACTCGCCGGTGCAGCGGCTGACGCCATCCGGCAGATCGACGCGATCCTCAGCATCGCGATCGGTTCCGGTGGCGTCTCGTGGAAGAACACCGGAACCAAGGCCACGCTGCTGAACGGAGAACTCGTCGGCGGGTCTTTCGGCAGGATCGGATCACCCCCGCGGCAGTTCGAGGACACGTACGGCATGTCCGCGACTTCGGAGATCCTTGACTCCGTCGCGAGCGAACTGCATGACGCGATGCGCGAGCGTCCACTGCCCGACTATCTTGTCGAGGCTCTGCTCGCGCTGCGCGAGGCGGGGATGGTCGATCACCGCGACGTCCTCTTCTACGATGCGCGAGCGGTGACGCCGCGTATCGCGATCGCTCTCGAAGACCACGCGATGGAGCACATTGCTTCGTTCGGTGACGTCAAGCCGACTGTCCTCGCGACCGCCGTGCAGCACCGAGAGGTCGATTGGCAATTCGAGCAGCACATCCTCGCAGGCTTGCTAGGCCCGCTCAACCACGCCGAGCATACTCATGCGGCTCCCGATTACCGCGATCTCGAGTTCTCGATCTTCCACTACGACGAATCTGGCACGCGAATCGTCTCCATCCCGAAGGCCATCGAGCTCCGGGATGAACTCCTGGCGCTCGAGGCACCTTTATGGGTGAGGAATGAGTTTCTGGGTGCCGTGGCCGCAGTAACGAAGCCGGAGATCGAACTTCAGCTCCGTCTTCTGAAGAAGCGCGAGGTGGAGGTGATTCGTTCTCGGCACCGCCGCGTGCGCAACGCGGTGAGCCACGGCAACCCCCTGCCGCCATCCACGCCTGCAAGTGTTCAAGGGTTCTCCACACGCGCCGCCCGCTCGGCGCTCGGACTCGCCCTTCACTCGTTCGCCACTAACCAGACGATCACGGATCTCCTTGCCAAGGAGCAGTCTGATCGGAGCGAACAGGAAAAGCTGCTCGCCTCGGGAAGCAACTACTTGAACCGCCTCGATCGAGCATCCACCGGACGGTCCGGAGAACGCGAGGCGTCGTGAGAAGCGGCGGCCTCGCCCGCCCTCAGCCAGGGGACCGGAAAAGTCCGACTAAATCGCGCTCCGTCCTTCTACTACTCCGGTCGCCGCAAGACTGGTGTGATTCCGCTGCTGGCGGGCCGTCGACGAGGTTGCGGAGCTGGGACAGACGGTTCTGCGAAAGCAGACCACGATCGCCGGTAACGCTCGCGATGTTCTGGCAGATGGCGCTGTCCGCGCTCCGGACCCGCTCCGCGACGGTCGCCGCGTCTTAGACCTCGTCGCCCACCAGGCGGAGCACCGGGCGCTGATCGGGCTCGCCGAGCAGGTTGCGGATCTGTGCCGGAGCCAGCCGCAGGATCTCAGCGAGTGCGGGCACCGTCGCGCCCTGCTCTGCTGCGAGCTCCGCGGCCTTGCGCAGCAGCGTCGGCGTCTCCCCCGGGTATGCGCTCGTCGGGTCCGCGGACGGATCGTCGACCATGGCGAGGCGCTGGTAGGCGCGTCGTGCCGAGGAGTCGGTGGTCCGGCCGCGTTCCACCATCCGCCGAATGAGCGAGTGTGGCGACACGCCCCAGGTCCGCCCGAGCCGATCGAGCGCAGCGAGGTCGAGACGCTGCGGCAGGACAGCGTCCATCGACGCCGCAGGGGTGAGGAATGCCGCCGCGAACTCGTCGGCTTCCCGCTCGATGGCGGTGCTCTGCTCCGCTGACTCGGCGTGGAGCAGCAGGTGGCCGATCTCGTGGGCGATCGAGAACCGGTGCCGGAACACGTTCTCGCTGCGGCGGGGCGTGGTGACCACGATCGGTCGGTCCACGATCACAGAAGAGAACGCGTCCACCGCATCGATCTCCCCCAGCGGACGCACGACGACCACGATCCCCCGCGACTCCGCGGTGGCGACCAGGTGTCGCACCGGCCCGTCCGGGAGATCCCAGTGCCGGCGCAGCGCCGCCGCCGCTTCGCCCGGGCTCGTCCCCTGCGGCAGCTTCGGAAGATCCGCCTGGGGGAGCTTGACGTACCGCTCGAGCGCGAAGGTCAACTCCCACACCAGCGTTGCAGTCGACAGCGCTCGCTGGCGGTCGCCGACCCGCGCCGAGCGCAGGCTGCGGAAGTGCGCGTGCACGGTGTCGATGCGCGCGAGCGGCCTGCCCACGCTGAAGAACCCGGGACGAACCTTCAACGTCGCCGCCATCCGCTCGACCACATCGGCACGAGGAGAGTTCACCCCCGCCTCATACTGGCCGATCGCCGCAGCCGAGACCCCGACCGCGGACGCCAGCTCCGTCTTGCTCAGGCTCTGGCGCACGCGAGCCTGGGTCAGCCGTGCCGGCTCGAACCTCCCTTGCCCATCCGACGAGCCTGGAAGATCGAACAGTCCGGGGTGCTTGTCACGCATCTGGCGTCCGGTCCTGCGTCTGCGGCTCGAGCGAGGGCGCGACCGGGCTGCCGCTGTCGAACGACTCGACATCGTCAGCTGCGGATGCGGCCACGAACTCGGACTTCCAGATCGTCTCCTCGCCATGCAGATGGACGGTGCCGCCCGTGTACTCCGCAACAGCCCAGTCGATCGCATTCAGCGAACGAGGCGTCGAATGGACCATGACGAGAACGACAGGCATGAACTCGCCCGCAGCCAGAATCATGCGCTCGAGCTCATCCTGTTCGCTGGCGTTCCGGGTCTCCTCGCCGCCCTCGATGAAGCTCTGGCCGAACATCTCGACCGGCCGCCGCGCGAAGAACCCACTCATCCGGGTCTTGCTCGTCGCGAAGCCGCTCTCCACATCTGCTGCCCCCGGCACCCGCCACACGAACACCAGCCCGCCGTTGACGATCGGAAGCCGATAGCCGGCCGGAACAAGCCTGTGCGCCTGAAATCCGCGATCCTTGAACGCTTCGTACGTGTCTTCCAGCAGATCCCGCCACTGCCCGCCGAAACCGAACGTGTAACGAGTCCCAGCTGCCTCGTGGGCGTCTGCCGCCAGAGCGTGGCGCGCCTGGACGACCTCGATGACGAGATCGCGTGCGTCGGCGGCATAAGCGCCAAGCGCTTCGAAGGGAGAACTCGGGACCATCGCGACCTCCAGAAGTCAGAGCCCGGTGAGCAGAGTCACCCGCCGAGGTGACTTTAGTCTGACACGAAATACGCGCACGCACGCTTCAGCTGCTCGGCGTGTCGGATCACCTGCCTGAACTGCGGCCCCAGGCCAGCAACACGACCCGACTCAGGGCATGCACAACTTCAAGGTGCACAAGACCACCTCCATACCGCAGAGCCATTGGCCTCTATGAATGGATCGACGCACCAGTCGGAATCGAACGCAATCCAGCACGCCCAGCACCCCGACGCTTGGACAGTAAATGTGCCGAACTCGACGAATCTGTCACCCTTCTACACAGCTTCTCACGTTGATGTGGCAAAACGCGTCCAACCGTGTCCCACCGTTCGCCCCCAAGAAGATGCGTGTTTTGGAGGGGATGGCACTAAGTCTGCGACAGTCAACTCCGCCAATAACAGCCGGTCAGAGGCTGTATTTGCGACGGCGCTGGCACCGTGGGCAGAAGTGCGACGAGCGGTTCATGAAGGCAACGCGCCTGATTGGCGTCTCGCAGCGAGGACAGGGTTGTCCGGCCCGACCATAGACACATAAACGTCTGGCAAAATAACCCGCCTGACCATTGACGTTCACGTACTGCGCGTCGAAGCTCGTGCCGCCCTCGGCGAGAGCCTTCTCGAGCACCAGGCGCACCTCGCCGAGCAGGCGGCGCACGGCCTGCGCCGAGAGGACGCGTCCCTCGGTCTCCGGGTGGATGCGCGCGGCCCACAGGGATTCGTCGGCATAGATGTTGCCGATACCGCTGACCACGGTCTGATCCAGCAGGATTCGCTTGATCGCACTCGACCGCCGCCGCACGGCGGTGACGAACGCCGCGTCGTCGAACATCGCATCCAATGGGTCGCGTGCGATGTGGCGGACCTGGCTCGGGACGAGATCGTCGCGATCCGCGACGAGCGCATCGACGGCGAGCGAGCCGAACGTGCGCTGGTCGGCGAACACGACGGCGAGGTCGCCGTGCTGCGGGTGCTGAATGCCGAGGCGGATCCGCTCGTGGCGCTCCGCCACGGCGTCCGGAGCGCGCAGCAGCATCTGCCCGCTCATTCCGAGGTGCGCGGTCAGAGCGCGATCCCCACCGGCCAGCGGCATCCAGAGGAACTTTCCGCGACGTGACGCCCCGACGATCGCCGCCCCTTCGAGGAGGCCGGCGAAATCGGCAGCGCCGGCCGGATGCCGCGTGAGCGCGCGCTCATCGAGCACCGCGACCGAGGTGATCGTCGCGCCGATGACGGCGGGTGCGAGGCCGGCGCGCACCACTTCGACCTCTGGGAGCTCAGGCACGGTCGCTGAGCACCCGCCACGCGGTGAGCGCGGCGGCCATCTCTGCGGTCTTCTTGCTGGTGCCGTCGCCCGTCGCCGTCACGTCGCCGACGACCACGGTCGCCGTAAAGCGACGGTCGTGATCGGGACCGTCCGATTGCACGGAGTACACCGGCGGGAGCGAGCCGACGCGTGCGGCGAGCTCCTGCAGACTCGTCTTGGGATCCATCGCGGCGCCGTAGCGCTCGGGGTCGGCCAGGAGCGGCTCGACGAGGCGGAGCACGAGCGCGGTCGCGGCATCGGGTCCGGCCGACAGGTACGTCGCGCCGATCACGGCTTCCGTCGTGTCCGCGAGGATCGAATCCTTGTCGCGTCCGCCGGTCTGCTCTTCGCCGCGGCCGAGCAGGATGAACTCCCCGAGGCCCATGCCGCGGGCGACCTCGGCCAGGGCGACGGTCGAGACGACGCTCGCGCGGCGCTTGGCGAGCTGCCCCTCGTCCAGGTCGGGATGCGTGGTGAAGAGCATCACCGTCACGGCCTGACCGAGCACCGAGTCGCCCAGGAACTCCAGGCGCTCGTTGTGCGGGATGCCGCCGTGCTCGTACGCGTAGGAACGGTGGGTCAGCGCCAACGCCAGAAGCTCAGGGTCGATATCGACCCTGAGCTTGGCGATGAGGGGCGCTGTCCCACCAGGGACATCCGTCACGATCGTGAGACCGTGATTCAGACGTCGGCGACCTTGCGGCCCTTGTACTCGAGGAACAGCTCGGTGCCCTGCGAGTCGGTGACGACCTTCGCCTGGTGCGGGCGGCTGTAGACGGTCTGGCCGTTCTCAACGGTCTTGACGAGCGCGATGGGCGCCGCCTTCCACTGCGCGCGACGCGAGCGGGTGTTGGAACGGGAAACCTTGCGCTTCGGGGGGTTACCGGCCATGGCTAACTCTCTTCTGTGTTCTCGGGCGCGCGGTTGTCTTCCGCGCTCCCCTGGTCTGCGATCTGTTGGAGCGCACTCCATCGAGGATCGATGGGAGCGGCAGTCTCTGCCCCGGTGCTCTCGGCCAGTCGTTCACCCGTGATCGGGTCAAGACCCGGGCAATCCGGCTGACACACCGGCTGAAATGGAAGCGACAGAACCGCCGCATCCCTGACCAGAGTTTCAAGATCCACGTGGTCGTCTTGAACCTCGAAGTCAGCTTCTTCCTCACCAGGATACGCGAAAAGCTCCTGGAACTCGACTTCGACAGGCGCAGAGATGTCTGTGAGGCATCGTCCGCACACTCCGACGTACGTTCCGTCCGCCGTTCCGGACACGAGGATGCCCTCGTGAACGGACTCCAGACGCACGTCCAATTCGAGTTCGGAGCCCGCGGGCAGCGAGACGATCCCCTCGCCCCACTGCTCGCGCAGCGTCACGGCGAAGGCATGCTCGCGCATCTCGCCCGGGTGCCGGACGATGTCACGGGCGGGCAGCACGAAGGGGCCGTTCAGTCGGGATCTCACCCTTCGAGTCTACCGGCTCAGATGTCGCGCGCTCCGGTGTCGAGGAACTCGGCGACCGCCGGAGGCACGAAGGGCGAGACGTCGCCGCCGAGCCCTGCCACCTGGCGCACCAGAGAGCTCGACACGAGCGCGTGCGACGGGTCAGGGAGCAGGAACACCGTCTCGATGTCGGCGAGGTGCCGGTTCACGATCGCCATCGGCGTCTCGTAGGCGACATCGATCTGCGACCGGATTCCCTTGACGAGCACCCCTGCTCCGACGTCGCGCGCGTAGTCGACGAGCAGACCCATGCTCCACGCACCGATGATGATGTTCCCCGGCATGCCGTCATCCGCGATCGAACGCTCCAGCAGGCTCAGCCGCTGCGCGATCGGAAGCATCGCCTCCTTGCCCGGGTTGTGCACCACGAGCACGTGCAGTTCGTCGTACAGCTTCGCCGCACGACGGATGACATCCAGATGACCATGGGTCGGCGGGTCGAACGACCCCGGCACGACAGCGATCCGGCTGCTCACATCGGCTCCTTCGATCGCTCAGTACGGCGCATGCCCCCAGCCTATGGCACGGTCGAGGGGTCAGTTCTTCGCGAGCGCCGCGCGATCCTCTGCGCTGACCCGACGTGCGATCGCCGCCTGCAGCCCGGGATGCCCGTCCAGCAGCGGATCCGCGTCCAGAATGTCCTCGGCCAGGCTGCGCGCTCTCGCGATCAGCGCAGTGTCCTTCACCACGCGCAGCAGCTTGAGCGAGGATCGGATGCCGGACTGCGTCGATCCCAGCACGTCGCCCTCGCCGCGCAGCTCGAGATCGACCTCGGCAAGGGCGAAGCCGTCCAGCGTCGCGGCGACCGCCTCGACCCTGTCGCGCGCGAGCGTGCCCTCCTCTGCCTCGGTCACGAGCAGGCAGAGCCCTGGCACGCCGCCGCGGCCGACGCGCCCGCGCAGCTGATGCAACTGGGAGACTCCGAACCGATCGGCGTCGAGGATGATCATGGTCGACGCGTTCGGCACATCGACGCCGACCTCGATCACCGTCGTCGCGACGAGCACGTCGATCTCACCGCGAGCGAACGCCTGCATCACGGCATCCTTCTCGTCCGCCGGCATCCGCCCGTGCAGGACGGCGCGACGGAGCCCGGCGATCCGCGGATGCGTCGCGAGCGCCTCATCGAGCTGCACGACACCCCAGCGGGGACCCGACGACCCCTCCGGCGACGGCGGCTGGTCGCCGACCTCGGCCGTCTTCGCTGCGGTGTCGATCGCCGCGCAGACCACGAAGACCTGACGCCCCTGCGCAACCTCTTCCGCTGCGCGTTCGAAGACCCGGGCGAACCAGCCCGGGTGCTCCGCGAGCGGTGCCACGAAGGTCTCGATACCCGCTCGTCCCGCCGGCATCGTCCGGATGATCGAGGTGTCGAGATCGCCGAAGACGGTCATCGCGACCGTGCGCGGAATCGGAGTCGCTGTCAGCACGAGCGCGTGCGGGCTCGACCCCTTGGCGCGCAGCGCCTCGCGCTGCTCGACGCCGAAACGGTGCTGCTCGTCGACCACGACGAGGCCCAGGTCGGCGAACGTCGTCTTCTCCCCCAGCAGTGCGTGCGTGCCGACGACGATCAGCGCCTGGCCGCTCGCGACACGCAGTGCGGCCCTGCGTCGGTCCGGCGCGGACATCTGGCCGGTCAGCAGCGTCGGCATGACGAGCGGGGCGAGCTCAGGACCCAGCATCTTGGTGATCGACCGCAGATGCTGGCCCGCCAGCACCTCGGTCGGCGCGATCAGGGCCGATTGGCCGCCGGATTCGGCGACCTGCAGCATGGCCCGCAGCGCCACGAGCGTCTTGCCGGATCCGACCTCGCCCTGCACGAGCCGGTTCATCGGCCAATCGCCCACGAGATCGGTCGCCACCTGCGCACCGACCGTCTGCTGATCCGCCGTCAACGCGTACGGCAGCGCCGAGTCGAAACGCTCCAGAAGCCCCCCGGACGCGGCCGGTCGACGAGTCGCGCTCAGCATCCGCACGAAGGCGCGCTGCTGCAGCAGCGCCGTCTGCAGAACGATCGCCTCGTGCATCCGCAACGTGCGCACGGCCGGGTCGATGTCGTTCTTCGTCTCGGGACGATGGATGTGCAGCAGCGCGGTCCGCGCGTCGAGCAGTCCCTCCGCCGCACGGACGTCGGCGGGCACCGGATCGGGGATGTCGGTGAGCTCGGGGAGCACGCGCTCCATGTGCTTCTGCAGAGTCATACTCGCGACGGTCGCCGTCGCCGGGTAGATGGGGATCGGCCGGGTCGAACGGATGTCGGCGCGCTTGCGCGCCTCTAGCTCGTCGTCGAACAGCTCGTAGTCGGGATGCGCGAGCTGCATGGTTTCGCGGTAGAGGCCGACCTTGCCGGAGAAGATGCCACGACGCCCCGGCTCGAGCTGCCCCTTGCGCCAGTCCGCCTGCTGCTTGTTCTTCGCGAAGAACGTCAGATTCACCTGACCGACACCGTCGCTGATGGTCACCTCGACCATCGCACCGGAGCGGTTGCGCATGACGCGGACGCTGGACGAGACGATCTGCGCCACGATCGTCACCATCTCGCCGGGCGGGAGCTCGAGAATCGGGGTGAGCTCTCCCGGGTCGGCGTACCGGCGCGGGTAGTGCGAGACGAGATCGCCTACCGTCACCATGCCGAACGCGCGCTCCAGGGGCTTCGCCGCCTTGTCGCCGAGCGCGAGCGTCAGGGGCGCATCGAGACTCAAGGACATGGCAACGAGTCTAGAAGGGGCCGCGGACGCCGCGTGTCATAGGGTGAACGAGTGACGAGGATCATCGCGGGAGACGCAGGCGGAATGCGCCTCGCAGTCCCCGCCGCGGGGACCAGGCCCACGAGCGATCGCGTGCGCGAATCACTGTTCGGCGCACTGGAGGCCGCCGATGCGATCGACGGCGCCCGTGTGCTCGATCTGTATGCCGGATCCGGCGCCCTCGGTCTCGAAGCGCTCAGTCGCGGCGCCGCATCCGCCGACCTCGTCGAGCTCTCCAAGGCGGCAGCCGGCGTCGTGCGGCGCAACGCCCTGGCGGTGTCGCGCGCGACCGGTCGCGCAGCGCGGGTGCACCATCTCGGGGTCCACGCGTATCTGCTGCGATCGGCAGGTCCGTTCGACCTCGTGTTCTCCGACCCGCCCTACGACCTCGATGACACGGCCATGACCGCGGATCTCGTTGCGCTCGCCCCGCTGCTCTCCGACGACGCGCTCGTCGTCATCGAACGCGCCAAACGCTCCACGCCGCCCGCGCTCCACGCCGCAGGCCTCGAAGAAGTGCGCACCAAGGTTTACGGCGACACCGCCCTGTGGTGGGCTCAGCCGGCCGCGGAATCCCAGTCCCGGTAGGGGTCCCAGCCGGCCGCATCGACCGGTGCGCCATCGCACAGCAGACCTCGGTCGCCGCGCTCGCGGACGGTACCGATCACCCGGAATCCAGGGGCGAGCCGATCCGCAGGGAACGTCGCCAGCAGAGCGTGATCCTCGCCACCGGCGAGTGCGCGCATCGGGTCTGCGCCGAGCGTCTCGCGCCGAAGATCGAGCGTGACCGTCGACGCATCCGCCAGGCGCCCGGCATCCAGAGCGAGCCCGTCCGAGATGTCCATCATCGCGGTCGCGCCCGCGACCGCGGCCACCGGCCCCAGCCCGATCGGCGGTCGGGGGCGCAGCTGTGCGACGACGGCATCCGACTCGCCTTCGGCGAGCAGTGCCCGGTCGGCGGGAATCGGGATGCCGCCGTCCCGGAAGCGCCCGAACAGCACGGCCAGGCCGTGCGCCGCGTGCCCGAGCTCACCGGCCACGGCGACCACGTCGCCCGGCCGAGCGCCCGCCCGCGTCACTGCTGCCCGCCCTTCCAGGTCGCCGAGCGCCGTCACGGCGATCGTGAGCACATCCGAGGTGGTGAGGTCTCCCCCGACGACGGCGCAGCCCGGTGCGAGCGCCTCGCAGGCCTCGCGGAGGCCATCGGCGAGGCGTTCGACGAACGACAGGCGCAGGTCGCGCGGCACGGCCAGCGCGACCAGCAGCGCGGTCGGACGAGCCCCCATCGCCGCGACATCCGCGAGGTTCACGGCCGCGGCCTTCCAGCCCAGGTCGTAGCCGCTCGACCACGCGAGCCGGAAGTCGGGTCCGTGCACGAGCGTGTCGGTCGTGGCGACGACGGATCCGCTCGGCGCCGCGATCACGGCCGCGTCATCGCCCGGGCCGAGCAGCGTGTGGCCGGCCGGGGGTGTCCGCGTCAGGATCGCCCGCAGAATCTGTCCTTCGGACAGCTCGGACAGGCGCGGGTCATCGTCGGCTGATCGGGAGGGCATGCTGACAAAGGTAGCCTGGAAGCATGCGTTCCCGTCTCGCCGTCGCCGCTGTTCTGCTCCTCGGAACCGCACTCCTCGGCGGGTGCGCGCCGACGGTCCATCTGGAACCCGCGGCGGACGCGAACAACCCGCTGTGCGCCGATGTCATCGTCAGTCTGCAGAACACTCAGAACCTCGCCGGGCAGGACCGGCGCTGGACGGATGCGCAGGCTACTGCCGCATGGGGCGAGGAGAGCTCGGCGATCCTGCTGACCTGCGGCCTCGACAAGCCCGCACCGACCGCCGAACTGCAGTGCGTGACGCTGGAGGGCGTCGACTGGCTCGTCGACGCGTCGGAGACGCCGTACGTGCGGCTGACGACCTATGGCCGCGAGCCGGCCGTGCAGATGTACATCGACACCACCGCCGTGAGTTCGAACGACGTGATCAGCAACCGCGGGATCGTGGGTGCGATCACCTCGATCCCGGCGGACGGCCAATGCACTTCCCCTGACCAGCTCCCGGATGACTACGAAGCGGATGCCGGGAGCTGACGCTCCTCAGCCGCGCAGGCCCGCTTCGACCAGTTCCGTGATCAGGTCGCCGTAGCTCAGTCCCGACGCGATCCAGCACTTGGGGAACATCGAGATCGGCGTGAAGCCCGGCATGGTGTTCAGCTCGTTCACGACGAGGTCGCCCTCCGGCGTGAGGAAGAAGTCCACACGCGCCAGGCCCTTTCCGTCGACGGCTTCGAAGGCCCGGATCGCGGTGTCCTGCAGCTGTGCCATCACCGCATCGTCGACGTGCGCCGGACAGACGATCTCGACGCCATCGCCGCCGAGGTACTTCCCCTCGAAGTCGTAGAAGCTGCGCGAGGTGAGCACGACCTCGCCGGGGAGCGATGCCCGTGCACGAGCGCCGTCGCGCCCCGCGAGAACGCCCACCTCGATCTCACGGCCTTCGACCCTCGACTCCACCAAGACCTTGTCGTCCTCGACGAAGGCGAGCTCCAGGGCGGCGTCCAGCCCTTCGCCGTCGTCGACGCGCGACACGCCGACGCTCGACCCAGCACTGGCGGGCTTCACGAACACCACAGGGCCCAGCGCACCGATCTGCGCGCGGACCGCCCCGGGGTCCGCCGCCCACTGGGCGCTGCGGACCGTGATCCCCGGCGACACCGCGATTCCGGCGGCCGTGAGGGCGAGCTTGGTGAAGTGCTTGTCCAGGCACACCGCGGAGTCCAGGATGCCGCACCCGGCGTACGGCACGTCCAGGACGTCGAAGAAGCCCTGGATCGCGCCGTCCTCACCGTGCAGACCGTGCAGCAGCGGCAGCACGACGTCGATCTCACCGAGCGCGGCGACCTCGCCGTCCGCGTGCACGACCCGCAACGTGCGGTCGCCGTTCGGCTCCGGCCAGCGCACGCGGGTGCCGTTGTCGACGACCTCCGGCAGCTTCTCGGCATCCAGAGCGAACTTGGCCGGGTCGTCCTCCTCGAGCACGAATGCGCCCTCGCGCGTGATCCCGACCGGGATCACGTCGAAGCGGTCACGGTCGATCGCGGTCAGCACTCCGCCCGCCGTCGCGGAGCTGATCGAGTGCTCGCTGGAACGCCCGCCGAAGAGCACCGCCACCGTCTGCTTTGCCATGATTGGTCCTCTCCCCCTGGGGGGTGTCGTCGTCGGTCGTCAGGTGCGGCGCGATGTCGCGCGGATTCATGGTGCCGTCGAGCACCATCTTCACCTGCTGAACGATGGGCATGTCCACGTCCGCCTCGTGCGCGAGCTGCAGGATGGGCGCCACGGACGCGAGCCCCTCGGCGGTCTGCTGCATCTGCGCGACCACGTCCTGGAAGCCATAGCCCTGCCCGAGCAGGCGGCCGGCGGTGTTGTTGCGGCTCAGCGGCGACTGGCAGGTGGCGATCAGGTCGCCGAGACCGGCGAGCCCCTGCAGCGTCTCGGGCTGTGCACCGTAGGCCACCGCGAAGTCCGTCATCTCGACGAGGCCGCGGGTGATGATCGATGCTTTGGTGTTCTCCCCGTACCCCACGCCGTCGACGATGCCGATCGCCACCGCGATGAGGTTCTTCAGCACCCCGCCGAACTCGGTGCCGATGACGTCCGTGTTGACGAACGTGCGGAAATACGCGTTGCGCGCCGCACGCGCGACGATCTCGGCGGTCTCCTGGCTGTTCGACGAGATCACCGCTGCGGTGGGCTGCTCACGGGCGATCTCGAGCGCGAGGTTCGGTCCGGATGCCACGGCGATGCGCGCGGTGTCGCATTCCAGCTCGTGCTCGATGACCTGGCTCATCCGCTGGCCCGTGCCGCGCTCGACCCCCTTCATCAGGCTGACGATCGGCGCCGAACTGCCCTCGATGAGCGGCCGCAGCGTCTTCAGGTTTTCGCGCAGCGTCTGGCTGGGCACCGAGAGATAGATCTGATCCGCTCCGTCGAGCGCCTTCGCCAAGTCGTGCGTGGCGTTGATCGTCCTCGGCAGGTTGATGCCGGGGAGGTAGCGCGAGTTGCGCTTGGCCTCGGCGATCTCGAGCGCGAGTTCGGGCCGGCGAGCCCACATGGTGACCGAGGCACCGCCGTCGGCGAGGATCTTCCCGAACGTCGTGCCCCAGCTTCCGGCGCCGACGACGACGACCCGGGGTCCGGCGGCTGCCGGTGTGCGTCTAGGAGTCAAGGCGACCGGTCTCCTTCTGGCCGTGGTCGGTCGGATTCCAGCGCTGCGCCGGAGCCTTCTCATGCCTGACCTGCTCGAGCAGCGCAGTGATCGCGTCCATGAGCCGGCCGGTCGCCTCGTTCAGCGCGGCCTGATCACCGGCCCGCCCCGTCAGATCCGACAGATCGATCGGGTCGCCGATGATCAGCTGCACCGGCTTGCGCGGCGGCCACAGCTTCAAGCCCTTCTGGTAGCGGCCCATGATCTCCTGGGTGCCCCACTGCGCCATCGGGATCAGCGGGATGTCGCCGGCCAGCGCCAGGCGCACGGCCCCGGATTTGCCACGCATCGGCCACAGATCCGGGTCGCGCGTCAGAGTGCCTTCCGGGTAGACGATGACGCCCCGCCCGTGCTCGACGAGATCCTTCGCCTGAGCCATGGTCTGCTTCGCGGCGGCGCCGGACGCGGTGCGAGCCACCGGGATCATGCCGGTCGCTCGCAGCGCAGCGCCCACCACGGGTATGCGGAACAGGCTCTCCTTCGCCATGAAGCGCGGCGCTCGACCGATTCGCCACACGGCCACGGCCACGATCAGCGGATCGAACTCCGAATAGTGATTCGGTGCGAGCACGAAGGCCCCATCCCGCGGCAGCTTCTCCTTGCCGATGAACGTCATCTTCGACAGGTAGGAGACGAACGGGAGGACGATGGCCGCGAGCAGCCACCACAGGCTCGGGCGGGACTTCTCGGGTGACCGGGAGCCCATGTCGCTCACCGGACGACGTCGAAGTCGGCGCCGAGGGCGTCGAGCTTGTCCAGGAACTTCTCGTAGCCGCGGCTGAGGATGTCGACACCCGACACCTGCGACTGCCCCTGGGCGGTGAGCGCGGCGATCACGTGGCTGTAGCCGCCGCGGAGGTCCGGTACGACGATGTCCGCGCCGTGCAACGGCGTGGGCCCCGTGATGACGGCGGCCTGCTCGAGCTCGCGACGGGGGACGCGACGCGGCCCGTTCTGCAGGCCGTGCGGGTGCACGACGATGTCGGCGCCCATCTTCACGAGGGCCTGGGTGAAGCCGAACCGGTTCTCGTAGACGGTCTCGTGCACGATCGAGCGGCCCTCGGCCTGCGTCAGCGCCACGATGAGGGGCTGCTGCCAGTCGGTCATGAAGCCGGGATGCACGTCGGTCTCGACGATGACCGGCTGAAGGTCTCCGCCACGACGGAACAGGATGCCGTCCTCCTGGATGTCGAACCATCCGCCTGCCTTGCGGAAGACGTTGAGGAAAGTCAGCATCTCCTGCTGCTTCGCGCCGCCGACGAAGATCTCGCCGTCGGTCGCGAGGGCTGCGGATGCCCAGGAGGCTGCCTCATTGCGGTCGAAGATCGAGCGGTGGTCGTAGCCGCGCAGCGTCTCGACGCCCTCGATGAGGATGACGCGGTTCGGCTCATAGGAGATGATCGCGCCCATCTTCTGCAGCACGGCGATCAGATCCATGATCTCCGGCTCGATGGCCGCGTTGCGCAGCTCGGTCGTTCCCTCGGCGCGCACCGCGGTGAGCAGCACCTGCTCGGTCGCGCCGACGCTCGGGTACGGCAGGTGGATGCTCGCCCCGTGCAGGCGCTGCGGTGCCGACAGGCGGATGCCGCTGGGAAGCTTCTCGACCACGGCGCCGAACTTGCGCAGTGCGTCGAGGTGGAAGTCGATCGGACGGTCGCCGATGCGGCATCCGCCGAGGTCGGGGATGAACGCCTGACCGAGCCGGTGCAGCAGTGGCCCGCAGAACAGGATCGGGATCCGCGACGCGCCGGCGTGCGCGTCGATCTCCTCCATGTGGGCGGATTCGACACCGCTGGGGTCGAAGATGAGCGAGCCGGGCTCGTCGCCCTCCTCGACACGGACGCCGTGGACCTCAAGCAGCGAACGCACCACGGCGACGTCGCTGAGGTCGGGGACGTCGCGCAGCGTGCTGGCCGTCTCGCCGAGCAACGTGGCGACCATCGCCTTCGTGGCGAGGTTCTTCGCGCCCTTCACATCGACGCGTCCCCGGAGCGGTTGTCCTCCGCGGATGGCGATGACATCTCCGCTCAGCGCGGGAAGGCCGTCCTGGAGTACGTCGCGCAGGGGTGTCGTCATTCGGGGCCTCACTTCATTTCCACGGATCACGGCACGCGCCGCTGGGGCGGACGCCCCGAGCTCACGGTCCCCGTTCAGAGAGCGGGGATGGTCCGTGGCCGCCACGATTCGCGACGGGCCTCGAACTGCGCGATCTTGTCTTCGTTGCGCAGCGTGAGCCCGATGTCATCGAGCCCTTCGAGGAGCCGCCATCTAGTGTAATCGTCCACACCGATGCTGGCCTGGAAGTCACCGATCGTGGCGGTGCGCGCCTCGAGGTCGACCGTGATGGCGCGTCCGGGCTCCTCTTCGATCAGCGCCCAGATCCTCTCGAGGTCCTCCTCCGAGATGGTGGCGGCGAGCAGGCCCTGCTTGCCCGAATTGCCGCGGAAGATGTCCGCGAAACGCGGGCTCAGCACGACGCTGAAGCCGAAGTCCCGCAGCGCCCAGACGGCGTGTTCACGACTGGATCCGGTACCGAAATCAGACCCGGCGACCAGCACGGATGCCCCCTGGAACGCCTCCTGGTTGAGCACGAACGCCGGGTCCTGGCGCCAGGCGTGGAACAGCGCGTCATCGAAACCTGTTTTCGTGACACGCTTCAGGAACACCGCAGGGATGATCTGGTCCGTGTCGACGTTCGAGCGCTTCAGAGGAGCGGCGATGCCGGTGTGGGTGGTGAACTTCTCCATGGCTCAGACTCCTGCCATCTCTTCGATCGGCGCCAGATCGCTCGGGCTGGACAGCGTGCCGCGGACAGCCGTGGCCGCCGCGACGAGCGGGGACACGAGATGGGTCCGTCCGCCCTTTCCCTGCCGCCCTTCGAAATTGCGGTTCGATGTCGAGGCGCAGCGCTCCCCCGGTGCCAGCTGGTCGGGGTTCATGCCCAGGCACATCGAGCAGCCGGCGAAGCGCCACTCGGCACCGAAGTCGATGAAGACCTTGTCCAGGCCCTCGGCCTCGGCCTCGAGCCGCACGCGCGCGGAACCGGGGACGACCATGACGCGCACGCCGTCGGCCTTCGTGCGCCCCTTCACGATCGAAGCGAAGGCGCGCAGGTCCTCGATGCGGCTGTTGGTGCAGGACCCCATGAAGACGGCATCCACCGGCACGTCCTTGAGAGGCGTACCTGGGGTGAGCGCCATGTACTCCAGCGCCCGCTCGGCCGCGGCGCGCTCGTTCGGGTCGGCGATGTCGGTCGGGTCCGGAACGGATGCCGAGAGCGAACTGCCCTGGCCGGGATTCGTGCCCCAGGTGACGAACGGCTCGAGCTCGTTCGCGTCGACGAACACCTCGGCGTCGTAGACGGCGCCCTCATCGGTGGGCAGGGTCCGCCAATAGGAGACGGCATCCTCCCAGTCCTGGCCCTGCGGGGCGTGCGGCTTGTCCTTGACGTAGGCGAAGGTGGTGTCATCCGGCGCAACCATGCCGGCGCGCGCTCCCGCCTCGATCGACATGTTGCAGATCGTCATGCGCCCCTCCATGGAGAGGGCGCGGATCGCGCTGCCGCGGAACTCCAGGACGTAGCCCTGACCGCCGCCGGTGCCGATCTTCGCGATCACCGCGAGGATGATGTCCTTGGCGCTCACGCCCGGTTTCAGCTCTCCTTCGACCGTGATGGCCATGGTCTTGAACGGCTTGAGCGGCAGGGTCTGCGTCGCCATGACGTGCTCTACCTCGCTGGTGCCGATGCCGAAGGCCATCGCGCCGAACGCGCCGTGCGTCGAGGTGTGCGAATCGCCGCACACGACGGTGATGCCCGGCATCGTGAGGCCCAGCTGCGGTCCGACGACGTGCACGATGCCCTGCTCGGCGTCGCCGAGCGAGTGCAGGCGCACGCCGAACTCCTCGGCATTGCGGCGCAGCGTCTCGATCTGAGTGCGGCTGGTGAGGTCGGCGATCGGCTTGTCGATCTCGAGCGTCGGGGTGTTGTGGTCCTCGGTCGCGATCGTCAGGTCGAGCCGTCGAAGCGGTCGCCCCTCGGCCCGCAGTCCGTCGAAGGCCTGGGGGCTCGTGACCTCGTGGACCAGGTGCAGGTCGATGTAGATGAGGTCCGGTTCGCCGTTCTCGCCCTTGACGACGAGGTGGTCATCCCAGACCTTCTCGGCGAGCGTGCGCGGGCGGGCGGGAATGTCTGAAGCGTCGATGGTCATGCGTCTTTCGTCTCCGGGATTCGCAGGGCGGCCCACGCTGGACTCCGCGACGAGAAAGGCCTAGATCGAGGTCTCGTCGCGGCTGCTAAGAAGGAGCACCACCTGCCGCATGCGGTCAGTTTACACCGCTGCGACAGGTGGCACGGCCCTGTGACGCCCGGTCAGTGCGTCGGAGGCTCGGGGTGCAGTTCCTCCGGGGCGCGGCGCTTCTCATTCGCGGAGGCGATGAGGCTCGCGATCGTGGCCGCACCCATCGAGACGAGGATGACGGTGAGGGACAGCCAGATCGGGATGTCCGGTGCCCATTCGATGTGCTCGCCGCCGTTGATGAACGGCAGCTCGTTGACGTGCATGGCGTGCAGGATGAGCTTGATGCCGATGAAGCCGAGGATGACGGCGATGCCGTAGTGCAGGTAGCGCAGCCGGTCCAGCAGGTCGCCGAGCAGGAAGTACAGCTGGCGCAGTCCCATCAGCGCGAAGATGTTGGCGGTGAACACCAGGAAGCTGTTGTGCGTGATGCTGAAGATCGCGGGGATCGAGTCGATCGCGAACATCAGGTCGGTGACGCCGATCGCGACGAAGACGATGATCATCGGCGTCCACATCCGCTTGCCGTCGACGACCGTGCGGAGCTTGCCCTGGTCGTACTCGTCGCTGATGTCGATGCGCCGACGCAGCAGTCGCACGATGAAGTTCTCGCGCTTGGCCTCACCCTCGTGGTCACCCTCCGGCATCGCCTGGCGGATCGCCGTCCAGATGAGGAACGCCCCGAAGATGTAGAAGATCGGCGAGAAGTTCTCGATGATCGCGACGCCGAGGAGGATGAAGATGCCCCGGAGCACGAGCGCGATGATGATGCCCACCATCAGCACCTGCTGCTGCAGGCGGCGCGGCACCGAGAACTGCGCCATGATCAGCACGAACACGAAGAGGTTGTCGATGGAGAGGCTGTATTCCAGGGCCCATCCGGTGAGGAACTCACCCGCGAACTGACCGCCGGCGATGAAGTAGAGCAGGACGGCGAAGATGAGCGCCAGACCGACGTAGAAGGCCACCCACAGGGACGACTCCTTCGTCGACGGGATGTGCGGTCGCAGCCGCACGAGCAGAAGGTCTCCGATGAGGATGAGAGTCAGGACCACCAGGGAGGTGACCTCGAACCAGACGGGGATGTTCAAGGGCGCACAGCACCTTTCGAGAGGGTAGGGAAACGGACCGAAAGTCTCTCCCTCGCACAGTGTGCGCCGCACCCCCGGAGCAACGCTGTCGGTGCTCGTGATGACGAAGGCGCGAAGACGGGATACTCCCTCTCGCAGGTATCCATGCTAGCGGAGGTTCGGCTCGTCAGCCGGACATGATGGAATAGTCGCCGTGACCTCTCAGATCGACACCTCCGCCGACCCGCTCGAGACGACCCCGCGCAACGGCTGGGCCAGGGCCATCGCGTCGCTCATCTTCGTGAGCCGCTGGCTGCAGGCTCCGCTGTACCTGGGTCTGATCGTCGCCCAGGTGGTGTACGTCGTGGTCTTCATGGTCGAGCTGTGGCACTTGATCGCCGAGGATGTGTTCGGGAACATCACGCACATCAACGAGGCGACGATCATGCTGAGTGTTCTCGGTCTGATCGACGTCGTGATGATCGCGAATCTGCTCATCATGGTGATCATCGGCGGCTATGAGACCTTCGTGTCCCGGATCAACACCGACGGGCACCCCGACCAGCCCGAATGGCTGTCGCACGTCAACGCGAACGTCCTCAAGGTCAAGCTCGCGATGGCGATCATCGGCATCTCCTCGATCCATCTGCTCAAGACCTTCATCGCCGTGGGGAACATGGACGCGGACGGCGTGAAGGAGAGCGAGGTGGACGGGCTCGGCAATTACACCCCGACCGGGGTGCTCTGGCAGGTCGTCATCCACTGCGTGTTCATCGTCTCGGCGCTCGCCCTCGCGTGGATCGACCGGATGTCCCAGCAGACCGCGATCGCGGCGCATCACGAGGCCACTCACTGACCTCGCGCCGATTCTGAGACGATGAGGCATCCTCCGACACTTCCGAGGTGAGAGACACCGAACGGAGCAGGATGCCTGAGCGATCGGAAGACCAGGAATGGGCGGCCAAGGCCGCGGCGGGTGACGAGAGCGCCTTCCGCGCGATCTATCGCGCGCACGTCCGCCCGGTCTACTGGATCGCCCACGGAATCCTCGGATCGGTCGTGGATGCCGAGGACGTGACGCAGGAGACGTTCGTCGTCGCCTGGCGGAAACTGCCGAAGCTCGAGCTCGTGGGAGATTCGATCCTGCCCTGGCTGGCGACGATCTGCCGGTTCCAGGCGGCCAACCGCCTGCGCCGCCGGATCCGAGATCGCGAGCACACCACCGAGGCCCCGGACGAATCGATCGTCGACACCGTGAATGTGGAGGATCAGGTCATCTCGGCGGAGCTCGCCGAGCGCATCGCCGCCGAGATCGGCACGATGAGCGACCTCGACCGCGAGATCTTCCGGCTGTGCGCGACCGAGGGGTACGCGTATCAGGCGGCCGCCGACGAGCTCGGCGTCAGCCACGCGGTCGTCCGCAATCGTCTCTCCCGAGTGCGCACGCAGCTGCGTGGCGCCGTCCAGGAAGTGAGAGACGCATGAACCAGCAGAGCACCGCTCTTCCCGAGCTGTCCGACGAGGCCGTGGCCCGCATCGAGGATGCTGTGTTCGACCGGATCGCGGACGAACCTGTGAGGGTCGCCCCGGCATCCGCACGGTCGCGGCAGCGGCGTCGTCGCTGGCTGACCGGCGCGGGGATCGCCGCAGCCTTCGCGCTCGGCATCCTGATCACTCCCCCGATCATGAACGCGGTGACGCCTGTGACTTCGACCGCCGACAGGGGATCGGAAATGAGCACGTCCGGGGGTTCCGCTGCCGAGGTGGCGCCGGAGTCTGCGCCGATGGAACAGCAGAGCGCCACGCAGTCCGACGTCGGGACCGTCGACACGGAGCTCCAGACGAGCGCGGACGCGGCCGTGGACCGCGAGATCATCGCCTCGGCATCCGCGACGGTCGAGGTCGCCGACGTTCCGGCATCCGTCAGCGCGATCGGCGACATCGCCGAGGAGCACGGCGGATATGTCGAGAGCACGAGCGTCTCGAAGGCATCCGCATCCGGCAGCACCGACGAGACAGCGGGGACCGATGTCTCCCTGCCGATGCCCCCCGGCGACGGGTACGGGTGGGTCGGCATCCGGGTGCCGTCTGCCGATCTCACCGCCGTGATCGCTCAGCTCGGCGACGTCGGCGCGGTGCAGTCCTCCTCCCTGACGAAGCAGGATGTGACCTCGACCGCGATCGATCTGCGAGCCCGCGTCGAGACCCTGGAAGCCTCGGTGACGCGCCTGACCGACCTGATGGCACAGTCGGCATCCGTGACCGAACTGATCGAGGCGGAGGTCGCCCTGACGAACAGGCAGGCCGAACTGGAGTCGTACCAGCAGCAGCTCGCAGCCCTCGAGGATCAGGTCGCGATGTCCTCCCTGCAGGTGGAGCTCGTTCCCGAGGCGACGACGACGAAAGCCGATCCCGCCGGCTTCTCGGACGGCCTGCTGGCCGGCTGGAACGGCCTGATCGTGTCGATCAACGCACTCGTCGTCTCGCTCGGATTCCTGCTCCCCTGGATCGCCCTGGCCGCGGTCGTGCTGGTGATCATCTGGTTGATCCGCCGGGCACGTCGGCGGGGGCGAGCAGCCCAAGAACACTGATTTTCCGCGGTATACAAGAAGTCTTGTGAGAATACGAGGTCACGCATAGCGTTGTCTGCGTGGAAGAGATCACTGTCATCACTGCCGTGCACCACCCGCTGCGCCGGCGCATCATCGACTACCTTCAGCTGCACGAGGCGACACAGGTCGGCACGCTGGCACGCGCCCTGGGTGCCCAGGTCGGCAGCATCAGCCACCACCTGCGGATGCTGCAGAAGGCCGGCATCGTCGAGCAGGCCGACGACCCGCACGGGGACAAGCGGACCAGTTGGTGGCAGCTCTCCCGCCGCACGATCACCTGGTCCGAATCCGACTTCGAGTCGCCGGCCGACGCGCTGCTGGCCCGCGAAGCGCAGCGCGCCAACGTTCGCCATCAATTGGAACTGCTGCAGCGCTGGCACCGTGTCTCGCGCGACAGCGACATCGAGGGCTTCGCGACCGACAGCCTGAACTGGGCGACGCCCGCCGAGCTGCGCGATCTCGGTCGGCGTCTGACCACGATGCTGGACGACTGGCGCGCGGCGATCGATCTGCAGGACGGTCAGGAGCGCCTGCCGGTGTTCTTCTTCGCCCACGGCTTCCCGACGGAGGTGTGAGATGACCACGACGGAACCGCGGCTGCTGCGGCAGCCTCCGGCTTTCGCCCGCGACCGGATGGTGCAGACCTGGCTGGTCGTGAAGGCGCTCTCGGACGCCGGGGACGCGATCTTCACGATCGCCTTCGCATGGACGGCCGTGCAGATCGCCTCGCCGGCCGTCGCAGGGCTGGTGATCGCGGCCGGGACGGTGCCGCGCGCCGTCGTCCTACTCATCGGCGGCGCCTATGCGGATCGGGGCAACGCCCGGCGCCTGATGGTGATCTTCAACGCGCTGCGGATCGTCGTGCTCGTCGCGGTCGCGATCTGGTGCCTGGCGACGCCGCCCACCGTGGCGCTGCTGCTGATCGCGAGCGTCGCCTTCGGGTTGTGCGATGCGTTCTTCGAGCCGGCCGCGGGCACGATGCCGCGGCAGCTCGTCGCGCCGGCGGACCTCCCGGCATACTCTGCGCTCAGCCAGACGCTGTCACGTCTGGGCACCATGGCCGGTTCGGCGGCGGGCGGATTCCTCGTGGCGATGTTCGGCATCACGGGCAGCGCCGCGATCAATACGCTGACGTACACGATCGTCATCGTCTTCATCGTGCTGTGGATGCGTCCGCGCTTCGCACTGCCACGGGCATCGACCGAGCAGAGCGTGCTGCGGGGCGTCGCGGACGGCTTCCGCCATCTGCGCACCGAACGCGCGACGCGGACCCTGGTCATAGCGCTCTCCGGACTGAACCTGGCTGTCGGGCCCGCGATCGCCATCGGCATCCCGTTGCAGGCGACCGCGTACGGCTGGGGGGCCGGCGCTGTCGGCATCTTCGAGGCGCTGGTCGGCGGAGGCGCGATGATCGGAGCTCTCGCCGTCGTGAAATGGCGTCCGCGGCACGAAGCGCGCGGCGCCTTCATGGCGCTCATCGTGCAGGGCGCGGGCATCGTCGCCCTGGGAATCGGCTCGCCTGTCGTCGTCGGGGCCGGCGCTCTGGTGATCGGCCTCACGGCTGGTTTCGCGTCCGCGCTGCTCAGCGCGACATTCGCGGCGACCGCGGCTCCCGACTTCCTCGGTCGGCTCGGATCGATCCTCCGATTGGGAGACGACTGCCTGATGCCGGCGGCCATGGCCGCGTTCGGGGCGCTGGCCGGCATCCTGCCGCTGTGGACGCCGTTCGCGTTGTACGGCGGCGTGATGGCCCTGCTGATGATCGTGCCGCTGAGCAATCCGGCTTTTCGGAAGATGACGCTGCGCGCGCCGGAGCCAGACGACGGCGCCCCGGCGATGCCCTGACGTCGCGGCGCCTCGCGAGCGGGGACACCGCGGATACGCGAAAACCCCCGGCGAAGAGCCGGGGGTTTTTGGTGTTGTGTGACCCCAGCGGGATTCGAACCCGCGTTACCGCCGTGAGAGGGCGGCGTACTAGGCCGCTATACGATGGGGCCGTCTTGCGGAGCGTTTCCGTCCCGCGACAACCGTTCAAGTATGCCACGGCATTTCTCGCTCCGCCAAATCGAGGCCGGAGCGACGGGGATCTCGGGCGTGGCGCAGCGAAACCGGGTTTGCCGGGGAAGCCCGGACGGAGTTGACTCGTCCCATGCGCGTCACGAAGTTCGAACATGCCACCCTCCGCATCGACGAGAGCGGCGACACCCTCATCATCGACCCCGGGTCGTTCACGCTGCCGATGCAGGATCTCACCGGCGTCGTCGCCGTGGTCATCACGCACGAGCACCCGGACCACTGGACGCCGGAGCGTCTCGACGAGATCCTGCTCAACGCCCCGGGCATTCCGGTGTTCGCGCCGGCCGGCGTCGCCGCCGCGGCGACCGGCCATGAGATCACCGTCGTCTCCCCCGGCGACACTGTCACGGCCGGCGCATTCACGCTGCGGTTCTTCGGCGGCGAGCACGCCGTCATCCACGCATCCCTGCCCTTGGTCCAGAATCTCGGTGTCCTCGTGAACGACGAGCTGTACTACCCGGGTGATTCCTACGCTGTTCCCGAGGGCGTCGCCGTGAGCACGCTGGCGGCGCCCCTCGGCGCCCCATGGCTGAAGATCGGCGAGGCGATGGACTACGTCCTCGCGGTGAAGCCCCGACGCGCGTTCGGCGTCCATGACATGACGCTGTCGGTGATCGGCAAGAACATGCACCGCCAGCGCCTGCAGTGGGCCACGGAGCAGGACGGCGGAGAGTTCTTCGTCCTCGAGCCCGGCGAATCGCTCGATCTCTGACCATGGCGGATTCCCCCGCCGCGGAGCGCCTGCTCGATGAGGACGGCGTACGGACCCTCCTGAGCCTCCAGGCGCCCGAGCTCGCGCACCTCCCGCTGCAGCGCATCGCCGACGGCTGGGACAACACGATGTGGCGGCTCGGCGACGACCTCGCCGTGCGCATCCCGCGGCGCGAACTCGCCGTCGCTCTGATCGCGCACGAACAGCGCGCGCTTCCCGAGCTCGGCCCGCGCCTGGCCGAACTCGGCGTTCGCAGCCCTGTCCCGATCGTGGCGGGGCGCCCGAGCGACGCCTTCCCCTGGCCGTGGTCGGTGGTGCCGTGGATCGACGGGTCGACCGTGTTCGGCTCGGCCCGTTCTGACAGCGGGCGCTGGGCTCCACAACTGGCCGCAGCGCTTGTCGTGCTGCACGACCCGGCGCCGGCCGACGCGCCGCACAACCCCGTCCGTGGCGTCCCTCTGATCGACCGCGATGACGTCATGAGCGAACGCCTCACCGCGCATCAGGAGCTGTCCGCGCTCCGCACGGCCTGGGATGCCGGACTCGCCGCCCCGGTGAGCAGCGAGCGCGTCTGGATCCACGGCGACCTGCACCCGGGCAATATCCTCGTCCGCGACGGGTCGCTCGCCGCCCTCATCGACTTCGGCGACGTCACCGCCGGGGACCCGGCGTACGATCTCGCCGTGGGCTGGCTGCTGTTCGACGCCGCCGGACGCGACCGCTTCCGGCGGGCGACCGCGGCTCGATACGACGGCGCGACCTGGACCAGGGCACGTGCCTGGGCCGCGTACCTCGCGCTGGTGTTCCTCACGCAGAGCGACGATCGCCCCGACCACCTGACGCTCGGGCACAGCACGGTCGCCGAACTCGGCGTCGCCGACCTCTAGCCGGCGACGCCGACCGTTCAACCCTGCGCTGCGCGCACGCGGATGTCACGGGCCAGGTGGTCGCGCTGCTCGATCACGAGCCGGCGCAGCGCGCCGGGAGCGTCCGCGTTCCCGGCCAGCCAGGCGTCGACGAGCTCGAGCGATTCCGATTGCGGGAACAGTCCCGTCACCAGGCGCGACGCCAGCTCGATGCTGCGCTCGATCCACGCCGGGCGGATCAGCGCGAAGAACTCAGCATCGTGCCCGGCGACGAGGTCGCGGCGGCCGCCGGCACGGAATCCGCCGATCGTCGCGTCCAGATGGTCGTTCGACAGGGCCGTGTCCGACCACGCAGCGGTCCATGCGGCATCCCGCACGGCGACCTCAGGACGCGCGGCGAGGGCGCGGATCGAGGACGTCCGCCCGTCGGCGGTGTCGTCGGCCGCCAGCTCGGCCGCGAGCTCGGCTTCACCGAGAGCTCCGGTCGTCGCGAGCGCAGTGAGGAACGCCCAGCGCAGCTCCGGATCGACCGGGAGCCCTTCGGGGCCCTCTCCGCTCAGCACCGCACGCACGCGCTCGGTGGCCCCGGCGTCGTAAGCGGATGCCGCGGCGAACGCTCGCGCCCACGACAGCTGGGCGTCGCTGCCGTGGACAGCGGCATCCATGGCTTGCTCGGTCGTACGCAGCCACGCGACCCGTTCGGCGGACCGCGCCGCGTCCGGCACGTAGTGCCCGAGCGTGAACGCGGCGTTGGCCAGCACGCCGGCGAGCAGCGAGATGTTCGCCTCGGCAGCGGCATGCGCGCGGACGATCTCGAGGTAGCGTGCTGCCGCGAGCTCTCCGTCGCGCGTGGCATTCCACAGCGCGGACCAGACCAGCCCGCGGGCGAGCGCATCGTCCAGTGTCGAGAGCGCCGAGGTCACGGTCACGAGCGAGCGCTCGTCCAGGCGCACCTTGGCGTACGTGAGATCGTCGTCGTTGATCAGCACGAGATCCGCGTCCGGCAGGTCCACCGGCGTGCGCGGCTCCGCGATGTCGAGCTCGACCTTCTCGCGCAGGACGATGCGCTGGTCGACGAGGTCGTACAGTCCCACGCGCAGACGATGCGGCCGAGGATCGGTCTGCACCAGCATCCGCTCCCCCGTGCCGTCCGTCTCCAGCGAGAGGGTCGACACGCCGGTCGTCTCGAGCCACGCACGCGACCACGCGCGGACGTCGCGGCCGGAGACGGCCTCGAGCTCGACCAGCAGGTCCTCGAGCGTCGTGTTGCCGAACGCGTGCGCGGCGAAGTAGCGCCGAGATCCTTCGAAGAACGCCTTCTCGCCGACGAAGGCCACCAACTGCTTGAGCACTGAGGCGCCCTTCGCATAGGTGATGCCGTCGAAGTTGAGTTTGGCGGCCTCGAGGTCCGGGATGTCCGCGACGATGAGATGCGTCGTCGGAAGCTGATCCTGCTGATAGGCCCACGCCTTGCGCCGGTTCGCGAACGTGACCCACGCGTCCGTGAACCGCGTCGCCGCGGCGGAGGCGTGCGATCCCATGTAGTCGGCGAAGGACTCCTTGAGCCACAGGTCGTCCCACCAGCGCATGGTCACGAGGTCGCCGAACCACATGTGGGCCATCTCGTGCAGGATCGTGTTCGCCCGGCCGGCGCGCTGGGCGTCCGTCGCAGCGCCGCGCGGGATGTACGCCTCGGTGAAGGTCACCAGTCCCGGATTCTCCATCGCGCCGAGGTTGTACTCGGGAACGAAGATCTGGTCGTACTTCCCCCACGGATACGGGTAGGCGAATGCGTCGCTGAAGAAGTCGAGCCCCTGCTGCGTGATCGTCATGATCTCGTCGGCTTCCAGATGCTCGGCGAGGGACGCACGGCACAGGATGCCGAGGTCCACGACCTGGTCCTCTCGACGCCAGGATCCATCGACCCGATGGTACGGCCCGGCGGCGACTGCGGTGATGTAACTGGAGATCGGCAGCGTCGGGGCGAACTCGACGGTCTGGACGGCGCCGTCTTCGCGCTTCGATGCGGGCGCCTGATTCGACAGCACCTGCCATCCGGCGGGTGCGTGGATCTCGAACGTGTACGGCGCCTTCACGTCGGGCTGTTCGAAGCAGGCCATCACGCGCCGGGAGTCGGCGGGCTCGTACTGGGTGTAGAGATAGGTCGCCCCGTCGACCGGGTCGACGAACCGATGCAGGCCCTCACCCGATCGGCTGTACGCAGCTGTTGCACGGATGGTGACCTGATTGGATGCCGCGAGCCCCGTGACCCGGATGCGCGCGCCGTCGTAGTCGATGGTCTGCTCCGTGCTGTTGACGATCACCGCGTCGACGGACTCGCCGATGAAGTCGAGCCAGGTGGAGTCGGTCGTGGCGTCGAAGGCGAGCGTCGTCGTGCTCGGGAAGCCGGTGCGCGTCTGGTCGGGGGCGCTGGTGAGGTCGAGTTCGACGCGGATGCCGTGGACGGCGATATTCGCGGATCGCGCCGCCGTCTCGTGGCGGTTCAGGTTCGCTGAGGTCATGCTCTCATCGTTTCATGACGACGTTCTCGCCATGCCAGGGGCGTTCGCAGGAAGCATGGGCTAAGCTGAACCCACAACTACACGATGGCTGTCGGGCTCTCCGGCTGTCCATCAGCCCGAATGCGTATCACGCAGGGTGGCTGCTTCCCCTCATCCTCCGCCTCATCCCTCATCGTCACGGCCGCAACGACTGCCGCCGTCAGCCCGAGGGCACACAGACTGCTCCGTCGAATCATTCGGCAGAGTATGACGGGCCGCATACTGGCCCACGAACACACAAAGGAAAACACAGCATGGCCACTGGCACTGTCAAATGGTTCAACTCCGACAAGGGCTACGGCTTCATCGCTCCCGATGACGGCTCCGCCGACCTGTTCGCGCACTTCAGCGCAATCGCAGGCAGCGGACACCGCAACCTCGAGGAAGCGCAGAAGGTCGAGTTCGACACGGAGCAGGGCCCCAAGGGCCCCCAGGCGACGAACATCCGCGCCCTCTGATCTGATCCGGAAGGACCCGGTCGCCATTCGTGCGACCGGGTCCTTCCGTGTGTCAGGGGCGCCGGGCCCCCGCCAGACGGTGACCGATCGCCGCATACAGATCCTGGGCGTCCTCGCGCCGCAGGCGAGCCGTCTCGTCGTCTCCGCGCAGGCGCGCCGCATCGGCCAGCATCGTCCGGCCGCGGGCGACCTCAGCGCGATCCCCGGTCAGCTCCGCCATCCCGATGGCCTCGGTCGCCCATCTCTCCGCCATCTCGACGGCGGCCGCTCTGCGTTGCGGGGCCGACAGCCCGTCCGCAACATGCAGGTGGATCTCAGCCGAGGAGTTCGCCGCCTCGGTCGCGATGAGCGGTGAACCGTTGCGCTGGGCATCCTCGAACACGTCCCGAGCTGCGCGGATCGCAGCCGAGGCACGGCCGTCACGGGCATCCAGCCGCGCCCGGAGCAGCAGCACGTCAGCGGCGGGGCCGTACTCGCCCTTCGTCTCCACGACCGAGAGCGCGTGGTCGACCAGCGTGCGCGCGCGATCATGCTGGCCGCGGGCCTCGGCAAGCAGCGCCAGCGTCATGCGCAGGTGCGGCAGCGCCCGTTCGCCGTCGTCCGCCCCCAGTTCGCGCAGCTCGTCCTCTGCGGCGTCGAAGGCCCCGGTGGACGTCCACAGCAGCGCCCTGTTGCTCCGGATGATGCCGATGTTCAGATCGTCTCCCGCCGCGCGAGCGAGCTCGAGCGCTGCGGCGTACTCCTGCTCCGCCTCGATGTAGCGTGCGAGGATGCGCAGCGTGTCGGCGTGGTTGCCGAGCGCGCGGCCCTCGACCGAGCGATCGTGCTGCTGCCGTGCGATCTCGATCGCGGTCCGATAGGCCTCGAGTGCGTCGGGGAACCGGCTGGTCCACCGGTGGACGTTGCCGATCTGGTTCCATGTGCGCGCGAGCGCGGACCCTCTGGCCACGCGGCGCACCCGGTGCAGGATCGAGAGCGCGTCGTCGTAGCGACCCAGCTTCTCCGCGCTGTGAGCGATGCCCAGGGCGAGTTCGGGGATGTCCGTGAGCTCGCGCCCCTGGGCGGCCAGGTCATGGAGGCGGAGCGATTCGCTCCACAGCGCCCATCGGGTCAAGGCGGGATGGGCGATGACGGCGAGGCGCTCGCAGACGGCGTCCAGGCCGTGCTCGCGCGCCGCCTCTGCGACCGCGAGCACCGTCGCGACCCTGCGCGCCGGTGCATCCTCATCGACGGCAAGCTGCTCGAGCAGGGCGTCGGCGATGCTCGACACCCGCACACGACGCGACGACACCGGGCGGAGCGCGACCGACTGCTCACGAACGAACGCGAAGACGGAGTCGTGCATCTGCACCGCTCCGTCGTGCAGATCGAGCAGGTGCCGTGAGGCCACGCGCCGGATCACGGCATCCGTACGGGGGTGGACCGCGCGGAACAGGGCGACATCGACCTGAGGGTCCAGCAGAGCGGCATCCGCGATGAACTCCGCATCCTCGTCGGAGAGCGCACCCGTGGCGGCCTGCAGGACGGGGCGGATCCGGCTCGCGCGCGGTTCGTTCTCGAATCGGGACGCCAGATCGTCGAATGTCCATCCGGAGTGCTCGCGCACGACGCCGGCGAGCATCGCCAGATCCAGCGGCAGCCCGCCGCTCACCGCGACGATCCGCCGCAGTGCACCCGCGTCCGGTGCCGGATGCCCGTCGGATGCGGCATCCCTCGTGATCAGGTGGGCCAGCAGACGCAGCGCCCCGGCGTCATCGAGGGGGCGGACGGCGACATGGCGGATCCGGACGTCCGACACAGCGGGATTGTCGTCGAGCGCGGACAGGTCGATCCGCGAGGTCACGATGTAACGGACCCCGGGGACGATCAGCGCCGCGAGATGAGCGGGCGACGCGGCATCCTCGATCACGATGAGGCGACCAGCCGCCTCGCGGGCCAGACGATCCCGCAGCCGGGCCAGGTCGTACGGCACCGATCGCGAGCCGAGCGCTCCGAGGATGCGGCGGATCACCTCCACCGGGTCGGCGGGACCACGATCGCGCTCGGATTCGCGCAGCTCCACCGTGATCGTGCTCCGCCCGCCTGCGAGCGCGGACGCGATGGTCGTCTTCCCCATGCCCCCGAGTCCCGACAGGACGACCACGTCGACGGTGTCCTCCGCCAAGCGGTCCAGGAGCTCTTCACGGCCGATGCGGAACCCCGCTTGACCCCGCACGGCGATGGACACCGGCACATGCGAGGTCGCACGAACACCGTTGAGCGCGCCGGCCTGCTCCCTCCACTCCGCGGCTGCCCCAGGCGATCCGCCGAGCGCGAGCACGATGTCGTGCACGAGGTCGGGATCGAGCCGCCGTCGCCCGGGGCGGAAGCAGTCGTAGACGGTGATCTTCGCCGGCTCCGCGCCGCCGCGGACGACCCCGACGCGTCGCGCGAGGTCCGCATAGGAGGGAGCTCCGTCGCGCGCTCGGAGGTCGGCGAGAGCGAGGGCGAACTCGTCCAGAGTGCGCGGGTGAGACATGAGATCGAGCCTATCCAGCGCACGGCCGTTCGGGATCGTTCGAAGTCGCACTCGATGATCGGCCCGATGCGTAAGTTGGCGCGCAGGCGGGGCGACGACCCCGTGACCTCGAACGACGGGAACCTCCATGACCTCACGCGCAGAGATCGCTGCCAAGCTCGACGACTTCGCCTTCCAGAAGAAGAACTTCGGCGGCTTCCTCATGAACAAGCGTGCCAAGACCTCGCACGCGCTGTGGACGCGCAACTCCGACAGAGGCGTGACCGAGCTGTCGATCCTCACGACGCGGGACTACGGCGAGGGCAACGTCTACGACGTGGCCGCCTTCACCCTCGACGGATCGGTTCCCGCCGAGGTCCTGGCGCAGCTGCGCCCGCAGGCGGAGGCGCTCGCGGATTCGGCGAACCTGCGCGAGCACGGCTACGTCTACACGAGCCTCGAGCCCTGGGACGGCGGCGGCAGGATCTGGATCTCCAAGAAGCCGGAGTTCCGCGCTCTGAGCCGCCCCGACCAGGGTGTGCACGTGATTCCGATTCAGCGGCTGAACGGGTCCATCGTGCCGCGCTGGCTCGCCTGGGCGCGCGAGAACGGCGAGCTGAACATCGCGATCGTCTACAAGCCCTGATCGACGTCGAACCCCCGGCCGATGTCGTGATCGGGAGGCCGGGGGCTCTCGTAGCGTCATCATCACCCGGGGCGAAGAATCCCGGATGAGAACGAAGACAGGACAGTCATGACCTCACGTGCACAGATCGCTGCGAACCTCGACGACTTCGCCTTCCAGAAGAAGAACTTCGGCGGATTCCTCATGAACAAGCGGGCCAAGAACTCCCACGCGCTGTGGACGCGCAACTCCGACAAGGGCGTGACCGAGCTCGCGCTCATCGCGACGCGGGACTACGGCGACGACAACATCTACGACGTCGCGGCGTTCACGTTGGACGGCACCGTCCCCGATGCGGTGCTCGCCGAGTTGCGCCCGCTGGCCGAAGCCCTCTCCGACTCGGCGAATCTCCGCGAACACGGCTACACCTACAGCGATCTGAGCCCGTGGGACGGCGGCGGGACGACGTGGATCTCGAAGAGGCCGGAGTTCCGCGCTCTCGGCCGCCCGGAGCAGGGCGTCTACGTCATCCCGATCCAGCGGCTCGCGGGCGAGGAGCAGCCGCGCTGGCTGGCCTGGGTGCGCGAGAACGGCCAGCTGCACATCGCGATCGTCTACAAGCCCTGACGATGTCGCTGATCCGTTCCTACGAACGCGCTCAGGGCATCCCGCTGCGGCAGCGTTCCGGCGTGATCGTGGTCACCGCTGCGGCCTCGTATCTCGTGGTCGCCGCGGTGGTGATGTACTACCTGCTGCCGGTCGGCTTCGCTCTGGAGGGTGCGGAACTGCTGCTCGCGCAGGTGGGCACGGTGCTCGTCGGTGCCGCCGTCGTCGCGTACGTCGCGACGACGGTGCGCCGCGGCATCCGTCGGCGTGCGGCCCTCTGGGCGCTTGCGGACGATGCCGGGTGGGAGTACGCGGCCGACGTGAGCGACCGGATCTGGGGAGGCTCCATCGACGAGCAGATCGAACGGTCCGCGCGGACGACGACGGACTATCTCTGCGCCGCCCAACCCGTGCCGTTCGACACGGCGGAACGCGTGTTCAGCGTCGGCAGCGGCGAGGGTGCGACCCTGCACACGACGCGGATGGTGCGGATCCCCCTCAGCGCGGAGGCCCCGCGGATCACGCTGCGTTCGCGACGAGGCGGCGGTGCGCTGAGCGCCTTGCCGCGTGTTCCGCATGGCAGAAGCGAACTCACACTGGAGGGGAACTTCAGCGACGTGTTCGCCGTCTCCGTGCCGCACGGCTACGAGGTCGACGCTCTCTACCTGCTCACGCCGGATCTGATGGCGATCCTGCTCGATCATGCGTCCGAGTGCGACCTGGAGATCATCGACGCAACCCTGCATCTCTACCTCTCCCCGCTCGATCTGTCGGATCCGCACGAGTTGAGCGGGTTCCTCACCGTGGTCGGCGTACTGCACGAACGGTTCAGTCGTCGTACGGCGCTGTACCGCGATGACGCGGCACCGCCGGTGGATGCCGAGGCCTACCGTCGCGCCGGCGACACGCTGGCACAGGGCGCGCGAAGCATCGACGCCCGAGCGCGGGTCGGCCCCATCGCCGCGGCAGTGCTCGCCCCGCTCGTGCCGCTCGCCATCGGGCTGGTCTGGATGCAGTTCGCCTAGCCCTCGTGATGCTCGCGCAGATCCTGCGCGAGCATCACGAGGATTCCGCTGGGGCCGCGGAGATACGTGAGCTTGTAGACGTCCTCGTAGTTCGCGACGCCGCGCAGCGGATGACAACCGTGTCGCGCCGCGATCTCGAGCGCCACATCGATGTCGTCGACCGAGAACGCGACGCGATGCATCCCGATCTCGTTCGGAAGGGTGGGCTCCGTCTCGATCGCCGCGGGGTGGATGTACTCGAACAGTTCGAGCTGTCCGTTCCCGTCCGGCGTCTGCAGCACGGCGATCCTCGCGTGATTGCCGTCGAGCCCGACCGCCGTGTCGGCCCACTCACCGCTGATGGTATCCCTGCCGAGGACTGTGAGTCCGAGGTCCGTGAAGAACGAGATGGTCTCGCCCAGGTCGCGGACGGCGATGCCGACGTTCTCCAGCTTGATGGTCATGCGAACGATCGTATCGGGCCGGATGCACGAAATCCCCGCCGAAGCGGGGATCTCATCAGTGCTGGGGTACCTGGACTCGAACCAAGAATGGCGGTACCAGAAACCGCTGTGTTGCCAATTACACCATACCCCAAGGGCGAAAACTGAGCTTCGCACCGAGAGTCAAGCTTACCCGAGCCACGGCCATAACGCCAAAACGCGGTCCGCCACCCGGGCGCGTCGTCAGGCGGCGACGAACTCTGCGAGTGCCCGAAGGCGCGCCAGCGTCACGTCCTTGCCGATCAGCTCCATCGACTCGAACAGCGGCGGCGACACGCGCCGTCCCGTGATCGCGACGCGCGGCGGGCCGTATGCGACGCGCGGCTTGAGTTCGAGGTCCTCGACCAGGGCCTTCGCCAGGGCATCCTGAATCGCCTGCGGGGTGAAGTCGGTGACGGGTTCGAGGGCTGCGACGCACGCGTTCAGCACCTCGGCGGCGTTCGCCGGCAGCCCCTTGAGCGCGTCCGCCTCATAGGAGATCTCATCCGTGAAGAGGAACCCGAGCATGCCGGGGACCTCGCCCAGCAGTTGGACGCGTTCCTGAACGAGGGGCGCGGCACGGAACGCCAGCACGAGCTGCTCGTGCGTGGGCTCGTCGAACAGTCCGGCCGCCGCCAGGTACGGGACGATCCGCTCGGCGAAGTCCTTCTCCGAAAGCATGCGGATGTGGTCGCCGTTGATCGACTCGGCCTTCTTCTGGTCGAAGCGGGCCGGGTTCGGGTTCACGTTCTCGATGTCGAACGCTGCAGTGAACTCGTCCAGCGAGAACACGTCGCGGTCGGGTCCGATGGACCAGCCCAGCAGCGCCAAGTAGTTCAACAGGCCCTCGTGGATGAAACCCCGCTCGCGGTGCAGGAACAGATCGGCCTGCGGATCGCGCTTGGAGAGCTTCTTGTTACCGGTCTCCCCCAGCACCAGCGGCATGTGGGCGAAACGGGGGACGAACGTCGTCACCTCGGCATCGATGAGCGCGGCGTACAGCGAGAGCTGCCGGGCGGTCGAGGGCATGAGGTCCTCACCGCGCAGCACGTGCGTGATGCCCATCAGCGCGTCGTCGACCGGATTCACGAAGGTATAGAGCGGCACACCGTTCGGCCGCACGACCACGAAGTCCGGGAAGGATCCGGCCGGGAAGGTCACCTCGCCGCGGATGAGGTCGACATAGGTGAGGTCCTCGTCCGGAACCCGCAGCCGCAGAGCCGGCTGGCGGCCCTCGGCGCGGAAAGCGGCCTTCTGCTCGTCCGTCAGGTCGCGATCGAAGTTGTCGTAGCCGAGCTGCTTCGCTCGCCCGTTGGCCTCGTTGCGCGCGTCGATCTCCTCGGCCGTCGAGTAGCTCTCGTACAGCGCACCGCTGGCGATCAGCTTGTCGATGACGCCGCGATAGATGTCGTGGCGCTCTGACTGACGGTACGGGGCATGCGGGCCGCCGACTTCGACGCCCTCGTCCCAATCGATCTCGAGCCAGCGCAGTGCGTCGAGCAGCTGCTGGTAGCTCTCCTCGCTGTCGCGCGAGGCATCGGTGTCCTCGATGCGGAAGACGAGCTTGCCGCCGTTGTGCCGGGCGTACGCCCAGTTGTACAGCGCCGTGCGCACCAGGCCGACGTGCGGCAGGCCGGTCGGCGAAGGGCAGAAGCGGACACGGACGTCGGCACCACTTGCGGTCGTGGTGAGAGGATGCGGAGTAGCCATAGCCCTTCGATTCTACGGGGCCGGGATGCCGCACCTCGCGCTAGGCGTCGCGACGTCCGACGGCCACCGCGGCCACGTGCTCCAGCGGGATCGCACCGCCGTCGGCGCGCCGAGCGCACACCTCGTCGAAGCCGGCACGGAAGCGGGCCCGCTCGGCCGCTTCCAGCGCCCCGTAGAACGCGCCAGCCGATGCGACACCGCCCTCGGCGGACGCCCACAGGACGGCCGGATCCGCCCGCCACGTCCACGCCCGATCGACGACGCCGAGGCTGTGCCAACCGGCATCCGTCAGCAATTGCGCGAAGCCGGATGCCGTGCGTTCGAAGTCCTTCTCGGGTGGGAGCCGCTCCCCGACCGCAGGTGACAAGCCGGCGCGCTCGCACACCTCGAGCCAGAACCACGACGGCGAGCGGCTCCAGATCGTCGCGGCCAGCATGTCGCGGCTGACGCGTGCCAGCTCGGTTGCGGATGCCCGAGGGTCTGCGACGTGATTCAGGACGAAGTTCGCCGTGACGGCGTCGAAGGCGGCGTCCGGGAACGGCAGCTGCGGGAGAGCTCCCGCCCTCATCGGGATGCCGGGGTGGTCGCGCTCGGCGACGGCACGCATCGTGGCTTCGGGCTCGCATCCCGTGGCAGCCCAGCCTGCTCCGTGGAACCGTGCGGCCAGGGCGCCCGTACCGGCTCCGACATCGAGCAGCGAACGCCCGCCGGCCGCGCCGAGTCCACGGATCAGGGCGTCGGCGGTGCCGAGGCACAACTGAGCGTAGGACGCGGCGTACGCCTCCCCCGTGCCGGCCCAGTCCTTCATCGCGGAACGGCGCCCTGCGGCATCCGACCCAGCGGAGCCAGAACCGTGATGGCGATCACGAGCGCGAACGCGGCGACGCCGAGACCCGCGTACTGGAAGTTCGACAGCACGATTCCGGCGAGTACGGCGCCGGCCGCGGCCGAGAGGCTCATGAGCGAGTCGCTTCGGCCCTGCCGCCGGGTGCGCAGCTCGGGAGCCGATGCTTCGGTGAGCAGCGCGGCACCGGCGACGGTCGCGGCGCTCCAGCCGAGCCCCAGCAGGATGAGAGCCGTCATCACACCCCACGTCTGATCGTTCGCGACGATCGCGAACACGAGGGATGCCGCGAGCAGAGCCTGCCCCAGAAGGACGACCCGGAGCCGGCCCCAGCGATCGGCGAGGATGCCGAACACCGGCGACAACGCGTACATCCCGGCGACGTGGAGGGCGATCGTGACGCCGACCAGCAGGGAGATGTCCGCGCTCGTGGCATGCCCGCCGTGGGCGGCGTGCGCCATGTGGGAGAGGTGGATCGGCGTCATCGCCATGACGGACGCCATCACCACGTGCGATCCCGCGACGGCGAAGATCGCGTACCTGGCCACGGCCGGTCGGTCGACGATCTGCGCCGCGGAGGCGTTCGCCGCAGCATCCGATGTCAGGCGCTGCGCCGCCAGCAAGGGGTCGGGACGCAGCGCGACGAGATAGAGGACGAAGGCGGCCGACTGCGCGACCAGCGAGAACAGGTACGAGCCGGTGTTCGGCGGCATGCCGATCGCCTGGCCGACGATCTCCCCCGGTCCGAGCAGGAGTGGGCCGGCGACACCGCCGATCGTCGTCGCCCACACCACGATCGACAGGTCTCTGCCGCGGTGCTGCGGAGCAGCAAGATCGGTCGCGGCGAAGCGCGACTGCAGGTTCCCGGCGTTGCCCGCGCCGATCAGCAGGATGCCGGCCAGAAGGAGCGGAAAGATCCGCAGTGCGGCGGCGAGGATCACGATGGCGATGCCCACCAGGGCGAAGAGGTTGCCCAGTGTCAGGGCGCGGCGGCGGCCCACACGACCGGCGAGGCGGGCGAGGGGTATCGCGCACAGGGCCGCACCGAGCGTGACCGATGCCGTCGCAAGCCCCGAAAGAGCGTCATCGCCGGAGATGTCCGCCGCGAGCAGCGCCCCGAGCGACACGGTCGCCCCGAAGGCGATACCGCCGAGCACCTGCCCGAACGACAGGATGAGAACCGTACGACGCTGGACGACCGCCTGCTCGGCCGTCGTCAGCGCGGTCATGCGGCCGGTGCGGCGTCGCGAGCCGGGTTGCGCAGGATGCCGAGACCCGTGACCTCGACCTCGACGGTGTCGCCCGCGGCGAACGGCCCGACGCCGGCCGGTGTTCCGGTGAGGATGACATCGCCGGGCAGCAGCGTGAACACGGCCGAGGCGTAGGCGATGATGTCGGCGACCGAGTGGATCATGTCGGTCAGGGGCGCCTGCTGGCGCACTTCGCCGTTGACGCGGGTCTCGATCGTCGCGGCATCCGCATCGAACTCGGTCTCGATCACCGGCCCCAACGGGCAGAACGTGTCGAAGCCCTTGCCGCGCGTCCACTGACCGTCCCGGCGCTGCAGGTCGCGCGCCGTGACGTCGTTGGCGACCGTGTAGCCGAAGACGTACTCGTGCGCACGGTCCGCGGGCACGTTCTTCGCGATCCGGCCGATCACGACGGCGAGCTCGCCCTCGAAGTCGGTCTGCTCGGACAGCGCGATCGGGCGGACGATGGTGTCGCCAGGGCCGATCACCGAGGTGTTCGGTTTGAGGAACAGCAACGGTTCCTCCGGCGCCTCACCGCCCATCTCCTTCGCGTGATCGTGGTAGTTCTTCCCGACGCAGACCACCTTCGAGCGCGGGATCACGGGGGCGAGCAGCGCGGCATCCGCAAGCGGGATGCGCTCGCCCGTCGTCTCGTATCCGGCGAACATCGGATCCCCTTCGAGCACGACGAGGTCGCCTCCGTCCAGGATGCCGTAGCGGATGGCGTCGTTGTGGCTGAACCGAGCGATCTTCACGTGACCAGCCTACTCAGGACGCGGCGACCGGGCGCCAGCGCAGCAGCAGGGCGACCGCCGCCACGAGCACGGCAGCGACCCCGACGGCGAGCGGTCCGCCGCCGGCCACGAGCAGGAGCGATCCCGCCGCCGCACCCGCCCCCATGCACGCGACAGCGCCGACGCGCTGCACCCAGGCCTGGCCTCGGCCGCCGCCGAGCCGGCTGTCCCTCGCCAGATTCGCCAGGGTGTTCGTGACGACGATCGTGGTGATGTCGCTGTTGCCCAGCGGCTTCACCGCCGTCACCTGAGCTCCCATCGCCGCGGCGAGAGCGCCGGTCATGCCGAGCTCGACGCCGTGGATTCCCGTGCCGACGAACAGCCAGACGAGCGCGACGGCGGCGATCACGATCGCGCAGCCGAGCAGCGTCGCCAGAGCCCGCCGGTCCAGGTGGTCTGCGCGTCCCCGCGGGACGATCCGCCCGCTGAGGACGGATCCGGCGATGAAACCGGCGAGCGCGACGAGATTGTTGAGCAGCGGGATGCCGTCGACACCGGTGAGCGCGAAACCGACGAAGAGCACGTTCCCCGTCATGTTCCCGGTGAACACCTGGTCGAGGGCGAGATAGCTCACGGCATCGAGAAGGCCGGTGGCGAACGTCAGCGGGAGCAGCGCGCCGACGTCACGGATCAACCGCGTCACTCGCCGTCCTCCCGCTCGTCCGTGCGGCGCCGCTCCGTGATGATGGCCTCGCGCACCTCGTTCAGATGATCCTCCATGGCTCGCTGCGCCGCCGCCTGATCGCCCGCTCGCACCGCGACGAGGATGGCGTGATGCCCCTGGGCGGACATGACCCGCCCGCTGCGGTGCGCGTGGGAGTCCCGGCGCAACGGTGTGGTCCAGCTGACGACGAGCCGCTGCAGCTCGCTGAGGAGGGGGTTGCCGGCTGCGCTGGCGAGCGTCTGATGGAACGTCGTGTCCAGTTCGAGCGATCGTGCTGCCGTGATCGGACCGGAGGAGGCGGCCACGAGCTCCTCGAGCGCTGCGATGGAAGCGCTCGTGGCGCGCTGAGCCGCGAGGCGAGCGAGCAGGGGCTCCACCGCGAACCGCAGCTCGGCCACGTCGTCCTGCCGCCCGGCGGATGCGACGAGAGCATCGAGGTCGCGCGCCTCGTCCCCCAGCTCGCGGACCCGGGTGCCGCGGCCACGCGTCCGCTCGACGAGACGCTTGTTCTCCAGTTCGTGCATAGCCTCGCGCAGTGTCGTCCGCGAAACCGAGAGCTGTTCCGCCAGCGCTCGCTCGGACGGCAGTCGTTCTCCCGGCGCCACCGCTCCGGTGGCGATGAGCCGTTCCAGGTGGGCTGTGACCGCGACGGACTCCTTCTCGGGACGTCGCGACGACGGAGGAATCGGGTCTGACATGGGAGGTCCTTCCGCGTGATTGGCAACAGGCTAGCAGGCACACCTCGTTTGGTCGGACCAGATCGTTCGCCGACCACGACCTCACGTTTCGGCCATGTAAAGACCGAATTACAAGTGTTCGAAGCACCCTTGCCGCGACGAATGCGCCCCATAGTCTGACGCCAATTGGTCGGACCAAACGGCCAACTCGTGTCCACTCCCCGATCGGACGCGCTCCCTCCCAGATGAAGGACACTCCTGTGACGCGCACACGCACCCTCAGCATCATCGGAACCGGCGCCGCCCTCGCGCTCGCCCTCAGCGGCTGCGCCGCGGACACTGCGGCGACGAACGGGCCGTCGGACGAATGGTCCGATCTCGCAGCGAGCGACACCTGTTCCACGCTCCGCGATGAGAACCCCGATCTCGTCGGGACGACCATGACGAACGCGCTCAACCCGCACACGCCCGGGTACGAGACCATCAGCGTCGAAGACCCGAACACGTACGAGGGGTTCGACATCGACCTCGGCAACGCGATCGGCGCCTGCCTGGGCTTCAGCGTGGACTACGTCCCGGTCGGCTTCGCCGAGATGATCCCGACCGTCGCCAGCGGGCAGGCCGATTGGATCGTCTCGAACCTCTACGCGACGGAGGACCGCGCCGCAGGAGGAGTCGACTTCGTCAGCTATTCGAAGGTGTTCGACGGCATCCTCGTCTCGGCCGGCAACCCGAAGGGGATCACCGGGATCGACACCTCGCTCTGCGGCACCACCGTCGCGCTCAACAAGGGCTACGTCGAGGTGCCCCTCGTCGAGGCGGTCGCCCCGGATTGCGCGGCCGAGGGCCTCACCGCTCCCACCGTGAGCCTGTTCGACTCGAGCGCGGACTGCGTCCAGGCGATCCTGTCCGGGCGTGCCGACAGCTACATGAATGACATCAACACCGTCATGAGGTACATCGACGAGCACCCGGACGATCTCGCCTCCGCCGAGACGGTGATGCTCGACTACGAGATCGGCATCGGCGTGCCGCAGGGCGAGCACGACTTCCGCGATGCCATCGCCGCGGCGGTCACGGAGATCCAGGAGCGCGGGATCCAGCAGGAGCTCGCGGCACGCTGGAAGCTCGAGTCCAGCGAGGATGCCGAGCCCGCGATCCTCAGCGTCGGCTGACCGGGATCCTGCTGATGGACCTCACCGGATTCCTCCACTATCTGACGCTTCCGTATCTGCTGGACGGGCTGCTGATCACGCTGCAGCTGACGGCCTACGGCTTCATCGGCGGGATGCTCCTCGGCGCCGTGCTGGCGGCCATGCAGCTCACGCGATTCCGGACGCTCACCGTGATCGCCCGCTGCTACACCACCCTGTACCGCGGCACGCCGCTGATCCTCCAGCTCGTGTTCGCTTTCACCGTGCTGCCGCATGCGGGCATCGTCCTGACACCGATCGTCGCCGGCTCCCTCGCCCTGGCGATGAACGAGGCGACTTTCTTCTCGGAGATCTTCCGCTCCGGCATCCGCGGCGTCGACCAGGCACAGACCACGGCGGGTCGCGCTCTGGGCCTGGGGCCCGCAGCCCTCATGCGACGGGTCACGGCGCCCCAGGCGTTCCGGCAGATGGTCCCAGCGCTCGGCAACGAGGCGGTCGCGACCATGAAGAACTCGGCGCTTGCGTCGATCATCGCCGTGCCCGAACTGACCCTGCGCACCCAGCAGCTCGCCAGCTCCACGTTCGACTACTTCGAGATCTACGTCGCCACAGCCGTGCTGTATCTGCTGCTGACCGGTGCGATCACGGTTGTCCAGATGCTCATCGAGCGTCGCTCGGCGCGCATACGCGGCATCCGCACGGTCCAGGCACCGGATCGAGCTGCACGTCAGGCGCGCGCGTCCGCACCATCGGGTCCGAGCGCTCCGCCGTTCGCCGTCGAGGACGCGACGCCGCAGCAGGCCGACGCAGCGAACGGCCTGGTCCGAGGGGCTCGTGTCGAGCTCGACGGCATCGTCAAGAGCTACGGGGAACGCACGGTGCTCGACGGCATCGACCTCACCGCCGGCCCCGGGGAGGTCGTGGCCCTGCTCGGGCCGAGCGGATCGGGCAAGTCGACGCTGCTGCGCATCATCGACCAGCTCGAGACCCGCGATTCCGGGACGGTCGTCGTCAACGGCGCTGCGCTCGGGATCGGGGCGGCCGGTCGTCGCCACTCGGAGTCGCGCCTCGCCGCGGAGCGGGTCGACGCCGGCGTGTCGATGGTGTTCCAGAACTTCGCGCTGTTCAGTCATCTGAGCGTCGCAGAGAACATCGCAGGGCCGCTGCGCTGGGTGCACGGGTGGACGCCGGATGCCGCCGCCGAACGGGCCCACGAACTGCTCGGCCGTGTCGGGCTCTCCGAGTTCGCCGACGCGGCGCCGTCCGGACTGTCCGGCGGCCAGCAGCAGCGCGTCGCCATCGCCCGCGCCATCGCCTCGCGCCCGCGGCTGCTGCTGCTCGACGAGCCGACGAGCGCGCTGGATCCGGAGCTCGTCGCCGAAGTGCTCAAGGTGATCACGGCGCTGGCCCGCGAAGAGGGGCTGACGATGATCATCGCGACCCATCAGCTGCGATTCGCACGCCAAGTCGCCGACACCGCGGTCTTCATGGCCGGCGGCCGTGTGATCGAGGCGGGACCTGCCGAACAGGTCATCGGGGCGCCGCGCGCACCCCAGGCCGTGACATTCATGACCGCGATGAACGCGGCGGAGGTATGACGATGAAGACCAGGACGAAGACCGCTTACGACCTGAAGGGCGTCCCCGGCGTGCCCGCGCAGGTCGGCCCGTTCTCCCACGCGATCCGATGGGGCGACCAGTTGTTCGTCACCGGGCAGATGCCGACGACCCCGGAGACCGGTGAGGTCGTGCCCGGCGGCGTCGAAGAGCAGACCGAGCAGGTTCTGCGCAACCTCGACGCCGTGGTCACCGCGTGCGGAGCCCGACTCGACGACGCGCTCATGGTGCGGGTGTACCTCGAGGACTTCGGCGACTACGAGGCGGTCAACACCGTCTACCGTCGTTGGTTCGCCGATCCGCTGCCGGCGCGCACGTGCATCGGTGTCCGCGGCCTCGCCGTCGGAGCGCTGATCGAGATCGACCTCGTGGTCGGCATCCGTGAGGAGGACCGATCGTGAGCACGCTCCTGGATCCGGGCCGCGGAGTGATCCGGGGTGAGCACTATCTGCCGTGCCGTCCCGATGAGGTGGGTTGGGGATGGCTGCCGACGGCGGCCAGCACGCCGGCGCTGACCGTGCGCTCCGGCGACAGCGTGACGCTGGACACCCTCTCGCACGAGGGCATCCTCGCCGACCAGGGACGCGACCCCCGCGCCTTCCTCGCCGCCCACGGCCGCGACGACGTGCTCCGAGACGCGATCGAGCTGGCCGAGAGCGATGTGGTCAACACGGATGCGGACGGCCCCCACGTCGTGACGGGTCCGGTCGCCGTGGCAGGAGCCCGCCCCGGTGACGTGCTCCGCGTGGACATCCGTGCCCTGGACCGTCGGGTGGACTACGGATTCATCAGCAACCGGCACGGATTCGGCGCGCTCCCCGGCGAGTATCCCCTACGCGCCGCGCATCCGTGGAAACCCGATCTGCATCCCGATTCCGGCACCGTGTCGCACTTCTGCTGGGTCGAGGAGGACGGCGACGGCGGCGGGGCGACAGGCCGCTTCCGCATCGACGAGCTGCGGTCGGCCTCGTTCCGGTTGGCCCCCTTCCTCGGTCTCATGGGCGTGGCCGGGCCGGATGATGCTCCCGCGCACTCGGTTCCCCCGGGTCCGCACGGGGGCAACATCGACATCAAGCACCTCGTCGTCGGCAGCTCGCTGTATCTCCCGATCCGGAGCGAAGGCGCGCTGTTCTTCGCCGGCGATCCGCACTTCGCTCAGGGCAACGGCGAGGTGGCCCTCACGGCGCTGGAGGCCTCGCTGCGCGCGACTCTGACGCTGACTGTCGTCCCGGCGCAAGAGAGCGCAGGGCTCTTCGGCGCGCTGACCACGCCGTTCGGCGAAACGCCGGAGCACTGGATCCCGACGGGTATGGCGGCGAGTCTCGACGAGGCCATGCGCGTCGCCGTGCGGGAAGCGATCCGGTTCCTCGCCGAGCGCTTCGAGATTCCGAGGCAATCGGCGCTGGCCTATCTCTCGGCGGCAGGCGATTTCGAGGTGTCGCAGGTCGTCGACGGCGTGGTCGGGGTGCATTGCCTCATCCCCAAGCGCGATTGGCGCACCTGGGCCTGAGCAGCACCGAAGCCCCGTCGTCACCGGTTCGCGGTCACGACGGGGCTTCGCGGGTGCGGGAGATCTCGTCGAGGGGTCAGGCGTCCAGACGCAGCAGCCAGCCGTGCGTGTCCTCGCGCCGGCCGTACTGGATGTCGGTGAGCTCCTCGCGCAGCGACAGGGCGAGCTCACTCGCCTCCGGTCCCTCGTGCACGATCTCGAACTCGTCGCTCATCAGCTTGCCGATCGGCACCACGACGGCGGCGGTTCCGCAGGCGAACGCGCCGACGATCTCACCGGATGCCGCGCCCTCGCGCCACTCGTCGATCGTGAGCTTGCGACGCTCGACCGTCAGCCCGCGGTCCGCGGCGAGCTCCAGGATCGAGGCGAGAGTGATGCCGTCGAGGATCGAATCGGATGCCGGCGTCAGCAGGCGTCCATCCCGCGTGACGAGCACGAGGTTCATGCCGCCGAGCTCCTCGATGTACTGCCCATCGAGGAACAGCACCTGCTGGCATCCCTTCGCGTACGCCTCCTCCTGGGGCAGCAGGCTGGATGCGTAGTTGCCGCCGGTCTTCGCCGCACCCGTGCCACCATGGCCGGCGCGCGCGTAGTCGGTCGACAGCCAGATGTTCACCGGCTGCACACCACCGGGGAAGTACGCTCCGGCGGGGCTGGCGATCAGGTAGTAGCCGACCTTCTTCGCCGCCCGCACGCCGAGGAACGCCTCCTTCGCGAACATGAACGGGCGCAGGTACAGGCTCTCCTCCGGGTTGCTCGGCACCCAGGCGGAGTCGACGGCGACGAGCTGCTTGAGCGACTCGATGAACAGTTCTTCCGGCAGCTCCGGCAGGGCGAGTCGACGCGCCGAACGCTGCAGACGGGCGGCGTTGCGGTCGGGGCGGAAGGTCCACACCGAACCGTCGGCGTGCCGGTAGGCCTTCAGCCCCTCGAAGATCTCCTGCGAGTAGTGCAGCACGGCGGCGGCCGGATCGAGCGGGATCGGGCCGTAAGGCTGCACGCGGGGACGGTGCCAGCCGCCCTTCTCCGACCAGCACAGGTCGATCATGTGATCGGTGAAGTACTGACCGAAACCGGGATTCTGCAGAATCTCGTCGCGTTCGGCTTCGGAGCGCGCGTTCTCGTTGCGCGTCACCTGCCAGATGAGGCCTGCGGGGGAAGGAGCCTGGAGAGGAAGTCCGATGGTCATGATGTGTGGTGTCCTGACGGTCCGAATCGGTGGCGAACGCTGCGCCGTATCCCAGGTTACGCCTGGAGACGGGCGATGATCGCGTCGCCGACCTGAGCTGTTGAACGGGCGGCATCCCGTACGGCGATGTCCTCCTCGACGGCCCGGCTGATGCGCGCGGACTCGTCGCGCAGCCCGAGGTGGTCGAGCAGGAGCGCGACGGAGAGGATCGCTGCAGTGGGATCGGCCTTCTGCTGACCCGCGATGTCCGGCGCCGACCCGTGGACGGGCTCGAACATCGACGGGAAGTCTCCTCGCGGGTTGATGTTCCCCGAGGCGGCGAGGCCGATGCCACCGGTGACGGCGCCGGCCAGATCAGTGAGGATGTCCCCGAAGAGGTTGTCGGTGACGATCACGTCGAAGCGAGCCGGGTTCGTGACCAGGAAGATGGTGGCCGCGTCGACGTGCAGATAGTCTACGGCCACGTCCGGGTGCTCCAGCGCCACCTCGTTCACGATGCGCTGCCAGATGCCACCGGCGTGCACGAGCACATTCGTCTTGTGCACGAGCGTGAGCTTCCGGCTGCGGCGCTCCGCCAGCTCGAACGCGTACCGGACGACGCGCTCGACGCCGAACGCGGTGTTCACGCTGGTCTCGTTCGCGACTTCCTGCGGCGTCCCCGTGCGGATCGAGCCGCCGTTGCCGACGTAGGGCCCTTCGGTGCCCTCGCGGACGACGACGAAGTCGATCTCGCCCGGATCGGCGAGCGGCCCCTGGGCTCCTGCATACAGCTTCGACGGGCGCAGGTTCACGTAGTGATCGAGCGTGAATCGGAGCTTGAGCAGCAGCCCGCGCTCGATGTTCGCGTCCTTCAGCCGCGTGTCTCCCGGCTGCCCGCCGACCGCGCCGAGCAGGATCGCGTCATGCGCGACGATGGCCGCCAGGTCCTCATCCGTGAGCGTGTCGCCGGTCTCGAGGTAGCGCGCCGCCCCGAGCGAGAACCGCGTCTTGTCGAAGACGACGTCGCTCGACGCCGTCACGGCATCCAGCACGCGTTCCGCCTCGGCCACCACCTCGGGACCGATCCCGTCACCGGGGATGACGGCCAGCTTCACGACACGCGACATGACACTCCTTGCATCGGGGAATGCTTCCCAGCGTACTGGTCAGTGCGTACGGGACGCGCGCAGTGTGACGGCCGCGATGACGCCGGCCAGCACGACCAGACCCGCCCCAATGAGGGACGTCACGGTCACGCCGGAGCCGAACGCGGTTGCCGCCGCATCCCACAATGCATCGCCGAGGTCGGCGGGGAGCCGCTGCGCCTCGGTGTACGCCCCGGCCAGCGTTTCGCGGGCAGCATCCGCAGCACCGTCCGGGATCCCGTCGGGGATCACGAGCGAACCACGGTAGAACGCGGTGATGAGCCCGCCGAGGATGGACGTGCCCAGCACGGCGCCCAGTTCATAGGCCGTCTCCGAGACCGCACTCGCGGCCCCGGCCTTCGCCGCCGGCGCGCTGGAGAGGATCAGCTCGTTCGAGATGGTCTCCGCCGCACCGATGCCGATGCCGAGGACGACGAACGCGACGATCAGCGGCAGCACGCCGTGGTCCTCGGTGCTGAAGGCGACCATCAGGTATCCGATGACCGAGAACACGAGCGCCCCGGGGACCACCAGATGCGGCGGCACACGCCGTGAGACCGGCACCACGGCCAGCCCCGCGGCGATCATCGCGGCCATCCCCGGCACCAGGGCGAACCCGGCCTGCATCGGGGAAAGCCCCAGGACGAGCTGCAGATGCTGCGACACGAAGTACAGGAATCCGACGAGCGCGACCACGCTGAGCAGGTTCACCAGGATCGCACCCGAGAACGATCCCCGCCGGAAAAGCTGCATGTCGAGCATCGGGGTCTCCGCCCGCAGCTGACGGCGCACGAACAGGAGCCCCATCAGGACGCCGAGAGCCGTCCACGCGGCAGCGCTCCAGCTCGGGCCCTCCACGGCGAGCGACTTGATCGCGTACACGACAGGGACCATGGTCGCCATCGACAGCACGATGCTGATCGGATCGATTCTCCCCGGATTCGGGTCCCGGCTCTCCGGCACCAGGAGCGGAGCCGCGATCAGCAGCGGGATGAGCACGGGGACCGCGATGAGGAACACCGCTCCCCAGGCGAAGTGCTCGAGCAGGAAGCCACCGACGATCGGGCCGAGCGCGGCCCCCGCCGAGAACGCGGAGGCCCACACAGCGATCGCGAAACGCCGCTGGTCGCGATTGCGGAAGATCGACCGCAGCAGCGACAGCGTCGAGGGCATGAGCATCGCGCCGAAGAACCCGAGCAGCGCACGGGCGGCGATGAGCAGCCCGGCGGTCGGGGCGAAGGCCGCGAGCACCGACACGGCGGCGAATCCGGTGGCGCCGATCAACAGCATCCTCCGGCGGCCGAAGCGGTCCCCCAGCGTGCCCATGGTGACGAGGAGCCCGGCGAGCACGAGCGGATAGATGTCGATGATCCAGAGCTGCTCGGCGCCGCTCGGCGAAAGCGCGATCGCGATCTCGGGCAGCGCGAAGCTCAGCACGGTGTTGTCCACCGACACCAGCAGCACCGGGAGCATGAGCACGACGAGCGCCCACCATCCGCGGGCGCCGACGCGCGGCGCATCCATCTCCGTGTCCACCGTCGGGATCGACGCGGTCATCTTTCACCTCTGCGCTCTCTGGGAAGGTTACTTAACCGTCCGGATGGTATAGTAACAGAGTCGGAGCCGATCAGATCCTGAGCAGAGGTGCCCCATGCCCCGTCCTCCCCTCGCACGCGAACGCGTTCTGGACGCCTTCGAAGCGATCCTCATCGACGACGGAGAGCGTGCGGCGACGCTGGACGCGACGGCCAAGGCCGCCGGGGTCTCCAAGGGCGGACTGCTGTACCACTTCGCCTCGAAGGAAGAACTGGCCGCAGGCCTTCTCGGACGACTCGCCCGCCTGACCGATCTCGATCTCGAGCGGATGACGGATGCCGACGAGGGCCCGGTCGCGTACTACGTGCGCACCTCGGTCATGGAGGACGACGCGCTCGATCGCGCCCTGATCGCCACCTCTCGACTCGCGCAGGGCGGGCACGCCGCGGCATCCGACGCCTTGCGGCAGGTCCGCGGCCGGTGGGCTGGAGCGATCCGCCCGCACGTCCGCGACGAGACCGCGCTCGACCTCGTGATGCTGGTGAGCGACGGGCTCTACTTCAACAACTCGCTCGACGTCCACGGACCGGAACGTCTGGTGCCGCACGGTCCTGAGCTCCAGGCGCTGATCGACCTGGTCCTGCGGGCGACGCGCTAGCGTCGGCGGGCGAGGATCCGCCTGGTTCTCCGCAGCATCGACTGCAGGATCAGCGGATGCAGCAGGCTCACGGGAGCGAAGTAGATCCGTCCACGCCAGCCGTGCAGTCGGACGACCGTCGTCACCCGGACGACCCCGGTCGCCGCATCGACTCCCACCCCGCAGCGGAAATCGAGGTGGTCGTCGTCGAAGGCCAGCAGAGCCTCGTCGCCGCGCACCTCGCGCACGTCGAACACGCCGGACGGCGACGACCGCAGTCCGATCATGGCGGCGAACAGCATCCGCAGGCCGAACAGCGCCTGGACAGGTGCCGGAATCGCATCGCGCGAGAACAGCGTCTCGGCCCACACCCGCGGATCCGTCGTGACGCCAGGGGGAATCGGCACCAGCGCGACGTCGCCGTGATCAAAGCGTCCCTCGCCGAACGCAAGGCTGAAGAACGAGGGATCGGTCAGCGGCTCCCCCGTGCTCATCTCAGTCCTCGGTGATCTCGATCTGGCGGATCACCGATGCATCGATGTCCGCGCCGACCTCGGCCAGCAGCTCCTCTGGCACCCGCGAATCCACGGTCAGGATCGACAGCGCCTGACCGCCGGCCTCACGGCGGGCGATCTGCATGCCGGCGATGTTGATCCCCGCGTCACCGAACTTCTGCCCGTACACCGCGACGATGCCGGGGCGGTCGGTGTAGAGCATCACGATGTGGTGCTGATCGAGCGGAACCTCGAGGTCGTACCCGTTGACGCCGACGATCTTCTGCACCATGCGGGTTCCCGCGAGCGTGCCGGCGACGGTGAGCACCGTGCCATCCGCGAGCGCGCCGCGCAGCGTCGTGAGGTTCCGGTACTCCGGGCTCTCCTTCTCGACGATCAGACGCGCTTCGATGCCGCGCTGCTCGGCGAACAGCGGTGCGTTGACGTAGGAGACGTTCTCGCTCACGACGTTGGACAGGATGCCCTTGAGCGCGGCGAGCTTGTAGACGCTGACGTCGTAGTCGGCCAGTTCGCCGCGGACCTCGATGTCGAGGCTCGTGAGGGCCGACGTGGTCAGCCCGCTGAAGACCTGACCGAGCTTCTCGACGAGGTCGATTCCGGGGCGCACGAACGGGTCGATGATCCCGCCGGCGACGTTCACGGCATCCGGAACCAGGTCGCCCTCGAGCGCGAGCTTGACCGACCGGGCGACCGAGACGCCGGCCTTCTCCTGCGCCTCGTCGGTCGAGGCGCCCAGGTGCGGCGTCACGACGACGTTGGGCAGGTCGAGCAGAGCGCGCGCGGAGCCGCCCTCGGCAGGGGGCTCCGAGGTGAACACGTCGAGGCCCGCACCCGCGATCTCGCCGGCCACGAGCGCTGCGTGCAGCGCCTCCTCGTCGATCAATCCACCACGGGCGACGTTGATGACGTAGCCGGTCTTCTTCATCGCAGCGAACTGCTCGGCGCCGATCATCCCGGTGGTCTCGGGCGTCTTCGGCATGTGGATGGTGATGAAGTCGCTCTCCGCGACCAGCTCGTCGAAGGTGCGCAGTTCGACGCCGAGCTGCTGAGCCCTGGCGCTCGTCACATACGGGTCGTACGCGACGACCTTCATCCCGAAGCCCTGCATGCGCGCCGCGACCAGGGCGCCGATCCGGCCGAGGCCGACGACGCCGAGCGTCTTCTCGAACAGCTCGGTCCCGGTGTAGGCGCTGCGCTTCCACTCCCCAGCGGCGAGCGAGGCGTTCGCCGCGGGCACGTGGCGGGCGAGGCTGAGGATGTGGCCGCAGGTCAGCTCGGCGGCGGAGATGATGTTCGAGGTGGGCGCGTTGACCACCATGACGCCCGCGGACGTCGCGGCCTTGATGTCGACGTTGTCGAGCCCCACGCCCGCACGGGCGACGACCTTCAGCTTGGGCGCGTGGCCGAGCGCCTCCTCATCGATCTTCGTCGCGGAGCGGATGAGCACAGCATCCGCATCCGTCAGCGCCGAGAAGAGCGCCTCGCGATCCGTTCCGTCGACATTGCGGATGTCGAAGTCGGGGCCGAGGGCCTCGATCGTGGCGGGCGAGAGGACTTCGGCGATGAGCACGACGGGCTTCGGCACAGGTGGATCCTTCAGAGTGAGCGTCACAACGCGGGTGGGATCGATGCGCCGCACGCCTTCGGGGCGCGATCGCTTCCACTGTACCCGAGCACGAAAGCTCCCCCGCCCCGTGTGACGGCCGGCTCAGGAGAGATTGACCAGAGCATCCATGTTCAGGATGCTGTAGCCGACCAGGCTCAGCCAGAACACCGCGACGACCGAGAGCCCCGTGAGCATCACGAGGGCCAGTTCTCCGACGTTGCGACGGCGCCCGATCACCCAGGCGAGCGCGAACACGATCGCCGGGAACACTGCGCCGAATACCAGCGTGATCCAACCGGTGCCGGTGAGCCCGGCGGGCTGGGACATCGCGACGATATGGGCGATGGCGTTCCAGATGGCATAGGCGTAGAAGAGGCCGCTGAGGCCGACGACGAGCGCGGACAGCCATCCCGGCGTCGGGCGGACGGATACCTGTGCGGACGTGTTCTCGGTCATGATCCGATCGCTCCCACCATCACGAAGGGCCAGGGCACGAGCAGCACGGCACCGGCGAGGAGCAGCAGGACGCGCACCCAGGCCTGCGCCCCTCGGGTGAGCAGCCAGACCGTGAGCATCCACAGCGCGGGGGCCGCGACGGCGAGGACGAACCACGGCACGTACATGGCATCGGCCACGATGAGGTTCGCGAGCGGCTTCAGACTCAGCCCGCCGATCACCCATCCCACCGCGTAGAGCAGATAGATCCCGCCGAAGATGCCGACGAACAGCAGCATCGCCGGGCTCATGCCCGCGGGCTCCGTCTCATCGGACTCGTCCGCAGGCGCTTCCTCGGCAGCAGCCTCGGCGGAAGTCGCACCTTCGGTCGTGACGCGGTCGCTGCCCTTGCCCACGGCGTTCCAGCCCTGCGGCAGGCTCGGCTTCTGCGCGGGACGACCCTCGTCGCCCTCCCAGGAGAGCGCGTCGTCCGGATCCGATGTCATGCCCTCCAGCGTAGCGATGCCGCGAGCGGTCCCAGTAGGCTCAGTGCCAGAATTCGATGAGGGGGAGCACACGGTGGCTGGACAGGACAAGGAATCGGTCGGCGCGTCGGCCGCAGCCGGAACATCGGCGGCCGGTGCCGATTGGACGCCGACGGCGGCTGCCAAGAAGCAGTCGCTGACATTCCGGTGGATCGCCCTCGGGCTCTGGGTGCTCGCGATCGCGACCGAGGCCGTCGGGATCTTCTGGCTGCTGCGGCAGCGCGTGTACGTCGGCGAGGACGGCGCGCTCGTGCGCGATCCCGACACGGGACTGCTCGAGGAGCAGGGTGTCACGGCGACCTTCCCGCAGTGGGCGTTCATCACGCTCATCGTCCTGCTCGTCGTCATCGCCGCGCTGTCGATCGGCGGATCGCTGCTGTGGAAGAAGGCGAACCGTCTGGATCCGGCCCGGAAGTCCGACACCGTCAAGTTCTTCGTCCAGAACCAGCTCGGCGTGATCATCGCGATCATCGCCTTCGTGCCTCTGATCATCCTCATCTTCCTCAACAAGGACATGGACAAAGGGCAGAAGGCGACGGCCGGGATCATCGGCATCGTGCTGGCCGCCGTCGCGGTCTTCTTCGGCATCGACTTCGCGCCGTCCTCCGTCGAGCAGTACACGGCAGATCAGTCCGCCGTCATCCAGTTGCTGGGCGAGGACGAGGTGTTCTGGGTCGACGGCGGTCAGGTCTACCACGTCTGCGACGAGGTCTCCGACATCCAGACCGGCAGCGAGATCATGTCCGGCACCACGGCCGAGGCGGTCGCGGCGGGCAAGATCCGCCTCACGCTGAAGTTCGAGTCCGAGATGCAGACCTGCGGTCTTCCCGTCCCGGAGAACGCCGATGAGATCACCGACGCGCTGCGCGAGATCCAGGCCGGTCAGGTCGACACCGTGCTCCCGGCTCCGGTGTGGGGCGCCGACGTCGAGCCGCCGCTGGTCATCGAGGACGCTCCGGTCGAACAGGAGCAGTGACCGTTCAGCCCAGCGCGTCGACGAGGCGCTTCTCGGCCGCGGCGAGGTGGTCGGTCAGCAGCCTCGCTGCGCGCTCGCCGTCGCCGTCCGCGACGGCGGCGAGCATCGCCTGATGCTGGCCGGCGATGACTGCGGCATCCAATAGCCTCCTGCCCTGAACCTGTGCCATGCACAGTCGCACCTCGTCGAGCACGCTCGCATACATCCGCGAGGTGCGCTCGCTGCGCAGCGCGTGGATCAGCGCCTGGTGGAAGCGCAGGTCGGGATCGACCGTCGCCGGGTCGGGGCCGGCGGGCATCGCCAGGATCTCCTGATTCGCCTCCGCGGCGGCGGCCGGAACCTCACGCACCAGTGCGAGCTCGCGCAGCGCGGCGCTCTCCAGCCGCGTGCGCGTCCGGTAGACGTCGCGCACGACATCGGCGTCGATCGCGACCACCCGCGCGCTGCGATGCGCTGTGCGCACCAGGAGTCCGGATGCCACGAGCTGCTCGATCGCGGCCTTCGCGCTGGGCCGCGCGACCGCGTACTCCTGCGACACCCTCGCCTCGGTCACCGGCGCATCCGGGCGGATGTCGCCGCTCAGGATGCTGCCGCGCAGCCGTTGCGTGACGGCATCCACGACCCCGACGACCTCCAACGCGGACTGCGGAACGCTTGACATGCGAGTCAGCCTAGAGCAGCGGACGCGAGTCGGTACACTTGTCAGACAATCCGACGCGAAGGAGCCTCTGTGTCAACGACACTCGCCCATCCTCTCGACTCCGCCGTGCTCGGACAGGACACGACCGTCACGTCCCGCTCGATCGACCGGTTCGCCCGCGCGCACGACGCATCGCACTACCTGCTCATCCCGGATGCTGTGCTCACCCCGAAGGATGCCGAGGGCGTCGCCCGCGCGTTCGACGCCGTCCGCTCGGCCGGACGGACGCTCACCTTCCGCTCCGGCGGCACCAGCCTGTCCGGCCAAGGCGTGACCGGCGACATCCTCGTCGACACCCGCTCGGCGTTCCGTCACATCGCGCTCGAGGACGATGGCGGTATCGTGCGCGTCGGCCCCGGGGCGACCGTGCGCCAGGTGAACACGCGCCTCGCGCGCTTCGGACGCAAGCTGGGCCCCGACCCGGCCAGCGAGATCGCCTGCACGATCGGCGGCGTCGTCGCGAACAACTCCAGCGGCATGGCATGCGGCATCACGGAGAACTCGTATCGCACGGTCGACTCGCTCGTGCTCGTCCTGCCCAGCGGCACGATCATCGACACCGGTGCACCCGACGCGAACGCGCGGCTGCGGGCCGCCGAGCCCGCGATAGCCGACGGCCTGCTCGCGCTGCGCGCACGCCTGCTCGCCGCGCCGGACGCCGTCGCCTTCGTCCGCGCGCAGTTCGCCATGAAGAACACGATGGGCTACGGGATGAACTCCCTGCTGGACTTCGACGATCCGGTCAAGATCCTCGAGCATCTGGTGATCGGCTCCGAGGGGACGCTCGCGTTCGTAGCGGAAGCGCGGTTCCGGACCATCCGGATCCGCCCGCAGATCGCGACCGGTCTGCTCGTCTTCGCCACGCTGGCGGACGCCATGGCGGCGCTGCCCGGTCTCGTCGAGCAGGGCCTCGCGACCGTCGAGTTGATGGATGCCGCGTCACTCCGCGTCGCCCAGGGACTCAGCGATGTCCCGGCATCCATCGCGGAGATCGCGGTCGACGCGCACGCGGCACTGCTCGTCGAAGTGCACGCGTCCGGTGCCGACGAGCTCGCCGCGGCCTCCGAGGCGGCCATCGCGCAGTTCGCCGCCCTTCCCCTCGCGGTCGCGCCGAAGCTGACGACCGACGCCGCCGAGCGGGCGTCGTTGTGGCACGTCCGCAAGGGCCTGTACACCGCAGTCGCCGGGGCGCGCCCGTCGGGCACGACCGCGCTGCTCGAGGACATCGTGGTCCCGGTGGACCGCCTCCTCGTCACGTGCGAGCGCCTCATCGAGCTCTTCGCCGAGCACCGCTACGACGGGTCGGTGATCTTCGGTCACGCGAAGGACGGCAACGTCCATTTCCTCTTGAACGAGAAGTTCGACGACGAGGAGAGCCTCGCGCGGTACCGCCGGTTCACGGCCGATCTCGTCGACCTCGTGCTCGGTCAGGGCGGCTCGCTGAAAGCAGAGCACGGCACCGGGCGCATCATGGCCCCGTTCGTGCGCCGCCAGTACGGCGACCTCCTCACCGACATGATGTGGGACATCAAGCGCCTGCTCGATCCTGCCGGCATCCTCAATCCCGGAGTCGTCCTGTCCGAGGATCCGGAGTCGTATCTGCACGATCTCAAGCGCGTACCGACCGTCGAGAGCGAAGTGGACCGCTGCGTCGAATGCGGATACTGCGAGCCGACCTGCCCGAGCAAGGACATCACCCTCACTCCGCGCCAGCGCATCGTGCTCCGCCGTGACATGACCTGGGCCGAGCAGGACGGCGACACGGCGCTGCTGAAGGAGCTGCGCGCCGACTACGACTACGAGGGCGTCCAGACCTGCGCGGTCGACGGCATGTGCGCTGTCGCGTGCCCTGTCGACATCAACACCGGCGACCTCGTACGTCGTCTGCGTGCCGAGGAGGCCACCAGACTCGAGGACGGAGTGTGGGATGGCGCGGCGAAGGCCTGGGGCGCCGTCACCCGGATCGGCGGCGCGGCGCTGACGCTCGCCGATGCCGTCCCTGCGCCGCTCGTGACCGGAGTGACCAGGCTCGGCAGAGCGGTGCTCGGTGCGGACACGGTGCCGCTGTACGACGCCGGCCTCCCCCGTGGCGGCTCCCGTCCGCCTCGACCGTCCTCGCCCGCGGACGCGGAGGCGGTGTTCTTCGGTGCCTGCATCGCGACGATGTTCGGCCCGGAAGGAAACGGAGAGGGATCCAGGGATGCGGTGATGACCCTGCTCGATCGCGCCGGCATCCCGATCGCGATCCCCGACGACACCGGTGGCCTCTGCTGCGGGACGCCATGGAAGTCGAAGGGCCAGCTCTCGGGTTACGACCGGATGACCGATCGCGTCCTGGCATCGCTCTGGGCGGCGAGCCGTCAGGGCGAGCTCCCCGTCGTGTGCGAAGCGGCCTCGTGCACGGAGGGGCTGCACGTGATGCTCGCCAGGTCCGTCGCCGAGCGGCCGGAGTACACGGGGCTCGTCATCGAGGACGCCACCACGTACATCGCCAGAGAGGTTCTCCCCCGGCTCAGCGTGCCGACGAAACTCGAACGGATCGCGGTCCATCCCACATGCTCCACGACCGCGCTGGGTGCGACGTCCGCGCTGACGGCCCTGGCGGCGGCGGTCGCCGACGAGGTCTACGTGCCGGAAGGCTGGGGATGCTGCGCCTTCGCCGGTGATCGCGGCATGCTGCACCCCGAGCTCACCGCCAGCGCCACCGCCGTCGAGTCGGCCGAGGTGGCCGAGGCCGAGGCCGAGCGCGGAGGCTTCGACGCGTTCGTGTCCGCGAACCGCACGTGCGAGATCGGCATGAGCCGCGCCACCGGCAAGCCGTACCGGCATGTGGTCGAGGTCCTGGAGGAGCTCACCCGCTGACGCCTCCGAACCACCGAGACGAAGAACGGGCGCCCCGCGAGGGACGCCCGTTCTTCGAATGCGAAGGTATCAGCGCGCGGCGGAACCCTCGGTGTAGTCCTCGTCGGTCTGCTTCCAGGAGAACAGCGAACGCAGCTCGCGACCGGTGACCTCGATCGGGTGCTCCTGCTCCTTGGCGCGCAGCGCCAGGAACTCGGTGGCGCCGTTGTCCTGGTCCTCGATGAAGCGCGTCGCGAAGGCACCGGACTGGATGTCCGCGAGCACGCCCTTCATGTTCTCCTTGACGCGGGCGTCGACGACGCGCGGGCCGGAGACGTAGTCGCCGAACTCGGCCGTGTCGGAGATCGACCAGCGCTGCTTGGCGATGCCGCCCTCCCACATCAGGTCGACGATGAGCTTCAGCTCGTGCAGCACCTCGAAGTAGGCGATCTGCGGCTGGTAGCCCGCCTCGACCAGCGTCTCGAAGCCGGCCTGCACGAGGTGGCTCATGCCACCGCAGAGCACGGCCTGCTCGCCGAACAGGTCGGTCTCGGTCTCTTCCGTGAAGGTCGTCTTGATGACGCCGGCACGGGTGCCGCCGATGGCCTTCGCGTACGCGAGCGCCACATCCCAGGCGTGACCGGATGCGTCGCGCTCGACGGCGATGATGTCCGGGATGCCGCGGCCGGCGACGAACTCGCGGCGCACGGTGTGGCCTGGTGCCTTCGGGGCGATCAGGATCACGTCGACGCCCTCGGGAGCGTCGATGTAGCCGAAGCGGATGTTGAAGCCGTGCGCGAAGGCGAGGGTCTTGCCCGCGGACAGGTTCGGTGCGATCGACTCGGAGTAGATCGTGCGCTGGTGCTGGTCCGGCGCGAGGATCATGATCAGGTCGGCCCAGGCGGTCGCGTCGGCGACGTTCTTGACCGGGAAGCCGGCCTCCTCCGCCTTCGCGATGGACTTCGAGCCGTCCTTGAGGGCGATGGCGACCTCGACGCCCGAGTCGCGCAGGTTCATCGCGTGGGCGTGGCCCTGCGAGCCGTAGCCCACGATCGCGACCTTCTTGCCCTGGATGAGGGACAGGTCGGCGTCGGCGTCGTAGAAGATCTCAGTACTCACTTGTATTTCTCCTTGGTGGTGGTCTGGTTGGTCAGCCGCGCAGAACGCGTTCGGTGATGCTCTTGCCGCCGCGCCCGATGGCCAGCAGGCCGGACTGCGACAGCTCCTTGATGCCGAAGGGCTCGAGCGCGCGCAGGATCGCCTCGATCTTGCCCTTGTCGCCGGTGACCTCGACGACGACGGCATCCGATGCGTAGTCGACGACCGATGCACGGAACAGGTTCACGATCTCGATCACGTTCGAGCGCGTCGCGTTGTCCGTGCGCACCTTGACGAGCACATGGTGGCGCTGCACGGACGTGGCGAAGTCCAGCTCGACGATCTTGATGACGTTCACGAGCTTGTTCAGCTGCTTCGTCACCTGCTCGAGCGGCAGGTCCTCCACGTCGACGACGACCGTGATGCGCGAGATGCCTGGCACCTCGGTCACGCCGACGGCGAGGGATTCGATGTTGAAGCCGCGCCGGGCGAAGAGCCCGGCGACGCGGGTCAGCAGGCCGGGGGTGTCCTCCACCAGGAGGCTCAGCACATGAGTGGACATGTCGTCACATCTCCTCTTCGAAGGACGGCGCGTGGTCGACGGCGTACTGGACGTAGCTGTTGCTGACGCCCTGCGGAACCATCGGCCACACCATCGCGTCGGCCGACACGACGAAGTCGATCACGACCGGTCGGTCGTTGGTCTCCAGAGCGAGCTTGATCGCGGCATCCACATCCTCTTCCTTCTCCACCCGGATGCCGAGGCAGCCGTACGCTTCGGCGAGCTTGACGAAGTCGGGGATGCGGATCGTGCCGTGCCCGGTGTTCAGGTCGGTGTTGGAATGACGACCGTCGTAGAACAGCGTCTGCCACTGGCGCACCATGCCGAGCGAGGAGTTGTTGATGATCGCGACCTTGATCGGGATGTTGTTGATCGCGCAGGTGGCGAGCTCCTGGTTGGTCATCTGGAAGCATCCGTCGCCGTCGATCGACCAAACCACGCGGTCGGGCTCTGCGACCTTGGCCCCCATGGCAGCGGGGACGGAGTAGCCCATCGTGCCGGCGCCACCGGAGTTCAGCCACGAGTTGGGTCGCTCGTACTTGATGAACTGCGCTGCCCACATCTGGTGCTGCCCGACACCCGCCGCGTACACGGCCTCGGGTCCGGTGAGCTCGCCGATGCGCTGGATCACGTGCTGGGGCGAGAGCAGGCCGTCAGTGGTGGGCTGGAAGCCGAGCGGGAACTCGTCTCGCAGTCCGTCGAGGTAGGACCACCACTCCTCGGTGTCCGGCTTGTCGGCACCGATCGTGGTGCGGAACGCGTTCTCGAGGTCGACGAGCACCTCGCGCACGTCGCCGACGATCGGAACATCGGCCGTGCGGATCTTGGAGATCTCGGCCGGGTCGATGTCGACGTGGACGACCTTGGCGTTCGGAGCGAACAGCGCCGCTTTGCCGGTCACGCGGTCGTCGAAACGCGCGCCGAGCGCGAGGATCAGGTCCGACTCCTGCAGGGCGAGCACGGCCGGGACCGTGCCGTGCATACCGGGCATGCCGAGATGCTGCGGGTGCGAATCGGGGAACGCGCCGCGCGCCATGAGGGTCGTGACGACAGGTGCACCCGTCGTCTCCGCGAGGCTCTTGAGCTCTGCCGACGCCCGGCCGCGGATGACACCGCCGCCGACGTACAGCACCGGCTTCTTCGCTCCGACGAACAGATTGGCCGCCGCCTGGATCTGCTTTCCGTGGGCCTTCGTCACCGGACGGTATCCCGGAAGATCGATCTTGGGCGGCCAGACGAACGGCGCCTTGGCCTGCTGGGCATCCTTCGTGATGTCCACCAGCACGGGTCCCGGACGACCCGTCGACGCGATCTCGAAGGCTGCGGCGATCGCGCCGGGGATCTCGTTCACATCCTTGACGAGAATCGAGTGCTTCGTCACGGGCATCGTGATGCCGACGATGTCGGCTTCCTGGAACGCATCGGTTCCCATCAGCGTGGAGAAGACCTGACCGGTGATCGCGACGATCGGCACGGAGTCCATGTACGCGTCGGCGATCGCGGTGACGAGGTTCGTCGCGCCGGGACCCGACGTCGCGATGGTGACGCCGACCTTGTTCGAGGCGGACGCGTACCCTTCGGCGGCGTGGCCGCCACCCTGCTCGTGACGCACGAGGATGTGCCGCAGTTCGGTGGAGTCCAGCAGGGGGTCGTAGACCTCCATGATCGCGCCGCCGGGGATGCCGAACACGTCGGTGACCCCGAGCAGTTCGAGCGATCGGACGACGGCCTGGGCGCCGGTGAGTTCTGGGGCTGCGGCCTGACGGGCCGGCGGCCGTGGCACGGCGGACACGGATTCAGCAGTCATGTCTATTTCCTCGGATCTGATGAGCGACGTCGATGTGAGGCGGAGAGGCCTCGGGTGGCCACGACTCAACCGGTCGTCGCGCCCTCGGCTGCGGAGCGCACGAGGGCTGCGTACTTGGCAAGAACGCCACGGGTATAGCGCGGGGGAAGCGGCTCCCAGCCAGAGCGGCGGGAGGCGAGCTCCGCCTCGTCGACGAGTAGGTCGAGAGTGCGAGCTGCGATATCGACCCGTATCAGATCACCATCGCGCACGAAGGCGATAGGACCTGCGTCCACCGCTTCGGGTGCTATGTGGCCGATGCACAGGCCGGTTGTGCCGCCTGAGAATCGTCCGTCCGTCAAGAGTAGTACATCTTTTCCGAGCCCAGCGCCCTTGATGGCTCCGGTGATCGCGAGCATCTCGCGCATGCCGGGACCGCCCTTGGGGCCCTCGTAGCGGATCACCACGACATCCCCCGCCTGGATCGAGCCCTCGGCGAGCGCATCCATCGCCGCCCGCTCGCGCTCGAACACGCGCGCCGGTCCTTCGAAGACGTCGGCGTCGAAGCCGGCCGACTTCACGACGGCTCCCTGCGGGGCCATCGAGCCGTGCAGGATCGTGATGCCTCCCGAGGCGTGGATCGGGTTGTCGAACGTGTGGATGACCTCGCCGTCGATCGGGTCGGGGTCGAGGTCCCGGAGGTTCTCGGCGACCGTCCTGCCGGTGACCGTCAGAGCGTCGCCGTGCAGCAGCCCTTCATCGAGCATCGCCTTCATGATGACGGGAATGCCGCCCTGGCGGTCGACGTCGTTCATGACGTACTTGCCGAACGGCTTCATGTCGGCGATGTGCGGAGTCTTGTCACCGATCCGGTTGAAGTCGTGCAGGTCCAGATCGACCTGAGCCTCGCGGGCGATCGCCAGCAGGTGCAGCACGACGTTGGTCGAACCGCCGAGCGCCATCGCGAGGGCGATCGCGTTCTCGAAGGACTCCTTCGTCAGGATGTCCTTCGTCGTGATCCCCTGACGCAGGAGGTTCACGACGGCCTCACCCGAGCGGTGCGCGAACTGGTCTCGCCGGCGGTCGGCCGACGGCGGTGCCGCGGAGCCCGGCAGGCTCAGGCCGAGCGCCTCGGCGACGGAGGCCATGGTGTTCGCCGTGTACATGCCGCCGCACGCACCCTCACCAGGGGCGAAGGCGCACTCGATGCGCTTGAGGTCCTCCTCGCTCATCCGACCGGCGCGGCACGCGCCGACGCCCTCGAACGAGTCGATGATCGTGATGTCCTTCTCAGTGCCGTCAGACAGCTTCACCCAGCCGGGGGCGATCGATCCGGCGTACAGGAACACGCTGGACAGGCCGAGACGGGCGCTGGCCATGAGCATCCCGGGGATGGACTTGTCGCACCCGGCGAGCAGGACCGAGCCGTCCAGCCGCTCCGCCATCATGACCGTCTCGACCGAGTCCGCGATCACCTCACGGCTCACGAGTGAGAAGTGCATGCCCTCGTGCCCCATCGAGATGCCGTCCGAGACGGAGATCGTGCCGAACTGCAGCGGGTATCCGCCACCGGAGTGCACGCCCTCCTTCGCACCCTGCGCGAGGCGATCCAGGCTCAGGTTGCAGGGGGTGATCTCGTTCCAGCTCGATGCGATGCCGATCTGGGGCTTGTCCCAGTCCGCGTCGCCCATGCCGACGGCGCGGAGCATGCCGCGCGATGTGGTCGCTTCGATGCCATCCGTGACGACGCGACTGCGGGGCTTGATGTCGACGGACGCGTCCGAGGATTGCTGCGAGGCCATGACGGCAGTCTATTCCCGTCCGGCAGCGCGCTCCGTTGCCACCTGCGCCAGAAGTTCGGCGATCTGCTGTGGGTTCTCCACACGCAGCTGCGCGGCTGACTCCCCCGGTCCGACGCGGACGCCCAGATCCGTCGGCAGCAGTACGCGCATGGCGTCCTCATCCGTCACGTCGTCGCCGGCGAAAAGTATGCCGGTCGCGTCGAAGTGCTCCCGCAGCGCGGCCATCGCGGCATCCTTGCCCTCGTCGCGGGAGGAGAACTCCAGCACACGGTGCCCGGAGCGCCGACGCCAGTGCGGGAAGCGCTCGGAGACCAGCGCATCGATCTCGGCGAACACCGCGGCCTCGACCTCGGGCGTCGCACGACGCGTGTGCACGCCCATCCCGAACGTCTTGGGTTCGAACTCCGCGCCGTCGTAGCGCTCGATGATCGGCTTGGCCGATGCCCAGAGCTCTTCGCGGGAGCCGTCCTCGGCGGCTTCACCCGTCGGCGCAGCCTCGCCCGTTCCGGGGAACCAGTACTGCGCGCCATGGGATCCGGCGAGCGCGACGGGCGAGTCGTCCTCGTGCTCGGTGATGATGCGGAGGTCGTGCATGCTGCGCCCTGACACGTACGCGATCAGCGTGTCGGGCAGTGCGATCAGCCGTTCGATCTGCTCCTTGACGGCGGGAAGCGCGCGCGCGGCCATCGGATCGGCCACCAGCGGCGACGCCGTGCCGTCGAAATCGAGAGCGATCACGAGCCGGGGCGTCGTGGCGATGCCGGTCAATGCGGTGTCAACGGTTCCGGGCGTCCAGGTGCGGGTCACGACGATCTCTCCTCAGGCGGTCGGGTTCCCCGCTAGCCTCTCACGCCTCACGCGCTGTGCCGCGCCGCATCCAGTGCGGACAGGAAGGAAGACGACCACGCGTTCACATCGTGCTCGAGCACGCGCTTGCGCAGCGCACGCATCCGCTTGCCCTGTTCCGCCGGTGGCATCTGCACGGCGGTCATGATGGCATCCTTGAGGCCCTCGATATCGTGCGGATTGACGCGGACGGCCTGTCGGAGTTCGTCCGCGGCACCGGTGAACTCGCTGAGCACGAGCACACCGCGGTTGTCTCTTCTGGTCGCGATGTACTCCTTCGCGACCAGATTCATGCCGTCGCGCAGAGCGGTCACCAGCATGACGTCGGCGGCGAGGTAGAGGGCCACCATCTCCTCGCGCGGGAAGCCCTGGTGCAGGTAGCGGATCGCGGTGTGGCCCATGGTGTCGTAGTCGCCGTTGAGGCGGCCGACCGACAGCTCGATCTCATCACGCAGCTGCACGTACGAGTCCACGCGCTCGCGGCTGGGGCTCGCCACCTGCACGAACGTGACGTCGTCGACGCTCAGGGTGCCCTCGGCGACCAGCTCGGCGTACGCCTTGATGCGGTGTCGGATGCCCTTGGTGTAGTCGAGCCGGTCGACGCCCAGCAGGATCTTGCGCGGGTTGCCGAGGCTCTCGCGGATCTCCGCCGCCCTGGCCTGGATGTCGGGACGAGCGGCGAGCTCGATGTACGGAACGGTGTCGATCGAGATGGGGAACGCCTTGGCCAGGACCGTGCGTGCGCCGTCCTCCTCCGGCACGGTGACGGTCGATCCCTTCACCTCGTGGCGGAGCCGGCGTCGGACCGCCGCGAGGAAGTAGCTGGCGTCCTGCGCGCGCTGGAAGCCGATCACATCGGCGCCGAGCAGACCCCGCAGCACCTGGTCGCGCCATGGCAGCTGGGCGTACAGGCCGTGCGCCGGGAACGGGATGTGGTGGAAGTACCCGATCGTGACGTCCGGCCGCAGCGCCCGCACCATCTCGGGGACGAGCTGCAGCTGGTAGTCGTGCACCCAGACGGTCCCGTTCGGCGCGACGGCCGATGCCGCGGCCTCGGCGAAGCGGCGGTTCACCGTCACATAGGCCTCCCACCACTCGCGGTGGTACTGCGGAGGCGAGATCACGTCGTGGTAGAGCGGCCAGATCGTGTCGTTGGCGAAACCCTCGTAGTACTCCTCGACCTCCTGCTCGCTCAGCGCGACAGGGATCAGCTTGAGGCCGCCGGTCTCGAACGGTGCGAGCTCGAGATCGGCCTGACCGGCCCAGCCCACCCATGCGCCGTCGACGGAGTGCATGACCGGCTCGAGAGCAGCCACCAGTCCGCCGGGAGATGTCCGCCAGACATCCTCACCATCAGGCCCCTGGACACGGTCCACCGGCAACCTGTTCGCGACGACGACGAATTCCGCAACGGTCATGGAGACTCCCTCACCCTGATCGGTGTCTCCAGCGTAGTCGGGATGCCGCGGCCGCCTCACGCCCGCGGCACGGCCGGCCGAGGAGCGCGGCGCGGGTCGCTGAGGAACCAGTTCGCGATTCCGGCGAGCACGACGACGGCGGCCGCGCACACGGGCAGCAGCAGGGCCGCACCGGTGCCGAGCGTCTCGGCGACCTCACCGGTGATGGCGGATGCCGCGGCCTGGCCGACCACGACCCCGGAGCCGAGCATGGTCATGACGGTCGCCGAACGCCCGAGCGGGCTGCGCGCCGCGCCGAAGCTGTACTGCGTGACGAGCGTCGGACCGATGCCGACGCCCATGATCGCAAGTGCCACGATCATGGTGCCAACGGATGTCGCCGTGGCGACCAGGAGAGCACCGGCGAACAGGATCCCCGCGAAGACGAGCCAGCGGGCGCGCGGCGTGAACCACGCCGGCAGCCACGCGACGCCGAGCGCGAGGACAGCGGAGCCGACGCCCATCACGCCGTACAGGAGGCCGGCCTGCTCGGCATCCCCCCGATCCGCCATGAAGGACGTCAGCGCGGTGAGCATCGCGCCGAAGAAGAGCCCGACTCCGAAGATGCCGATGACCACCACGAGCAGCTCGGAACGGAACAGTTCGGACGCCCTCGACGGCGCCGAGCCGTCGGCATGGCGCTCGGCCGAGATGTGGCGGGCGGTGGGGTGCAGAGCGAAGGCGCCGACGAACACGAAGGTGAGGAGCGAGGCGAAGGCCAACGGGGCCCAGGGCGCGATCGCCGACGCGAGGATGCCGACGAGGAACGGACCGAAGACGAAGACGGTCTCATCGGCAGCCGATTCATAGGAGAAGGTGCCGGAGATCGTGCGGGTCCGAGTGCGCTCGGGCATGCGCTCGCGGATGATCGCCACCAGGCGCGAACGCGACATCGGCGAGACCTGCGGAGCCGAGGCCCCGATCAGCAGGGCCGTGACCAGGATGAGGGGGTCGGCCGCAGGACTGTAGACGACCCAGGCGAACACGGCGAGCATCGTTCCGTTCACGATCGCGGAGATCAGCAGCACGAGGCGTTGACCGTAGCGATCCGCTGCCGCGCCGAGGATCGGCCCGACGATGGCCGTGCCGAGTCCGACCGAAGCGGAGGTCAACCCGCCCAGCGACAGCGAACCGCGGGCGGAGACGACGACGGTCAGGACGCCGACGACCATCATCGCGAACGGCAGTCGCGCGATGAAGGCGATGATGAAGTACGGCAGTCCCGCCAGCCGCAGCAGGCTCGGCTGCGCGGACGCGGAAGCGGAAGGGGTGTGTGTCTGGATCATGGCTCTCGCACGCGCCCGGGACGCGGGGATGGGGTGCCGCCGCTTTCCGCCGGAATGCCGGCGGCCGGTAGATACACAGTTGCGGGCGCCGAAGCGCCACCGGGCATTCTAGCGATGCATCCTGCGAGGATCCAGAGTCGGGACGATGGACACGCGACCGGGTAGCGTTGGCGCATGCGCTATCTCTTCGGCACCGGACTCATCGGAGCGATCACGGCAGGCGCCTCGCTGCTGCGCGGCACACGCGAGGAGCCGATCACCTGGCGCGCCGTTCTGGCGTGGCTGAGCTGGGGCATCACGCTCGCCCTCGCGATCGGCGCGCTCGTGGACATGCGCCGCGACGAGAAGGGGCTCGTGGTTGCCGCGGATTCTCCTCTTGCCCCTGTGCAGGACAAGCGGGCCCGCAAGGCAGCCAAGCGCGTCGAGAAGCAGACCAGGGCTGCCCAGAAGCGCTGATCTGCACCCGTCGTTTCCGACCCCGGGTCACTCGATGCCGTGTCGCACGCGAAAACCGTCCATCGTGACCCCGGGCCGAAAAGGGACGACCCGTCAGCGCGTCAGGATGAGCGCTTCGCCCTGACCACCTCCGCCGCACAGCCCGACGGCGACGGTGCCGGTGCCTCGACGCGCGAGTTCGTGCGCCAGGTGGACCACCAGTCGATTGCCGCTCGCGCCGATCGGATGCCCGATCGCGATGCCGCCGCCGTGGATGTTGACGATGTCGCTGGACAGTCCCAGCTCGCGCTGCGAGCGCGCCACGACCGCCCCGAACGCCTCGTTGATCTCGACGAGGTCCAGATCCGCAGGGGTGATGCCCTGCTTTTCACAGGCCCGCTCGATCGCGCGCGCCGGCTGCGCCTGCAGGGAGTTGTCCGGGCCGGCGGTCTGGCCGCTCGCACCGATGACCGCCAGCACCGGCCAGCCGTGCGCCTCGGCGTTCTCGCGCGTCGTGACGACGACGGCGGAGGCGCCATCTGAGATCTGGGAGGAGTTCCCCGCCGTGATCGATCCTCCCTCGGCGAAGGCCGGTCGGAGTCCGGCGAGCGTGTCGACCGTGGTCTCCGGTCTGATCCCCTCATCCTTCGTGACGAGGATCGGCTCGCCGCGCCGCTGCGGCACCTCGACGGTGACGATCTCGGCTTCGAACACCCCGGCATCCTGAGCGGCCGTCGCGCGTTGGTGCGACAGCGCGGCCACGGCATCCTGCGCTTCACGGGTGAGCTCGTACCGGGCGTTGTGCCGCTCCGTCGACGCTCCCATGCTCTCCCGGTCGTACGCATCCGTGAGTCCGTCGTACGCCATGTGGTCGAGCACTTCGACGCTGCCGTAGGTCCAGCCGTCGCGCGAACCCATCAGCAGGTGCGGTGCGCGGGTCATCGACTCCATCCCGGCGGCGACCACCGTCGTCGCGTCGCCGGTGCGGATCATGCGGGCGGCATCGATGATGGCCGTGAGGCCGGAGAGACAGACCTTGTTGACCGAGTGAGCCGGCACATCCCAGCCGATGCCTGCGCCGATCGCCGCCTGGCGCGCCGCGTTCTGCCCTGAGCCGGCGGCGAGCACCTGCCCGACGATCACGGCATCCACGTCGGCAGGATCGACGGATGCCTGCGCGAGCGCGCCCCGGATCGCGAACGATCCGAGCTGCGGGGCGGTGAACGACGCCAGCTGCCCCTTGAGCCGACCCTGCGGCGTACGGGCGGCGGCGACGATGACGATGTCGGTCATGAGAGCTCCTTGATCTGCGGCGAGACGATGAGCGGCGGCTCCGTCGCCGCGATGACGTCCTGGACGCTGACGCCCGGTGCGGTTTCGACGAGCACGAGTCCGCCGGGGGCGACGTCGATGACGGCGAGGTCGGTGATGATCCGGTGCACCACTGCCCTGCCGGTCAGCGGAAGCGAGCAGTCGTTCACGATCTTGGCGGAGCCGTCCTTCGCAACGTGCTCCATGAGCACGATGACGCGGCCGGCGCCGTGGACGAGGTCCATCGCGCCGCCGGGGCCCTTCACCATCTTCCCGGGGATCATCCAGTTCGCGAGGTCTCCGGATGCCGAGACCTGCATGGCGCCCAGGATCGCGGCATCGATCTTCCCGCCTCTGATCATGCCGAAGCTCGTCGCCGAGTCGAAGAACGCGGAACCCGCCAGCACCGTGACGGTCTCCTTGCCTGCGTTGATGAGGTCTGGGTCGACGGCGTCCTCGGTCGGGTACGGTCCGACGCCGAGGATGCCGTTCTCGGACTGCAGCACGAGAGTCACGCCATCCGGCACGTAGTTGGGCACGAGCGTCGGCAGGCCGATGCCGAGGTTGACGTACGAGCCGTCCTGCAACTCGGCGGCGGCGCGCGCCGCCATCTGCTCTCGGGTGAGCGGCATGTCATGCTCCTTCGCTGGGCGTCGTGACGGTGCGGCGCTCGATGCGCTTCGGGATGCCGGCGCCGACCTCGATGATGCGGTGCACGAACACGCCCGGCAGGTGCACCCGGTCGGGATCGATCTCCCCCGGGTCCACGAGCTGTTCGACCTGCGCGATGCAGATGCGCCCCGCCATGGCGGCCAGGGGGTTGAAGTTGCGGGCGGCCTTGTTGAACACGAGGTTGCCGTGCCGATCCCCCACCGCGGCGTGCACGAGCGAGAAGTCGGTCGTGATGGCCTCTTCGAGCACGAACTCCTTCGACGTGCCCTCCACATCGAACGTGCGGACGTCTTTCGCCGGGGAGGCGACGGCGACCGTGCCGTCGGCGTTGTAGCGCCGGGGCAGCCCGCCCTCGGCGACCTGTGTGCCGACGCCGGTCTGGGTGTAGAACGCCGCGATCCCCGACCCGCCGGCGCGCATCTTCTCGGCGAGCGTCCCCTGCGGGGTGAGCTCGAGTTCGAGCTCGCCGGAGAGGAACTGCCGCTCGAACTCCTTGTTCTCTCCCACGTACGACGACGTCATCTTGCGGATGCGCTGCGCGCCGAGCAGGATGCCGAGCCCCCAGTCGTCGACGCCGCAGTTGTTGCTGACGACGCTGAGATCCTTCGTGCCCTGTGCCAGCAGCGCCTCGATGAGGGCGATCGGATTGCCCGAGAGCCCGAATCCGCCGACGGCGAGCGACGCTCCGTCCGGGATGTCTGCCACGGCATCTGCCGCCGAGGCCCATTGCTTGTCGATCACGCACCACTCCTTCGTGAGTCCTGCATCCAGCATCCGCTTCTTCGACTCCGATCTGAAGGCGGTGCTTGCCATGTGGCCGGATCCGCGGGTACCGTCCACTATGTGGAACCCACGAAGTCCGTCCCCGGCGCTCAGGCAGTGGCCAGAGCCGCTCGCCTGTTGCGCCTGGTGACTTCGGGTGGCGCGGACGGCGTGAGTCTGCACGAGTTGGCCCGCTCCGCCGAGCTCTCCCGCTCGACCGCGCATCGGCTGCTGTCCGCCCTCCGCGCGGAGGGGCTCGTCGACCGCGACGACGACACCGCCCGATGGATGCCGGGGCCGGAGCTCTTCCTCATGGGGACCGTTGCTGCGGCGCGCTACGACATCACCGCTCTCGCCCGTGACATCGTCCGGTCTCTCGCCGTGAAGACCGAAGAGAGCGCGTTCCTCTCGGTACGCCGCGCCGATGAGACCGTGTGTCTGCTGCGCGAAGAAGGCGCGTTCCCGATCCGCTCGTTCGTCCTCAGCGAGGGCGTGCGCTTCCCGCTCGGGGTCGCCAGCGCAGGGCTGGCCATCCTGGCATTCCTTCCTGACCACGATGTGGATGCATACCTCGACCGGCATCCCGGGCTCGCGAAGCGCTGGGGCCGTTCGCACGGCGCTGCGCCGCTGCGGAAGCGTCTCGACGAAACGAAGGAGCGGGGTTACGCGATCAACCCGGGGCTCATCGTCGAGGGCAGCTGGGGCATCGGCGCAGCCGTGTTCGATCGACAGGGCCGACCGGAGTGGGCGCTCAGCCTGACCGGAGTGGGATTCCGGTTCGGACCCGACCGGATGCCGGAGCTCGGCCGCACCCTGCTCGCCCACGCGCACCAGCTGTCGTCGCGCATCGCGAACGCCCGACGGTGACATCCGAGACTCTTACATACCATTAGGTATATACTTCATGGTATGAACCGTCTCGATGTGATCCCCTCCATCGTGCTCTCGTCGCATGCCCTGGCCCGCATCGCCGCCCAGGATGCCAGGAACGAGGCGCCGTCGGCGCAGTGGCGCGTGCTCAGCATCCTCGAGCGCGAAGGCGGACTCCGCCTCGGCGCGCTGGCGACCGCTGCACGCACAACGCAGCCGGGGATGACCCGACTGATCGGCGACCTCGAGCGCGAGGGCCTGGTCGCGCGGGCGAGCGACCCCGCCGATTCGCGCGCCACCGTCGTGAGCATCACGGCCGTCGGACAGACGGCCGTGCAGGGCTGGCGAGGCGAGTTCCGCGCGACGCTCGCACCACGGTTCGCGGACCTCGACGACGAGGACTGGGCCGCACTGTCCCGCGCGGCCGAGATCCTCGCCGCACACACGACGGAAGAACCCCTCGCCAAGACAGGAGACAACGAATGAGCAGCGCGAAGGCGACCGAGTCGATCTGGAAGCAGCCGGCACAGGTGTGGGCGGTGGCGTTCGCGAGCGTCGTCGCCTTCATGGGCATCGGACTGGTCGACCCCATCCTCCCGGCGATCGCGGAATCACTCCAGGCCACGCCGACCGAGACCGAACTGCTGTTCACGAGCTATCTGCTGATCACCGGACTCGCGATGCTCGTCACCAGCTGGATCTCCAGCCGGATCGGCGCCAAGGCGACGCTGCTCACGGGACTCGCTCTGATCGTCGCATTCGCGCTGGCCTGCGCTCTCAGCGGCAGCGTCGACGCCATCATCGGCTTCCGCGCCGGGTGGGGCCTGGGCAACGCACTGTTCATCTCGACCGCGCTTGCCACGATCGTCGGCTCGGCGTCCGGCGGCAGCGCCGCGGCCATCGTGCTGTACGAGGCCGCGCTCGGACTCGGCATCGCGATCGGCCCTCTCCTGGGCGGCCTGCTCGGCGAGGTCAGCTGGCGCGGTCCGTTCTTCGGCGTCGTGGCACTCATGGCGATCGGCTTCATCGCCGTCCTCACCCTGCTGCACACCCGCGGCGAGAAGCGAGAGCCGGTGCCGTTCTCGGCGCCGTTCCGCGCGCTCGGTCGTCCCGCCCTCGCGATCCTCGCGGTCACCGCCTTCTTCTACAACATCGGCTTCTTCGTGCTGCTGGCGTTCTCGCCGTTCCCGCTCGGCTTCGGGGCGATGGGCATCGGGTTCACGTTCTTCGGCTGGGGTGTGGCCCTCGCGATCACGAGTGTCTGGGTGGCACCGTGGATGATGCGTCGGATGCGCCGCACCGCCATCATCCTGACGATCCTTCCGCTGCTCGCGGTCGATCTCGTCGTCGCCGGATTCGTGGCCGAGAACGCACCGGCCCTCGTGACCTGCATCATCGTCGGCGGACTGCTTCTCGGCGTCATGAACACGGTGCTGACGGAGGCCGTCATGGAGGCGACCGACCTGCCGCGCTCCGTGGCTTCCTCGGCGTACTCGTCGGTGCGCTTCATCGGCGGCGCGATCGCCCCGCCTGTCGCCGCGCTCCTCTGGCACCAGTTCAACGCGACGGTTCCGTACCTGTTCGCCGCGGCATCCGTGCTGATCGCGGCGCTGACGGTATTCCTCGGACGCCGAGTGCTCGCGCACATCGACGACGAGCCGGAGGATGCGGCAGAGGTCGATGCCGAGGCGATCCTGATCGGCGACGCGGCCTGAGCACTCGCGACGGATGCGTCGTCGTACAGTGGCGGCGCTCAGGTCACAGCCGTCACTCGACGGTGACCTCGATCGTCGCGGTCTGCTGATCCTCCCGATCCTCGGGGATCTCGCCACGGAAGCGGTATTCGAACTCGACGGTCGTCGTCCCGACGCCGACCGCCTCGAATCGGTAGCTGAACCGGTTGCCCGCGCCAGTGCTGCCCTCGTCCCCGAGGTACTCGGAGGCGCTCTCGCCCTCGCCGAGCACGGCCGGATCCGGTTCGGTCACGATCACCCAGCCGTCGCCGACCGATGAATTGATCTCGCCGAAGTCGACGATCAGCGTCTCGCCGACCGACACGGTCGCCGCCTCTCCGGTGTACGGCACGACTTGGTCGGGGGCCGAGCATCCGGCGAGCACGAGCACGAGGGCGGCTCCCGCGAGCAGAGCCTCCGCAATGCGCACCTTCGTCGACACTCTCCCGCCTCCCTGTCCGATGACAGCGTAGCGCCACGGATTCACAGTGCACTCTTAGATTCAGAGTGCAAACTTGCACTCTATGAACGAGAGTGCAGAATCGCTGCGAGACCAGCGCAAGCGCGAGACCACGCGCGCGTTGACCGATGCCGCGCGCCGTCTGACGAGCGAACGCGGGTTCACCGGTTTCACCGTCGAGGAACTGTGCGCCGAGGTGGGCGTCTCCCGCCGGACGTTCTTCAACTACTTCGAGAGCAAAGAGAACGCGATCTTCGGATTCGCGCTCGTCGACGACGCGGAACGCGCCCTCGCCGATGAGTTCGCGTCGCAGTCGGGCGATGTCGTCGAGGACTTCGCCTCGATGATGATCCGCCGATGGGCGCTGTTCGATCCGGTCGCCGAGGCGCCCGTGGTCCTCGCGATCATCGAGGAGGAGCCCCGCCTGCTCAAGGCCGCCTTCGAACATCTCGCGGCGAACGAACGCAGGGACATCGACCTCATCCAGCGCCGGATCGGCGACGACAGCGACGATTCCCGCGTGCGCGCCGAAGTCATCGTGCACGTCTTCGGTGCGCTTGTGCGCATGTGCATGGACGAGCTCCTCCAGCAGCACTCCCCCGAATCCTTCGAAGATCTCCTCAGCCGACGGCTCGAGATCGCCCGCTCCCTGTTGACACCGCCACAGAAAGCCCACTGATGTCCGCCACCGCCCCCACGGATGCGCCGTTCCTGCTCACCAAGCGCCGCATCTGGATCATCTTCAGCGCCCTCATCGCCGGGATGCTGCTGTCCAGCCTCGATCAGACGATCGTCTCCACCGCTATGCCCACGATCGTCGGCCAGCTCGGCGGCGTCGACCATCAGGTGTGGATCACCACCGCCTACCTGCTGGCGACGACCATCGTGATGCCGATCTACGGCAAGTTCGGCGACGTGCTCGGACGGCGCAACCTCTTCCTCGTCGCGATCGCCCTGTTCACGCTCGCGTCCGTCGGGTGCGCGTTCGCCACCGACTTCTGGATGTTCGTCGTCTTCCGGGCGCTCCAGGGCCTCGGCGGCGGCGGTCTGATGATCCTGTCGCAGGCGATCATCGCCGATATCGTGCCGGCGAACGAGCGCGGGAAGTACATGGGGCCGCTCGGTGCCGTGTTCGGCCTGTCCGCCGTCGCAGGCCCGCTGCTCGGTGGGTTCTTCGTCGATCACATGACGTGGCAGTGGGCGTTCTACATCAACATCCCCGTCGGCATCGCCGCCTTCATCATCGCGCTGGTGGCCCTGAAGCTGCCGAGCAAGAAGGCCGAGAAGCCGATCGACATCTTCGGCGTGATCTTCCTGTCGATCGCCACGACCTGCCTCATCTTCTTCACCGACTTCGGCGGCGACAAGGAGTTCGGTTGGGATTCGCCCGCCACCTGGGCCTGGGGTGCGGGGCTCGTGGTCGCCGCCACGGCATTCGTCATCACCGAGTCGCGCGTGCAGGACCCGATCATCCCGCTGAGCCTGTTCCGCAACCCGATCTTCGTCAACGCCACCGCGATCGGTCTCGTGCTCGGAATCGGCATGTTCGCGGCGATCGGGTTCGTCCCCACCTTCCTGCAGATGTCCTCCGGCACGTCGGCCGCGGCATCCGGTCTGCTCATGATCCCGATGATGGTGGGCCTGATGGGCACGTCGATCGGCTCCGGAATCGCGATCTCGAAGACCGGGAAGTACAAGATCTACCCGATCCTCGGAACGATCATCACCGGCCTCGCGATGGTCGCGTTCACGACGCTGTCCGCGTCGACCCCGATCTGGCTGATCTGCGTGTTCCTGTTCTTCTTCGGCGCCGGTCTCGGACTCATCATGCAGGTCGTCGTCCTCGTGGTGCAGAACGCGGTGCCGGCGAATGAGATCGGCACGGCGACGAGCACGAACAACTACTTCCGCGAGGTGGGGGCGTCACTGGGCACTGCGGTGTTCGGAACGATCTTCACGACCCGGCTCACCGAGAATCTGCTCGGGGTGTTCGCAGATGCCGGTGCGTCGCCGGATGCCGCGTCGCAGGCCGCGTCGACGATCGATCCCGCCACACTCAGCACCCTGCCCGACGAGGTGCGCGACGGCATCGTGACCGCATATGCGGATGCCCTCGCCCCCGTGTTCTGGTACCTCATCCCGTTCGTCCTGCTTGCCCTGGTGCTCTCGCTGTTCCTCAAGCAGATCCCGCTCTCGGATCAGGCCGGGCTGGTGGCGCGGGGCGAGGCGATCGGCGGCGAGGAAGCCGAGCGCCTGGAGGCGCAGCAGCGCGCTGGTGCGGTCTCGGAGAACGCTGCGCACCAGGATGCCGCAGGCGACGACACCGGAAGCGTGCCGGTCGCCCGCTGACGTCTGCGGCAACGCAGCAGGGCCCGCCATCGAGAACCGATGGCGGGCCCTGCTGCGTCGTACGACGGAAAGCAGAAAAGCCCCAGATGACTGGCGAGAGTCTTCTGAGGCTGATCCGTGCACCCCCTGGGACTTGAACCCAGAACCCACTGATTAAGAGTCAGTTGCTCTGCCGATTGAGCTAGAGGTGCGTGGCCGATCTTCCCCGGCCGAGGAATTACGTTACCAGGTCCTGAGCCGCATGCGAAATCGAGGTCGACCTGCCTAGGGAGAGGCTGTGAACAGCTCGCCACGACCGAGGGAGACACCACCCCGATCGCTATCCTGGAGGGGTGACCGACTCCCCCGCCGCCCCCGATCTCCGGGGCGATCTCGACCTCGCCCTTCGCCTTGCGCACGCCGCGGACGAGCAGTCGCTGGCGCGCTTCGACGCGGCCGATCTCGAGATCTCGCGCAAGGCGGACCGCTCCCACGTCACGGACGCCGACCTGGCGACGGAGCGTGCCATCCGCGGCATCCTGGCGGTCGAACGCCCGGACGACGGCATCCTCGGCGAGGAGTACGGCACCGACGGCTCCACCCACCGGCAGTGGATCATCGACCCGATCGACGGTACGGCGAACTTCCTGCGCGGCGTCCCCCTGTGGGGGACGATGATCGCACTCGCGATCGACGGTGCGCCGCAGGTCGGCGTCGTCAGCATGCCGGCCCTGGGACGGCGCTGGTGGGCAGCGACCGGGCTGGGCGCGTGGACGGACACCGCGGAGGAGCCGCGGGCGTTGCACGTGTCGTCCGTGGACTCGCTCGACGACGCCAGTGTGAGCTTCCAGAGCATCGCGCAGTGGGCGGATGCCGGCAAGCTCGACGACCTGCTCGTGCTCGCCTCTCGCGTGTGGCGCGACCGCGCGTACGGCGACATCTATGCGTACATGCTGCTGGCCGAAGGCCGCATCGACATGGTGGCCGAGTTCGATGTCAAGGAGTACGACATCGCGGCCGCCGTCCCCATCGTCCGCGAGGCGGGCGGGCGCATGACGTCGTACGACGGAGTCGAGACGCTGTCCGCACTCTCGACACTTGCCACCAACGGGGTGCTGCACGACGCATTCCTCGAGCTTCTGCATCCGTCCGACTGACACCGAAACGACAAGGCCCGTGATGATCCCCCGCATCCCTGCCGCCGCCGCCGCCCTCCTTCTCGCCGCGACCCTCATCGCGTGCGCGCAGACGCCCGCGGCGGTCGAGACCGACGACGCGACGCCCCCGCCGGCGGTCGAGACGACCGCGCCGATCGCGAATGAGCCCACCGGCGAGCCGGAGCCCGCTGCCCTGCCCACCTGCGAAACCCTCGTCACACCCGGAACCGTGAGCACGCTGAGCGAGCTCGGCTGGAGCGCCAGGCAATCCGAGTTCCGCATCGGCGAGACGGTGATCGAGAAGGGCATCTACTGCTCCTGGGCCGATTGGGACGAAGCATCCGACCACGGTCAGTTCTTCGCGTGGGGCGAGCTCACGCCCGACCAGGCGTCCGCCGCTCAGAGCGAACTGCTCGCGCAGGGGTGGAAGCGGGAGGACGAGAACGGCGCGCTGTACTTCACGGAACCGCCCGAGTCCGCCTTCCAGACCGATGAGGACGGCTACGGCATGACGTACCTGTTCGGCGACGGCTGGGTGCGCTTCGCCGACACGAAGCAGAGCCTGGTCCTGATCAACTGGTCCTGACCGACAGCCTGTGATACACGACGAGGCCCGCCCCTGCAGGATCACAGGAGGCGGGCCTCGTCGTTTCGCGACAGCGGTCTGTGGAGCTGGGGGGAATCGAACCCCCGTCCAACGCTGAGTCTCCACGCCTTCTCCGGGCGCAGTCTGTGCAGACGTTCTACTCGGCTCCGACCTTTGTCACAGACACCTAAGTCGACAAGCCCAGCCTGGGAAGAGTCCCGCGTGACGTCCAGACGCCATCACGCAGCAAGATTCCTAGATGACGCCAGGATCCGTATCGGAATCACATACGGCCTGACGGACTATCGGGCTCGCTTATGCAGCGAGGGCGAAGTCGTTGCGCTTTGTTTCGGCAACTATTGTTTTGCAGGGAGCGTTCACGAGATAACCCTGCATCCTCGGCCCGCTTCTCGTGGATTCACAGGCGCTGTCGAAACCGATCAGCCCCGTGGGCCTTCTTGCGAAGGAGCCGCTGTCGCTCTGTGGATTTATCAGCTCGGATGCTGGAGCACCCGAGCATTACAGCCTACAACGTATCGGAGCGCTGCGCCATTCCAGCGCCGCTCGCGTAGAGTCGCCATCATGAGCGACGTCACCATCACCGTCCGCGGCGAGAGCGAAGCGCGCATCGCTCCCGAGCGTGCCACGATCCGCGTATCCGTCCGTTCCGATGGGCCGGATCGCACGGCCGTCGTGGACCACGTCCTGCGCCTGGCCGAGCCGGTGCGCGCCGGGCTCGTCGAGCGAGCGGATGCCGAGAGCATCGCCGAATGGACGAGCAAGCGTCTCTCGGTGCGCGCCGAGCGGCCGTGGAGCAATGACGGCAAGCGCCTCGCGCCGATCTACTACGCGAGCGTCGATTTCACCGCGACGTTCACCGAAGCATCCGAACTCTCCGTGTGGGTGTCCGATGTCTCCCCCTGGGAAGGCGTCGAAGTGGGCGGGGTCGACTGGCACCTCACGCCCGCGACGCGCGCTCGGATCGAGCGCGAAGTGGCGGCATCCGCCGTGGGCGTCGCCGTGACACGCGCAGAGGCGTACGCCGGCGCTCTCGGCCTGTCCACCGTCGTTCCGCTGGAGATCGCCGACGTCGGACTCATCTCCAGCGGGCCGCAGCCGCCGCAGATGGCCGCGTTCAAGGCCCGCGGTGCCGCGTTCGCCGCGGACTCGTCGCCCGCGATGGAGTACGAGCCCGACGAGATCGTCGTCTCCGCCACCGTCGAGGCGCGCTTCACCGCGAGCTGAGCCGTCGCGCGGCACCACCGCACCACGCTGGTTCTGCGACACCTTTCCGCGATCGCGTCACGAAGACCACGTCGCGGACTCGGAGAAGTGTCGCAGAACGGGTCGGGTCAGTTCGCGACCGCGAACGGCGCCAGTTCGGCGGCGAGCCGCTCGGAGACGCGAGCGTGCACCGCTGTGCCGTGCTCGCCGTGCTCCGACGACAGCAGCATCCCCGTCTCATGGATCGCGGCGACCAGGTCTCCGCGGTCATAGGGCACGAGGGCGTGGATCTCGATCGCCGGCTTCGGCAGCGCCTCCTCGACGGCGACGCGCAGTTCGGCAATGCCCTCCCCGGAACGCGACGAGACGAAGTGCGCCGTCGGTTCGAGTCCGCGCAGCACGAGGCGCTCATCGTCGTCGATCAGGTCGGCCTTGTTGAACACGACGATCTCCGGCATATCCCGTACGCCGACATCGCCGAGGACATCGCGCACAGTCTGCAGCTGGCCGGCGGGATCGGGGTGCGATCCGTCGACGACGTGCAGCACGACGTCGGCCTCGCCGACCTCCTCGAGCGTCGAGCGGAACGCCTCGACGAGCTGGTGCGGCAAGTTGCGGACGAACCCGACGGTGTCGGTCAGCGTGAACACGCGCCCGTCGGCGGTCTCGGTGCGGCGCACCGTGGCATCCAGCGTCGCGAAGAGCGCGTTCTCGACGAGCACTCCCGCGTTGGTGAGCGCGTTCAGCAGACTCGACTTGCCCGCGTTCGTGTAGCCGGCGATCGCAACGGACGGGATCGTGTTGCGCTTGCGCTCGGCGCGCTTGGCCTCGCGAGCCGGTGCGAAGTCACGGATCTGACGTCGCAGCAGTGCCATCTTGGTGCGGATGCGGCGACGGTCGAGTTCGATCTTGGTCTCGCCGGGGCCGCGTGACCCCATACCGGCGCCGCCGGCACCGACCTGGCCACCTGCCTGGCGGCTCATCGAGTCGCCCCAGCCGCGCAGACGCGGAAGCAGATACTCGAGCTGTGCGAGCTCGACCTGCGCCTTGCCCTCTCGGCTCTTGGCGTGCTGGCTGAAGATGTCGAGGATGACGGTCGTGCGGTCGATGACCTTGACCTTGACCACGTCCTCGAGCGCACGACGCTGGCTCGGTGCCAGTTCGGTGTCGGCGATCACGGTGTCGGCCCCTGTGGCGGCGACGATGCCCTTCAGCTCCTGCGCCTTGCCGCGCCCGATGTACGTCGCGGGGTCGGGATACGGACGCCGCTGGAGCAGGCCGTCGAGCACGACCGCGCCGGCGGTTTCCGCGAGCGCGGCGAGCTCGCGCAGCGAGTTCTCCGCGTCCTCCTGCGCGCCCTGCGGATACACGCCGACGAGGACGACGTTCTCGAGCCGCAGCTGGCGGTACTCGACCTCGGTGACGTCCTCGAGCTCGGTGGAGAGCCCGGCGACGCGACGCAGGGCGTGACGGTCTTCGAGGTCCCACTGGGCGCCATCGGCATCCGTGTGCGTCGCGGTCGCGGCATCCTGGATCGCTTGTGCGGCGCCGAACACGTGCGCCTCGGTGCGTTGCCCGGCGTTCGCCAGAACTCGATCCACTGTCTCGTCCGTGCGCTTGTCGTTCGTGGTTTCCGTCATCCGTCCCTGTTCTCTGCTTCTCACGTGGAGCGCCTTAACCTTAACCCCCACTGTCCGGTACGCTCGCCTCTATGGGGTCCGACCATTACTTCACTGCGGCCCCGGCAAGCCCCGAGAATCTGCGCACCATCGATGTGACGCTGGCCGGTCGGCCGGTTACGGTGACGACAGCTGGGGGTGTTTTCAGCCCCGAGCGGCTGGATGCCGGCACTGCAGTCCTCTTCGCCAACATGCCACCTGTACCACCGGGGGGAGACTTTCTCGACCTCGGGGCCGGGTGGGGTCCGATCAGCCTGACCATGGCCATGCTCGCACCTCACGCGACCGTGTGGGCGGTCGATGTCAATGAGCGGGCGCTCGATCTCGTCCGACGCAACGCTGCGGCGTTGGGGCTCGATAACATCAACGCCGTGCGTCCGGAGGATGTTCCCGCCGACATCTCCTTCCGCACCATCCGTTCGAATCCGCCGATCCGCGTCGGCAAGGACATCCTGCACGACATGCTCGAGCAGTGGATCCCCCGTCTGGATGAACGCAGTGACGCCTGGCTGGTCGTCCAGCGCAACCTCGGTGCGGATTCGCTGCAGCGCTGGATGGCATCGACGTTCCACCCCGGCTACAGCGTCTTCCGTGCGGGAACAGGCAAGGGGTATCGCGTGCTCAAGGTGCGCAAGCACGGTACACCGCCGACGGAGCCGATCGACCTCGCCTGATCCGCTATCTCGTCGCCAGGCCGAGCAGGTCCGGCAGACGAGCCATGTCGTCGAACACCGTGGTGTTCTCCCCTTCGAGCCACGCTCGCGGAGTGATCCCGCCGGCGTACCCGAACGCGCGCATACCCGCCGCACGGGCCGCCGCGACGCCGAACCTGCTGTCCTCGATGACGACGCATGCCTCGGGAGCGACTCCCATGCGCGCGGCTGCATGCAGGAAGAGGTCGGGTGCGGGTTTGCCGTTGACAACCTCCACTGCGCTGAAGATGCGCCCCTCGAAGAGCGGCAGCAGTCCGGTCAGGCCGAGGGTGCGGTCGAGCTTCTCGTATGAGCCGCTGGACGCGATGCAGGTCGCAACGGCCGGCGCGATGCGATCGAGTGCCTCGACGACCCCCGCGACCGCCTCCAACTCGCGTGCGAATGCGTCGTCGTACAGGTGCTGGTAGGGCGCTTCCCAGTCGTCAGCGAGGGGACGCGCGAGGTATGCCTCGACTTCGGCGCGGAAGTGCGTGGCAGAGCGTCCGACGAAGCGATGCACGATGTCGCGCTCACTCAGTTCCCATCCGAGATCGGCGAGCACGTGTCGATCGACGCGCACGGCGAGCTTCTCGCTGTCGACGAGAACCCCGTCGCAGTCGAAGATCACCAGCTCGATCGGGCTCTCGTCACCCACGCGCTCTACGGACTCAGACCAGATCGATCTCGCCGCGGAAGACCAGTTGCGCGGATCCCGAAAGGGCGACGTGCTCGCCGTCCTCGGCGGGGAACATGCGCACGCCGAGCGTTCCACCCGGAACTTCGACCCGCCAATTGTCCGGCGCCCGGTCGCCGGCCCAGTGCCGCACCGCGAGCGCAGTGGCTGCGACGCCCGTGCCGCAGCTGAGCGTCTCGCCGACGCCGCGCTCGAAGACGCGCATCGACACGTGGCCGATGCCGTCGCGGACCAGCGGCTCTCCCGGGACGACGAACTCGATGTTCGCGCCCGCGGGCGGCTGCGGATCGAGGATCGGCGCGTACTCGAGTTCGAGACCGGCCAGCTCCTGGTCGGAGGCGAGAGCCACGACGACATGCGGGTTGCCGACATCGATTCCGGTGCTGGGTCGTGCGACGTCGAGCCCTCGGGCCCGCACCAGCGGATCGTCGCCGGAGAGCTTCCAGCGGCCGAGGTCGACCTGATACCCGGTCTCGCTGCGGGTCACATCGCGCACGCCGGCTCGCGTGCCGATCGGCAGCGTCGAGCCCGGCTCGATGGAGGCAAGCCCCGCACGCACCAGGTAGTGGGCGAAGACGCGGATGCCGTTGCCGCACATCTCCGCGATCGACCCGTCCGCGTTGCGGTAGTCCATGAACCACTCGGCGGCGGGCTCCTCCGACAGCGACGCGGCGCCCTCCGCGATCGCCTGGGAGCGCACGACGCGCAGCACGCCGTCCGCACCGATGCCGAAATGCCGATCGCAGATGGCGGCGACCTGATCCGCACTCAGCTCGAGCTGGCCATCAGGGTCGGCGATGATGACGAAATCGTTGCCCGTGCCGTGACCCTTGGTGAATGCGACCATGGGTCCAGTCTATTGACCGAACCTCATGAGCCCGCGATCACGCGCTTGCGCGACGACAGCATCGGCATCCGGACGATCGAATACCCTGATGACCGCGGTCACGATCCGAACCCGAACGTCGACTCCAGCGGCAGATCGCCCGCGCCCAGACCGCGCAGCACCGACAGTTCGTAGTCGGGGATCGGGTCAGGTAGGCCGTCCAGGGGCCACCAGCGCGCCTCGACGGCCTTGTGCGGCTCCTGGATCGCCGGCTCACCCTCCCAGGAGCTCGCCGTCCAGAACCACTCGATGCGCTGCTCGCGCGGCGCATCCGTTCCATCCGTGCGGTGCATGATCGTCACGAGCTCCAGGTCATCGGAGCGCAGGACCACGCCGAGCTCTTCGGCGGCCTCGCGGACGGCCGCTTGCCTGGCCGTCTCCCCCGGTTCGAGGTGGCCCGCAGCTCCCGCCACCCAGTGCCCATCCATGTAGCCCGTGTTCTGGCGCAGCTGCAGCAGGACCTCGCTCCCCCGACGCAGGAACACGTACGAAGCCGGGATGAGGGCGAAGGTGTGTGCCACCGCACCAGCCTATTGCGGCGCGAGGACTCGATAACGACCGCAGAGGAAGTTCCGGTTGCGCGCTGTCTCGACGAGTTCCAGATCGAGTGCGCGCGGAAGCACCGGCGACCCCGCACCCAGTGTGACGGGCGCGTACTGCAGCCAGACCTCGTCGAGCAGACCGGCATCCGCGAACTGCCCGGCGAGGTCTCCCCCGCCGACGATCCACAGATCCTTTCCGCCCGCGGCCTCGACCATCGCGGCGTGCACCTCGCGCACGTCGGACTGAGTGAGCCGCACGTCGCCCGTATCGGGCAGCGACAGTTCGCGATGCGTGAACACCCACGTCGGCTGCTCGTACCCCCAGACGCCCTTCTCGTGATCCATCACCCACTGATAGGTCGACGCCCCCATCACCAGCGCACCGATGGTCGTGATGAAGGAGGGGTACGCCATCGGCCCCTGCTCGTCGAAGTCCTGCTTGAGCAGCCAGTCCAGGGAATGCTCGGGCGTCGCGATGAAGCCGTCGAGGCTGGTGGCGGTGAAGTAGTGGGTGGTCATGCGTTCAGCATGTCACCGGCATCCGACATCGGTTGAACCCACTCGATTCCGGGATAGCGCTTGAACCACGACACCTGCCGCCGGGCGTAGCGGCGGGTCAGCGCCTGCGTCTCCGCGATCGCCTCGGCCTCGGTCTTCTCCCCCGACAGCTGCGCCAGCGCCTGTGCGTAGCCGATCGCCCTCCGCGCCGTCACGCCGTCTTCCAGCCCTCGATCCCGCAGCGCGGCGACTTCGTCGAGCATTCCCTGCTCCCACATCCGCTCCACGCGCCGATCAAGACGCTGCACGAGTTCGGAGCGCTCGACGTGCACGCCGAGAATACGCGTGTCCGGCTGCCACAGCACAGGCGCCTCCGGCAGCATCGCCCCGTGCGTCGGCGCACCCTGCTCCAGCACCTCCAGCGCTCGCACGATCCGACGTCCGTTCTTCGGATCCACTCGGGCCGCCGTCGCGGCATCCATCGTCGTCAGGCGTGCGAACAGCGCGCCGGCGCCCCGCGTCTCGAGTTCCTGCTCCAGGCGCTCGCGCACCGCGGCATCCCTGGGCGGAAACCGGAAGTCGAAGATCACGCTGGACACGTACAGACCCGAGCCGCCGACGAAGATCGCGTCGCCGCCCCGCGCGTGGATGCCCTCGATCACGCCCCGTGCCAACGGCTGATACCAGGCGACGGCCGCCTCCTCTGTCACCTCCCGCACGTCGAAGAGGTGATGAGGGATGCCGTGGCGTTCGTCGACCGGCAGTTTGGCGGTTCCGATGTCCATGCCGCGGTACAGCTGCATCGCATCGGCATTGACGATCTCCGCCGGGTTGCCGCGCTCGCGCAGCGCGGCGGCCAACCGGAGCGCGAGGTCGCTCTTGCCCGTGCCGGTGGCTCCGACGATCGCCCAGACCCGGTTCACGATGCGCTCCGGTCCGATGACCGAGACGCGAACGCCCTCCCGCCACGCATCGAGACCCCGTCGTATCGGCGGGGCCACGTCGGATTCGCGCTGACAGGACGGGGTTTCGCAGACAGCACGGCGTCTCGACGAGGGATCAGGGCGGTCACACCCCGACGCGCAGCGTCGGTAGGCCGAGCGACACCGCACCCGAGGAGCCGGACACGGCGCCCGCCTGCGCAGGGACTCCGCAGGACTCCGCCTGGGCGCGGTCCCACGCATCGCCACCCCTGGTGCGACGGATCCGCAGCGGCGCGCCGGTCGGGTCGTCGGCGAGCAGGTGGAACGGCGCGCCGTGAGTGATGGTGACGGTCACGACATCGCCGGGACGCGGAATCTCCGAGCCCTCGGTCACTTCGAAGTGCACCAGCCGGTTGTCCTCGGCGCGCCCGGTCAGACGGTGCGTCTCGGCATCCTTCTTGCCCTCGCCGACGGAAACGAGCACCTCGACCTCGCGACCGACCTGGTTCTGGTTCTCCTCCAGCGAGATGCGCTCCTGCAGTGCGAGCAAGCGGTTGTAGCGCTCCTGGACGACCTCTTTGGGGACCTGATCCGCCATGGTCGCCGCGGGCGTCCCCTCGCGGATCGAGTACTGGAACGTGAACGCGTTCGCGAATCGCGCCTGCTCGACGACCCGCATGGTGTCTTCGAAGTCCTCGTCCGTCTCGCCGGGGAAACCGACGATGATGTCGGTCGAGATGGCCGCGTTCGGAATGCGCTCGCGCACGCGGTCCAGGATGCCGAGGAACTTCTCGCTCCGGTAGGAACGACGCATCGCCTTGAGGATGCGGTCGCTGCCGGACTGCAACGGCATGTGCAGCTGGGGCATGACGGACGGTGTCTCCGCCATCGCGGCGATCACGTCATCCGTGAACGCCGCCGGGTGCGGGCTGGTGAACCGGATCCGCTCGAGTCCTTCGATCTCGCCTGCCGCCCGCAGCAGCTTGCCGAAGGCCTGACGGTCGCCGAACTCGACGCCGTAGGAATTCACGTTCTGGCCGAGCAGGGTGACCTCGATCGCGCCGTCTTCTACGAGCAGCCGGATCTCGTTCAGGATGTCGCCAGGACGGCGGTCCTTCTCCTTGCCGCGCAGGCTGGGCACGATGCAGAACGTGCAGGTGTTGTTGCAGCCGACCGAGATCGAGACCCAGCCGCTGTGCGCCGAATCCCGCTTCGTGGGCAGCGTCGACGGGAAGATCTCAAGAGACTCCAGGATCTCGAGCTCGGCATCGCCGTTGTGACGTGCGCGCTCGAGCAGACCGGGAAGCGAACCCATGTTGTGCGTGCCGAAGACGACGTCCACCCAGGGCGCCTTCTGCTGCACGACATCCTTGTCCATCTGGGCGAGGCAGCCGCCGACGGCGATCTGCATACCGTCGTGCTTGTCCTTGATCGACTTCAGGTGCCCGAGCGTGCCATAGAGCTTGCCCGCCGCATTGTCGCGCACGGCGCACGTGTTGATGATCACGACGTCGGCCTCTTCGCCCGAAGCGGCCTTGACGTAGCCGGCGCTCTCGAGCGACCCGGAGAGACGCTCCGAGTCGTGCACGTTCATCTGGCACCCGAACGTGCGCACCTCGTACGAGCGCTGTCGGCCGTCGTCGCCGGTGGCTGCAGAGGAGGGCGCGATGATCGTCGGTTCGCTGCGCGGAGTAGTCATGATCCGTCCATTCTACGAGCGATCGTGCGTCCCCGAGCTCGGCGGATTCAGTCGGAGTCGACGAAGCGCACGCCCGGCGCGGGCCCGCCGGAGCTCGCCTCCGCCAGGGCCGTCTTGGCCGCGGTCATCGCGACCGCGCCGTTGTATCCGCGTCGCGCCAGCTGGCCGACCAGGCGCCGAAGCGCCGTCTCGTGGTCGAGCCGGGCGAGGGATCGGGCCTTCGTCCGTGCGAACTCGAGGGCACGGTCCGCGTCATCATCCGGCAGTTCATCGAGTGCGGCATCGATCACGTCACGGGGAATTCCGCGCTGAGCAAGGGCACGGCTGAGCGCGATCCGCCCCTGACCCTTCCGCTCCACCCCAGAGGTCACCAGATGTCCTGCCAGGATCGCGTCGTCGAGATAGCCGCGGCGACAGAACTCGTCGATCACATGATCGATCTGCGCTGCATCGACGCGCTGCCCCTGCAGCTCGAATCCCTTCAGCACGGCGCGCGCCTCCGAGATCGAAAGCGAGCGCGCACGGAGCTTGCGCACCAGCACTTCCTCCGCTCGTGCACGGATGCCGTCCGGGTCGGCCACATCGTCGCCTTCGGGCGCAGACGTCTCATGAGGGCGCAATGCCCTGAGCTTCGGCGACCTTCGAGCCTCCGCACCGTACGCCGGGTGATGCGCACTCGGCGTACCGGCGTCCGCGTCTTCGCCGGCGGCCCAGGTCGGATGCCACGCATCGGCGCCGGTTGCGCGACCGACGACCGGTGCCGCTTCCCCGGACGATGTCGAACTCGCGGCGCGATCAGCTGCGGTGTGTGACGGAGACGGCCCGTCCTCTGCCGACGCGTGGCGACCGAAGAGCGGGATCACGGGGGCGAGGTTCTCCTCGCCCCCGTTCTCACCGGTCATCAGGCCGGACGACGCTGCGCGAGCTCGTCCGCAGCCTCCGGAGCGGCAGCGGCACCGCCGATGCCCAGCTTCTGCTTGATCTGCGTCTCGATCGTGCGCGCGATGTCGGGGTTGTTGATGAGGAACGTGCGGGCGTTCTCCTTACCCTGACCGAGCTGATCGCCGTCGTAGGTGTACCACGAGCCCGACTTCTTCACGATGCCGTGTTCCACGCCGAAGTCGATGAGGCTGCCTTCGCGCGAGATGCCGATGCCGTACAGGATGTCGAACTCCGCCTGCTTGAACGGCGGCGCCATCTTGTTCTTGACGACCTTGACGCGGGTGCGGTTACCCACGGCCTCGGTGCCGTCCTTCAGCGTCTCGATACGACGGATGTCCAGTCGTACCGAGGCGTAGAACTTCAGCGCCTTACCACCGGCCGTGGTCTCGGGAGACCCGAAGAAGACGCCGATCTTCTCGCGCAGCTGGTTGATGAAGATCATCGTGGTGTTGGTCTGGTTGAGGCCACCGGTGAGCTTGCGGAGCGCCTGCGACATCAGACGAGCCTGCAGTCCGACGTGCGAGTCGCCCATCTCGCCCTCGATCTCGGCACGCGGCACGAGAGCGGCGACCGAGTCGATCACGACGAGATCGATCGCACCGGAGCGCACGAGCATGTCCGCGATCTCGAGCGCCTGCTCACCCGTGTCGGGCTGAGACACCAGCAGCGCGTCGATGTCGACGCCGAGCTTCTTGGCGTAGTCGGGGTCGAGTGCGTGCTCGGCATCGACGAACGCGGCGATGCCTCCGGCGCGCTGGACGTTCGCGATCGCGTGCAACGTCAGTGTCGTCTTACCCGACGACTCCGGGCCGTAGATCTCGATGATGCGGCCGCGCGGCAGTCCACCGACGCCGAGGGCGACATCCAGCGCGATCGAGCCGGTGGGGATGACTTCGACCGGGGCGCGCTCGTCGCTGCCCAGCCGCATGACCGAGCCCTTTCCGAACTGGCGGTCGATCTGGGCGAGGGCCGATTCGAGGGCCTTCTCGCGGTCTGCGGGTGATGGCATGGTGTGCTCCTTCTGCTCGCGCTGCTGCCGCCTGTAGGCTGTCGCGGCCTCCCCTGGCTGGGTCGACTCTCCGACAAGGCGTATGGCTTTCGGCCATGTCCCTCACGGTATGCGGAGCCTCCGACATCGCGTCGGGAGAGATCCGCAGACTGTGGAGAAGACGGGGTCGATCACCACTTGTGCAGAACGATACGCGCATCTCGAACAGATCTTCGACGACACGCCGATCCGGCGATCGAAGATCGATACGTCAGACGACGTCGCGCTGAGCGCTCAACGTCCGCGCGGTTCCAGACGCCCGGCACCATGACGACGCTCGAGCGGCACTTCCGTCTCCGCGCACAGCGCGAGCCAGATCTCGCGGGGAGGGACGCCGGCCGCAAGCGCTTCGGAAGCTGTCCTGGAACCGATCGATCCGAGCACCAGATCGCTCATCAGCGACGCCGAACGCGCGCCGAATTCGGCCTCAACGGCACGGAGGAATTCACTTCGTCGCATCGAAACGGTGTCGCCGGGCTCAGTGCAGCGAGAGCTCGGATTCCATCGACGCGACGAGGTCGTCCGGAACGACATCCGGGAACACCTGCAGGCCCTCGAGGACCGAGATGCGATCGCCGACCTCCCGCATGATCGTCGAGATGGGTACGTCGAGCGCTTCTGCCACCGAGGCGAGAATCTCGCTCGAGGCCTCCTTCTGACCGCGCTCCACCTCGCTGAGGTAGCCGAGTGCGACGGAGGCCTTGCTGGCCACCTGACGGAGCGTGCGCCCCTTCTGAAGGCGGAAGTCCCTCAGCACATCGCCGATCTCCTGGCGTACAAGAATCATCGGAACCTCCTCTCGTTCCCCGTCGTCGAATTCGACGTCGAGCGGATCGCCAGTCTAACCCGACCGGCTGTGGAAAAAACTAGCGTTTCAAGCTGTGGTTCGGTTGTGAGCACGTCATCCTGAGCATTCAGCACATGAGTGATAACCGCGAAACGGGTCCCGCTATTCCTGCAGCATCCGAAGCGCCGCCGAGATCGCGGCATCCACTGACTGGCGGCGGATCTCCTCGCGATCGCCACCGAACCGGAACGAGACGCTCCGCACTCCAACCGGTGTCGCCACCCCGACGTGCACGGTTCCGACGGGTTGACCGTCCGGTGAGGCAGGACCGGCGATGCCCGTCGTCGCGATGCCGACGTCCGCAGGCCGGCCGTCGACCGCGACTGCCGCGCGTACGCCCTCGGCCATCTGCTCGGCCACGCGCGGATGCACGGGACCGTGCTCGTCGAGCAGTTCCGCGTCGACTCCGAGCAGCGTGTGCTTCACGGGGGTCGCGTAGGCGACCACGGCTCCGCAGAGCACGGCCGATGCACCGGGAACCGCCACGACCGCCGAGCTCACCGCTCCCCCGGTCAGCGATTCGGCGAGGCCCAGCGTCCACCCGCGATCGGTCAGCAGCGTCACCAGCGCCGCAGCGCTGGTCACGACCGTCCTCCCGTGCGAGCACCCCGAACCTGAGCGATGACGTAGTCGATTCCGCTCAGCACCGTCAGCAGAAGCGTCGCGTACATCAGCACCACTCCGATGCCCGTCCACCAGTCCATGCCGACGAAGACGTGCAGCGGAAGCAGCCACCAGCTCAGGGTCACGCCCTGCAGAGCGGTCTTCGCCTTGCCCATCCATGCCGCGGCGACGATGTGCTGCTTCGCCACGACGAAGCGGTGCACAGTGATGCCCCATTCGCGGATGAGGATGACGATGACGACCCACCACGGCCACTCGCCGAGGATCGCCAGCCCCACGAAGCCCGCCCCGGTGAGCAGCTTGTCGGCGATCGGGTCCCACAGCTTGCCGAAGTCGCTGACGATGTCGTACCGACGTGCGAGATACCCGTCGACCCAATCGGTGGAGATCGCGAAGACGAAGAGAATGCCGGCGATCCACCGCAGCACGAGATCATCGGAGCCGTAAGCGCCGCCGAGCAGCAGCAAGACGAAGAAGACGACCGCGAGCGGGATGCGGGCGATCGTGATCGCGTTCGGCAGTTGACGCGGGATGGCCATCAGTCGCGGCCCGTCAGACCCCAGGCGTCTTCATCGCCTTCGGCCTCCACCACTGGCAGGTCGCGGAACTGATCTTCGACCGGATCGTGCTCCACGGCCTGCGGAGCCGGAGCTGCCGGCGATGCAGCAGGCGCGGGCGGATCATCGCCGCGGATGTGCGCTAGCACCTCGGGCAGCTGCTCGGCCGTCACCAGGACGTCGCGTGCCTTGGAGCCCTCGGAGGGGCCGACGATCTCGCGCGACTCCAGCAGATCCATGAGGCGCCCTGCCTTGGCGAAGCCGACTCGGAGTTTGCGCTGCAGCATCGATGTGGAGCCGAACTGGGACGAGACGACGAGCTCGGCGGCGGCGAGCAGCAGCTCGAGGTCGTCTCCGATGTCCTCGTCGATCTCCTTCTTCTTGCCCTCTACGGCCTCGGCCACATCGGGGCGGTACTCCGGCCTGGCCTGCGCCGTCACGTGCTTGACGACCGCGTCGATCTCGCTCTCGTTGACCCACGCACCCTGCAGACGGAACGGCTTGGACGACCCCATCGGCGAGAACAGCGCGTCGCCCTGACCGATGAGTTTGTCGGCGCCGGGCGAGTCCAGGATGACGCGGCTGTCCGTGACGCTGGTGACGGCGAACGCGAGACGGGACGGCACGTTGGCCTTGATGAGGCCGGTGACCACGTCGACGCTCGGTCGCTGCGTCGCCAGGACCAGGTGGATGCCGGATGCGCGGGCGAGCTGCGTGATGCGGACGATCGAATCCTCGACGTCGCGCGGCGCCACCATCATGAGGTCGGCGAGCTCGTCGACCACCACGAGCAGGTACGGGTACGGCTTGAGGACACGCTCGCTGCCGACGGGCACCTCGACCTCCCCGGCACGGACCGCACGGTTGAAGTCGTCGATGTGACGGAAGCCGAACGACGCGAGGTCGTCGTACCGCATGTCCATCTCCTTCACGACCCACTGCAGCGCCTCGGCCGCCTTCTTGGGGTTCGTGATGATCGGCGTGATCAGGTGCGGTACGCCCGCATAGCTGGTCAGTTCCACCCGCTTCGGGTCGATGAGCACCATCCGCACGTCCGCCGGCTTCGCACGCATGAGCAGACTCGTGATCATCGAGTTCACGAAGCTCGACTTTCCCGAGCCCGTGGAACCCGCGACCAGAAGGTGTGGCATCTTGGCCAGGTTCGCGACGACGATGTTGCCGCCGACGTCCTTCCCGACACCGATCGTCATCGGATGCGTGCTCTTCTGCGCGGCCGGCGAACGGAGCACATCCCCGAGCGCCACCATCTCCTTGTCGGCATTCGGGATCTCGATGCCGATCGCGCTCTTGCCAGGGATCGGCGACAGGATGCGCACGTCGTTCGATGCGACGGCGTAGGCGAAGTTGTTGCTGAGCTGCAGGATCTTCTCGACCTTGACGCCGTGACCGACCTCGACCTCGTACTGCGTCACCGTCGGCCCGCGAGAGAAGCCGGTCACCTTGGCGTCGACCTTGAACTGCGTCAGCACGCTCGTGATCTGCTCGATGACGCGATCAGTGGCTTCGGAGCGGACGACGGGTGGCGGCCCCTCCGCCAGCACTGTGGCCGGTGGCAGATGGTACGGCGTCACCGGGGCCTGACGCCCGCGGTCCCCGGAGCCCTCGGTGCCGAATCCATCGAGGCCCGGCAGTTCCGGCTGCTCTCCGGTGTCGCCGGTGTCGTCCATGAGCGCTGTCGTCTGCTGCTCCGACAGCATCGAGGTCAGCGCCTCGACGTCCGTGAGCACCTCGGTCGCGGCATCCTGCGGATCGGCGACCACGACGGCCTGATCGTACGCGGGTGTCGCGCGCGTCGGCGCCGTCTGCGTCGGAAGAAGTTCGGTGAGGTCCTGGGATCCTGCGGACTGGTCGGGGTCCTCTTCGCGCCCGGTCTTGTTCCGGCGCCACCAGGGCAGCACGTCCGGATCGTCGGTCTTGTCCGCCTCGTCGACCGTCGGCTGCGCCACGGTCGCCTTCTCGGGGCGCTCGGCGTCGAACATCCAGGCGTACAGGTCGCCGAGGCGCTGACCGATGCGATTCGGCGGCGTCTTGGTGAGGATCAGGATGCTGAGCACGGCGAGCAGACTCAGCACGATGTAGGCGCCGATCGGCGTCAGATAGGACAACGGCTCGCCGATCATCCAGCCCGCCAGGCCACCGGCCTCGCTCAGCGCGGGCATCCCCTCCCGCGGCTGCGGGCGGACCAGGTCGCCCGCCGCGTTCGCATGCCCGGCCGCCACATGGCAGAACCCGGCCAGCGAGAGCACGAAGAGCCCGAACCCGATTCCGATGCGCCCGTTGTCGTGCACGGAGGACGGATGCCGGAACAGCCAGCCCGCGAGGAGGAGCAGCAGGACGGGCATCACGAACGCGACGCGGCCAACCAGCGCCCCGACGGAGTAAGCGCTGATGGTCGCCGCGACGTCGTTGCCGATGAAGAACCACTCGTTCACGGCACCCGCGACCGCGAGCAGCACGAGGAACAGGGGGAACCCGTCCCGGCGATCGTCCTTCTCGAGCGTCTCCGGTCCGAAGGCGCGGAACAGACCGCCGACGCCGTGCGCGAGCCCGGTCCATGCACGGACGACGAGAGGCGGCTTGTCGGCGTCGTCGATGTACTTCTTCGGGGCGGGGGCGGCCTTCGCTGACGACCGCGATCCCGTCTGCTGCTTCGAGCGCGCTGACGCGCTCTCGGTCGCGCGCGCGGATTTCGTGGTGCTTCTGGCCATGTGGTCTACGGTATTGCGGGGGTCAGACGTTTGCCCGCAGTGACGCGGCTTTCCGCGGGATCCCGGAGCATCGCGCTCACCCGATCCGGTGCACCATCGTCTGCCTGAGCAGCCCGTTCTCCGTCACGACGAACCCCTCGCCGCGGTAGAGCGATGCGGCGTGGTTGTCGCGTTCGACGCTGAGGCTGATGCGGCGATGGCCCTGCGCCGCCGCATGCGCGACGAGCGCGCGCAGAAGGGTCCGTCCGACGCCGCGCCCCCGCCAGATCGGGCGGACGCCGATGATGAGCTCGGGAACGCCCGTCCCGATGTATCCGAACCCGGGGTCGCTCCGCGGCAGCATCCGATACCAGGCCGCGCCGATCGGGACGCCGGAGTCCACCAGCGCGACGAATCCGGCATCCGCGGGGCGCATCCATCCCGCGATGTACCGGCGGTGCTCTGCGGACGCGACCACCTCATGTCGCGGCCGCGTGCTGCTGGCACGCCAGTTCGCCGCCTCGACGACCATGTCGGCTAGGAAGGCGGCATCCGCCTGGACGGCGGGGCGGAGCTGATGCGGGTCCGACATGACAGGAGCGTAGTGGCACCCTGTTACGTCGTGATGACGCTCAGCCGTGAATGCGGAGCCGCACGCCTCGTCACGCCTCGATGACGAGCGGGACGATCATCGGACGCCGACGCAGCTTCTGATTGACCCAGCGGCCGATCGTGCGACGGACGACCTGCGAGAGCGCGTGCGTATCGCGGACCCCGTTGCCCGACGCCTCCTTGAGCGCGGCGACGATCTTCGGAACCACGTCGTCGAACACGGCGTCGTCCTCCGCGATGCCCCGCGCGTGGATCTCAGGTCCTGTGATGATGCGGCCCGTTCCGGCATCCACCACCACGATGACCGAGACGAAGCCCTCTTCGCCGAGGATCCGGCGATCCTTCAGATCGGCATCCGTGATCTCGCCGACCGTCGAGCCGTCGACGTACACGAAGCCGAGATCGAGCTGACCGGCCACGCGCGCGTTGCCGTCCTTGAGATCGATGATGGTGCCGTTCGAGGCGATGATCGTATTCTCCTCGGGGATGCCGGTGTCCTGCGCGAGCTTCGCGTTCGCGATCAGGTGCCGGTATTCGCCGTGGACGGGCAGCACGTTCTTGGGCTTGAGGATGTTGTAGCAGTAGATCAGCTCGCCGGCGGCGGCGTGGCCGGACACGTGCACCTTGGCGTTCGCCTTGTGCACCACGTTGGCGCCCAGCCTCGTGAGGCCGTCGATCACGCGGTAGACGGCGTTCTCGTTCCCCGGGATCAGGCTCGAGGCGAGGATCACGGTGTCGCCTTCGCCCACCTCGATCGCGTGGTCCAGGTTCGCCATGCGGCTCAGCACGGCCATCGGCTCGCCCTGGGACCCCGTGGACATGAAGACGATCTGATCGTCTGGGAGATCGCGCGCCTTCTTGTAGTCGATCAGGACGCCATCCGGAACGCTCAGGTAGCCGAGCTGCTCGGCGATCGTCATGTTGCGCACCATGCTTCGGCCGAGGAAGGCGACACGGCGCCCGTTCGCGTGAGCGGCGTCGATGACCTGCTGCACCCGGTGCACGTGGCTCGAGAAGCTGGCGACGATCACGCGTCGCGGCGCCTTGGCGATGACCTGATCGAGCACTGGACCGATCGAGCGCTCCGTCGGCGTGAAGCCGGGGACGTCCGCATTCGTGGAGTCCACCAGGAAGAGATCGACGCCCTCCTCGCCCAGACGCGCGAAGGCGCGGAGATCGGTGATGCGTCCGTCCAGCGGGAGCTGATCCATCTTGAAGTCACCGGTCGCGAGCACGAGGCCCGCTGTGGTGCGGACGACGACGGCCAGGGCATCCGGAATCGAATGGTTGACCGCGACGAACTCGAGGTCGAACGGGCCGACCTGCTCCTGCTGGCCCTCCTTCACCGTGAGAGTGAAGGCCTTGATCCTGTGCTCCTTGAGCTTCGCCTCGACGAGCGCGAGCGTCAGTCCGGAGCCGATCAGCGGGATGTCGTTCTTCAGGCGCAACAGGTAGGGAACAGCGCCGATGTGATCCTCGTGACCATGCGTCAGGACCACACCGACGATGTCGTCGAGACGATCGCGGATCGGCTCGAAGTCGGGCAGGATCAGGTCGACGCCTGGCTGGTGCTCCTCGGGGAAGAGCACGCCGCAGTCGACGATCAGGATCTTGCCGTCGATCTCGAACATGGTCATGTTGCGGCCGATCTCGCCGAGACCGCCGAGCGGTGTGACGCGCAGGGTCCCTTCCTCGAGAGGTGCTGCTTCGGCGATCGGGATGGACATGCTGTCTCCTCTGTCGGGCGCGTCGCGCGCCCGGTCGTGCGTCAGGCGCGCTCCGCGCCCGTGATGTCTCAGCGCGTCGTGCCGTGCACCTTCGGCAGCGCACCGCCGGCGGCCGCGTTGCGGTCGGGGCGGAAGTTGGAGAAGTCGGCGCCTGGCACGTCGGTGACGAGAGCGAGCTCGTCCTCGATGAGCGCGGCCTCCCACTCCTCCGGTCCCACGAGGGGAAGGCGGACGCGGGGGCTGGAGATGCGTCCCAGCCCGTGCAGGATGTACTTCGCCGACACCGTGCCCGGCACGTGCGTCATGACTGCCCGGACGAGCGGCTCGAGCCGCTTGTGCTCGGCGGTGGCCGCCGCGAGATCACCGCGGTTCACGGCATCGACGATGGTGCGGTACGGCGTCGCCGTGATGTTGGCCGTCACGCCGATGAGCCCGGTGGCACCGATCGAGAGGTGCGGCAGCGCGTTCGCGTCATCGCCGGAGAAGTACATCAGGTCGGTCTGGTTGAGCACCCGGCTCACCTCGCTGAAGTCGCCCTTGGCGTCCTTCACCGCGAGGATGTTCGGGTGCTTCGCCAGACGCAGGATCGTCTCGTACTTGATCGGCACACCGGTGCGGCCGGGGATGTCGTACAGGATCACCGGAAGGTCGGTGGCGTCGGCGACCAGACGGAAGTGCGTCAGGATGCCGGCCTGAGTCGGCTTGTTGTAGTACGGCGTGACGATCATGATGCCGTCCGCGCCGGCCTTCTCGCTCGCCTTGTACAGCTCGATCGCGTGCGCGGTCTCGTTCGAGCCTCCGCCCGTGATGATGCTGGCGCGGCCGGATGACACCGACTTGCCGACCTCGACGAGCTTGAGCTTCTCGGCATCCGTCAGGGTCGAGGTCTCACCGGTCGTTCCCGTCACGACGACGCCGTCAGCACCCGCGGTGATGACGTCGTCGATGTGCTTCTCGACGGCGGGCCAGTCGACTTCGCCGTCGGCCGTCATCGGAGTGACGAGCGCGACGAGAACCTGTCCGAAAGGGTTGCCCGAGTGCGTCATGCTCCCAGCGTATCGGTTCGGCACCGGCTCCCGTGCGGAGATACACTCGCCCGCATGACCTGGCAGACCGAGGATTCCCGCGTCGTGTACGAGAATCCGTGGATCTCGGTCCGAGAGGATGCCGTGACCGGCCCCGGTGGCCGCGGGATCTACGGTGTCGTGACCATGCGTCATCCGGCCGTGTTCATCGTGGCCGTCGACGACCGGGAGCGCGTGTGCCTCGTCGGCCTCGATCGGTACACGATCGGCCGGTCGATCGAAGTCCCCGCCGGCGGCAGCGACGGCGAGGATCCGCTTGTGGCCGCCCAGCGGGAGCTGCGGGAGGAGACCGGGTTTCAGGCCGCCCAGTGGGTGCCGTTGGGCACCATGAATGCGCTCAACGGCGTCACGGTCGCTCCGGAGCACGTCTTCCTCGCCCGCGATCTCCACAGCGTGGACGGCGGCGACGCCCGAGCCGAAGAGGGCATCGACGAGGTGTCCTGGGTGCCGTTCGACGAGGTGCTCCGCATGATCGCCGACGGCAGGATCACCGACGGCGAGACGATCGCGGCGATCGCCTACGCCGGGATCGGCCTCGGGCGATTCCGCTGAGCGCCCTGCGCGGCTCCGGTCAGACGCGACCGCGGCGGGCCACGCGCGAGGTCAGAGAGGCCGGAAGCACCGTCGTCAGCGCGACGATCGCCTTGTAGCGCAGCGACGGAACCGACACGGCGCGTCCGCGTGCGGCATCCCGCAGGCCATCCCGGACGACGTCTGCCGCATCGAGCCACATGAGAGACGGAACGCCCTCCTCGCCCGGCGCCAGGCCCATCCGCTCGTGGAAGGTCGTGTGCGTGAACCCGGGGCACAGCGCGGTGACCGTGACGCCGTCCGATGCGTACTCCGCGTTCGCCCAGCGGCTGAACCCGATCAGCCAGGACTTGCATGCCGAATACGTGGACCGGGAGATGAAGCCGGCGACCGATGCCACGTTGATGATCCGTCCGCCACGGCCGCGCATGACCCCGAGCGCCGCATGCATGAGACGCATCGACACCTCGACGTGCAGCCGCAGGTGCCGCACCTCGTCGTCGATGTCGTTGTCCGCGAAGTGCAGCGGCAGACCGAATCCGGCGTTGTTCACCAGCAGGTCGACCGGATGCTCGGTGTCGCCGATCCGAGCGACGACACGAGCGAGGTCGGCGTCGACCAGAAGGTCGGCCGCCAGCACCTCGACGGCCACCCCGTCGTGCGCCCGCAGTTGTTCTGCGAGGGCGTCCAGTGCTCCGGCGGAGCGCGCCACGAGAATCAGGTCGGCCCCGCGCCCGGCCAGCTGCCTGGCGAACTCGGCCCCCAGCCCGGCGCTCGCTCCGGTGATCAGCGCGGTGGGCATCAGCGCTCGTAGCGGAGGAACCGATAGCGGACGCCGGTACGGGAGGTCTGCCAGTCGCCCTCGGAGACGAGGCGCCAGCCCGTCTTGTCGGGCGCGAAGGCGTCGCCGTCGACGTCGAGATCGACTTCCGTCACCTCAAGGCGATCGGCGTCTCCGATGACCTGCGCATAGATCTCGGCACCGCCGATGATCCAGACCTCGTCGAGACCGCGAACGGCTTCCGCCACGCTCGCCGCGCGACGCGCGCCGTCGGCCGACCAGTCCTGCTGGCGCGTGATGACGACGTTCTCCCGCCCCTCGAGCGGCCGGAACCGCTCAGGAAGGGAGTCCCAGGTCTTTCGTCCCATGATCACGGGAGCGCCGAGTGTGATGTCCTTGAAATGCGCCATGTCCTCAGGGATGCGCCACGGCATGCCGCCTTCGGCGCCGATCACTCCCCCGCGGGCTTCGGCCCAGATCAGGCCGACCCAGGTCATACCGCCACCGCCGCACGGATCGGCGGGTGGTGCTGGTAGTCCTCGATCACGAAGTCGTCGTACGCGTAGTCGAACACCGACTCCGGCCTCCGCGCGAAGCGGAGCTTCGGATACGGATACGGCTCGCGGGTGAGCTGCTCGCGGACCTGCTCGACGTGGTTGTCGTAGATGTGGCAGTCGCCGCCCGTCCACACGAAGTCACCGGGCTCCAGCCCGACCTGGTGCGCGATCATCTGCGTCAGCAGCGCATAGGAGGCGATGTTGAACGGGACGCCGAGGAACAGGTCGGCGCTGCGCTGGTACAGCTGGCACGACAGCCTGCCGTCGGCCACGTAGAACTGGAACAGCGCGTGGCACGGCGCGAGCGCCATGTCGGGGATGTCCGCCGGGTTCCACGCCGAGACGATCAGGCGACGCGAGTCCGGCGACTTCCGGATCTGCTCGATGACGTCCGAGAGCTGGTCGATGTGACCGCCGTCCGGCGTCGGCCACGAACGCCACTGCACTCCGTAGACCGGGCCGAGGTCGCCCGAGGCATCCGCCCACTCGTCCCAGATGGTGACCCCGTTGTCCTGCAGCCAGCGCACGTTGGAGTCGCCTCGGAGAAACCAGAGCAGTTCGTAGGCGATGGATTTGAAATGCACGCGCTTGGTCGTGATGAGAGGGAAGCCCTGCGACAGGTCGAAACGCAGCTGCCTGCCGAACACGCTGACCGTGCCCGTGCCGGTGCGGTCGTCCTTGTGCGTGCCGGTCTCCAGCACTTCACGGAGCAGGTCTTCGTACGGCGTCGGGACGGCTTCGCTCATGCTCCACACGATACCGCCACCCCGACGACATCGGCGTTTCGTCACGCTTCGCAACAACGGCCAAGGATCTCGTGGTCCGGTCGTACTCTCGATCCATGTCGCCCGCACTGGCCATCGGGATCGCGGGAGCGCTGATCGTGCTCACCGTGATCATCGGCGTGACCCTGCGCCTGCTCGACGGCCGACGCCGCGGCGGGGGTCACCTGCGGGTCGACCCCGCCGACACAGCCGGCGACTGGGGGTCCAGGGCGACGCTCGTCCAGTTCAGCACCGAGATGTGCGCGCGATGCCCGCAGGTGCGGCGGATGCTGGGCGGTCTCGCCTCGAGCGAGGAAGGACTCGCCCACGTCGAGGTCGATCTGACCCATCGTCCCGACCTGTCCAGCCGGTACCGGGTCCTCCAGACGCCGACGACCTTCGTCGTCGACCGCACGGGCGCGGTCCGCGCCCGTTTCAACGGCGTGCCGCACCCGCACGCCCTCGTCGAAGCCCTCGCCGCCGTCTGAGACGCGCAGACCGGAGCAGTCATGTCCCACAGTCCCTCACCCGCAGGCATCGATCCCCGAGGTCCGCGGTTCGCCGCCGGTATCACGGCCGTGCTGCTGCTGATCGCGTTCGTGCTCGCCCTCGTCGACACGTCGCTGCTGAGCGCCGGCTTCCTGCTGCTCGTCGTGATCGCGCTGCTGTTCCTCTGGGGCGCCGCCCGGCCGCGCACGGCGCCGTGGGGTGTGCTCTTCCGCCGCTTCGTCCGCCCGCGCCTCGCACCGCCGGCCGAGCTGGAGGATCCTCGCCCGCCGCGATTCGCGCAGGGCGTCGGGCTGTTCGTCACCGGCATCGGCATCCTGCTGCACCTGTTCGGTGTGCCATGGGCGCTGCCGATCGCGGCCGCTGCCGCGTTCATCGCCGCGTTCCTGAACGCCGCGTTCGGCTTCTGCCTCGGCTGCCAGATCTATCTTCTGCTGCAACGCGCAGGAATCGTCGGGCGCGAGGCGCCCGCCGCCTGATCGACCGGTTCCGCGGGCACGGCATGGTCGATAGGCTGACCACACAGCCCGCCTGACCCTTCGGAGGAACATCATGCCCGTCACCAGCGAAGCCGCCACCACCTGGACCGGTTCTCTCACCGAGGGATCGGGTACCGTTTCGTTCTCGTCGTCGCATCTCGGCACCTTCCCGATCGACTGGAAGGCCCGCAGCGAGGGCTCCGAGACGACCACCACTCCCGAGGAACTCATCGCCGCTGCGCACGCGTCGTGCTTCAGCATGGCGCTCTCGAATGCGCTCGCCGAGAACGGCACTCCGCCCGAGCGCGTCAACACCACGGCGTCCGTCACCTTCAAGCCCGGCACAGGCATCACCGGCAGCCACCTGAACGTGAACGCGTCCGTCCCCGGCCTGTCGGCCGAGGCCTTCCAGGAGATCGCGCAGGGTGCCAAGACCGGATGCCCCGTCTCGCAGGCGCTCGCAGGCATCGAGATCACGCTCGAGGCCACGCTCGCCTGAGCTTCCCGCTGGAGAAGCAGGCCTCAGCGGGTCTGCTTCTCCACCCGGATCGCTTCGCGGATGCCGGCGCGGGCGTCCTTGCGACGCCCCGCCGCATCCAGCACCACACCGAGACGGTACTGCGCCCTCCAGTCGTCCGGTGCATCCTCCGCCGCCGTGCGGTACCGGGCGACGATGCCTTCGGCATCCTCCTTGCCGATCTTCCCGCTCGGAGTGAGCTCGGTCTCGGCCTCCGGCATCCCGCCCTCGGCATCGAGCCGTCGTCCCAGCCGGTCAGCCGAGATGCCGAACTGGATCTCGCGCACGAGCGCCCACACGCCGATCAGCGGAAGGACGATGAGTGCTGCGCCCATGACGATCGCGATGGGCTCCCCCGTGCTGATGTAGAGGAACGCCTGCTGGCCCGCGACGACGAAGTACAGGATCAAGCAGACGCCCATCAGGGCGACGCCGATGCGTGCCATCACGACCTGGCTCGGATGCCGATGTCGACGATGTTCTCCAGCCCCACGACCACTCCGCGCGCATTCAGGGCGAAGGGCACGGCGAGACGGATGCCGGGGGCGTACGCGAGCGCGGGCTCGACCGTGTCGTGCGTGAACGTCAAGGATTCGCCGGGGCCCGCGAGCACGATGTCCTGGCGGGCGATCACCCCGGGTCGCCGCAGCGAATGGATCGGGACTCCGGCGACCTGCTGCCCGCGTGCGCGCTGATCGACGTGCGGGGCGCTCACGGGTCCCTGCTCGACACGTGCGGCCGCGATGAGTTCGGCGGTGCGCACCGCTGTTCCGCTGGGCGAGTCGATCTTCGTGTCCCGATGCGCCTCGACGATCTCGGCCGAATCGAAGAACGGTGCGGCCGCGGCCGCCAGGGCGGATCCGAGGACGGATCCGAGCGAGAAGTTCGGGATGAAGACCGCGCCGGTCTCGGCGGCATCCACCAGCGGGCGCACCAGCGCGATGCGCTCGTTCGACCAGCCGGACGTGCCGACCAGGACGTTCAGACGACGATCGACCGCTGCCCGGACGACATCGACGCTGACCTGCGGAGTCGACGCGTCGACGACGAGGTCCGCGCCGTCGAGCTCGGACCAATCGCTCGTCGAGGTGAGGACACGGGCGACCTCGAAGCCGTCGAGTTCATCGATCACCGTGCCGATGATCGAACCGAGTTTCCCGGTTCCGCCGACGAGTGCTACCTGCATGGTCATGCTTCCAGTCTATTTCGCGGTGGGTGCCGCCGGTCACGCGGCACGGGTGCGCGTGCCGAATTCCGGATGGGTCGCCGCACGATCGGTGTGGCACGGGCGCGACACGCCGAGGAGACACCCGAGCATCCGCGATTCGGCGCACGATCGGCGCGGGTAGCGTTGTTCGCATGCTCGAATTCCGCGCCGTCTCTCCCGCCGATCCCGAGGCGCACGCGACCCTCACCGAATACTTCGACCTTCGGGCCGCGGAGTTCCCTGGCGGCACGTACACGCCGACGTTCCCGATCCCCGCAGCGTTCGAGCCCCCGGCCGGCGTCTTCCTGCTGGCCGGACCTGCCGGTGCCGCCATCGGCTGCGGTGGCATCCGGCGCCTGGAGGATGCGGATGCCGGCATCCGCTACGAGGTCAAGCACCTGTTCCTTCGGCCCGAGACCCGCGGAAAGGGCTGGGGGCGCGCGATCCTGGAGGAGCTCGAGCTGCGGGCCAGGCAATGGGGTGCCGCCGAACTCGTGCTCGACACGCACCACACGCTCGAGGCCGCCGGCGGGCTCTACGCGCGCAGCGGGTTCCACCAGATCGACCGGTACAACGAGAACCCGAACGCGACGCGCTGGTACCGCAAGCGCCTCGACTGAACGCCGGTCAGACCGGGACGGCGTCCGGGAGGCCGGTGCGCAGTTCGACAGGCAGATGCCCCAGGTCGTTGTGGGTCAGCAGGGTCCAGGGTCTCCCCTGCTTCTGCGCGATGACCGTCAGACCGCAGTGCGCCTGATTCAGCGTCATCCACCGCCACTCCGGCGCCCCGAGGACTTCGCGCACGAACCATGAGATCACGAAATTGTGCGTGATGAGCACCTCGTGCACGTCCCCCTGCTTGCGCACCAGGAACTCGTTGACCGCGTCGGCCATCTGCGCCCCGCCCGCTTCGATCTCGGCATCCGTGACGGCGCCGAAGAACGGCTCGAACGCCGCAGGAGTGTCCTCCGTCAGCCCGGTCGGCACGCAGTCGAACAGCAGAGCGGAGGGCTCAGGGTCCACGGCGGGCAGCCGCGCCGCGATCGCGCGCGCCGTCTCCGTCGCCCGCACCAGCGGAGAATGCCACACCGCGTCGAGCGGGAGTCCCGACAGCCTGTCGGCGATCAGCTCCGCCTGCCGCTGCCCCCGAGGAGAGAGGGGTCCGTCATCGACGCCGTGCTCGGCATCCTGATGTTCGCCATGCCTGACCAGATAGATGTAGTGCGTCACAACCCGCTCGCTTCGTCGCCCGCCACCTTCGGTGGGCTCATCCAGCCTAACCGAGCAGCGCGGATGGTCAGTCGCCCGCGCGGGTGAGGTCGGCGATCTGCTGACGCGACAGAGCGACACCGGCGCCCTGCATCAGCTCGTCGACGTGCTGCACCGCGAACGTGTTCACGATCGGGGCGACGACCGTGCGCTGCGCGAGCAGCCACGCGATCGACACCGCGGCGACGGGAACCTGCACGTCGCTCGCCACCTGATCGAGCGCCTTCAGAATGCGGTTGCCTCGTCGGTTCAGGTGTTCGCGCAGCTGCAGTCCTCGCACACCCTGTGCCGCGAGAGCCTTGCTGCGGTGACGTCCCGAGAGGAATCCGTGCTCGAGCGCGTGCGACGGCGTAACGGCCAGTGTCTGCGCGCCAGCCACCAGCCGCATGTCGCCTTCGAACGGCTGACGGCGTACGAGGTTGTATGGCGCATCGAGCACCTCGATCCGCGGGTATCCGGCCGAGGCCAGGATACGCGCCTCGACGAGCCGTTCAGGGCTGAATCCGAATGCTCCGACCGAGCCGATCTTCCCCGCCTCACGCAACCACTCCACGGTCGCCAGCGTGTCTTCGACGTTCGTCGTCGCGTCGAACGTGGCGTCCAGATAGAGCACATCGATGCGCTCGACTCCGAGGCGCGTGAGCGATCCTTCGACAGCGCGCACGAGGTTGACCGAGCCGAGACCGGGGTTGTCGGCGTGCGATCCGATCCGCGCACTGAGCACGATCCCGTCGCGACGCCCGCGCGAGCGCAGCCACTGACCGATGATGTGCTCGCTGCGTCCGCCGGAGAAGCCGTCCGCCGTGTGCACGGCGTTGCCACCGAACTCGACATAGCGGTCGAGGATGTCGTGACTCGTCTCGAGATCGACGTTCCAGCCGAACTCGGCAGCACCCAGCATGAGCGGGAAGGTTTCGAATCCGGTCTCGCCGAGCGGGACCCGCATCGTCTCGCCGACGCCCGGTCCGACCACTGGGATCGGAGCGGACGGATGCTGCGACAGCGCGCGCTCGGCGGCTTCGGGTGTCCCGGCTGTACCGACGCCGAATATCCGCATGCTCTCACCCCCGCGAGTCGACCTGCACTTTCATGCGCTGTGTGCACCCCCGGTGCTTTCCTTACGAGAGTAAAGGACGATCCCGCCGTGCCCCGCCGATCCGGCGAACGCCAGGAGAATTCGTCATAACGTTTTCATCACGTCGCACACGAAGAAGACCCGGATCCTCCCCTCGGCGGGGTGGATCCGGGTCTTCGATCGATCAGAGGATCAGGCCTCGGCGGCCTCGGTCTCCGGTGCCGCGTCGGCCGCGGGAGCGTCGTCCAGGACGGGTTCGAGCGACAGCTTGCCGCGGTCGTCGATCTTCGTGATCTTCACGAGGATCTTCTGGCCGACCGAGAGCACGTCGTCGACGTTCTCGACGCGCTTGCCACCGGCGAGCTTGCGCACCTCGGTGACGTGCAGCAGGCCGTCCTTGCCGGGCAGCAGCGAGATGAAGGCGCCGAACGTGGCGATCTTCACGACGGTGCCGAGGAACTGCTCGCCGACCTCAGGGTTGGTGGGGTTGGCGATCGCGTTGACCTGCGCACGGGCGGCCTCGGCCGAGGGGCCGTCGGTCGCGCCGATGTAGACGGTGCCGTCCTCCTCGATGGAGATCTGCGCACCGGTCTCATCCTGGATCGCGTTGATCGTCTTGCCCTTCGGGCCGATCAGTTCGCCGATCTTGTCGACCGGGATCTGGACGCTGATCACGCGCGGAGCGGTCGGTGCCATCTCGTCGGGCGCGTCGATCGCGGCGTTGAGCACGTTCAGGATCGTCAGACGCGCGTCCTTCGCCTGCGTCAGGGCGCCGGCGAGGACCTCGGACGGGATGCCGTCGAGCTTCGTGTCCAGCTGGATGGCCGTGACGAACTCGCTCGTACCGGCGACCTTGAAGTCCATGTCGCCCAGGGCGTCCTCGGCGCCGAGGATGTCGGTCAGCGCCGCGTAGCGGGTCTGACCGTCGACCTCATCGGACACCAGGCCCATGGCGATGCCGGCGACGGGTGCACGCAGCGGCACACCAGCGTTCAGCAGCGACAGGGTCGAAGCGCAGACCGAGCCCATCGACGTCGAGCCGTTGGAGCTCAGCGCCTCGGAGACCTGACGGATCGCGTAGGGGAACTCCTCGCGGCTGGGCAGCACGGGTGCGAGTGCGCGCTCGGCCAGGAAGCCGTGCCCGATCTCGCGACGCTTCGGCGACCCGACGCGTCCGGTCTCACCGGTCGAGTAGGGCGGGAAGTTGTAGTGGTGCATGTAGCGCTTGCTCGTGGTCGGGGACAGCGAGTCGATCTGCTGCTCCATCTTGAGCATGTTCAGCGTGGTGACACCCATGATCTGGGTCTCGCCGCGCTGGAAGATCGCCGAACCGTGCACGCGAGGGATGACCTGGACCTCGGCATCCAGCGGACGGATGTCGGCGAGGCCGCGACCGTCGATGCGGATGCTGTCGGTGAGGATGCGTCCGCGGACGATCTTCTTGGTGACGGACTTGTACGCCGCCGAGAACTCGAGGGTCGCGACGGCCTGCAGCTCGCCGGCTTCGACAGCCGCGATCAGCTCGGCGTGGACGCGCTCCTTGATGGCGTCGTCGGCGCTCTGACGCTCCTTCTTGTCGGCGATCTGGTAGACGCCGACGAGATCGTCGTACGCGCGCTGCGCGACGAAGTCGTAGGTCTCCTGGCTGTACGGCAGGAAGACGGGGTAGACACCCGGCTCCTTGGATGCCGTGGCTGCCAGCTCGGCCTGAGCCTTGACCAGCTGCGCGATGAACGGCTTCGATGCTTCGAGGCCCTGCGCGACGACCTCCTCGTTGGGCTTGGTGGCGCCGCCCTTGATGAGGTTCCAGCTGTTCTCGGTGGCCTCGGCCTCCACCATCATGATCGCGACGTCTTCCGTGCCGTCGGCCTTGGTGACCACACGACCGGCGACGATGAGGTCGAACACGGCCTCCGAGACCTGCTCGGCGGTCGGGAAGGCGACCCACTGGTCGGCGTGCTGGCCGTGGCCGGGGATGAACGCCAGGCGGACGCCGGCGATCGGGCCGGAGAACGGCAGTCCCGAGATCTGGGTCGACGCGGATGCGGCGTTGATCGCGAGCGCGTCGTAGAACTCGCCGGGGGCGATCGACAGGACGGTGATGACGATCTGGACCTCGTTGCGCAGTCCGTCGACGAACGACGGACGCAGCGGACGGTCGATCAGACGGCAGACGAGGATCGCCTCGGTGGAGGGGCGGCCTTCGCGGCGGAAGAACGAACCGGGGATCTTGCCCGCGGCGTACGAGCGCTCTTCGACGTCGACCGTCAGCGGGAAGAAGTCGAAGCCCTCGCGCGGGTGCTTGCCTGCGGAGGTCGCCGACAGCAGCATGGTCTCGCCGTCGAGGTAGGCCGCGACCGAGCCCTGAGCCTGCTGAGCGAGGCGTCCGGTCTCGAAGCGGATGGTGCGGGTGCCGAAGCGGCCGTTGTCGAGAACGGCCTCGGTGGCGGTGATTTCAGGACCTTCCAAGAGGTCTCTCCTTCTTTGTTTCCTCTCGCGGGTCCGTGTGATCCGCGAGCGTGCATCGGAGTGAAGACGGAGAGTCCGGGCGCGCGGGCAATCCCGCGAATCTCACCTGCGCTGGCCACCAGTAGAAGACCACCCGACGCGTCGTGCCGAGGAACCCACCACAGGGGACCAGCTTCTCACCGGTTCCACTCCCCGCCAGCCTACCAGCGAGGGCGGCGAATCCCGCGATCACAGCGGGAATCCGCGGTCGGGACTCACCGTACGTGCGCCTCGCGCAGACTCGTCGAGCGACCGATGTACACGTAGTCGTCGTGCTTGGCGACCCGACCGTCTCCGGCCACCCGGCCGCGCATCCGGCGCCAGGCCCACGGCAGCGCGTGCTCGCGCCACCACGCCGCCCGCGTCGTCGGCTCGGCATCGTGCAGCACGGCATCCAGAGCACCCAGCGTCTCCGCATGCGGGACGTCGAGGATCTCACCGGCCCGGTACGCGAGGAACCGATGTCCTCTGCTGCCGAGGTGGACCAGGTCCTCGCCCCAGTTCGAACGATCGGCGAGCGAGGAGTGCAGGTCGGTGTCCAGCAGCATCGCACCGGTGCGCTCGGCGACTGCGGCGAGCGCGCTCGCGAAGGCGGCGAAGCGCCGCGCGAACAGTCCGGCAGCACGGCGGTCGGGGAGGAACGGCGTCACGAGCAGCACATCGGCGCCATCGGACCGGAGGGTGCGCACCGCGTCCTCGACTCGAGCGGCGAGTGCGGCGACGTCGGCCCGGGAGCGGACCAGGTCGTTCGCGCCCACGAGGATCGAGACGAGATCCGGCCGAAGCTCCCGCGCCCGCTGCAGCTGCTCACCGCACACATCGTCCACCCTCCGCGAGCGTACGGCGAGGTTCGCGTAATGCAGGCCGCCGCGCGCGGCCAGCAGCAGTGCCAGGCGGTCGGCCCACCCGCGCAGCGCGCCGTCGGGTGCCGGATCGCACAGTCCCTCCGTGAGCGAATCCCCCAGCGCCACGTAGCGGGTCCACCGACGAGGGGGATGCGTCACGACGGGCTCCGGCCGACGCACCCGCGACGAGCGCAGCGAACCGTCCACACGGTGCAGCGTCGCCGCCTCGTCGAAGTGATCCAGCAGCTGCGCGCACACCGCACTCCAGGTGCGCCCGGTCACGGCATCCCGTCCGGCTTCGCCGAAGGCGCGCCGCTTGCGCGCGTCGCCGGCGAGGTCCGCCACGCGCATGCGCAGATCGCCCAGGTCGCCGGGGCGATAAAGCCACCCGTCGATCCCCATGCGGACCAGGTCCAGCGGACCTCCGCGGCCCGTGGCCACGATCGGGACCCCGCTGGCGTGGGCCTCCTGCAGGGTCTGCCCGAAGGTCTCGCTCTCCCCCGGGTGCACGAAGATGTCGAACGACGCCATCGCGTCCGCAAGGTCGTCGCCGTCCAGATGCCCGAGGAACAGTGCACGCGGAAGGACGGTCTCGAGACGCGCACGCGCCGGCCCGTCTCCCACGATCACCAGGCGCACGCCGGGGATGTCCTGCAGGACGCGCAGATCCTCGACCTGCTTCTCGGCGGCCAGCCGCCCGACGTAGCCGACGAGGACGTCGCCGTCCGTGACGCGCTGCCACCCGGCGTCCCGGCGACCCGGATGGAACCGATCGGCATCGACGCCTCTGCCCCATCGGCGGATCCGGTCCACGCCGAGATCCTGAAGCTGCCGCTCGGACTCCGTCGAGGGAGCCAGCGTGAGGGTCGCGCGTCGGTGCAGCCGCAGGATGTGGTTCTGCGCGAACGCGGTGGTCGCGGCGAGGCGATAGCGCTCGGTATAGGCGGCGACATCGGTCTGATACGCGGCGACGGCCGGGACATCCAGTCGTGCGGCCGCGAGCGCTCCGCGCCAGCCGAGCGCGAAGGGCGAGGCGAGATGGACGACATCCGGGCGGAACTGATGGAGGGATGCCGCGACCCGGTGCGCCGTGGCCGCACCGACACGGACGTTGCGGTAGCCGGGAAGCGCGAGGCTCGGGACCGGCTCGACGCGGGCGCCGAAGAGGGAAGCGGGGATGCCGACGGCATCCGGGGCGAGCACGTGGGCGGAGTGCCCCTCGCGCTCGAGGTGACGGAGGATCTGCAGGACAGATCCCGTCACACCGTTCATGTGCGGCAGGAAGGATTCGGTCACGATCGCGACTCTCACGCTGCCAGGATGCCGCGCCGGATCGCCCTCAGCCGCCGACGGCACCCGTGGTCGCGGAGAGTTCACCCGTTGCACGACTGCCCGTCACCCGCTATCCCCGATTCGGTTGCCGTTCACCTCGGACGGCCACAGTGTCCGGGTGATCACGGATGGCGTCGCCGAACTCGTCACCGGCCCCTGGGCCCTCGCGGTGATGTCCCTGCTCGTACTCGGAGACGCGTTCTTCGTCGTGGTGCCCGGCGAGATCGCCGTCACCGCCCTCGGGGCGCTCTCCATCTCCACGGGGGCGCCACCGCTGTGGTCCGTGGTCCTCTGCGCCGCCGCGGCCGCGATGACCGGCGATCTGCTCTGCTATGCCATCGGCCGCTGGGCGGGCATCGACCGATGGCGCTGGATGCGGGCGGAACGTGTCCAGCGCGCGCAGCGATGGGCACGCGGGCGACTGGAATCCGGCACGACCGTGGTGCTGTTCACGGCGCGGTTCATCCCGTTCGCCCGTCTCGCGATCAACCTGGTCGCCGGCGCCACCCGCATCCCGCTGCCGCGCTATTGCGCGCTCGTTGCACTGGCCGCCACCGGCTGGGCGGCGTACCAGTCGGCGATCGGTGCCCTCATCGCCGCTGTCCTGCCCGGCGGGCCGGTCGTCGCGATCGTGGTGTCCGTGATCTGCGCTGTCGCGATCGGCGCGCTGATCGATCTCGCGCTCCGGCACCGGGCGCGCCGGAAGATGTCCTCCCCCTCCGACCCGGCGTCCGGCTAGGCTGACGGCATGAGCACGCCAGACGACGCCGTCTCCTCTTCGGACGAGATGAAGCGCAAGTTCAAGGAAGCGCTCGAGAAGAAGAACGCGCAGAGCCGTCAGGGAGAGGCGCACCTGGATGGCGATTCCGCCATCCACGGGACGCATTCAGCCCAGACGCACCGCGAGTTCCGACGCAAGAGCGGTTGACCGCACCGAGAAGGCCGCCCCGATGGGGCGGCCTTCGTGCTGTGCACCGATGCTCGGTTCACTCCCCCGCGAGACCGCCGAGCAGGTGGCCGAACGAGCGTCCCTCGCCCAGATAGGTCGCCGGGTCGAACGGGTCGCCGGCGGCCACGGCATCCTTCCGCGAGATCGCTACGGCGAGCTCCTTCGCCCCCTTCTCCACGCGCTTGGCCAGCGGGGCGACGTCATCGGCCGCGCTGCCCCAATCGCTGGACGCCGCGAACACGCCGGTGGAGACGGGTTCGGCATGCAGATAGGCGAACAGCGGACGGATCGCGTAGTCGATCGCGAGCGAGTGCCGTGCGGTCCCGGCGTTCGCGCCGATCAGCACGGGCTTGCCGGTGAGCGAGTCCGGATCGAGCACGTCGATGAACGACTTGAACAGTCCGGAGTAGCTCGTCGAGAAGATCGGCGTGACGGCGATCAGCGCATCCGCGGAGACCACCGTGTTGATCGCGGTCTCCAGGGCGGGCGGTGCGAAGCCGGTCAGCAGATTGTTCATGATGTCGTGCGCGAGATCGCGCAGCTCGATCACGTCGACGCTGACCTCGTCGCCCTGCTCGGTCAGCATCCGCGCCGTCTCGGCGGCGAGTCGATCGGCGAGCATGCGGGTCGACGACGGGTTCGACAGTCCTGCCGAGATGACGGCGATGCGGCGCGTGGTCATGTCATGCCTCCGTCCGGCCGAGACCGAAAGCGGCACCCGCGGGCTGCGGAGTGTCCTGGTACGGCGAACCGGCGGTGAGGTTGTCTCCGCGGTTGGCGCCGGGGCGGGCCTCGCGCGTCGGGCCGTCGCCGTAGGCCGCCGCGACCAGGGAGGCGTGCGTCGGGGCATCCGGTGTCTCAGCGGGCCGATTCTTCGCCAGCTCGCGACGCAGTGCGGGGACGACCTCGCCGCCGAGGATGTCGAGCTGCTCGAGCACCGTCTTCAGCGGGAGCCCGGCGTGATCGACGAGGAACAGCTGACGCTGATAGTCGCCGAACGTCTCGCGCATGGCCGCGTACCGATCGATGACCTGCTGCGGCGACCCGACGGTGAGCGGCGTCATCTCCGTGAAGTCCTCCATGCTCGGACCGTGACCGTACACGGGCGCGTTGTCGAAGTAGGGCCGGAACTCGTTCACGGCGTCCTGCGAGTTCTGTCGCATGAAGACCTGTCCGCCCAATCCGACGATCGCCGTCTCCGGAGCCCCGTGCCCGTAGTGCGCCCAGCGCTGGCGGTAGAGCTCGATGAGGCGCTGGTAGTGCTCCTTCGGCCAGAAGATGTTGTTCGCGAAGAAGCCGTCGCCGTAGTACGCGGCCTGCTCGGCGATCTCGGGGGTGCGGATCGACCCGTGCCAGACGAACGGCGCGACGCCATCGAGCGGACGGGGGGTCGATGTGAAGCCCTGCAGCGGAGTGCGGAACTTGCCCTCCCAGTCCACGACGTCCTCACGCCACAGCCGGTGCAGCAGGTTGTAGCTCTCGATCGCGAGCGGAAGGCCCTGACGGATGTCCTTGCCGAACCAGGGGTACACCGGGCCGGTGTTGCCTCGGCCGAGCATGATGTCGGTGCGTCCGTCGGAGACGTGCTGGAGCATTGCGAAGTCCTCGGCGATCTTCACCGGGTCGTTCGTGGTGATGAGCGTGGTCGACGTGGACAGGATGATCCGCTCGGTCTGACCGGCGATCGCGGCGAGTGTCGTCGATGGCGACGACGACCAGAACGGCGGATTGTGGTGCTCGCCGATGGCGTACACGTCGAGGCCCACCTCTTCGACGTGCTTCGCGATCGTGATCGCATCCTTGATCTTCTGCGCCTCACTCGGCGTCTCGCCCGTGACCGGGTTCTGCGTGATGTCGCTGACACTGAAGATGCCGAACTGCATCCCCGCGGTGACGTCCTGCTCGCTCATGTGCTGCTCCGTGTCCTTCGGAGCGGATGCCGTGGCATCCGCTTGTATTCGTTTGAATGTATCTGTGTCAACGCGATGCGCACAACTTTATTCCCGTCCGGAATGTAGCCTCGGAGGATGAGCAGTGCCGCACAGTCTCCGACCGGCCCGATCACCGGATCGATCCAGCGGCCCCGCCGACGCGTCCCCTTCTGGGACAACGCCCGCTACGCCTGCATCGTCCTGGTGGTCCTGGGGCATGCGATCCAGCGTCTGACCTACGACTCCGACATCGCCATGGCGCTGTACCTGTCGTTCTACGCGTTCCACATGCCCGCGTTCGCGATCATCGCCGGCTACTTCTCGAAGTCCGCACCGCCGACCAAGCGCCAGATGGCGCGCGTCATCACGGACATCCTGGTGCCGTACGTCATCTTCGAGATGCTGTGGACCCTGACGAAATGGCTCGTCGAAGGCCAGGCGTCCCCGAATCTCACCGAGCCGTCCTGGACGCTGTGGTTCCTGCTCGCCCTCGGCATCTTCCGACTCGTGCTCCCCTACCTCGCCCTGCTGCGCTGGCCCCTGCTCTGGGCGCTGCTGATCTCGATCGGGGCCGGCTACCTGCCCAACGTCGACAGCACCTTCTCGCTGTCGCGGACGCTCGGCTTCCTGCCGTTCTTCGTACTCGGATGGTGGCTGCGCGAGCACGACATCGTCGACAGGTTCCGATTGATCGACTTCCGGCCGTGGTGGCTGCGTGCGCTCGCCGTCGTGCTCTTCGCGATCGACGGCTTCGTGGCGTGGAACTGGGTGGAGATCTGGGCGAGCATCGACCTGGACAAGTGGTTCTTCTACGACGACGCGTACTCCGCCCTCGGGGTCGATACGTGGTGGTCCGGCCTCGTGCGACTCCTGCTGATCCTGATCGGGCTGCTGCTCAGCGCCGCGTTCTTCGTGCTCATCCCCCGGCGCACCACCTGGTGGACGCAGTTCGGGCAGTACACGATGTACGTGTACCTCCTGCACTCGTTCGTGCTGTATCCGTTCCGCGAATCCGGCATCCTGCGCGACGCGGAGCCCACCTGGCTCTGGCTGCCCAGCGTCATCCTGCTCTCGGTCGCGATCGCCGTCGTGCTCGCCACCAAGCCGGTGCGGTGGCTGTTCCGGCCGCTCGTCGAACCCCGACCGGCATGGCTGTTCCGGGACCGCTCGCTCGTTCCCGATCCGGCGCGGCGCAACGACCCGACCGGATCCCGCCGGCCGCGGGCATAGCGCCGCCGGAACGAGGCGTCAGGCGAACAGACCAGCCCCGACGAATGAGCCGGCCCGCGCTCCCGGCGGGATCGCCCAGATGCCCGAACCGACGTGCCGGATGTACTCGTTCAGCAGATCCGTCGCCAGCCGCCGCTGCACGGCGACGAACTGGGCGGGGTCGCGCTGGTAAGACAGGAAGAACAGTCCGGCATCCAGCCGACCGAGCTCGGTGTTGCCGCCGACGTAGTTGAAGCCGCGCCTCAGCAGCCGGATGCCGTCGTTCGCCTCGGGATGCGCCAGCCGGACGTGACTGGCGGCGTCGATCGCAGTTCCGGAGAAGTCCGGCGCGGTGAATTCGTCGCCGCCGGACAGCGGCGCGCCGACGCCCTTGTCCCGGCCGATGATCGTGTTCTGCTCGGCCAGTCGCACGCGATCCCACGTCTCGATCAGCATCGCGATCTTGCGCGCGACGAGGTAGGAGCCACCGGCCAGCCATGCCGGCGCGTCGGACTCGGACACCCAGACGTGCGCGCGCAGGGCGTCCGCATCGGTGCCGAGGATGTTCGCGGTGCCGTCCTTGAATCCGAACAGATTGCGCGGCGTGGCCTGATCCGTACTCGTGCGCGAGGTCTTCCCGTACCCGAGCTGCGACCAGCGCAGGCGCGCACGACCGAAGGCGATGCGGGAGAGATTGCGGATCGCGTGGACCGCGACCTGCGGGTCGTCCGCGCACACCTGGATGCAGAGGTCGCCGTCGCTGCTTCCCGGATCGAGATCGTCTCCGAGGAAGGCCGGCAGCGGCGCGAGCGCCTTTGGTCGGCGATCCGCGATACCGAACCGGTCCGCTCCCTCGGCCTCGAACAGCGATGCGCCGAAGCCGAACGTGATCGTGAGAGATGCCGATGGCAGGCCGAGCGCCTCGCCGGTGTCGTCCGGAGGCATCTCCGGGTCGCCTCCGACCGCGCCGGTCGCACTCACTTCGAGCCCCTGGGTGAGCCGGGACGCGGCGTAGGACCAGTCCTGGAGCAGCGAGATGAGATCCGCGCGGTTCGTCCGCGGCATCATGTCGAAGGCGGCGAAGTGCAGGTGCTCCTGCACGGGCGTCGCGATCCCGGCCTGGTGCTCGCCGAAGAAGGCGTGCGAAGCGGCGGGCTCCGCCGCAGTGCTCGCCAGGGCGGCGCCGACGGCGGCACTCGCACCGACACCGGCGACGATCCCTGCCGCACCGGCGCCCAGGGCGATCCCGAAGAGCCCTCGGCGGCTGAGACCGGAGGATGCTTCGTCCGACGGCTGATCGGTCACGTCAGGAGAGCGGTGAGCTGCGACAGCGGCTCGGCCAGTGCGTTGATCAGGTCGGTGAACTCGCGCTTGTCCTCGTCGGTCAGCTCGCCGTACGAGACGAACCCGTCGACCAGTGATCCGTGGGCTGCGAGCGAGGTCTCCAGATCCGCGTAGCCGGCATCGATCCGATCGACCAGTGCGGCCCCGTCCTCGCCCTGTGCCGCGGCGAGGTCGCGCACCAGCGAGAACGCCATCTTCGAGCCTTCGACGTTGGCGGCGAAGTCCCACAGGTCGGTGCCGGACCACCAGTCCTCCTCACCGCTGATCTTGCCGGTGGCGACCTCGTCCAGCAGTGCGATCGCACCGTTCGAGATGCCGGCGATGCCCTGGGCGTCGAGCGCGTCGGTGAACTCGGCGGAGTGCACGTAGTCGTAGAGCTCCTGGACGTCGGCGAGAAGGGTGTCGCCGAAGTCGGCGCGCTCGACGGTCGTCGACGGCGCCCAACCCTGCCATGCCGGAGTCGCCGCGTCGGCGTTCAGCGCCGTCTCGGCGGGGACCCAGAGATCCTTCTCGATGCGGTGGAACCCGGTCCAGTCGAGTCCTTCGGCCACGGCATCCACTTCCCGGTAGTCGATGCGCGGGTCCAGGTCTCCGAGCGATTCGGCCACCGGTTCGATGCGCTCGTAGAACGCACGCGTCTGCGGGAACAGTGTTCGCGCGGTCTCGTCATCGCCCGACTCGTAGGCGGCCACGAGGTCCTCGGTCGCGGGAACGAGCTGGCCGACCTGGTCCTTCACGAACGCGGCGTACAGGTCGACGGCCTGCTGCTTCTGCTCGGCGTCCTCCCCCTCGATCGCGACGGTCTCGCCGCTGACGGTGAAGGCGGACTTCCCGACTCCCGCCCCGATCATGCCCGGCTTGCAGAGGGTGAAGTACTCCCCGGGCTGGGCGACGACGGTCAGGGTGCGGGATGCCGATGGTGCGATGTTCTCGACCTCGCCGACGATGCGCAGGCCGTCTTCGGCGAGCAGGTAGAACTCGGTGATCTCGTCCGATTCGTTCACGACCTCGAACGTCAGGGTTCCGCTCTGCGCCGACGCATCCGACACGGCGCACTCCGAGGCCGTCGACGAGACCGTCAGTGCCGCTGCGCCTTCGGTGTCGCTCTTGGGGACGCACCCCGACAGGACGAGCGCCGCCGTGGCGGTGGCGGCGAGCACGCCGACGAGCCGAAGGGATGTGTTCATGATGCTCCTTGGATGAGGGATGGCGCGGATGCCGCGACGGCGGCGTCCGAAGCGGAGGAGGTTCGGCGTGTGCGCGGCATGATGCCGCGCACGTAGAACACGCCGACGAGGACGACGTACAGGGACCACGCGATGATCTGCAGCCACGTCATCGCGGGCATGAATCCGAAGACGGCCTGCAGGACCGCGGCGAGCGCGCCACGCGGTGGGACCGCAGCGCTGACGTCGAAGGCCCAGCCGAACGGGAAGCCGGAGAATCCCGCAGCCACGGCACCGGTGACCGGATCGATCGGCGCAGCCGCCGTGAACGGACCGGGCAGCACGCCGGCCTCCTGCAGATCCATGACCGCGTAGGCGAGGACGCCGGCTGCCACGATGACGAGGAAGGCGCCGGTCCACGCGAAGAACCGGCGCAGATCCAGGCGCACGGCGCCTCGAGCGATCAGGACCCCGGCGACGGCGGCGCACGCCAGGCCGAGCACGGCCCCCAGCAGCGCCTGCGGTGCGCTGCCGAACGACTGGACCATCGACCAGAGCAGCAGAGTGGTCTCGATGCCTTCGCGCGCCACGGAGACGAATCCGATGAGCACGATCGCCCACATGCCCCCGGTCGCCAGCGCACGGTCGATCCCGCCCTCCAGCGTCCTCTTCATGGTGCGACCGGCCTTCTGCATCCAGAAGATCATCCAGGTCACCATCGCGACGGCGAGCAGCGAGAGAAGACCGCCGATCAGCTCCTGCGCGACGAAGGTCAGCTCATACGCTCCGAAGGTGAGCACGGCGCCGATGCCCAGCGCGAGGGCGATGGCCAGACCGACGCCGCCCCACAGGCGCGGAAGGACGTCGCGCCTGTCGAGCCGTGACAGATACGCCACGAGGATCCCGACGACGAGGGCCGCTTCGAGGCCCTCTCGGAGGCCGATGAGGAAGGTCGCGAGCACAGGCGGAACTCTCTGAGATCGGAAAGGTTAGGGATGCCTAACCTCAAGTAAATTAGCACGTCGCGCGTCGATCTCCGCACGCCCACCTCCGGTAACGCGGCGCAACACTGTTCGCGCGGCATCCCGTCCTCGACCTAGCCTCGGGTCATGGCCGACCTGAACCTTCCGATCCTCGATCTGTCCCGCCTCGATGCCGGACCCGAAGCAGCTGCGCAGTTCCGTGACGATCTGCGCGCGGCGACTCACGACGTGGGGTTCTTCTATCTCACGGGCACCGGTGTTCCGCCCGAACTGACCGAGCGCCTCCACCGGGCGGCGCGGGACTTCTTCGCTCTGCCCGTCGAGGACAAGCTCGCGATCGAGAACATCAACAGCCCGCACTTCCGCGGATACACCCGCGTCGGCGGCGAGCGGACCCAGGGCGAGGTGGATTGGCGCGAGCAGATCGACATCGGACCTGAGCGCGAGACGGTCTCCGGTGGTCCCGCGTTCAACCGTCTGATCGGCCCGAACCTGTGGCCGGCCGCTCAGCCCGAGCTGCGGGATGTCGTCCTCGAGTGGCACGCGAAGCTCAGCGATGTCGCCCGGAAGCTCTTGCGGGCATGGGCTCTGGCGCTCGGCGCCGAAGAGGACTACTTCGAGTCGAACTTCGGCGAACCGTCCACGCTGATCAAGATCGTCCGCTACCCGGGAACAGATGAGCCCGAGCCTCAGCAGGGCGTCGGCGCGCACAAGGACTCCGGCGTCCTGACCCTGCTCTGGGTGGAGCCGGGAAAGGGCGGCCTCCAGGTCGAGCGCGACGGCGAGTGGGTCGCGGCTCCCCCTGTCGACGGCGCGTTCGTGGTGAACATCGGCGAGCTGCTGGAGTACGCCACCGATGGTTACCTCAAGGCCACCAACCACCGGGTCATCTCACCCCAGGCGCCCGATGAGCGCATCTCGGTGCCGTTCTTCTTCAACCCCGCCCTGGACAGAACCCTGCCGATCATCGAACTGCCCGCGGAACTCGCCGCTCAGGCCCGCGGCGTCACCCAGGATCCGGGCAACCCGATCCACAGCCTGTACGGCGAGAACGCCCTCAAGTCGCGGCTGCGCGCCCACCCGGACGTCGCCGCGATCCACCACGCGGATCTCGTCGAAGCGCGCGTCTGAGACGACGACGGCGCCCACTGCCCCCTGAGCGGGCGGTGGGCGCCGTCGCTGTCGTCGGAGACGGTCCAGGCGCCCGTCGAACCGCGAAGGTCCAGCCGATCGGATGATGCGCAGTGCACCCCTCATCTGCGAATCTGGCCTACCCGAACGCGAAAGGCGACCGATGCCCGTCTCTCTCCGAATCCCCCGCCGACGTCGACGCGTGAACATGGCCGCTGTTCTCACGGCTGTGGTCGCGCTCACCGCGCTCACGGCAGCCGCGTGCGCACCGAGCGATCCCCCGCCGGCGGAGGCGTCCGACACTGCGACCGACGCTCTCCGGCGCGCCGTCGAGAGCGACGACACGACGGCGATTCGACAGGCCGTCGACGACGGGGCCGACATCGAGGCGCGCGACGCCGGAGGCGCCACGCCGCTGATCACGGCCACGAAAGCGGGACGGACGGATGCTGCGCTCGCGCTGCTCGACGCCGGCGCTGACCCGAACGCGAAGGACAGCATCCGGGACTCCGCCTTCCTGTACGCCGGCGCCGAAGGGCTCGACGAGATCCTCATCGCCACGCTGGAGCACGGCGCAGACGTGACGAGTACCAACCGGTTCGGCGGGACGGCCCTCATCCCCGCCAGCGAGCACGCGCACGTGTCGACCGTTCGCATCCTCATCGAGGCCGGTGTTCCGCTCGATCACGTGAACGACCTGGGGTGGACGGCCATCCACGAGGCGATCGTCCTCGGAAACGGCTACGCCGAGCACGTCGAGACGATCCGCCTGCTGCTGGAGGCCGGCGCCGACCCGACGCTTCCGGACGGCGACGGGGCGACTCCGCGCGAGCTCGCCGCCCGCGCCGGCTACGACAGGATCGTCGCGCTGCTCGACGCGGCAGCCTGATCACCCCGCACACGATGAAGGCCTCCCCGCACCGGCGGGGAGGCCTTCTCAAGAATGTTCTGCGCGATTGAACGCTGGAACGCGGTGCGTTATCGACGGAGGCCGAGACGCTCGATCAACGAGCGGTAACGGTTGATGTCGATGTCCTGCAGGTAACCCAGCAGGCGACGGCGCTGACCGACGAGCAGGAACAGGCCACGACGCGAGTGGTGGTCGTGCTTGTGCTCCTTGAGGTGCTCGGTGAGGTCCTTGATGCGCTGCGTCAGCATCGCGACCTGCACCTCGGGGGATCCGGTGTCACCGGGGTGCGTCGCGTACTCTTCGATGATCGCCTTCTTGACGTCTGCTTCCAGTGCCATAGATTCGATCCCCTCTCTGCTTGTTGCGCGGCGCCCGACGCCTGATGCGTGGGCTCTCTTTATCCGCGGCCGATCGAACGGCAACCTGAAGAGTCTACCAGCCCGCGGCGGCACCTGAGACGCCCGAGGCCGATAGCCTCGTGAGGTGCCCTCCGCTCTGATCGATCTTCGCCCGTTCCGGGCCAGCGGAGCCTTCACCCGGATGTGGATCGGGTCCACGCTCGCGGGACTCGGCGGGCAGCTGACGATCGTCACCGTGATGCTGCACGTCTTCGATCTGACGGGCAGCACCTTCGCCGTATCCATGGTGGCTTTCGCCGGACTGGCGCCGATGATCCTCGCCGGCCTGTACGGCGGGATGCTGGCGGATGCGTTCGATCGCCGGACCGTCGCGCTGGTCGCCGCCGTCGTCACGTTCGCATCCACTGCCGCGCTGGCCGCTCTCACGTGGTCGCACCTCGAGACCATCTGGTGGCTGTACGCGCTGAGCATCGTCATCTCCGCGGCGAACTCGGTGGGGATGGCGACGCGCACGGCCATCGTGCCGCGCCTGCTCCCCCGCGATCTGCTCGCGGCCGCCTCCGCGCTGAACGGCATCACACTGGGGCTCATGGTGATGGTGGGTCCGGCGCTCGCCGGCATCCTCGTGGCGACGACCGGCTACGGCTGGACCTACACGCTCGATGTCGTCCTCATGCTCGCCATGTTCCTCGGACTCTGGACCCTTCCGGCGCTTCGGCCCGAAGGACCCATCGTCCGACCCGGCCTGGAATCGCTGGTGGACGGCTGGCGCTTCCTCAAACGCGCGGGCAACATACGGATGCAGTACCTGCTCGACATCATCGCGATGACATTCGGCCAGCCACTGGCACTCTTCCCCGCTCTCGGCACCGTGCTGCTGGGCGGCGGCGCGGTGACCACCGGTGCACTCACGGCGGCCGTCGCCGCCGGCACGTTCCTGTCGAGCCTGTTCTCGGGACGCGTCGTGCGCTACCGCTGGCACGGACGCGGCATCCAGCGCGCGATCCGCGCCTACGGCGCCGCGATCCTCGCGTTCGGCCTGGTGCTGCTGGCAGGCACCGCGCTGCCTGGCGCAACCGAGGCGGAGCCTCATCTCGCGCTCATCGCGCTGGCCTGCACGGCCCTCGCCGCATCGGGAGCCGCCGATAACATCAGCTCGATCTATCGGAACACGATGATGCAGGCGTCGGTCCCAGACGGCATCCGCGGGCGTCTGCAGGGGATCTTCATCGTCGTGGTCGCGGGTGGTCCGCGGGTCGGCGCTCTGTATGCCGGAACGCTCGCCACCCTGACCGCGCTGTGGTGTCCGCCGCTGCTCGGCGGGCTGATCGTGATCGTGCTCGTCGCGCTGCTGGCTCGACGGCATCCCCGATTCGCCGCCTACGACGCGGAGAACCCCGAACCCTGACGGGTCCGGGGTTCTCGAGAACCGCACTCAGTCCTGCTGGAGGGACCCCTGCAGGTCGAGGTTGATCGTGATGTCCTTGCCGACGAGCACACCGCCGGTCTCGAGCGCGGCGTTCCAGGTGAGGCCGAAGTCCTCCCGGTTGATCGTCGTGGTCGCCGACGCGCCGGCCTTGTAGTTGCCCCACGGGTCGACGCCGAAGCCGCCGAAGTCGAGGGCAAAGGTCACCGGCTTCGTGGTGCCGCGGATCGTCAGGTCGCCGTCGACGAGGAAATCGCCCTTCTCGACACGAGCGCCCGTGGAGACGAACTCCATGGTCGGGTGGTTCTCGACGTCGAAGAAGTCGCCGGAGCGCAGGTGCGCGTCGCGGCCCTCGTCCTTGGTGTCGACCGAGGTGACGTCGACGCTCGCGGTGACCGTGGCGTCGAGCGGGTTCTCGGGAGCCACGAGCGTCGCGCTCTTCACACCGAAGGTCCCGCGGACCTTCGAGATCATCATGTGGCGGACACTGAAGGTGACCTCGCTGTGCGCGGGGTCCAGCACCCAGGTGCCTGCGCGATAGCCGGGAACGTCGATGGTGGTCATGTGATCTCCTCGAGAAAGTCGGGCCGCGTTCGCGGCGTTCGATACAGGGTAACTCGTATGCGCATGAATGTATTCCGAACAATCGGCGACAAGGCGAAGGCCCCCGCCCTGATGGGCGGAGGCCTTCGGATCCCTGATCAGCCGACGGCGACCAGATCGATGATGAAGATCAGTGTCTTGCCGGAGAGGAAGTGGCCGGCGCCGGCCGGGCCGTATGCGAGCTGCGGCGGGATGACGAGCTCGCGTCGTCCGCCGACCTTCATACCGGGAATGCCGTCCTGCCAGCCCTGGATCAGGCCCCGCAACGGGAACTGGATCGTCTCGCCGCGCCCCCAGGAGGAGTCGAACTCCTCGCCGGAGTCGAATTCGACGCCCGCGTAGTGCACGGTCACGGTGTCGCCGGGCTTGGCTTCGGCGCCGTCGCCTTCGATGATGTCTCGGACCACGAGCTCCACGGGAGCGGGACCGGTGGGTGCGTCGAACTCTGGCTTCGTGCGTTCAGTCATGCCCTCCATACAACCGGAGGGCCGATCGAGGGTCAACGCGACAGGACGTGCCCAGAGCGAACAGCACCAGCAATGCACCCCTGGACAGACTCAGCGCCCGGTGCTGCGGCGATGCCTGCATGACTCCCGGGCGCTGAGTTGATCTGAGACCAGGGTGCACCCGGCCCGGACCGGTGTCAAGTACCTGATTCGATCAGTACGCGAGCAGCGCAGCCCGCGCGGCTCGCGTGCGCATCAGGAGCGCACGCTCGTCCTCGGCGGCATGGACGTCCCGTCCGGCGATCGCACGCTGGCGGACGGCGGCGAGCGCCGTGGCGTCCTTGATGAACCCGCGCATGATCGGACGCCGATCCCCCCGCAGCGTGGCGGCCCAGGCGAGGCCGGTCTTGCGCCCGGCCGGTGTCGCGAGCATATCGACCTCTTGCGGCGTGAACCAGCCGGCGACCGCGTACTCGGACAGGCGCTCCCTCGTCAATCGCGCCTCCTCCCGCTTGAGTGCGACGATGCCGAAGATGAACCCGACGAACAGCGGCACCTGCAGCGTCACGTACAGCAGGAAGAAGTTCGCGAACGTCGCCGAGCCGTTCCAGAATCCGTGCAGCAGCATCGCGCCGAGCATGCCGAGCGCGCCGGCCCCGAGGACACCGCCGACCGAGGCACCGCGTCGCGCCGCGAGGCCGATGGCGAAGCCGGTCAAGGCGGTGAACATGGCGTGCGCGAACGGCGACATGAGTCCGCGCAGGACGAACGTCACGGTGAGCTGCTCCCCGCCGCCCTCGATCAGACTGATGGCGAAGTACTGGATGTTCTCGGTGAACGCGAAACCGGCCCCGACGAGGGCACCGTAGACGATCCCGTCCACGGGGCCGTCGAACGTGCGCCGCGCCATGAGGTAGATGAGGAAGACGCCGAGTCCCTTGAACAGCTCCTCCACGATGGGCGCCTGCAGCACCGCCGCAGTGTTCTCGTCCCGGAAGGGGAACATCACGGTCACGCCGATGTCGACGAGCAGCGTGAGCCCGACCGCGGCGATCGCACCCCACGCGATCGCGAAGAACACGATGCGCTTCGGCTCCGGCTCCCAGCGGTCGATGAGCCGCACGCCGAGGAAGACGATCGCCAGCGGAATCAGCGCCAGCACGAGACCGATCATCGACGCCACGGAACCCAGCGCCCAGACGAAGTAACCGGCCAGGGCGATCAGGACGAAGCCGAGCACTCCGAACAGCCAGATCGACACCGTGCGGCCCTTTCGCACCGGCACCGGAAGCTGCGGGATGGCCGGTGCCGGCGATGGGGCGGCTGGGGCGGCGGGCGGTGCGTAGCGCGCCGGTTGAGCCAGGGCGGAGGCGTACACCGGGCGCGCGAACTGCGCGGGGGTGTACTGCGCCTGCTGCGGAGGCGCGTACTGCGGCTGCTGCTGGGGCTGGGGCGTGTACTGCGGCTGCTGCTGAGGCTGGGGCGTGTACTGCGGCTGCTGCTGGGGCTGCTGCGCGTACTGCGGCGGCTGCGGCGGCGGCGCATACTGCGTCGGTGCGTGGAGCGGCTGCGGCTGCGCGGGCTGCGGAGGGGGAGGCGCGTACTGCGGCCGCGGCGGGGGCGGCGTGTACGGCTGCTGAGGCTGGTCGGATCCTCCGGAAGTCATAGCTAGAGCCTAGAGGCACCTTCACCCGGGTCCGGCAGTCGTGCCGGTACCGTAGACGCATGCGATTCGCCCATCTGGTGCGTTCCGACTCGCCCGACGCCGCGCTCGCGGTCGTCGACGGCACGGACGCGATCCTCGTCTCCGATCTCCTCGATGCGCCGCCAGCGACGCTGCAGCATCTCATCGACGCAGGTGACGAAGCACTGGATGCTGTGCGCGCCGCGCTGGCGAAGGGCACGGCACCCCGGCATCCGCTCTCCGACTTCGGCTGGGCCTCGGCGGTCGTCTCCCCTCCCGTCGTGCTCGCCGTCGGGCTGAACTACGCCGCGCACTCCAGCGAACTCGGGCTCAAGACCGACACCGCGCCGACTGTCTTCACCCTGTGGCCGAACTCGCTCACCGGGCATGAGCACACCACCGGCTGGCCGCGCTCGCTCAGCGAGTCCGTCGACTACGAGGCGGAGCTGGGCGTCATCATGGGCCGGCCCGCCAAGGATGTCTCCGTCGAGGACGCGCTCTCCCACGTCTGGGGCTACACCGTCGTCAACGACATCACGGCACGCGACATCCAGTTCGCCGAGGCGCAGTGGTCCCGGTGCAAGTCGTTCGACGGCTTCACTCCGACCGGCCCCGTCGTCGTCACCGCGGACGAGATCGCGGATCCGCAGGATCTGCACATCTGGACCATCGTCGACGGACGCACCGTACAGGATGCGTCGACGGGACAGATGGTGCGATCGGTGGCGAAACTCGTCGCCCATCTGTCCCAGTCGATCACGCTGCTCCCCGGCACCCTGATCTCGACCGGCAGCCCCGGAGGGGCCGGCTACTCGCGCGATCCGCAGATCTTCCTCCGCGATCGCTCGACGGTCACGGTCGGGATCGACGGCATCGGCGAGCTGACCACCCACTGCCGCATCTACGACTGAGCGCGCACTCCCGTGGTCATCCCTTGACGATCGGGATCGCCTGCGTGACGGCCTCGAGGCCGGACAGCCGCGCCGGCGAGAGCTGCTTGGTGACCTCGTCGCGGGTCATCAGCTCGGCCTCGACGACGAGGTCGGCCACGTTGCGGTTCGTGAGCAGCGCCGTCTTGGCGAGAGCCGCCGCGGCTGCGTAGCCGATGAACGGCGTGAGCGCCGTGATCACGCCGACCGATGCTCCCACCATCGCGCCCAGGCGGTCGGTGTTGGCGGTGATCCCGTCGACGCAGTTGACCCGGAGGGTCCACATCGCCTGGCGCATCCAGGTGATGGACTGGAAGATCGAGTGGGCGATGACCGGCTCGAACGCGTTGAGCTGCAGCTGCCCGCCCTCGACGGCCATCGTGACCGTCGCGTCGGCGCCGACGACGGAGAACGCGACCTGGTTCACGACCTCGGGGATCACCGGGTTGACCTTGCCGGGCATGATGCTCGAGCCGGCCTGCTTGGCGGGGAGGTTGATCTCGCCGAAACCGGCCTGCGGACCGGAGGACAGCAGACGGAGGTCGTTGCAGATCTTGGACAGCTTGATGGCGTTGCGCTTGAGCGACGACGAGAAGGACATGAACGCGCCGGTGTCGCTGGTGGATTCGACCAGGTCGGTCGCGGTCGACAGATCCAATTCCGTGATCGCGCGCAGGTGCTTGATCACCGCTGGGGCGTAATCGGGATGCGTCGTGATCCCCGTACCGATCGCGGTCGCCCCCATGTTGACCTCGAACATCAGCGATGCGTTCTCGGTCAGCCGGCTGTGGTCCTCGCCCAGCGTCGTCGCGAAGCCGTGGAATTCCTGACCGAGCGTCATCGGCACGGCATCCTGCAGCTGAGTCCGTCCGACCTTGAGGATCGCATGGAACTCCCCCGCCTTCGCCAGGAACGAGCGGCGCAGCAGGTCCAGTTCGTCCAGCAGCGAGCGCAGAGTCAGGGAGAGACCGACTTTGATCGCGGTCGGGTACACGTCGTTCGTGGACTGGCTGCGGTTGGTGTGGTCGATCGGAGACAGGTACGCGTAGTCGCCCTTCGCGTGGCCGGCCATCTCGAGCGCGATGTTGGTGATGACCTCGTTCGCGTTCATGTTGGTCGACGTCCCCGCGCCGCCCTGGATCACGCCGACCGTGAACTGATCGTGGAACTCGCCGTCGATCACGCGCTGCGCGGCGGCATCGATGAGGTCGGCCCGTTCGGCATCGAGGACGCCGATCTCCTTGTTGGCGCGCGCGCTCGCCTGCTTCACCATCGCGAGAGCGCGGATCAGGTCCGGATACACCGAGATCGGCCGCTTGCTGATCGGGAAGTTCGCATCGGCACGGGCCGTGTGGATGCCCCAATAGGCATCCGCAGGGATTTCCATGCTGCCGAGCGAATCGGTCTCGGTACGGGTCAGGGCAGGCGCATCGGCGGCCATGTGTCACATCCTCGTGGGTCGTGGCTGAGTGGGAGGCGGGGGATGCTCCCAGTCTAGACCGCGGCGCTGGTCCATCCCGGCTTGCGCGAGAACGCCTCCAGCCGCTCCGCCGGTGACAGCTGCGCCATCCGCTCCAGCCACCCCGCGGAGAAGGTGTCGGCCGTCTCGGCATCCGTCACGGGGACGACAGTGTGCGTGATGGTGTCGTCGTACAGGTGCACGAGCTGGAACGACTGCGCCGCATCCATGCCGTTCACGTCGGGCGCAGGCTTCGCCACGTTCATCGTGTAGCAGGTCGCGGATGCCACGCTCACCGGGACGCCCGCGAACGTGCCGTGCGCCGAGTAGTGCAGGTGCCCCGCGAGGATGCCGCGGACATCCGTACCGCGGATGACAGCGGCGAGATCGTCCTGGTGGCGCAGCTCGAGGATGTCGAACAGCGGGACATGGCTCGGCAGCGGCGGATGATGCATCGCGAGCAGCGTCCCGTGCGGTGCGGGGACGCGCAGCTGATCCTCGAGCCACGCCAGCTGCGATTCGTCGAGGTCGCCGTGATGCCAGCCGGGGACAGACGTGTCGAGAGCGATCAGACGCAGACCGTCGAGATCCCAGACGCCAGTGACAGGCTCCTCGGTGGCTGCGGCATCCAGAAGCTCGCGGCGCAGCGTCGGCCGTTCGTCGTGGTTCCCCGCCACCCAGACGACGGGCGCGTGGAGCTCTGTCGCGACCGGCTCGACGGCAGCCCGCAGACGCCGGTACGCATCCGGCTCGCCGAGGTCGGTCAGGTCGCCCGTGATCACGATCGCCGAGGGCGACGGGTCGACGGCGCGGATCGCCTCGAGCGTGCGACCGAAGGTCCGCTCGACGTCGAACCGTTCCGCCAGATGCGCACCGCCGGCGAGGAAGTGCGGATCGCTGACGTGGATGATCGTGTGCGACGCCGGTTGATGGACGCCGAAGACCTGGGGGCCAGACATGCCCCCAGCCTACGGCGCGGTCAGTGACCGACGACGATGAGCAGGATGCCGGCGACGACGGCCGCCGCGCACATCGCGAAGCACGCGTACGCACCCACGAGGGCGAACTTCTTCTGCCCCTCGGTGAGGGGACTCTTCTTGGCCGCCTTGGCCGCCTGCTTCTCGGCGCGCTTGAGCTCCTTGTCGCTGATCACCGTGATGGCGTCCGTGAACTCGGCCGGGCTGACGACCGGTGCGTGCCCGCTGCGCACCAGCAGGCGCAGTCCCAGCGCGTAGAACGTGACGATCGCCGCCGCGCCGACGAGAGCCGCGACGAACACCTGGAGGAAGGCCAGCCAATCGATGGAGACGCTCATTCGCTCTTCTCCTTCGTCGTGGACTGCTGCTGCTTCTTCTTGTTCGCTTTCGCGCCGGCCTGAGCGCTGGCCTTGGTCTTCGCTTCGGCCTTCGCCTCCGCCTTGGCCTTCTGGCGCGCCTTGGCCTCGGCGCGTGCCTGCTCGATGCGCTGCTGCCGGCGCGTCGGCGGCGGCGAGTCGGGAAGCTCGACCGCGTGGCCGGATTCGGCGACATCGCTCATCGCGTTGGCAGAGGTGACCGCGTTGCGCCGGGAGCGGAGGAAGAGTCCGAGGATGATCAGCACCGCCAGCACGGCGTCGATCGCGACGCCCCACGGGCCAAGGAGCACGACGAGCAGGGCGGCGAGTGCGCCGACGGCACCGGCCGCCGGCAGCGTCAGCAGCCAGCCGATCGCGATGCGTCCTGCGGTCCGCCAGCGCACCGTCGAACCGCGGCGTCCGAGACCCGAGCCGATCACCGATCCGGACGCGACCTGGGTCGTCGAGAGCGCGAAGCCGAGGGCGCTGGAGGCGAGGATGGTCGCCGCGGTCGAGCTCTCGGCCGAGAACCCCTGAGCCGGCTTCACATCGGTCAGGCCTTTGCCGAGGGTGCGGATGATCCGCCATCCGCCCAGGTACGTGCCGAGGGCGATCGTGAGTGCACACGCGACGATCACCCAGAACTCGGGCTCGTGATGCTCACTGGACTGCCAGCCGATCGTGATCAGCGCGAGCGTGATGACACCCATCGTCTTCTGCGCGTCGTTGGTGCCGTGTGCGAGCGCGACGAGCGATGAGGTGAAGATCTGGCCCCAGCGGAAGCCGTCGCGGCCGTCCGGCTTGTTGTCGTAGCGCCGCGTGATCGCGTAGGCGATCTTCGTCGCGATGAACGCGATGATGCCGGCCGTCACGGGCGCGATCAGCGCGGGGAGCACGATCTTGGACAGCACCATCCCGAAATCGATCGCGCCGAGGCCGGCGCCGACGAGGGTCGCGCCGATCAGTCCGCCGAACAGGGCGTGCGACGAACTCGATGGCAGGCCGAGCAGCCAGGTGAGCATGTTCCAGGTGATGGCGCCGATGAGTCCGGCGAAGATCAGTGCGAGGAAGAGTTCGGCCCCGGAGTCCAGGATCGCGTCTTCCCTGATGATGCCACCGGAGATCGTCTTGGACACCTCCGTGGACAGGAAGGCGCCGACGAGGTTGAGCACCGCGGCCAGGAGCACGGCGGTCTTGGGCTTGAGAGCACCGGTCGCGATGGGCGTCGCCATCGCGTTCGCGGTGTCGTGGAAGCCGTTCGTGAAGTCGAAGAAGAGTGCCAGCAGGATCACCAGCACGACGATGAGGGCTGCGGTTTCCACCGTTCGCTTTCGGTCGTTCGGGAAGAGGGAGGTGTCGACGTGATCGACGTGGTGAACGAAGAGTTCACCGTGGGTTTTACTTCCGTTTACCGGCCCCTGAGAATCCTCCCACCCTCCTCGACGCCGGTCAACTCGGGCTCGACTAACGTGGAATCGTGACCGACGCCCCCGCAACCGCCCGCCGTTCCCATGTCCGCACTCATCACGGCGACGTGTTCGACGATCCGTACGAGTGGCTCCGCGACAAGGACTCCGCCGAGGTGATCGCGCACCTCGAGGCGGAGAACGCGTACACCGATGAGGCGACGTCGCATCTGGACGAGCTGCGCGAGCGGATCTTCCAGGAGATCAAGGGCCGCGTCCAGGAGACCGACCTCTCGGTGCCGACCCGCCGTGGTGAGTGGTGGTACTACAGCCGCACCGAAGAAGGCGCTCAGTACGGCATCCACTGCCGAGCGGCTGCGGTACCGGACGATTGGACTCCCCCGGTCCTCGCACCCGGCGTTCCCGTGCCCGGGGAGGAGATCCTCCTCGACGGCAACCGCGAGGCAGAGGGCCGCGAGTTCTTCGCGCTCGGCGCGTTCGACACTTCGGACGACGCGACGAAGCTCCTGTGGTCGACCGATTTCGCCGGTGATGAGCTGTACACCGTGCATGTGCGCGATCTGGCGAACGGCGAGCTGCTCGCTGACGAGATCCCGAACACCTCGGGCGCGTTCTTCACGCCGGATGGCACCGGCATCCTGTACACGACGCGCGACGACGCGTGGCGGCCAGACACCCTGTGGCTGCACCGCCTCGGCACTCCGGTCGACGACGACGTGCAGCTCTTCCACGAGCCGGACGAGAAGTTCTGGCTCGGTGCGGGCATCACCCGCAGTCGGAAGTATCTCGTGATCGGCGTCGGCTCCAGCATCACCAGCGAGGAGTACCTCGTCGATCTGTCCGGAGATCTCACCGCGGAGCCTCGCCTGATCTGGCCGCGGAGCGAGGGCGTCGAGTACTCGATCGATCACGCCGTCGTCGACGGCGACGACCGCCTGCTCATCCTCCACAACGACCAGGCGCTCGATTTCGAGCTCGTCTCGGTCGCGGCGTCGGACCCGCAGGGCGAGAAGCGCGTCGTCATCGCGCACGAGCCGGGACGGCGCCTTCTCGGCATGGATGCATTCCGCGACTTCGCCACCGTCGAGTACCGCCGCGACGGGATCGAGCGGGTCGGTCTGCTCGACTACGCCACGGATGCCGTGGACGAACTGCACTTCGACGAACCGCTGTACTCAGCGGGAGTGAGCGGCAACCCGGAATGGCATTCGCCGTTCCTGCGCCTCGGTTACGGATCCTTCGTCACACCGGGCACGGTGTACGACCTCGACCTGCGCACCCGTCAGTTCGTGCTGCGCAAGCAGCAGCCGGTGCTCGGCGGGTACGATCCTGCCGAGTACGGGCAGGAGCGGGCGTGGGCCACGGCATCCGACGGCACGAAGGTGCCGATCTCGCTGGTGTGGAAGCGATCCTTCGGAGCACCGGGCGACGCTCCTCGCCCGATGCATCTGTACGGCTACGGGTCGTACGAGCACTCGATCGACCCCGGCTTCTCGGTCGCGCGACTGAGCGAACTGGACCGCGGCGTGATCTTCGCGGTCGCGCACGTGCGCGGCGGCGGTGAGATGGGTCGCCAGTGGTACGAGGACGGCAAGCTGCTGCACAAGCGGAACACGTTCACGGACTTCGTCGCGTGCGCCGAGCATCTCGTGACGGCCGGAGTGACGACGCCCGATCGCCTCGTCGCCGAGGGCGGCAGCGCCGGCGGGCTGCTCATGGGTGCCGTGGCGAACCTGGCTCCGGAGCTGTTCGGCGGAGTCCTGGCCGCCGTGCCGTTCGTCGATGCGCTGACGACGATCCTCGACCCCTCGCTGCCGCTCACGGTCATCGAGTGGGATGAGTGGGGCGACCCGCTGCACGACGCCGAGGTGTACGCGTACATGAAGTCGTACTCGCCCTATGAGAACGTGCGCGAAGGGGTGCGCTATCCCCGGATCCTTGCGATGACGTCGCTCAACGACTCGCGCGTGGCCTACGTGGAACCCGCGAAGTGGGTCGCGAGGCTCCGTGAGGCCGGGGCCGCGGACGTACTCATGAAGTGCGAGATGGTCGCAGGCCACGGCGGTGTCAGCGGCCGGTACAACTCCTGGCGGGAGCGAGCGTTCGAACTCGCCTGGATGCTGGACGTGCTGGGGCTCGCCGAGTAGATCGCGCTGCGCGCCTGCGGCTCGTCGCTACGGCGGTCGGTCACGGGTGAGGTGAGGTTCGCAGCAGCGAACCCGCCCGACGTGTGACGAGCGCATCGGGGCTGGACCCCGATCGGATCAGCCGAAGAGCGCTGCGGCCTCGTCGTAGCGGTAGCGCGGCACCGTGTTCAGCTCGCCGAGGGCATCCGCGAACGGCACCCGCACGATGTCGGTGCCCTGCATGGCGACCATCTGGCCCCACGCGCCGTCGACGATCGCATCAGCGGCGTGAAGCCCGAGTCGCGTAGCCAGCACGCGGTCGAACGCGGAGGGCGAACCGCCGCGCTGGATGTGCCCGAGAATGGTCGCGCGCGTCTCGATCCCGGTGATGCGCTCGATCTCGGGCGCCAGCTGGTCGCCGATCCCACCGAGGCGCGGACGGTTGAACGCATCGAGGCCCTTGTCGCTGAAGGCCTCATCCATGCCCTTGAGCTTGAAGCCCTCGGAGACGACGACCAGAGGCGCACGTCCACGGTCGTGGGCACTGGTCACCAGTTCGGTGATCTCCTCGATCGACATCGGGACCTCGGGGATGCAGATGACGTGCGCCCCGGCGGCCATTCCCGCGTGCAGCGCGATCCACCCGACATGCCGACCCATGACCTCGGCCACCATGCAGCGCTGGTGCGAGTCGCCGGTGGTCCGCAATCGGTCCATGGCGTCGGTCGCGATGTTCAACGCGGTGTCGAAACCGAACGAGTAGTCGGTCGCCTGGAGGTCGTTGTCGATGGTCTTCGGCACGCCGATGACCTTGATGCCGTCCTTGGCGAGCCGGTCGGCCGCCGCGAGCGTCCCTTCGCCGCCGATGGCGATGATGCCGTCGATCTTGTGTCCGTAGAGCGTCTTGGCGATGTTCTCCGCACCGCCGCGCTCCCCCTCGTACGGGTTGGTGCGGCTGGTCCCGAGGATCGTTCCGCCGACCTTGGACAGGCCCTTCACCTCATGGCGGGTGAGTGGCATGAAATCACCCTCGACGACGCCGCGCCACCCGTCTCGGATGCCGACGAATTCGAGGTCGTAAGCGGTCGTGCCCTTGAGCACGATGCCGCGGATGACCGCGTTGAGGCCGGGGCAGTCGCCGCCTGATGTGAGGATGCCGATCTTCATGCTGCTGCCTTCACTCGTTCGGGTGGGAGAGGGGGGACGAGGCGACGCTGCCTGCGATCGACACTAGTGCCGATCGCACCTCTGGCGCCATTCGAGCCGACGAAAACCGCGGTTCTTGCGGCTTCTTGAACACAAACTCGACGATCTTCCCGACATCACGGTCAGAGCGACCGCAATGCCTCTCAAGAAACGCTGTTCTTGCGACCTACTCGCCGCCCAGCGCCTGCCTCAGCAGATGCATGAGGGCCGCGAGCTGAACCGATTCGCTCGCCGTCTCCGCCACGGCCTCGCCATCCAGCGCGCGGGCCGCGAGACCCTGCTTCTGGTCGATGAGTTCGGCGATCTTCGTGTCGATCGTGTGCGCTGCGATGATGCGCCACGCGGTGACCGGCTCGTCCTGCCCGATGCGGTGCACGCGGTCGATCGCCTGCGTCTGCTCGGCCGCCGTCCAGCTGAGCTCGGCGAGCACCACGTTCGACGCGGCCTGCAGATTGAGGCCGACCCCGGCCGCGGTGAGCGAGCAGACGGCGATGCCGACGCCCTCGTCGTCGTTGAAGTCGTCGATGGCCTGCTGGCGCGCCGGCGTCGTCTGGTCGCCGCGGATCGAGACGTAGCGGATGCCGGATGCGGCGAAATGCGCCTCTGCCTGATCCATCACGTCGATGTGCTTCGCGAAGAAGACCACCTTGCCCACCGAACGCTGCAGCTGCGCCGCGTAATCCGCTGCGAGCTGCGCCTTCGCCTGACCGATCTTGCGCACCATCGTGAAGACGTTGTCCCCGCCGGTGCCCGCGGCCTTGGACTCCTCGAGTTCGCCGGTGGCGACCAACCGGACGATGTCCTCGTCGATCTCGCCCCTCGACAGGCTCAGGGAACGCTGATCGCCGCGGTCACCTCGCGACTGGATGATCCGGCGGTACTTCGCCGCCAACCGCTCGCCCAGTTCCCGCTCAGCCTGCCGGATGCTGCGACCGTATTCGTCATCCAGCTGCACGGGCAGATCGGCGATGAGCTTGTCTGGCAGGTCGGCGGCGACGTCCTTCTTCTTGCGCCGGACGATGCCCATCGAGATGACGGCATCGCGCGCCTCGGCGTAGAAGGCCTTGTCCGCCGGGGTGAGGCCCGTCGCGTCGAGCTTCTCCATCAGCTCGGAACCCGGCTTGTCCCCCGTCGTCCAGCCGAGGAAGCGCCAGATCGCGTCGAAGTCCTCGACGTCGTTGATCAGCGGCGTTCCGGTCAGAGCCAGCATGAGCGGATTGCCGCCCGGCGTCTGCGCACGAACGCGCGACGCCAGCGCCAGCACGTTCTGCGACCGCTGCGAGGTGAGGTTCTTGATGAAGTGCGCCTCGTCCACCACCATGCCGCGCAGCCCGATCGAGCCGAGCCAGGACAGATGACGGTCGAGGATCTCGTAGTTCACGATGAAGACGTCGGCGAACGCGTCGATGTCGGTGCCGTCACCCTGGATGACCGTCGCGCGACGCTGCGGCGTCCAGCGCTCCACCTCGCGCGCCCAGTTCATCTTCACGACGTTCGGCACGACGACCAGCAGCGGGTACGCGCCGGCCACGGATGCCGCCAGCACCGACTGCGCGGTCTTGCCGAGACCCGGCTCATCTGCGAGCAGGAAGCTGCGGTGTCCGGCCTTGACCGCTTCGAGGAAGCGCGACTGGTGCACCATGACCTCGAGTCCCTTCGGGGACACGTGGTCGAACTCGGGCGTCGGCGGCAGATCCATCGTGGCCGACGCCCCTCCGGCGCCGGTCTCGAACGCCTTGTAGAGCGGGCCCATCAGCTCCCAGCCGTCCAGGCGACGCCGCGGAGTCGAGGACTGACGAGGGGTCAGGTCCGGTGCGAGGAAGGGATTCGCGAGCTGACGCGCCTCGACCGACGGAGGCGTCACCTGACGCTCCGCCGCGGCCGCGGACACCACCGGCGCCTGCGCGACGGGCGCGATGTCGGTGATGATGAGCTCCTCCGGGGCGAGCTCCGCACCCGATTCGAGCAGCCAGTCCCTGCGCATGCGCTTCGCGACCGGACTCGTCGCCGAGTCCACTTCGAGCAGCTGGATCAGCGAAGTGTCTCGTGCTGCCGTCTTGGCGAGGATCGTCGCCACGCCGTCCAGGCGCTTGAGCAGCTCCGCGCGAGCGGAATCGGCGATCTCGGCATCCGCCTTCACCCGCGCGCGCTCCTCGCGCACGAGGAAAGCGATCACCTGGAACTTGACCCGGTTGGTCGGGCCGAGCTTTCCGCGCTGCGCCTTCGCCTCCACCTCGCGGACCTTGCGCGCGAGGATCGGGATCAGCGGGGCCTCGTCGTCTCGACGGGACGTCTTCCTGCGCCGCGTAGCGGCGGTTGCCGTAGTCGGCATGCTCCTCCTGAGCGTGAATCGCCGGAGTGCCGCAGACGGCCTCCGAGCCGTTCTCGATGTCCGCGTGTGGCGCCAGCCAGGACCGTGCGGACGGGGTGATACCCGGCTCCCCGTCGTTCGTCACATCGAACGCGCTGCGGAGCCAGGGCCATTTTACGCCATCGCGGGCGCCGCGAGCACAGATGCTTCCGCAACGGCGCGTCGACTCGCCTTGGTCACGGCCAGAGCGTGGCCTCGATGTCGTCCAGATAGCCGGTCATGTCCGCGTTGAGCCACTTCGTCGCCACCCAGACTCCGTCGCGCAGCAGATGGATCTCGCCGCCTGCTCCCCCGCCGCCGCCCTCGTCGTCGAACGAGACCCGGATCGTGCACCTGGTGGCGCCGTCGACCTCTTCGCACTCCAGCCCCTGCGTCGTGAACGCCTCCTGCAGATCGGTCGTGTGCTGCGTGTCGACCATCGCCAGAGTCGTGGCGATGCCGACCTCGGAGGCGACTCCCCAGGTGCAGCGCAGGTTGTCGAGCGCGGCGAGCACTTCGACAGCACCGGCGAGCTCGGTGGACGGCATGGTGAGGGTCGGATCGTTGAGCGGCAGCCCGGCGCCCTCGAACTTCTCGCGCAGCGCCGGGCTGAACACCTGGTCGCAGGACTCCGGCAGCGAGACGGCCTCGCTCGGTTCCGGAGCAGGCGTCGGCTCGCCGGAGGCGGACGTGGAAGGGCTCGGCATCGGCGATGCCGACGGCACCGCCTCGGGGGCGCAGCCGACGAGCGCGACGATCAGGATGCCGATGCCGACACCGCCGATCAGACCCGTCCGTCCCATGCAGCGATGCTACTGCGCCGCGTTGCCGTCCACAGCCAGCAGTTCGCGCGCAGCATCCACATCGGCACCGATCTGCGCCTTGAGCTTCTCGATGCCCTCGAACGCGACCATGCCGCGCAGCCGATGCGTGAACTGCACGGTCACGTCGTGTCCGTAGAGATCCAGGGTCGTCTCATCGAGCACGTGCGCCTCGACCTGGCGGCGCGGCACGTCGTCGAACGTCGGGTTGGTTCCGACCGACACTGCGGCCGGATGCCGGATGCCGGTGTCGTGATCGATCAGCCATCCTGCGTAGATGCCGTCCGCTGGAACGAGCGCGTCGACGACGTCGGACAGGTTGGCCGTGGGGAACCCGAGTTCGCGTCCGCGCTTGAGGCCGTGCACGACCTCGCCGCGCACATCAGGGGTCCGCCCGAGGAGTTCTGCGGCCTGATCGACCGCGCCCTCGGCGAGCAGCTCCCGGATCCAGCTGGATGAGACCCGGCGCTCGGAGCCCTCAACGTAGACGTCGTCGACGACGTCGACCGTGAAGCCGTACACGGGGCCGAGTTCGCGCAGCAGTTCCGGCGTACCCGCCCCACCGCGACCGAACCGGAAGTCGCGTCCGACGAGCACGGTCCGCACCGTCAGCGCGTCCACCAGGATCTTCCGGACAAAATCGGCGGCCTCGAGGCTCGCCAGCTCCTCGTCGAAGCGCAGCACGAGCGTGGCATCGAGATCGAGTTCGCCGAGGAGTTCGAGCTTTCGCTCGGTGCTCACGACACTGTCCGGGCAGCGCTCCGGGCGCAGCACGGCGAGCGGATTGCGGTCGAAGGTCACGGCGACCGAACGCGCTCCGGCGGCCGCGGCATCCTCGAGCAGGCGAGCGATGACGGCACGATGCCCGGTGTGCACTCCGTCGAACTTGCCGATCGCGACGACGGACGGGCCGAAGTCCGCCGGCACGTCCGCGGGGTCGCGGAAGACGATCATGCCCCGACCTCGGACGGACGATGCGCACGCAGCCACCAGAGTCCGAACACGGGCAGCACGAGCGGGATGAACAGGTAGCCGCGGCCGTACAACGACCAGACCGTCTCGTGCTGGAAGAGCTCGGGATAGAGCAGGCTCAGTGTCCCCACGATCAGCACGCCGGCGAGTTCGAACACGATCGCGACCCACGCGACGGCGTACCAGCCCCGCCGGTTGGAGAGCACGAGCGCCAGGGTCGCGAGGATGTACACGACCGCCGCGACAGCCGAGAGCGCGTAGCTCAGAGGCGCCTCGTCGAAGCGCTGCACGATCTGGACGAAGCTGCGACCGGTGGCGGCCAGCGCCATCACGGCATAGACGATCACGAGGACACGGCCGATGCCGGTCATCCTGGTGGGGGTGGCGGTGGTGCTCATAGCGCCTTCCAGTTTAGGCGCGTGCGTCACGCGACCTGCACCGTCCAGATGACCTGCATGCGCCATGCCATGACGGCGACGGCCAGTGCGACGACGCCCAGGATGACGGTGCTCCACCGGCTGCGCTCCATGAGCGCCCAGATCACCCCGCCGACCGGCAGCAGGACCGCGGCGACGAGATAGACCCAGAACTCCAGCAGGTCGCCCGTGGGCGGGTTGCCGACGAACGGCGCCACGATCGCGATCACGACCTGCACGATCAGCAGCAGTTCGACGATCGCCAGACTCCCGACCGTGAAATCGCTCGGCCGGCGTCCGATGAAGCCGGCGCCGAGGCAGAACAGTCCGGCCGCGACGGCCACCGCGATCTGCAGGATCGTGAACCACAGGATCATCGTGCTTCCTCCGGCATGTTCATCGCGCTCTTGAGGTCTGCCCCGCGGCGTTCGACGATGCCGACGAGCGCGCCGTCCGGGTCGATGGCCGCGGCGGGAAACGTATCGACGCGGGATGCCTGACCGGCGAGCCGCTTCCCGTGCCGCAGGTCGCGCGCCTCCTCGGCGGTGATGTCCAGGCGCGCGAGCACGCGTGCGGCCGCGTCGGCCGGGGCGATCGTCACCGCGCCCACGAGGTCATCCGTCGCGACGGCGTCCGCGACGTCGAACGGGCCGATCCGCGTCCGCCGCAGGGCGGTCAGATGCCCGCCGACACCGAGTCCGGCGCCGAGATCGCGCGCCAGCGCCCTGATGTAGGTCCCCGAGGAGCAGTCCACGACGACATCGAGGTCGACCACGCCGGCCTCGTCGCGCCGCTGGAGCACGGCGAACCGCGAGACGGTGACCTCGCGCGCCTTGAGCTCGACGGTCTCCCCCGCCCTGACGCGCTCGTAGGCGCGGCGCCCGTCGACCTTGATCGCGGACACCGCACTCGGCACCTGCGAGATGGCTCCGGTGAGCCCCGCGACGCCGACGGAGATCCGCTCGTCCGAGACGGCGTCGATGGCCGCGGCATCCGCCGACGCGATGATCTCGCCCTCGGCGTCGTCGGTCGTGGTCGCCTGTCCGAGCCGGATCGTCGCGGTGTAGGTCTTGTCGGCGCCGACGATGTAGGTCAGCAGCCGCGTCGCCCCCTCGATCCCGATGACGAGCAGACCGGTCGCCATCGGATCGAGCGTGCCCGCGTGCCCGACTTTGCGGGTGCCGAACGCCCGCCGCGTGCGCGCGACGACGTCATGACTGGTGATGCCGCCCGGCTTGTCTACGAGCAGGATGCCGGGAGAGACCATTCCCCCAGCCTAAGCCGTGTCTCAGCCGCACACCTCGTACGACGGTTCGTCCCGTGTGGTGACGGTGACGGCCCAGGCCCGATCGGCGCCGGTGAGGAACTGGAAGAAGATCTGCCCGTCGGATTCCGAGGGCACCCGGATCCACTCTCCGTCGATGCTCGCGCTGCCCTCTTCCGCGTCCGGGTAGACCGCCAGGATCTCGTCCCTGGTGGCCCCCACGCCGAGGCCGTCCGCGGTCTCAGGCCCAACGGGACCTGAGACGGAGTCGGCCATCGTGGATGCCGAGATATCGGAGATCGGCTCGCTCTGATCCTCGGCGCCGCGGACGAAGTGCATGCTGAACGACGTGTCCGGTGCGTTCCAGAACGCCGCCCACGGGCACGCCGCACCGTCGCTCGTCCATGTGGTGGGCAGGTCGGCCAGCGTGGCGTCGAAGTCGCCGCCGATCAGGACCGGCCCGATGCCCTCTGCGCTGACGAGCCAGCTGGAGGGATCATCCGGATCCGGCTCGTCCGGTCCGGAAGCGCTCGGGCTCGGTGAGGCGCTCTCGGACGGCGCCGGCTCGGACGATGTCGGCGTCTGCTCAGGACCGTTCGCCGGCGTGGCGCACGCCGTGAGCAGTGTCGCGCTCAGCAGCATGACGGCAGCGATGCGGACTCTCATATCGGATCTCCCTGCTCTCCCCCGTGAACGAGCTGGTTGATCCGTCTAGGCTAACCAGGTGCCCGCGTCATCGACACCCCTGCCCGACCTCGCGAAGGTCTCGGACTGGTATCGATCGGATGCACGGGACCTGCCGTGGCGGCGGTCGGAATTCCATCGCGAATACGCCGCGTGGGGAACGCTCGTGAGCGAATTCATGCTGCAGCAGACCCCGGTCGCCCGCGTCATCCCGCATCTGGACGCGTGGCTGCAGCGCTGGCCGACGCCGACCGCGATGGCTGCGGCCTCGCCGGCGGAGGTCGTGACCCAGTGGGCGAATCTTGGATATCCGCGCCGCGCGCTCTGGTTGCACGGCGCGGCGATCGCCGTCGCCGAGCAGCACGGCGGGGTCGTGCCGCGTGATGTCGATCGGCTGCTCGCACTGCCGGGCATCGGCGACTACACAGCGAGGGCGGTCGCCGTCTTCGCGTACGGCGACCGCCATCCCGTCGTCGACACCAACACGCGCCGCGTCCTCGCTCGGGTCATCGACGGCACGGCGCAGCCTGGTCCGCCCGGCCGACGCGAGCTCGCGACGATGCAGCGGATGCTGCCCGCGGACGATGCCGAGTCGGCGCTGTTCAACGCCGCCATGATGGAACTGGGCGCGGTCGTGTGCACCGCACGCGCCCCGAAGTGCGAGCAGTGTCCGATTCGAGACGCCTGCCGGTGGTTCGCCCTTGGCCGGCCACCCGGCGAGGACGCCCGGCGACGGCAGGCGAGATACGAGGGCTCCGACCGCCAGGCCAGAGGCGCAGTGCTCAGGACGCTGCGGCAGGCGCAGCCCGTCGGCGTGCCGCTGGATGCCGTGATCCCCGACTGGCCGGACAGCGCCCAGCGCGACCGTGCGATCGACTCGTTGATCGTCGACGGCCTCGCCGAAGTCGCAGGCGACCTGCTGATGCTTCCGGCCTGAACGTCTCAGATGTGCTGACCGGTGCGATGCGCCAGCACGGTCAGTTCGACCCTGCTGCGCACGTCCAGCTTCACGAAGACCCGGCCGAGATGCACCTCGACCGTGCGGACGGACAGTCCGAGATCATCGGCGATCTCGCGGTTGGTCGCACCGTCGACGACCATCATGGCGACCTGGAGTTCGCGCTCGGTCAGCAGCGGAGCCCATGCCGCCCGACACGCATCCAACGGGTCGATGATCGTCACGGGGATCGGCACCGTGTCGAGGCCGGCGAGACGCTCGATCTGCTCGCCGAGTCGACCGAGCCGGCGCGCGATGCTGTCCCGCCAGGCATCGGCTCCCGCGTCGTCGAACAGACTGCGCGCGGAATGCAGGTGACGTCGACCGGCTGCACGATCACCACGGATCACGCAGGTCGTGCCGAGCAGCGCCTCGACGCGGCCGCGCTCGAACGGCGATCGCACGGATCGTGCCCGCTCCGCGATGTCCGGGTACTCGCGCTGCCACGCGCCCTGCGCCGCCGTCCGGATCCGGCGGTACAGCTCCAGTGCGAGCATGCGGTCCGGAGGTTCTACCGCGTCCATAGACGTGTAGGGGCCGAGCTCCTCGAGACCGGGGACGGCCAGCACGGGACCCGGACCTCCGCGGTCGTGCCACAGACGCAGCTGCACTCCGGCATCCTGGACGGCACCCGCGAGGTAGGCCTCCAGCGCACGGTCGACGAGCAGGTCAGGACGGATGCCGGTGGGCAGCGCCTCCGTGAGACTTCTCACCGCAGGGCCGACCTCGCCCTGCACAGCGACGTCGAGGCGACGCGCCAGCACGACGCCGAGCCCGGCGAACGGCAATCCGATCGGGTAGCGGATCATCGCCTCGTGCAGGCGAGCACGCGCCGCCGCGACGTCGCCCTGCCACAGCCGCAGCAGCACCTCGATCACGCACCGGTATGCGGCGGCGAGCGGTGTCCGCTCGAGTCCGTGGAGAAACGGGTCGGGCTCGCCGTCGATCCCGGCCTCATGCCGCGCCAGGATCTCGAGCGCCCGGTCGATCTCGCCGCCGAGGGCAAGACGAACCGCGGCGACGATGCCGTAGGAGAGCGTCTCGTGCTCGAGCGCCGCGTCCGATTCGTCGCCGCTGAGTAGCCAGCACAGCGCCACGGAGGGTCCGCGGATCGTGCCGTCAGCGCCCGCCCTGGCATCCGCATCGCGGACTTCGGACAGCCACATCCGCATCGCAGCGTCTGCGCCGCGCTCGGCCGACAGCATGGCCGCCATGCCCGCCGCGTGGGCCCATCCGTCCCAGGTGCTCGCGCCGTCCTCGTCGTCCGGACGGTGTGCAGACGGGTCCGCGATGGGCACCGCGCCGCGGAGCGTCGTCTCGGCGATCACAAGCGGTGCGAGTGCCCGTGCCCGCTGAGCGGCGGAGCCGTTCGGGAACAGACTCCCGAGCCAGGCCACGGCATCCGCCAGCAGTCCAGCGCACAGCGCCGCGCTTCCGGCGACCTGGCGCGCTTCGTCCGCCTCGGCGCCGTCCGCGTGATCGAACACCTCGATCGCGACGTGGAACGCGGCCAGGGACTGACCGCCATCCGCGAGCCGGCGAGCCGTGGGCAGGAGCAATGGGACGACCTCGGGCATCCGTGCCGTCGCGCCACGGGCGGCGTGCCAGGCGGCTCGTGCCGCATCGCCCTCGTGCGCATGGAATTCCCTCAGCTTCCGATGCGCCCACGCGCTTTCCACCGGCGAGATGGAGCCCTCGATCCATTCCGCGAACGCCGGGTCGCGCATCGACACGTGACCGGCGTTCACGTCCAGGTGCGCATCCAATGCCCCGACGGACAGGTCGGCGGCGGAGAGCCCGGTGATCGCGAGCAGCGCATCGACCCGATCGGTCGTGCCGAGGGTCACGACGATGAGCGCCGCGCGCTCGGCATCCGAGAGCAGGATGCGCCCGCCGATTCCGACGTCCGTCGTCGACACCGGCAGCGGGACGGGAAGGGCACGCAATCCATGGCGCTGACTCTCGCTCAGCGCCTGCACGACCGAGCGCACGACGTCGCGGGAAATACCGATCCTGTCGTGGACGCGGGCGAGGACGTGAGGAGCGATCGAGAGGCCCGCGGCGCGGAGATCGCTCACACCGTCGAGAACCGCGCGCGCATCCGGAGCGGTCAGAGGGCGCGAATCAGCAGCACGTCGCGCCTCCGTGTCGCCCATGACCCCGCTCTCCCGAGACCGCTGGGAGCGGTCCCGAACGACGCCAGGCTAACAAAAGCGTGCGCGTCGTGCGCGGAGACCGTCAGGAAATCAGTCTTCCTCGTCCTCGGTGCGGTACGGGTCCGCGTCGCCGGCGTGCGTCGACGTCGCAGCGAGCTTTGCGACCTGGGCATCCCGTTCCTGAGCCTCACGCAGCAGCGCCGAGATGTGATCGGCGTTCTCCGGCAGGGCATCAGGGATGAACTCGAGGGTCGGTACGAGGCGCGTGCTCAGCTGACGTCCCACCTCCGAGCGCAGCATGCCGGTGGCCGAGGTCAGCGCCGCAGCACTGGAGACCCGTTCCTCCTCGGTGCCGAGCACCGTGTAGAACACGCTCGCGTGCTGGAGGTCGCCCGACACGCGGACGTCGGTGATGGTGACGTATCCGAGACGCGGATCGCGCAGGCCCTTGTCGAGTCGCTCCGCCAGGATCACGCGAATGCGATCCGCCAGACGCGCCTGTCGTTCTCCAGCCATTTCCTACTCCCTCGTTGAGACTCGTCGGGCGGGGATGCGCTGTGCATCCCCGCCCGACGATCAGACTCGATCAGCCGCGAGGCTTCTCGACGAGCTCGATGGTCTCGATCTCGTCGCCGATCTGGATGTCGTTGAACTTGCCGAGGCCGATACCGGCTTCGAAGTCCGTGCGGACCTCGGTGACGTCATCCTTGAAGCGGCGCAGCGACTCGATGGCCAGGCCATCGGCGAGCACGACGCCGTCACGGATGACGCGCGCCTTGGCGTTGCGCGTGATCGTACCGGAGCGGACGATGACACCGGCGATGTTTCCGACCTTCGAGGAGCGGAACACCTCGCGGATCTCGGCCACACCCGACTGGACCTCTTCGTACTCCGGCTTGAGCATGCCCTTGAGCGAGCTCTCGATCTCGTCGATCGCGTTGTAGATGACGGAGTAGAAGCGGATGTCCACGCCTTCACGCGAAGCACGCTCGCGCGCCTTCGTGTCCGGGCGGACGTTGAAGCCCACGATGATCGCGTTGTCGATCGTCGCCAGGTTCACGTCGGACTCGGTGATCGCACCGACACCGCGGTGGATGATGCGCAGCTGCACCGAATCGTCGACCTCGATCTTGAGGAGCGACTCCTCCAGCGCCTCGACGGCACCGGACACGTCGCCCTTGATGATGAGGTTGAGCGATTCGACCTTGCCCTCTTCGAGTGCACGGGTGAAGTCCTCGAGCGAAATGCGCTTGCGGGCCTTGGCCAGCTGGGCGTTGCGCTCGACGGCTTCGCGCTTCTCGGCGATCTGACGCGCCATGCGGTCCTCTTCGGTGACGATGAAGACGTCACCGGCGCGGGGCACGGAGTTCAGACCCTGCACCTGCACGGGGCGCGACGGGTAGGCCTCGAGGACGGCCTCGCCGTTCTCGTCCGCCATCGCACGGACACGGCCGTACGCCGTGCCTGCCACGATCGCGTCACCGATCCGGAGCGTTCCGGACTGGATGAGCACCGTTGCGACCGAGCCGCGGCCCTTGTCAAGCTTCGCCTCGATGGCGACACCACGGGCGGCCTTGTTCGGGTTCGCCGTGAGGTCGAGCCCGGCGTCGGCCGTCAGCAGGACGGCGTCCAGGAGCTCCTGGATGCCGGTGCCGGCACGAGCCGAGACATCCACGAACATGACGTCTCCGCCGTACTCCTCGGCGACCAGACCGTACTCGGTGAGCTGCTGGCGGACCTTGGCCGGGTTGGCCTCGGGCTTGTCGACCTTGTTCACCGCGACCACGATCGGCACGTTCGCCGCCTGGGCGTGGTTCAGCGCCTCGACCGTCTGCGGCATGATGCCGTCGTCGGCCGCGACCACGAGGATCGCGAGGTCGGTCACCTGCGCACCACGGGCACGCATGGCGGTGAACGCCTCGTGACCAGGGGTGTCGATGAAGGTGATCGCGCGCTCGATCTCCTCGTGCTCGGTCCAGACCTGGTACGCACCGATGTGCTGGGTGATGCCGCCGGCTTCGCCCTCGATGACGTTGGTCTTGCGGATCGCGTCGAGAAGACGGGTCTTACCGTGATCGACGTGACCCATGACGGTGACCACGGGGGGACGGATCTCGAGATCCGACTCGTCCTCTTCGGCCAACTCGGCCTCGAGGTCGAGACCGAAGCCCTCGAGGAGCTCCTTGTCCTCGTCCTCGGGCGAGACCATCTGGATCTTGTAACCGAGCTCCTCGCCGAGGACCTCGAAGGTCGCCTCGTCCAGGGACTCGGTGGCCGTGGCCATCTCACCCAGGTTGAAGAGGATCGTGACCAGCGTTCCGGGCTGCACGGTGTAGCCGCGCAGCGCCTCGAGCTTGTCCGCGAAGTCGGCGATCGATGCGCCGCGGCGCAGGCGGATGATCTCGCCGTTGCCCTTCGAGACGTTGACGCCGCCGACGACCGGCGCCGACCGCATCTCGAATTCCTGCCGCTTCGCCCGCCGCGACTTGCGCTGCTTGCTCTTGCCGCCTCCCTTTCCGAAGGCGCCTGCAGTACCGCCACCGGGGCCGCGACCGCGACCGCCGCCGCCACCAGGACGACCGGCGAATCCACCGGCCGGACGCTGGAAGCCACCTGCGCCGGCGCCTGCACCGGCGCCGCCGGGGCGACCGGGACCGCCAGGACGCTGCTGGAACGGAGCGCCGCCTGGACGACCGCCCTGACCACCGCGCGGTGCGCCGGGACGGGGGGAACCGGGACGAGGTGCGCCCGGACGCGGAGCTCCGGGACGCGGAGCCTGCGGCCGCGGGATGTTCCCCGGGGTCGGACGCTGGCCCATGCCCTGCGCCGAGGCGAAGGGATTGTTGCCGGGACGGGGCCCTGCCGGGCGCTGGCCCATGCCCTGCGCCGACGAGAACGGGTTGTTGCCCGGGCGAGGAGCACCGGGCTTCGGGGCGCCCTTGTCCGCCGACTTCGGAGCCGCGGGAGCGGCCGTCGACGGTGCCGGTGCGGCCGGCTCGGCCGGAGCCTGGGGCTCAGGTGTCGCCGCCTCGGGAGCCTTGGGCTCCGGGGCGGGCTTCGGACCCGGCTTGGGTCCGGGGGTCGGCGCCGCAGCGCCGGGCTTGGGGGCGGGCGCAGCCTTCGGCTTCGCGGGCTCCGCCTTGGCCGCGGGCTTCGCGGCCCCGTCGGCCTCAATCGCCGCGCGCAGCTTGCGCGCCACCGGCGGTTCGATGGTCGACGACGGGCTCTTCACGAACTCGCCGAGCTCCTTGAGCTTCGCGAGGGCGACCTTGCTGTCGACGCCGAGTTCGGCGGCGATCTCGTGCACACGTGGTTTGGCAGCCACAATTCTCCTGTCTGGGTCGGTCCACCCAGGCAGGGCAGACCACTAGTCGCGGACGGGTCTCATTTCGAGCCGTTCACTTTGTTTCCATAGCCGTTCAGCCGTTTCTCGATGGTCTGCGTGTCCAGCGGAGCTGTGACACGGAGTGCTCGTGCGAAGGCCCGGCGCCGCAGCGCCTTGTCCAGGCACTCAGGTTCCGGATGCACCCACGCACCTCGTCCCGGAAGCACCGCGCGCTCATCGATGATGAGGGCGCCGTCCTGGGCGACCACCCTGAGGAGGTCTGACCGGGAGGCACGTGCGCGGCAGCCGACACACGTTCGTACAGGTTCCATCTTACACCTCGGAGCCGAGACCCGAGCGACGTCGACCGTCCGTCGCCCGCAGCATCATTCGTCGAGGATGCTGTCCGGCTGGATGTCGATCTTCGCGCCGGTGAGCTTCGCGGCCAGACGGGCGTTCTGGCCCTCCTTGCCGATCGCGAGCGAGAGCTGGTAGTCGGGGACCAGAGCCCGAACGGCTTTCGTGTTGGCGTCCAGCACGAAGGCGCTCGTGACCTTCGCCGGCGACAGCGCCTGCGCGACGAAGCTCGCGAGGTCCGGGTTGTAGTCGACGATGTCGATCTTCTCGCCGGAGAGCTCTTCGGTCACCGCACGGACGCGGCGGCCGAGTTCGCCGATGCATGCGCCCTTGGCGTTGATCGCCGGGTCCTTCGCCGTGACCGCGATCTTGGTGCGGTGGCCGGCTTCGCGTGCGAGCGAGACGATCTCCACCAGCCCGGCGGCGATCTCGGGAACCTCGAGAGCGAACAGCTTGCGGACGAGTCCGGGGTGCGTGCGCGACACCGTGATCTGCGGACCCTTGAGCCCCTTCGCGACGCTGGTGACGTAGACGCGGAGCCGTGTGCCGTGGGTGTACTCCTCGCCGGGGACCTGCTCCTCCGGCGGGAGGATGGCCTCGACGGAACCGAGATCGACATGGATCATCCGCGGGTTCGGCCCCTGCTGGATGACACCGGCGACGATGTCGCCCTCCTTGCCGCGGAACTCCCCCAGCACGGCGTCATCGGCGATGTCGCGCAAACGCTGGCTGATGACCTGCTTGGCTGCGAAGGCACCGATGCGACCGAAGTCGTCCGGAGTAGCGTCCTCTTCGCCGATGATCGCGCCGTCCTCATCCGTGACGGGCTGGAGCACGGCGACGTGACCGGTCTTGCGGTCGAGTTCGACGCGGACGCCAGGAGGCACCGCCCCGTCCTCGGAGACGTGCTTGCCGTATGCGGTCAGCACTGCCTGTTCGATGATGGCGACGAGTTCGTCGAACGGAATCGCCTTCTCCTTCTCGATCCCGCGCAGCAGTCCGAGTTCGATATCCATGGCGGCCTCCCTGTATTCAGCTCTCATCCGCGGGAATCCCGCGGGCATCGGACCAGGATACCGGACGCGGCGCCCTTCGACCGCGTCGGGACGGACGAGACGACGCCCTCCACCCCCGGATGCGGAGATGAAGGGCGTCGCCGACTGCTGATCAGGCCCGGTGCACCTGGACCACGGACGGACGCGGTGCCGTCGCGACGTCACCCGGCGCCGTCGAGCCGTAGTCGGGGAACAGCGATCGCGGCGCCTCGAACGTGCCGTCCTCGCCAGGGTGCTGCACGGCCACGAAGACCAGTCCGTCCTTGTCGTGGATGACGGGCCCGCAGGTCTCGGCATCCCTCGGGACGGAGAGGAACTGCTGGACGTGCCCGCGCTCGGCGCCGTTGAGCGGCACCTTGAACAGCCCGTCTCCGTACCCGATCGTGCCGGGCTGGCCGTCGGTGGAGATCCACAGTTCGCCCTCGGAGTCGAACGCGAGGTTGTCGGGGCATGAGATCGGCGAGACCTTGTCCTTCGGGAATCCGGCGAAGTACGCGTTCTCGAACGTGTTCGGGTCGCCGCACAGCAGCAGGATGCTCCAGCCGAACGTCGTGCCCGACTGCCCCGCTGTCTCGGTGATCTCGAGCACGTGGCCGTAGCGGTTGCCGGCGACCGGGTTCGTCTCGTCGACCGTCTTGCGGTTGGAGTTGTTCGTCAGAGCGACGTAGACCTTGCCGGTGACCGGGCTCGGCTCGACATCCTCTGGGCGGTCCATCTTGGTGGCGCCGACCGCGTCGGCGGCCAGCCGCGTGTAGACGAGGACTTCCTCGGTGCTGAAACCGGGGACGACGCTCCGGCCGCCCTTCGTCAGCGGGATCCACCGGCCGCTGCCGTCGAACGCACCGTCGGACGGGAGTGCACCGGTGCCGGTGATCTCGGCCACGGGCGAATCGCCCGAGAACTTCGCGACGTACAGGTCGCCCTCGCTGAGCAGACGGAGGTTCTTCTTGCGCGATCCGGAGATCCGGTTCTTCGAGACGAACTTGTACAGGTAGTCGTTGCGCTCGTCGTCGCCCATGTAGGCCACCACGCGTCCGTCCTCGGCGACGCGGACGTTGGCGCCTTCATGCTTGAACCGGCCCATCGCGGTGTGCTTGCGCGGGGTGGAGGTCGGGTCCTGCGGGTCGATCTCCACGATGTAGCCGAAGCGGTTCGGCTCGTTGACGTACTCGGGATCGTGGGCGTTGAAGCGCGGGTCGTACGTCTCCCAGCCGGTCGACGTCAACGTCGTGCTCGATCCGCTGTAGCGCTTCTGCTGCGGGGTGTCGGCCGCCCAGGCGAAGTATCCGTTGAAATTCTCCTCACCGGAGAGGACCGTCCCCCACGGCGTCGTGCCGCCGGCGCAGTTGCCCAGCGTGCCGTGCACCCAGCGTCCCTCCGGGTCGGCAGCGGTCTTGACGAGATCGCTTCCGGCGGCGGGGCCGGTCAATTCGAAGACCGTCTCGACCGTGATGCGGCGATTGCGCTTGCCGTCGACGACGTAGCTCCAGGGCTGGCCGGTACGACGGCGGCGGATGTCGACGATCGAGAGCCCTTGAGCGGCCTTGTAGATCTCGCCGCGGCGCTGGAGCTCCGCGGCATCCGAGGTCGACGGGAACATGATGTTCGGGTTGACGTACTCGTGGTTGTTCACGAGGACGCCGGTCTTGCCGCTGCGGTCGGCGATGATGTCGAGGTAGTCGCTGTTGTAGCCGAACTGCTCGGCCTGGGCTTCGGGGGTCTGCGCGTCGACATCGAACGCAGGCGTCCGAGAGAACAGCGGGTCTCCCCAGCGGATCAGCGGGTTCCAGGTGTACCCGGCTGGCACCGTGAACGCGTCGACCTCGGCGGGGACGGGCGCGATCGCGTCGAAGGGAAGACTGCCGCGTGCGGGCCGTCCGAACGATGCGCCCGAGCCCGCGACTCCGGAGGCCTGCGGCGACGAAGTCGGCACCCCGCGGCCTGCACCGACGACCACGGCGACGGCCGCGGCAGCGCCGAGACCGAGGACGGCACGGCGGGAGAACACCGTCGATGCGATCGAGCGGAAGTGCTCGTTCGATGACGTGTTGCACTCCGGCCCGAGGCAGGCGTTGGCGCACTTCAGCTCGCACGTCATCGCCGAGCGCTTTCCGCTCACGTGGGACGCCATCGGCAGGGGGCGGCGGGGGATGTCAGTCAGGCTCATCGTCGGTCCTTCGTCGTCGGGTGATCGTGCCCGAGCTACGTTGCTCGCCCCGGATGGCCGACGGGTGAACGACCGCTGAACCCCGCGTTTACTCAGTCCGCGGACGAGAGCGCGTTGAGCGCGTCGATCAGCCGGTACAGGCCGCCGACCTCGCGTTGCCGCAGCCGCAGGGCGATGCGCGGCAATTCCAGGCGGTCGCGATCGCTCACCTCGACGGGAAGCGGAGCGGTGCGTTCGATCCGACCGGAGGCGACGAACGGGGCGAACTCGGTGTTGAGAGCGTCCAACTCGGCATCCGTCGGTTCCTGCTTGAGCCGAAGGACCAGCAGGTCGTCCACCCAGCGCAGGGAGTCGTAGTTGCGCCAGAATCCGGTGATCCGGGCGACAGCCTGTTCGGCGGAGTCCGTGATGAGCACACGGTCGAAGTCGTGCGGCGAGATGACGCCGGCGGGGATCAGCTGGTCGATGACGAAGCGCTCGAGGCCCCGCCAGAAGGTTCCGCCCGGTGCATCGAGGAGCACGATGGGCGTCGGCTCGGCCTTGCCGGTCTGCTGCAGGGTCAGCAGTTCGAACATCTCATCCATGGTTCCGAAGCCGCCGGGCAGGCAGATGAATCCGCTCGACTCCTTGACCAGCATGAGCTTGCGGGTGAAGAAGTACTTCATCTCGACCGAATGCGCATCCTCCGCGACGACCGCGTTCGGCTTCTCCTCGAAGGGCAGCCGGATCGAGACGCCGAGCGCCATCTTCTGCCCTGCCCCCTCGGCTGCAGCCTGCATGATTCCGGGGCCGGCACCGGTCACGACCATCCAGCCGCGTTGCGCCAGCTCCGCCGCGACGTCACGTGCCGACAGGTAGAGCGGATCGTCCTGCCGGGTGCGCGCGGAACCGAAGACGGTCACCTTGGGCACGTCCGAGTACGGTGCGAACAGCCGGAACGCGTCGCGCATCTCGCTGAGCGCCGAGGAGGCGATCTTCAGATCGAGCCGCTCCGTCCGGTCCTGGCCGAGCTGGATGCCGGAGAGCAGGATCCGGGTGATCAATGTGCGGTTGCCGGCGACGCCGGCCTCGTCCAGAAGGGCATCGATGCGGGTGCGCAGCTCGTCCATGGCTCTACTCTCGCACGTCCGAGGCGGTCACCCCGGAGGGTGAGTCGCGGCACGCACATGGCCGCCCTGCTCCACAATGGATGCCGACACGGCATCAGCGCTGCGTCGGAGGAAGGATCCCGTCATGGGCAAGATCAGGGAGAAGATCCGCGCGAGGCGCAGGCCGCGGACCGAATTGAAGAATCCGGCATATGAGATCTTCATCGGCATCCTGTCGCTGCTCTCGATCCTGAACCTCGTGTTCGTCTACGCGATTCAGGGCGACACCGCGATGCAGATCGTGCTCGCCGTCATGAACGGCCTGTTCAGCGTGATCTTCCTCATCGACTTCATCTATCGGATGGTGACGAGCGAGGCGCGCTGGCGCTATTTCTTCCGCGGCTTCGGATGGGCGGACCTCCTGGCGAGCCTGCCGTTCCCGCAGTTGAAGGTGCTGCGCATCTTCCGGTTGCTGCGCGTCTTCCGGCTGATGCGCGACCTGGGCCCCAAGCAGATCTGGCGGACCCTCGTCCAGGACCGCGCCAACAGCACACTGATGACGCTGCTGCTGCTCGGCATCCTCGTCCTGCAGTTCGGAAGCCTGTCGGTTCTCGCGATCGAGGAGGACGCCGAGGGCGCGAACATCACGTCCGCCTCGGATGCGCTCTGGTACACGATCGTCACGATCTCGACGGTCGGCTACGGCGATCAGTATCCGGTCACGGATGCCGGCCGCATGCTCGGTGTGCTCATCATCATCGTCGGCGTCGGCATCTTCGGCACCTTCACCGGATACCTCGCGAACCTGTTCCTCGGGCCTTCGGATGCCTCTGCGGACGACTCGCGTGCTCGAGACGTCGAGTCGGCTGACGCCGCGGCTGGAGTCGCCGGCGGCGCGACGTCGGGTGCGGTCCAGGTCGGCGCGGATGCCGCAGAGACCCAGGCCGAGCTGCGGGCGCTGGACGATGAGACCCGACGCGTGCAGGAGCTGCTCGCGCAGACCGAGGCCGCGGTCGTGGAGCTGCGTGCGCTGCTCGCCACCCGCGGGGATGACCGCAGCTGAACGTTCACTCGAGCGTCGACGCGCCTCCGGCGCGGGTGACAGGCGATGGCCGTCCTGCCGCCGCCGTTCGGCTGTCGACGTCAGGCGGTGAGGCGGGCGATCGCCTCGTCGACCGAGAGCGCGTCGCGCTCCCCCGTGCGACGGTCCCAGAGCTCGACCTGGCCATCGGCCGCACCGCGACCGACGACGAGCACACGCGGGATGCCGACGAGTTCGGCGTCGCCGAACTTCACGCCGGGTGACACCTTCGGACGGTCGTCGTAGAGCACATCGAGACGGGCATCCTCCAGTCGCGCGGCGACCTGCTCGGCGACGTCGAAGGCGACCTGGTCGCGTCCTGCGGCGACCACGTGCACGTCGAACGGCGCAACGGATGCGGGCCAGATGAGGCCCTTGTCGTCGTTGTTCAGCTCGGCGATGATCGCGAGGATGCGGGTGACGCCGATGCCGTACGAGCCCATCGTGACGGTGACGAGCTTGCCGTTCTCGTCCAGGACCTTGAGCCCGAGAGCCTCGGCGTACTTGCGGCCGAGCTGGAAGACATGGCCGATCTCCATGCCGCGGGCGAGTTCGACGGGACCCGAGCCGTCAGGAGCCGGGTCTCCGGCGCGGACGTTCGCGATCTCGACGATGCCGTCGGCGAAGAAGTCGCGACCGGCGATCACCGAGTGCGCGTGCTTCTGGTCGATGTTCGCGCCGGTGATCCAGCTCGAACCCTCGCTGACTCGAGGATCGACGAGGTAGCGGATGCCGGTCGCGGATTCCTCACCGAGAACGGCACCGGTCGGCGACCACGGCCCGATGTAGCCCTTGACCAGCAACGGGTTGTTCTCGAAGTCGTCCTCGGTCGCCGTGGACACCTCGGCGGGCGCGAAGGCCACCTCGGCACGCTTCTCGTCGACATCGCGGTCACCCGGGAGGCCGACGACGACGAGCTCGCGGCTGCCGTCGAGGTGCGTCAGCCGCAGCACGACGTTCTTCAGTGTGTCCGCCGCCGTGAACTCGCCGTCCAGCACCGCATTCGAGTGCGCCACGAGCGTCTCGATGGTGGGTGTGTTCGGGGAGTCGAAGATCGTGGCCGCCGGAGCGTCCGTGAAATCGACGGGCTCGGGCGCCGCGGTCGTGAAGGCTTCGACGTTGGCCGCATAGCCGCCGGCTGAGCGCACGAACGTGTCCTCTCCGACGGGCGTCGGGTGCAGGAACTCCTCGCTGCGGGATCCGCCCATCGCCCCGGCATCCGCCTGGACCATGACGTACTCCAGGCCGAGTCGCTGGAAGATGCGCTCGTACGCATCGCGCTGCGCCATGTAGGACGTCTCGAGTCCGGCATCCGACGAGTCGAACGAGTACGCGTCCTTCATCGTGAACTCGCGGCCGCGGAGCAGACCGGCACGGGGGCGCGCCTCGTCGCGGTACTTGTCCTGGATCTGGTAGATCGTCAGGGGCAGGTCCTTGTACGAGGAGTAGAGATCCTTGACCAGCTGCGTGAAGGCTTCCTCATGCGTGGGAGCGAGCAGGTAGTCGCCGCCCTTGCGGTCCTGCAGGCGGAACAGCAGGTCGCCGTACTCGTCCCAGCGGCCGGTCGCCTCGTACGCCTCGCGCGGCATGAGCGCGGGGAAATGTACTTCCTGCGCACCGGCGGCTGCCATCTCCTCGCGGACGACGGTCTCGATCTTCGCCTTCACACGCAGACCCAGAGGCAGCCACGCGAAGATGCCCGCGGCCTGCGGCCGGATGTAGCCGGCGCGGATCAGCAGCTTGTGGCTGGCGACTTCGGCGCCGGCCGGGTCTTCACGGAGCGTGCGGAGGAAGAAGTTCGAGAGACGAGTGACCACGCGTCAAGTCTAGGGCGCGCGGCCACTCGTCCGATCCGGTCAGTTCAGCGCGCGAGTTTTCGCCGAGATGATGTTCGGGTGCTGGTTCACTGAAGGCATGATGTCACAACCGACCGTCGAGGACGCATCGCTGCCCAAACTGTGGCGAGTGGCGGAAGAACTCGCTCTCACGCCGCAGGGCACCGATACTGCTAGCCGAACCGCGCTCCGCACGGCGCGGCGCGCGCGAAGGCGCTACCAAGCTGTGTTCGTGCTCGCGATTGTCGGCACCATCGGTACGGGAGTCGCGTTCGTTCACGGATCGGCCGAGTCGGAACCGCTACGTTCCTCGCTTGCCGGGATCGGGCTGGTAGTGAGTCTCGTGGCTTTCATCGCCACGTCCACGCGCCTCATCAGCGATCGAGTCTTCCGCGCACTCAGTCTTTTCGGCAAACGAGTCGATCCCTGGCTGTGGGGCGCGTTCATCAGCTTGGCGTACCTCTTCGCAATTCTCGCCGTGGTCCTTGCGGTCTCTGCAGCGGTATTGGACGTGACCACATCGACGAGCACAGCTGGATCCAAGACATATGCGTTCGCGACCGCCCTGATCGCCGTGATGCTGGCGATGGCGACATCGGCGGCGAGCGCACCGTTGCTCTCGACCACCGGGAAGCCACGGCTCTATCAGGCTCACGGTGCGCAGATCTGCTGGACAGCCGTCCTTATCGCGACGATCCTCAGTGTCATGCCGACAGCGCTGTGGCTCACGGAAAGCGTCGATCCAGCGACCCGCTGGGTTCTGCTCTCGATACTCATCCCTATAGTCATCGGCTTCGTCGGCTCGTTGTTCGTCTGGCATCGTCACGCCGTCGAACGTCTGGAGCGAAGCCGCGAACAGTTGTCCGATCGACTTTCTGAAGCTCTGAGCGCGTTGTCCGCCCCTTCGAACTCCGTGCCACCGATGCTTGCGCTACGCCGATTGGAGACCCTGATCCGTCGCAGTCCTTTCCGGTCCCAGTCCCCCGCGGCACCGCCGTTGACCGCTTCCTGGGAGATCGGCGAGATCATCCATCTGCTGTTGTGGGCCTGCGAGGAGGAAGAATATCCCACATCGATCTGCTCGCGGACCTCATCCGATGCACCTGTCCGGGAGATATTCCGCAACGCCGAGGCGGCCACCAAAGAGGACGTGCTCCGCGGCGGAGTGCCCTTCTTGCGCACGGCGATACATCGACTATTCCCTCCGCAAGAGTGACCGCTGTCTGCGAATTCAGCGATCCGGTCAGTTCAGCGCGCGAGTGCCCGCCGGGATGACCCCGTCGGCGTAGAGGCTCGACGCGAGGTCCTGCAGGGCGGTCAGCGCGACGCGCTGGGTCGTCGGGCCGTACGAGATCCGGGCGACGCCGAGGGCCTCGTACTCGGCGGCCGTGAGGGCACCGGGCAGCCCGATGACGCTGACACGGTTCTCGCCGATGCCATCGACGAGCTGTCGCGTGACCTCGGCATCCAGGATGCCGGGCACGAAGATCGTGGTCGCACCGGCGTCGAGGTAGGCGCGACCGCGCTCGATCGCATCGGCGATGCTCTCCTGCGCCGGGCGATCGCCCCCGCGGACGAAGGCGTCGGTGCGGGCGTTGAGGACGAACGGCACGCCCTCGGCCTCACCGGCGGCGACGATCGCCGCGACGTTCGCCACGGACTCGTCGAGCGGCTTCAGGCGATCCTCGATGTTCGCGCCCACCGCTCCCGCGGCGATCGCGAGCCGCGTGGTCTCGCCGGCATCCCCGTAGCCGTCGTCCAGGTCGGCGGAGACGGGCAGATCGACGGCTGCGGCGATGCGCGACACCATGTCGAGCATGAGTTCGCGCGGGATGGTGCCGTCGGCGTAGCCGAAGGTCGCGGCGATCGAATGCCCGGCCGTGGCGAGGGCTTTGGTCTCGGGGAGGGCGGCGACGGCCTGGGCGGACACGACGTCCCAGACGTTCACGACGCGGAGGATCTCCGGCGCCCGGTGCAGATCGATGAGGGTCTGAGCTTTCTCGGCAAGAGTCATGATCACACGCTAATCCCCCCTGGAGTCGGTGGCCCTGGTTAGTCTCGATTCATGCCTCAGCGTCGTGCCCATGTCGCCCCGTCCGCTGCTCAGAGCGAATTGGCCCAGGCCCTGACGGCGTTGCGCGCGTCGCTGGATGCCCCCGTGGAGTTCTCGCCGGAGGCGGTGGCCGAGGCATCCGCTGTCTCTCCCGCGCCCCCGGAGCTCGACCTGCGGGATGTTCCGTTCGCGACCCTTGATCCGCAGGGGTCGAAGGATCTGGATCAGGCTTTCCATCTCGCTCGCTCGGGCTCCGGGTTCGAGGTGCGCTACGCGATCGCCGACGTTCCGTCGTTCGTGACGGCGGGTGGTGCGTTGGATGCTGCGGCCCGCGAGCGCGGCCAGACGCTGTATGCGGCCGACGGATCGATCCCGCTGCATCCGCGCCTGCTCAGCGAGGATCGCGCCTCTCTGCTGCCGGACGTCGAGCGACCAGCGCTGGTGTGGACGTTCGCGTTGGCTGCCGACGGAGCCGTCGCGGATTTCCAGCTGGAGCGGGCACTGATCCGCTCGCGCGCACAGCTCGAGTACGCCTCTCTGCAGCGGGCTCTGGATGCCGGGGAGGAGACACCGGGGACTCTGCTGCGCGAGATCGGCGAGTTGCGCATCGAGCAGGAGCGCCTGCGCGGCGGAGCGAGCCTCAACCTGCCGGATGAAGAGGTCATCCGGGCCGAGGACGGCACGTACGAGATCGAACGCCGCCGACCACTGCCGGTCGAGGAGTGGAACGCGCAGCTGTCGCTGATGACCGGCATGGCCGCGGCATCCCTCATGCTGGAGGCGAAAGTGGGCGTGCTGCGGACCATGCCGCAGCCGGACGAGAAGTCGTTCGCCGCGTTCCGGCGGCAGACCGAAGCACTGGGGCGGCCGTGGACGACGGGGACGTACGGCGAGTATCTGCGCGGCCTCGACCGTGCAGACCCGCTGACGCTGCCGGTGCTCGAGGCGGCGGCGATGCTGTTCCGCGGGGCGGGATACGTCGTGTTCGACGGCAACGCTCCTGCGGATGCCGAACAGGCTGCCATCGCCGCACCCTACGCTCACGCGACTGCTCCCCTGCGCCGGCTCGTGGACCGCTGGTCGCTGGCGATCTGTCTCGCGGTCGCATCGGGCGCGGAAGTTCCGGCGTGGGCGCGCGAATCGCTGCCCCAGCTGCCGGGGCTCATGCAGGCGTCGTCGCAACGGGCGTCGAAGCTGAACTCCGCGACGATCAACTGCGTCGAGGCGGCGCTGATGACGCCATTCGTCGGCTCGCGGATCGAGGCGAACGTGATCGAGCTCCGCGATGGCGGCCGAGGCACGATTCAGATCGCGGATCCGGCGGTGACGGCATCCGCTCCGGTGCCGGACGGAGTTGCACCAGGTGATGTCGTGTCTCTTCAGGTCGTGCGTGCCGACATCGCGAAGGGGGAAGTCGAGTTCGCCCTGTGAGCTGCTGGACCTCAGAATGCGAAGCCGTGCGGCAACTGCAGCGCGACGCGAAGCCGACGCGCATAGGCGGCGCGTTCTGCGCCCGGTACCCATGACGCATCGTCGTGCCGCTGGTACAACCGGTCGTCGTGGAAGCGCGGGAAGACGTGGACGTGCAGATGCCACACGTCCTGCCCACCGGCGGGTTCGTTGTGCTGCCGGAGCGAGACGCCGTCGCATCCGTACGCGTCGCGGATGCCGCGCGCGACGATCTGGGTCAGCGACCACACATCGGCAGCATCCTCCGGGGCGAGGTCGTACAGGTTCTCGACGTGGACGCGCGGGATCACCAGCGCTGCGCCGGGGTTGCCCGGCCACCATTTCGGAGCGATGCGCGCATATGCCCGTTCCGTGACCGCCACGACGTCCGTGGCCTGGTTGCGCTCATCGAACTCGCCGTACTGAAGGCGGCAGAACGGGCACGAGTAGCCAGGAGGTTCGTGAGAGACGGGTTGCATCGCTCAGTCCTCGCCGAGGAGGTTCGCGATCATCCGGTGCCCCTGCGCCTCGAACTCTTCGTCTCCGACCTGATAGGCCCATGCCGCCGTACCGACGGCCTCGAGCGTGCGCAGCGCAAGCCAATGGCCCTCGGATCCACGGCGGGGGTCGTCACCGTATCCCTCGAAGAACGCGCGCTCGCAATCGGGAGCGACTCTCCATTGCTGGGCATCCAACCGCACGAGATCGGATGCCCGGCTGCGGAACGCGAATCGGCCGAAGTCGATCACTCTGAACTCGCCGTGGTCGATCAGCCAGTTCCGCGGCTGCCAGTCGCCGTGGGTGGGCACCAGCTCGACGGCACCGGGTGCGAGTCCTTCGAGCAGCGAATCCACCCGTGCAACGGTCTGCGGGGCGATCCGGTGCTCGGACGCGAGTGCGCGCTGCACCCGTTCGACCAGTCGTTCATCCCCGACGCGCGACGCCTGGTCGTGAAACGAACGCAGCAGTTCGCCTGCACGGCGGTGCACGTTCGGGTCGACTGCCGCGGGCATCTTGTCGATCAGGTGTCCAGGCATCCAATCCGTGACGAAGATCCGATGCGTGCGCGATGCGTGCCGAACACGCGTAGCGACGCCGCCAGCTGTCCAGATCGATGTCCACCCGTCGTGCGCATCGAGCTCACGTCCGATGTGATGGTTCGTCGGTCCCCCGGCCTTGACGACCAGCCGCTCGCCGCCATGCTCGACCTCGAGAACGTAAGACTCGGTCTGGCCCCAGCTGTGGTCCGCGATAACCGTGGCGCCCGGAATCCATTCGTCCAGCTCCGCTCGTTGCGCAGTGCTCAACCGCGCGAGATCACTGACCGAGAGCTCATCAGGGTTCATGTCGGGCTCGAGACCGTTGAGGTGCATCGAGTCAGTCAAGCACGGCGTCGGCCGAGACGAGGATGTGCGCCACGGCAGCAGGGACATCGACTGCCGTGATCGTCGCGATGGATGCCGGTGTGTCTGCGTCCCCGCCGGCGATCCACGCCGTCCGCAAACCTGCAGCCGCTCCCCCCGCGACGTCGGATTCATGGCCGTCGCCGACCATCCAGCCGCGGAGCGGGACACCCAGCCGACGGGCGGCCAGCGCGAAGATCGCAGGATCCGGCTTGCGGACGCCGGCCTCGGCGGAGATCACCCAGCCGTCGACCGCCTCCGCCAATCCGGTTCGGAGGACCTTCCCCTCCTGGTTGTCGACCTCGCCGTTGGTGACGATCCCGATCGTCCATCCTGCTGCGCGCAGCGCGGAGAGGGAGTCGAGAACGTCGTCCGTGCAGGTCACCAGTTCCGGCATGCGACGTCGATAGTCGGCCCAGATCCGGAGCGGGTCGTCGTCAAGTCCGAGTTCGTCGGCGATCTCGCGGAACGCCTGCTCCTTCGAGCGCCGTTGCGCCAGCTTCGCGGCCACTCCGCTGATCTGATCCGTGGTCAGCGAATGCATCGAACCGAACTCAGCCGCCCACTGCGATGCCGCCGACGCCTGATCGATGAGTGTCCCGTCGAGGTCGAACAGCGCAAGCGGCATGGCGCCATCGTAGCGAGAGCATCCGTTATGCATCCGTTATCGCAATCGGCCGAATTCGGGTCGAATAGAGCTTCGAATGTCGGTGGCCCCGAGCACCATGTGGGTATGAACTTCTTCACCGAGATCGACGCACGGGTCGCCACCCTGCGCTCGCTCCTGGGTGAGGATGCCGCGGCGGCCGACCTTCCGACGACGCTTCGATCGCTGTCCGACGACGAACTCGTCGACGCGATGCGCGCATCGGCGGCGCTGACGCGATGCATCGAGAAGGTGGCTGCCCTCGGCGCAGGCATCGCCGCCGCCCGCTCGACGCGCGAGTCCGGCCACAGCGGCCTCGCCCAGTCCCGCGGTCATCGCAATCCGGTCGGGCTCCTGCAGGAGGTCACCGGCGGAACGCGCACCGACGCAGCGCAGCGCATCCGGGTCGGTTCCGCGCTGCTCGAGGCGGATGCCGGAGCCGACGCGGCCGTCGATCAGGACGCAGATGCCGCGTGTGACGCGGGTGTCGATCAGGTTGATCCCTCGACCGATGCGCGTCCCCTCGGCGCCTGGCATGCGCCGGCTGACGCCGCTCTGCTGGCGGGACGCATCTCCGCCGCACAGCACGATGCGATTCTGCGTGGACTCGGCGAGCCGCGCGCGGCGTCGAGCACAGATGCCGACGCGCACGACGCATGGCTGATCGCAGCCGAGCAGCTCGTCGATGAAGCGGCGCATCGAACGGTCGAAGAGCTCGGTTCGTCCGCACGCACCCTGCGCGACATCCTCGACCCCGAGGGTGCTGAACGCCGCTTCCAGCAGCGCTTCGACGCCCGGTCATTCCGCCTGTGGACGGATCGTGACGGCATCCATCACGGCTCGACCACATACGATGACGAAGGCTTCGCACTGGTTCGGAGCATCAACGACGCCGCCCTCCGTCCGCGACTCGGCGGCCCCCGGTTCGTAGACGCGACCGAGAAGGATGCCGCGCAGGCGCTCGTCGATGACCCGCGCACCAACGATCAGCTGGCCTACGACCTCATGATCGATCTGGTCTCGGCAGGAGCGCGCGCCGAAGCCGTGACGGTTTTCGGCGTCAAGCAGGCCGGCGTGCGGCTCGTGCAGAAAGTCTCGCCGACCGGCGAACGCGGAGCAGTGCTCACCGAGGACGGCCTCATCGCACTGCCACGCGCGGCCGCCGACCAACGCCTCTGCGACACGGGAGCTCTCGTCATCACCGTCGACTCGTGCGGAAACCCGCTGCAGATCGGGCGAGAGCAGCGTCTCTTCACTCCCAAGCAGCGCGTCACCCTCGCGATCCGAGACGGCGGATGCCGGTGGCGGAACTGCGACCGCCCCGCGTCGTATTGCGAAGCGCATCACATCGATGAGTGGTCGGGCGGCGGTCGAACCGACGTGGAACGGGGCATCCTGCTGTGCCGCTTCCACCACATGCAGCTTCACCACGGCGGCTGGTGGGTGACGCGTGACGGGACAGGGGACTTCGTGCTGCATCACCCCGGCGGTGCGAGCTTCATACTGCCCCAGCGCATCGCCCTTCGATACGCGTTCGCGGACCTCGACCCTCCACCACGACGATTCACACCTGCGGCGTGAAGGGTTTGCGACGCGACGGCGTACGGCTCCGATACCGGCCGGACTGCGCCCGGCGCGGCCCGATGCTGAGGTGACGTCACGGCCAGCCGGATCCGACACGGGCCCATGGTTCGAAGCGCCCGCCCAGTGCCAGACGCGACCGGACGCGACATCCAGCAAGCCCGACACCGGCCAACGGTACGAAACACCCACCCCAGCGCCAGACGCGACAGTACGGTCCGTCACGATGTCTTGAGACATGCGTCCACGATGTCCCGAAACCAGACGGTGCCAGACGCCACCCGACGCGACATCTAACAAGCCCGACACCGGCCAACGGTGCGAAACGCCCACCCCGTTGCCACGCAACGCGACGGCCAACGTCTCGGACACCGGCCAGACGACTCGACGCTGCCCCGATGCGCCTTCGACGACGCCGACATGGACGTACCGTTCGTCTAGACGCCGCAGAACGGTCCGGACATGCAGGTCGGCGAATCCTCGCGCGTATCGGTCACCGCATTGACCGACAGCTTCCAGCGCGCCGGCCGGTGACGGAAACGGCTCCCCCGAGGATCCGACCCGCGCCGTCCATGTCCTCGCACTCCCGCGTCGACGGGTCCGTCCCCTGCGTCCGGAGTCCTTAGGCTCGAACCATGCCACCATCCGAGCGAACCGTCGTAGAAAAGGCCGTCTGCTACGTGATCGTCGACGAGCACCTGCTGGTGTTCACGCACGACGACGAACCCATGGACGTCACCGGCGTGCAGGTGCCTGCGGGGAGCATCCGCACCGGCGAGACCGCAGCCGACGCCGCCATCCGTGAGCTTCGGGAGGAGACAGGGCTGCACGGCCGCATCGTCCATGCACTCGGCGAAGCGGATTACGACCTCGCACCGATGCGCGACGAGATCGCCCACAGACATTTCTTCACGATGGCCGTCGATGACGTCGACATCGACGCGTCATGGCGCGGCGGCGAGAACGATCCGTCCGACGGCGGCGCACCCCGCACCTGGACATGCCGCTGGATTCCGATCACCCAGGCGCACGTCCTGGCAGGCGGACTGGGCGCGAAGCTCGGCGAAGCGACCAGGCAGGCCTAGACCGCCGGCATCGCCGACGTCCTCATCACGAGCAGCTGCGGATCCGAGAGATCCAACGACACTGCGATCGAGGCGAACTCGGAAAGGGACTGCACATGCGTCCCGCCGCACGGGATCGACGCGATGCCCTCCGGAAGCTCGCATTCCCAGCGGCGCATGTCGACGATCGTCGGACCGTCCGTCACGATGCGGCTCGCCGCATCGGATGCGACCCACTCGGCCAGCTGCGCGTTGATCTGCCGCTCGCGCTCCGCCAGCGACGCGGCGAATCCCTCGGTATCGAAGCCGGCGCGGCGCAGGCTCTTGCCGAGTCGATACTCGTCAACCGCCCCATCCTCGTGGATGCGACTCGTCTGGTTCGCCCGCCCTTCGAAGTCGGGGTGGCCGAGCGCGTCGGAACCCGGGTCCTTGCGCCACAGATCCGCCACCGCGAGATCGAGCGCGAGCGAGGCGAGATGGCACGCGGTATGACCACGACTGAGCGCCGCCCGCAGCCCGGCATCCGCGCGCAACGAGACCGCGACACCCGGCAGCAGCCACCCGGGCGCATCCGGCGCAGACAATCGATGTCCGACCTGCCACGCCCATCCTTCGGCACCCCGCTTCACCGGGATCTCGGCGCCGACGAACAGTGCACCGTCCTCATCCTCCGCCACCATCACCGCTTCGACGACGTCGACCGCATCCGCACCGGAGGCGATCGTCCCGGCATCCCCCGGCTGATCCGGCCAGGTGTGATCGACCGGATGGAACGGCGTCGCATCGGCGACGACGATCGCGCCGTCCACATGCGACCGGACGGCATGGACGATGCTGTCGCCTCCGATCGCGCCGGAAGCGAACGAGACGCTCGTGGAGACCGCCATCAGTGGTTCGGCGGAATCGTGAAGCTGGCCAGAAGGTCGCCGTCGACGACGAAGATGCCGTTCGACTCGCCGTTGAACACGCGACTCGACCAACCGAACGTCACACGCGTCGTGTCGCCGTCGGTCTCCGCGGTCAACAGCGTCATCCGCGCACCCGCACCGATCGCGTCGCTCCCGGCCCACCGATGCACGCCGTCACGGCCCCGCATCACACGACCCCAGTCATCGATGAAGCCGTCCTCCGTGAACGCCGCCACGAACGCGTCCGTGTCCGCGGCGTTGATCGCATCCACCATCGCCTTCACCGGCACGGGAACAGTCGGTTCAGACATCCTCGTCCTCCTTCATGATCGTCATTCGGTCTCGAAATCGCCCTTCACCGCGACCCGCACGGTGATCTCGGGAATGGTGAGCTCCGGACCGCCACCGGCCCCGCGCCCGCCCTGCGGCCCGTAGCCGTCGTCCTCACGGATCGCCACGACGCGCTGCACCGTCTGGCCGAGAGCGGCGGCGAAATCGTCGGCCTTCGCCCGAGCATCCGTGACCGCGACCGTGCGCAGATGCCGGGTCACGGCGTCCCGCGTGACCTCGGTCAGCGCCCACGACGTCGAGACCGTGGCGCCGAGCGCGCTCAGCGCCGCCACGACGTCGGCCACCTCGGCCAGCCGGGACATCTTGACTCGCACCGTGCCGCGGGTGAGGTGATCGCGGTGCTTCACGCCATCCTTGTCAGTCCACACCCGCGCGCTCGTGCTGAGGACATCCACCGAATGCCAGGTCGCAGCTCCGGACGCGCGCAGACGGGCGGCTTCCTCGGCGAGCTGCGCGTGCACCGCCGTGCCCTGACGGATCGACGTCGCCCGATCAGCGTGCGCGATCGCGATCTCGGCCGTCAGCGTGGCGCGCTCGGCCCTGTGGTGGTTCTCGCCGAGGCCGGCGACGGTGATGACCGTCATCAGACGGTCGTCACCTGGGCGGTTCCGAGCGGAGCATCCGGACCCATCTCGGCGGCGATGCGGTTCGCCTCCTCGATAAGGGTGGCGACGATGTCTGCCTCCGGCACTGTCTTGATGACCTCGCCCTTGACGAAGATCTGACCCTTGCCGTTGCCGGACGCGACCCCGAGGTCGGCCTCGCGCGCCTCGCCCGGGCCGTTCACGACGCAGCCCATCACGGCCACGCGCAGCGGAACCGTCATGTCCTTGAGGCCCTCTGTGACATCCTCGGCGAGCGTGTAGACATCGACCTGCGCGCGGCCGCAGGACGGGCAGGAGACGATCTCGAGCTTGCGCTCGCGCAGGTTCAGCGACTGCAGGATCTGGTGCCCGACCTTGACCTCTTCGGCCGGCGGCGCGGACAGCGACACCCGGATCGTGTCGCCGATCCCCTCGCCCAGCAGGATGCCGAAAGCCGTCGCGCTCTTGATCGTGCCCTGGAACGCGGGTCCTGCCTCGGTGACGCCGAGGTGCAGCGGCCAGTCCCCCATCTGAGCGAGCAGACGGTAGGCCTGCACCATGATCACGGGGTCGTTGTGCTTGACCGAGATCTTGAAGTCGTGGAAGTCGTGCTCCTCGAACAGCGATGCCTCCCAGCGCGCGCTCTCGGCGAGCGCCTCCGGCGTCGCCTTGCCGTACTTCTGCAGCAGACGAGGATCCAGTGACCCGGCGTTCACGCCGATGCGCAGCGACACCCCGGCATCCTTCGCGGCCTTCGCGATCGCGCCGACCTGGTCGTCGAACTTGCGGATGTTGCCCGGGTTCACGCGGACGGCGGCGCAGCCGGCGTCGATCGCCTGGAACACGTACTTCGGCTGGAAGTGGATGTCGGCGATCACCGGGATCTGACTCTTCTTCGCGATGATGTGCAGCACATCGGCGTCGTCCTGCGATGGGACGGCGACACGCACGATCTCGCACCCGGATGCCGTGAGCTCGGCGATCTGCTGCAGAGTGCCGTTGATGTCGGTGGTCTTCGTGGTCGTCATCGACTGCACGCTGACGGGAGCATCGCCGCCGACCAGCACCTTGCCCACCTTGATCTGGCGGGACTTGCGGCGCGGGCTCAGGACTTCGGGGACACGGGGCATCCCAAGATTGACTGCTGGCACCCCTCCAGATTACGCGGCCGAAACGTGGCGAGGCTGGATACACGCAGTGTGATAGTTTCGCCCCATGCTCGCGAACGTCACCTGGTGGCCCGCCTCCTAGGCGGTGTGTTCGCGTTCCCACGAATCCAGACCGCCCCCGGGGCGGTCTTTTCGTTGAGTCGCGCCGGATGCCCGATCCTCAGGAGACCCCGATGATTCAGCTGCCCGATCAGAGCGCCGCTTTCGTGCTCATCGCACGCGACGGCTCGGACAGCATCGAGCTGCTCACGGGCGACGTCATCGACGTCGATCTGCTCGCCGACATCCCGCTGACGTCCGAGGGCACAGCCCAGGAAGTGTTCGCGCTCGTCCCGTACCGCCAGGTCCGCGAGCGCGGCTTCGAGGCGCAGGACGACGCGACCCCGTTGCGCTGCCTCATCGTCGACCATCACGAGCACCTGCCGTTCGCCGACCTGGTGGCATCGCTCCCCCGCGACCCGATCGCCCTGCATGATGCCGGGTTCGACATCTCCGACGACGACTACGCGGCGGTCGTCGAGCGCGTCATCGCCGACGAGATCGGCCGGGGCGAGGGCGCGAACTTCGTGATCCGCCGCGACTACACCGCGCGCTTCGACGCCGACGACCGCACCGCGGCCCTCACGTGGTTCCGCGCCCTGCTCGAGCACGAACGCGGTGCGTACTGGACGTTCGCGGTCGTCACCCCCGGCCAGGTCCTCGTCGGCGCGAGCCCCGAGGCGCATGTGGTGGCGCAGGACGGCATCGTCACGATGAACCCGATCTCCGGCACCTTCCGGCATCCAGCGGGCGGGGCGACCAAGGAGTCGCTCGTCGAGTTCCTCTCCTCCGCCAAGGAGACCGAAGAGCTCTTCATGGTCGTCGACGAGGAGCTCAAGATGATGAGCGCCGTCTGCTCCGACGGCGGACGCATCACCGGCCCGCATCTCAAGCAGATGTCACGCCTCACGCACACCGAGTACATGCTGCGCGGCTCCAGCCGACTCGACCCGCGCGACATCCTCCGCGAGACGATGTTCGCGCCCACCGTGACCGGCTCCCCGATGCAGAATGCGTGCACCGTCATCCGCCGCCACGAGGCGAAACCCCGCGGCTACTATTCGGGCGTCGCCGCCCTGTTCACTCCGAACGCGCATGGCGGTCACGACCTCGACGCCCCCATCCTCATTCGCACGGTCTACGCCCAGGACGGCGAACTGCGCGTGCCGGTCGGCGCGACGCTCGTGCGCCATTCCGACCCGCACGGCGAGGTCAGCGAGACCCACGGCAAGGCGGCCGGCGTCCTCGGCGCGATCGGTGCGATCGACCGGGACGAAGTGGTGGATGCGGACGCTCCGGCCCGGCCCGTCGATCTCGCCGCGGATGCCGAGGTGAGCGCCCTGCTGAACGCGCGCAACTCGCGCCTGGCCGAGTTCTGGCTCAACCCCCAGGGCGACGATGCGGCGGGAGCGTTCGCCGGCCGCTCCGCGCTCGTCGTGGATGCCGAGGACCGGTTCACCACGATGCTCGCGCACCAGTTGCGCCACCTCGGTCTCGAGGTGCGCATCCTGCCGTGGAGCGAGGCGACCGATGCGGATGCCGACGCCGCCGATCTCGTCGTCGCGGGCCCCGGACCGGGCGATCCACGCGATGGGTCGAGCCCCCGCATCGCACGCATGCGGGACCTCGTCGCCCGACGACGGGAGCAGCAGCGGCCGCTCCTGGCCGTCTGCCTGAGCCACCAGATCCTCGCCGACGGCTTCGGGATCGGGCTCGCTCCGCTCGACAGCCCGCACCAGGGGTTGCAGAAGGTCGTCCCCGTGTTCGGCGAGGACGCTTCGATCGGCTTCTACAACACATTCACCGCGCGCGTCGCGCCGGGGACGACGCTCGTCGGCGAAGCGGAGGTGTCCGCAGATGCCGTGACCGGCGACGTCTACGCGCTGCGCGCACCGCACGTCGCCAGCGTGCAGGGGCATCTGGAGTCGATCCTCTCGCGCGACGGCATCCGCACCCTCGAGCGACTCGTCGCGCACGCCCTCGCGTGACGATCCCGCGGAGCCTGTCGCACACCCGCCTCGCTGGGGCTTGACCCGCCGCTGACCGCTTGCGCCGGCGCCATGCAGCCGGGCGCAGGCACCGGCGCCATGCAGCCCGGCGCGAAGGTCAGCCGCCCAGCAGATCGACGGGATTGAAGACGTCGGCGAACCGCAGCAGCGACGAACTCGCAGGACTCGTCGCCCACCCGCCTCGCTGGGGCTCGACCCGCCGTTGACCGCAGGCACCGGCGCCATGCAGCCCGGCGCGGAGGTCAGCCACCCAACAGATCGACCCGACTCAAGACGCCGGCGAACCGCAGCAGCGACGAACTCGCCGAACTCGTCGCCCACCCGCCTCGCTGACACACGACACACCGCTGATGGCAGGCACCGGCGCTATGCAACACAGGACGGAGGTCAGCCGCCCAGCAGATCGACGGGATTGAAGACGTCGGCGATCAGCAACAGCGCACCCATCGCGATCAGCAGCGTCGCCACGACGACGGTCAGCGGCACCAGTCGCGTCGCATCCACCGGAGCGGGCGGAGGCCGGTGGAACAGCTTCGCCCACGCGCGTCGGATGCCGTCCCACAGCGCCACGGCGATGTGCCCGCCGTCCAACGGCAGCAACGGGATCATGTTGAAGACGAACAGCGCGACGTTGAGCGCTCCCAGCAGATTCAGCAGCACCGCGAACCGGTTCAGCACCGGCGCGTCCGTCGCCGCGACCTCGCCGGCGAGACGACCGACGCCGACGACGCTGAGCGGTCCGTTCGGATCCCGCTCGCCGCCCGTGAAGGTCGACACCGCGATATCCCACAGCCGCACCGGCAGCGTGGCGATCATGCTCGTGACGCGCCCCGCGGTCTCCATCGTCATCTGGAAGCCGGTCGTCAGCGGCTGCTGGATAAGGCCCATCTGGGACCCCATGCCGACGTAGCCGACTTCGGCGACGACCTCGTCGCCGTTTTCGTCGAGCAGCGGCTGCCCTGAGGCGTCGGTGAGCGTGCGCTCCACCTCGATCGGCGTGATCTCCAACGGCATCTGCTCGCCATCGCGGTCGACGATGACCTCCAGGGACTCGCCGGGCGAAGCCTGCACGATCTCGGTCGCCTCGGCGAACGTGTCGACCGCCGTGCCGTCGATCGACACGATCACGTCGCCCGGCTGTACGCCGGCCTCGGCGGCCGGCGTCGCCGGGTCATCGGCCGCGCACTCGGTCTGGGTCGTCCCGGCCGGGAGCACGCATTCCGACACCGAGGCGATCGTCGTCGTACCCTGCTGCATCCCGATGCCGGACGCGAGCACCGTGAAGATGACGATCGCGAGCAGAAGGTTCATCAGCGGTCCGCCGAGCATGACGATGATGCGCTTGTAGACGGGCAGCTTGTAGAAGACCCGGTCCTCGGCTCCGGCGGCGATCGTCTCGTCGTTGGCCGAGCGCGCGTCCTGGATCAGAGTGCGGAAGACCCCGCCGGCGGGCTTGTCGCTGGTGGATGCCGGATACATCCCGGACATCGAGATGAATCCCCCCAGCGGAAGAACCTTGAAGCCGTACTCGGTCTCGCCGATCCTCTTGGACCACAGGCGAGGACCGAAACCGATCATGTACTGCCCGACGCGCACGCCGAACAGCTTCGCGGGGACGAGATGGCCGACCTCGTGCAACCCGATCGAGACGCCGAGGCCGACGAGCATGAAGAGGATGCCGACCACGTAGAGCAGGATTTCCACCTGATCACCGTACTGGTCGGTCACGAGGAATCCGCTGAGTCCCCCTGCGTCCGCCTAGACTTCAGGAATGACCTCCCGGCAGCTGCGACTTCTGCGCGCTGCTGCGGCGACCTCGGTGGCGACGACGCTCGCCGCCGTCTCGCACACGGTCGGCGGTGGGATGCCGCCGCATCCGCTCCTCGTGGTCGCGCTCAGCATCCTGCTCGTGCCGCTCGCCTCGGCGCTGATCGGGCGACGTCCGTCGGCCGCCCGCACCGCGCTCACGGTCCTCGTCTCCCAGGCCGCCTTCCACGTGCTGTTCCAGGTGCTCGCTGGAAGCCTGACGGACACCGGCCTGCCTGCGAGCGGTCACGCCCACCATGTGGTGCAGCTCGGGCCTGTCGTCGCCGCCGTCGCCCCGGATGCACCGATGCTGCTCTCGCACGCCCTCGCGGCGCTCGCCACCACGCTGCTGATCTGGCACGGCGAGCGGATGCTTCGCGCGATCGCCGGCTGGGCACGCGCGCGCCTGCTGCCCGTGGTCCCGGTCCTGCCCGTGCGCACTCGGGCGCGGCTGGCACCGACGACGCTCGTCCTCACGACGCGGCTCGCGCCCCTGGCCGCCGTCGTCAGCCGACGCGGTCCGCCCTCGGTCTGATCCGCGCATTCCCGCCCCGCACCCTCCGGATGCGGTGCCTCGATGTGCGCGCCCGTCGGGTTTCGACGGGACCCGGCGCCGCGCCAGGCGGCGACCGCCCATCAGACTCAGGAGAATCACTCATGTCACGTACCCCCTTCCGCCGCACCGCCCTCGCCGTCGCCCTCGGTGCCGGCCTCGCCATCGCCGCACCGGCCGTTGCCTCGGCCCACGTCGGCGTCACGCCAGACGCCCTCGCGGCCGATGAGGCCACCGTGCTCACGTTCTCGTTCACGCACGGCTGCGAGCACTCGCCCACCACCGCCCTGCGGATCACGATGCCCGAGGGCCTCGCCTCGGTCTCCCCCACGGTAGAGGCGGGGTGGGACATCGCGGTCGAGCGCGGTGACGACGGCCTCGTCGACGTCGTCACGTACTCCGCGGCCACCCCGGTGCCGACCGATCTTCGAGGTGCCGTCAGCATGCAGGTGCGCCCGGCGGAGGACGCCGCCGAATCGCTCGCCTTCCCCGTCGAGCAGCTCTGCGAGAGCGGAACCGCCGAGTGGACGGAGATCGCCGAAGAGGGCCAGAACCCGCACGATCTGGACGCCCCGGCGCCAGTCGTGAGCCTGGTCGCGGCCACGGACAGCGCGGATGCCGGCGATGGCGCGCACGCGGCATCCGGCGAGGCGGCAACCGAGTCGGCACAAGGGGACCAGTCGGCAGACGCATCCGACGCCGCCGAGCCGCTGGCGATCGCGCTCGGAGCAGGGGGCCTCGTGGCCGGCATCGCGGCCCTGGTCGTCGCGATCCTCGCGTACCGTCGCCGCTCGGCCTGACTACCCCGGGGTGGGAGCCCTTTGCTCCCACCCCGGCCAGAGCGTCCGCGACATCCTCCGGCACCGTCGGCTCCAGCGCGCCGGCGATCGCGCGAGGGGCCGACGGCCTCCTCGCCGGCCCCTCCGCCCCGGCCGTGACGATCCTCGCGTACCGTCGCCGCTCGGCCTGACTACCCCGGGGTGGGAGCCCTTTGCTCCCACCCCGGCCAGAGCGTCCGCGACATCCTCCGGTGCCGCCGACACCTCTGACTGGCGATCGCGCTCCGGACCAGCGGCCTCGTCGCCGGCATCGCGACGCTGATCGTCGCCTTCCTCGCCTAGCGACACCGCTCGGCGTAAGAGTCCGGGGGCGCTGCTCCCACCTCTCATCCAAAGCATCCGCGACATCCTCCGGCGCCGCCGACACCTCTGACTGACGATCGCGCTCCGGACCGGCGTCCTCGTCGCCGGTATCGCGGCACGGCTCGTCGCCATCCTCGCCTACCGACACCGCTCGGCCGACGACCCGGGGTGGGAGCATGCGCTCCCACCCCGGCATCCGCACACCGCGTGAGAAACTGGACAGGACATGGTCATCGAACCCGCATCCGCTCCCCTGCCTCCCGTTCTCCGCCCGGAGGACCCGCCTCGCAGATCGCTGGCGGAACTCGCCGACCACTTCGATCTCGACGTCCGCGGCGACCTGACGGGGTCGTACGCGCAGGGCATCACGCTCGCGACGGCTGATCTGCGCGGCGGGGAGATCTTCGTCGGCATCCAGGGGGCCCGCCGACACGGGGCCGAGTTCGCGCAGGCCGCGGCGGACCAGGGCGCCGTTGCGATCCTGACCGACGAATCCGGTGCCGCTCTCGCCGCGCCGACAGGGCTTCCCGTACTCGTCGCCGACGACCCGCGCGCGGTGCTCGGACACATCAGCGCCTGGCTGTACGGCACGGACCACGACATGCCGCAGCTGTTCGCCGTCACCGGGACCAACGGCAAGACCAGCACCGCCCACGTGCTCGAGGGCGTCCTCGGGCAGCTCGGCGTCACCACCGGCCTGAGCTCGACGGCCGAACGGCACATCGCCGGTCGCACCATCGTGTCGCGCCTGACCACGCCGGAGTCCTCCGAGATGCACGCGTTGCTCGCCCTCATGCGCGAACGCGACGTGACGGCGGTGGCGGTCGAGGTCAGCGCGCAGGCCCTTTCGCGGCATCGTGTGGATGGCATCGTGTTCGACGTGGCCGGCTTCACGAACCTGACGCACGATCATCTCGACGACTACGGCGACATGGCGACGTACCTCGAGGCCAAGCTGGCGCTGTTCCGCCCCGATCGCGCGCGCCGCGGCGTGGTCTGCGTGGACACGGCATCCGGGTGGGAAGTGGTCCGGCGGTCCGAGATCCCCCTCGTCACGGTGGGGGCGCCGCAACTCGCCGAGGACCGGGATGCCGCGGCCGACGCCGATTGGATCGTGACGATCGTCGACGAGAACCAGCGCGGCACGACCTTCACCGTGCAGGCCCCCGACGGCGCCGAGGTCACCACGAGCATCCCGGTCATCGGCGCGCACATGGCAGCCAACACGGGCCTCGCGATCGCCATGCTCGTCGAGGGCGGTCACCCGTTCGAGCGCATCGCCGCGTCCCTCGCCAGGGACGGACGCGTCGATGCGGCGCTCCCGGGACGCACCGAGCTCGTCTCGGGCGCCACCGGACCCGCCGTCTACGTCGACTTCTCGCACACGCCGGATTCCTTCGAGAAGACGCTCGCCGCGGTGCGGAAGGTGACCCCCGGTCGCGTCGTGATGATGTTCGGCGCGTCGGGCAACCGAGACACGCTCAAGCGTCCGGTCATGGGACGCGTCGCCGCCGAGGGCGCCGACGTCGTCATCGTGACCGATCACCATCCGCGGTACGAGGAACCCGCACCGATCCGCGCCGCGCTTCTGGAGGGAGCGCGCAGCGCCGGGTCGGATGCCGAGATCATCGAGGTCGCGGCTCCCGAGGACGCGATCCGCACGGCCGTCGGTATGACCGGCGACGGCGACGCGATCCTCTGGGCGGGTCCTGGGCATCAGGACTACCGCGAGATCGACGGCGTCCGGACGCCGTTCTCGGCTCGCGCGCTCGCCCGCCAGGCGCTGGAGGATGCCGGGTGGCCGGTCCGCTGACCCCGCCTGCCCCGCTCCGGCCCGCGCAGACCCGCGTGCGCTGACCTGTCCGACCCCGGCCCGCTCGCCCCGCGAGACTTGCCTTGTGCGGCGACACTTGCCCTGGCTGGCCAAGCATCACCCCGCAAGGCAAGTCTCGCGGGATGAAATGTCAGGAGGCGATGAGCCGGTCGGCGCGCTCGCGCGCCCAGCGCTCGGCCTCGTTCAGCGTCGCCACGGAGAGCACCTCCGGCGGCTCGTGCGCATCGACCACCGCGGCGATCGTGTCGACGATCCCGAGAAACGGCAGCCGGCCGTCGTGGAACGCGTCGACCGCCTGTTCGTTGGCCGCGTTGTAGACCGCGGGGAACGTCGCTCCGGCTCGTCCGACCGCTTTGGCCAGCGCGACGGCGGGGAACGCCTCGTCGTCGAGCGGTTCGAACGTCCACTGGGCCGGCTGCGTCCAGTCCATCGGTCGTCCGACTCCCCCGACCCTGTTCGGCCAATCCAGTCCGAGTGAGATCGCGAGTCGCATGTCCGGCGGAGACGCCTGCGCGATCGTCGAACCGTCGATGAACTCGACCATGGAGTGCACGATCGACTGGGGATGCACGACCACGTCGATGTCGTCGTAGTCCACGTCGAACAGCAGGTGCGCCTCGATCACCTCGAGTCCCTTGTTCACCAGCGTGGCCGAGTTCGTCGTGACGACCCGTCCCATGTTCCAGGTGGGATGGGCGAGCGCTTCGGCGGGGGTGACGTTCGACAACTCGCCGCGGGTACGCCCCCGGAACGGCCCGCCGGAGGCCGTGACGACCAGTCGGCGCACTTCTTCCTTGGACCCGGACCGCAGCGCCTGCGCGAGTGCGGAGTGCTCGGAGTCGACAGGGACGATCTGCCCCTCGGATGCTGCGGCCAGAACGAGCTCACCGCCGACGATGAGCGATTCCTTGTTCGCGAGAGCCAGGGTGCGGCCCGCCTTCAGTGCTTCGAGCGTCGAGCCGAGGCCGATCGATCCGGTGATCGCATTGAGGACCACATCCGCCTCGACATCGCGCACCAGTGCCTGCGCCTCGTCGGCACCGAGTGCGGTGTCGTCGACTCGGAACTCCTCGGCCTGCTGCGTGAGCAGTTCGGTGTTGGACCCCGCGGCGATCCCGACCAGCTCGAACCGGCGCGGGTTCGCTCGGATCACATCCAGCGCCTGAGTGCCGATGGAACCGGTGGAGCCGAGGACGATGACGCGACGCATGCCGCCAGCCTAGCGGCGAGGCTACTGCTGGGTGACGGCCGTCTGGTTCGCGAGGATGTCGATCACGAAGACGAGCGTCTTGCCCGCGAGCTCATGATCGCTGGTGCCGGCCTCGCCGTAGCCCAGCGCCGGCGGAATCACGACGAGCACCTGCGAGCCGACCTTCTGGCCCTCGAGAGCCTGGATGAACCCCTCGACGTAGGTGTTGCCCTGGATCGAGATCGGGGCCCCGTTCTGCCAGGACGCGTCGAACACCTCGCCGGTCTCCCAGTCAACGCCCTGGTACTGCAGCAGGGTCGTGTCCCCGGCCGCGACCGGCGCGCCGTCGCCCTCCTTGAGCACTGCGATCTGCAGCTCGGCCGGCGCCTCGGCATCCGGGATCTCGACGCTGGGCTCCCCGTCGTCGGCGAGCTTCACCGTCGGCATGCCGTCGACGGGCTCCTGCTCGGTGCCCCAGGCAGCGGTCGGCGTGACGCCGAGCACGTCGATGATGTAGAACTGCGCTGCGGCCTGCTCGCTGGTCGGGAACGCGACCGAGAGGCGCGTGCCGACAGTGGCGCAGCCTATGACCTGCGCGAGCGAGGCGTCAGCGGTGATCTGCGCGGGCAGGAGTTCGCCCTCGGTGTAGCCCGCGTCGCCGACCCGCTCACCGGTGTCGGCGGCGAATGCGCTCAGTGCGTAGGCGACGTAGTCGCCATCGGCGATCTTCTCGCCATCGCCCTCACTCACCACGGTGCGCTGCAGTTCGTCGACGGTCTGACCGGTCTCGAAGGTCGCGGTCGACACCTCGCCGAACGTTCCGTCGATCGTCACGCCATCCGATGCGTCACCGGATGCCGCCGCCACCGAGCACAGATCCGTCGAGGCATCCGGGGTCTCCGTGGCCTCCGGTGTGCTCGAGCCGCAGCCTGCGAGAAGCAGGGTCGCTGCGGCGAGGGTGGAAAGGAGGACGATCGGACGCGTGCGCACAGTGAAACCTCGAGTCGAAGAAGGGAACCCCACCATCCTGGTGCATCCGCCTTTGCCCGCGCTGGGAGACACAGCGAATCGAAAGCCGACGCGATTGCATTCCGATAACGGAATGATCTCGGGCGTAGGCTGAGCGGATGACCTCTGAGCCGTCCGACGCGCCCGAAACGTCGGTGGAAGAGTCCGATACCCCTCGCCACGCCGGTTTCACGTATACCCTCGGCCGCGCGGTCATCCGCCCGTTGGCGGGTCTGGTCTACCGACCGCGCGTCGAGGGAAAGGACAACGTCCCGCGCACCGGTCCCGTCATCTTCGCGAGCAATCACCTGTCGTTCATCGACTCGATCGCGATCCCGGTCGCCGCTCCTCGCCCAGTGCACTTCCTCGCGAAGTCCAGCTACTTCGAGGGCACCGGATTCAGCGGTGCCCTCAGTCGGACCTTCTTCGAATCCATCGGCGCGATCCCGGTGCGCCGCGGCGCAGGCCAGGCTGCTCTCGATGCGCTCGATCAGCAGCGCAAGCTTCTGGAGGAAGGGCTCGCGGTCGCTCTCTATCCCGAGGGCACTCGTTCGACGGATGGCCGGTTGTACAAGGGGCGCACCGGCGTCGCCTTCCTCGCCCTGCAGACCGGTGCGCCGGTCGTCCCGGTCGGCCTCATCGGCACGGACCGCGTCATGCCGAAGGGTGCCAAGATGCCCTCGCTGCGGGAGCGGATCACCGTGAAGTTCGGCGAGCCGATCGACGTCTCCCCGCACGGCCCTGCGTCCAGCGGAAAGGCCCGCCGTCTCGCGACCGACCAGATCATGGCCGCGATCCACGCGCTGAGCGGCCAGGAGCTCGCCGACGCGTACAACGAGGCCCCGGCGCAGGGAACCATCGAGAAGATCAAGCAGGCGCTGCCGCACGAGCGGCGCTGACCTTCGGCGGGCTCAGGGCCCGACCCGCTGCGGGCTCAGAGCCCGACCTGGAGTTGTCCCTGGGCCGCGGTGACCGTCGCCTCGTGGTGCACCGGGAAGTTCACCGAGTTCGCGATGAAGCACCACGCGTTGGCCTGGGCGTGCGCCTGCTCGGCGGCGGCGATCATCCCGGCATCCGCCACGACGACCTCGGGATGCAGAACCACCTCGGCGAACGCACCGCCGCCTTTCCCGTCCTCGCGCATGACGCCGGTCGCCCGATCGCGATACGACACGACGACGACGCCGGCCGTGACGCACGCGTGCAGGTACGACAGCAGATGGCATTCCGACAGGGATGCGAGCAGGAGATCCTCGGGGTTCCACCGCGCAGGGTCGCCGCGGAACGGCTTGTCCGCCGAAGCGAGCAGTTCGGGCTTGCCCTCGATCCCGATCGTGACGTCGCGGGCGTATTCGCGGTACCCGCTCGTGCCCGTGCCCTGATTGCCGGTCCAGGTGGACGTCAGTTCGTAGTGGTGTTCGCCCAGGCTCATGTCTCCAGTCTGGCACCCGCGTTAGGCTTGTGAGGTGCTGGAGACTCTCACTGCTGCGGATGCCGTCGAACTCGCTGTCGTCGAACGGAGCGGCTTCATCGAATCCCGCCATGTCGGCGCCGCCGTGGTCCTCTCACCCGAGGGCGATGTCGTCGCCAGGCACGGCAACGCGGATGCGCTGATCCTTCCGCGCTCCAGCCTCAAGCCGCTGCAGGCCGTGGCATGCATCACGGCAGGCGCCCCGCTCGAGGGTGAGCAGCTGGCGCTGTCCACAGCCAGCCACGTCGGCACGGACCGTCATGTCGAGACCGTGCGCGAGATGCTCGTCGCCGGCGGCCTGAACGAAGACGATCTCGGCTGCCCGCCGGCGTGGCCGAGCGACAGCGCAGCGCGTGACGACCTCGTGCGCGATCACGGCTCCCCCAGCCGCGTGCGCATGAACTGCTCGGGCAAGCACGCGGCGATGCTCCGCGCCTGCGTGGCCACGGGCTGGCCGACCCAGGGGTATCTGGATCCGTCGCATCCGCTGCAGGTCCACATCCGCGAGGTGGTCGAGCGGCTCACGGGCGAGAAGATCGCGCACACGGCGATCGACGGGTGCGGTGCACCCGTGTACGCGATGACGCTGACCGGTCTCGCTCGCGCGATCCACCGGATCGGGTCGGCATCCGAGCGATCCCCGTTCGCCCTGCACCGGGTCGCGGGCACACTCGTGCGCGCAGTGCGCGAGAACCCGTGGACCATCGAGGGCCCCGGCCGCCCCGACACGATCGCGATCGAGAAGCTCGGCGTGTTCGCCAAGGGCGGCGCGGAGGGCGTCATGGTCATGGTCGCCCCGAACGGAGCCACGGTCGCGCTGAAGATGCTCGACGGCGGTGCCCGCGCCTCCACGATCGTCGCCGCGACGCTGCTCGTCCGCGCCGGCGCACTCGCCGACGCGGACGTGCGCGCGCTGGCCGAACAGCTTCCCCTCGCCATCACCGGCGGCGGGAGCGATGTCGGGGTCATCCGCCCCGGCAGCGCCATCTGAGCCCCCACCTGGGGCGGTGATCCCCCTCGATGAGGAGGGGAGGAAAGGAGCCACGATGAGGATCAGCGTCCCCACCGAGGTGAAGAACAACGAGTACCGCGTCGCTCTCACGCCCTCCGGCGTGCACGATCTCGTGAGGAGCGGCCACGAGGTGGTCGTGCAGGCGGGAGCAGGTGCCGGTTCGTCCATGCCGGATGCCGAGTACGTCGACGCCGGTGCCCTCCGGGTCGACGACCCGGCCGAGGTGTGGGGCCGCGCGGAGCTCGTGATGAAGGTCAAGGAGCCGATCGCGAGCGAGTACGCGCACTTCCGCGACGACCTCACGCTGTTCACCTACCTGCACCTCGCCGCCGATCGCCCGCTGACCGAACGGCTGATCGCGTCCGGCATGACCGCGATCGCGTACGAGACCGTCCAGCTCGCCGGCGGCGGACTGCCGCTGCTCGCCCCGATGAGCGAAGTCGCCGGCCGACTCGCGCCGCTCGTCGGCGCGCACACGCTGATGCGTTCGCAGGGCGGTCTCGGCCTGCTGATGTCCGGCGTACCCGGGACCCGGCCCGCGCGCGTGACCGTGATCGGCGGCGGCGTCGCCGGCGCCAACGCGGCGGTCGTCGCGAGCGGCATGGGCGCGGATGTCACGATCTACGACACGAACATCGCGCGTCTGCGGATGCTGGACGATCACTTCGGCGGCCGCGTCAAGACCGCGGCATCCAACCCGATGGACCTCGGACGTGCCGTCGTCGACTCCGACCTGGTCATCGGCTCGGTGCTGATCCCGGGCGCGCGAGCGCCCAAGCTCGTGACGAGCGACATGGTCGAGCGGATGCGACCCGGCAGCGTCCTCGTCGACATCGCGGTCGATCAGGGCGGATGCTTCGAGGACACGCACCCGACCACGCACGATGCGCCGACGTTTCCTGTGCACGACACCGTGTTCTACTGCGTCGCGAACATGCCGGGCGCGGTGCCGAACACGTCGACCTCGGCTCTGACCAACGCCACTCTTCCATACGCACGCGCGATCGCGGCGAACGGGTGGCGCGCGGCGATGACGAAGGACGGCGCGCTCGCCGCCGGATTGAACATCACCGGCGGGTCGGTCGTCAACCCGGGCGTCGCGGCCGCGCACGACCTGCCGCTGACGCCGCTGGCCGACGTGCTCCGACCGCTCGGTCGGCCCGCCACAGATCGGCCGGACCGCGCTCAGCCGGCCGGACCCGGACCGCCTGATCCTCGCTGAGCAGCGCCGGGCGACTCTGCTCAGCCGGCCTCCGTCTCGCGCGGCAGCACCACGCGCGTCGGAGGCCGGCCGTCGAGCACACGCCATGCACGTGCCCGGTGCGGCCGCGCGTAGGGAGCGAGCTCGCGGACGCCGACCATCGTGCGCAGCTGCGCTGCGCATTCGGCGATCACCAGGATCTCCCCCTCCGCGCGTACACGCTGCCACCTGGTCCAATCGCGCTGCCAGCTCTCGCCGTCGCCGACGATGATGCAGCCCGTCGTCCCTTCGACGGCACCTGGTTCCCCCTCCCCTGCTGCCGCCGCGGCAGGTCCCGCGGGAACGACCTCCCAACCCGGGAATGCCGATCGGAGCCCATCGAGGAGGCGACCGGAGCCGTTGCCGACGATCCCAATGAGACGGCGTTCCGGATGCCAGCGGTCCTCCGATGCCGGGCCATCGGAGGCGGGCGTGTCGGGCCCGGACGGCACCCAGGCGACCTGCACCTCGCGTGCCGCCAGATGCCCCCGCCCGGCCGGTCGCTCGCGGAGGAAGGTCGCGGTCTCGCCCCCCGCAGCGAGATGCTCGCTCCGGGTGGGCAGTCGGAGCAGCATCCGCTCCGGGAGCGCCTCGAGCACACGGGTTGCCGTGCCGGACGACCGCCCGGCTGTGAGCACTACTCCGCGCCCTTCCGCTGCGCGGATGAACTGCTCCATGCGATCCGCGAAAGCGAGCGCGTAATCGGTCGGATAGGCGGCGAGCAGCCGGTCCACGTCGTCGCAGAGGATGAGGCTCGCGGCCGTCTCACCGCGTTCCAGGACGCCGAGGGCGTCCCAGGCGCGCTCCGGGTCGGACGGGATCGTGAACGCCGTCGGATCCTGCGCGCGCAGTGTCCGGAGCACGGTGCTCTTTCCGGCGCCGGGTCCGCCGATCACTCCGAACCCGCGCTCGCGCCCCGCACGCAGCGTGATGACCGGCTGCCTCTGGCGCTGCGGCTCATCCGCGAGCCCGATGATCGCCTCGCCCGCCGAGGCTGGCGCGAGCGCATCCAGCGGGAGCATCGTCGGCAACGCGGGCAGCCACGGACCGAGCGGTCGTTCGACGTGCGACCAGCGCGTGACGATCTCCTCGAGATGGTCGTGCCCGGTCAGCGCCACCCGCATCGCACCGGCCGCAGCATCCTGCGGACGGCGGACGAATGCGATGCCGCGCGCGAGCGGCCCGCCATCGAGGTCGGCGGCGTCTTCGGATCCGATCACCATCCGGCTGTCCGCGGGGTCCGAGACGCGCAAGCTGATGCGCAGCGGGCAGTTCGCCGCGAGTGCATCCCTGATCACGCCGGCCGCGCGCTGCGTGCCGAGGATCAGATGCATGCCGAGCGCTCGTCCTCGTGCGGCGATGTCGGTGAACACGGCGCCGAGATCCGGATGCTCCTGCAGCAATGCTGCGAACTCGTCCACCACGATCACCAGGCGCGGCATCCGCACTGCGGGGTCGGAGATGTCCTTCGCCCCTGCAGCGGCGAGAATCCGTTCCCGGCGTCGCAGTTCGGCGGTGAGACTCTCGACCCCTCGTCGTGCGCCTTCTTCGTCCAGATCGGTGAGCACGGCCGTCACGTGCGGGAGCCCCGCGAGCGGGTCGAAGGCAGTCCCGCCCTTGAAATCGGCGAGGACGAACACCACCTCCTCCGGCGCACGCGTCGCGGCGATGGCGGCCACCCAGGTCACCAGCAGCTCGCTCTTGCCGACCCCCGTCATCCCGGTGACCATGGCGTGCGGCCCGTCCGCGACCAGGTCGACCACGACGTCGCCGTCGATCCGGCGTCCGATCGCCGCCGCCAGTCCGCCCGGCCGCGCCTCGATCGCTGCCAACTCTGCCAGTCGCACGCGCTCGGGCAGTTCCGCTGCGCCGCCGATCCGCTCCGCGCTGGCGCGTGCGAGCTCGGCGAGCTGCGCCGCGGACAGGCATTCGACGGCGATCCGCTGGTCGCCGTCCGCCGTGCGCAGCGTCGCGTCGGTCGGGTCGGTGCAGTCGATCACGGTCGTGATGCCGTCCGGCACCGCATCCCCCTGATCGCAGACCCAGATCACGGAGTCGGCTGCGGATGCTGCTTCACCGCCCAACCCGAGACCGACCGACCAGGCCCCTCGCATGCCCGATCGGGCGTGCCCGAAGCTCCAGCCCTCGGGCAGCGGTCCCGCCAGAACGAGCCGGGACGGCAGGTACCGCAGGCACAGCTGTGCGACGAGAGCCCGCGCGATCGCGAGTCCGATCGTGCGTGGTGCCCTGATGCAGACACCGCGCCCCAGCGCGACAACGACCGGCGCGTCGTCGAGGAGTACCGCCCGCCGGCGCATCTCGCGGCCCCGCTCGTCGTCGCCACCGGTGAGCCGGATCTCACTCGGTGTCTCGCCGCAGCCCAGCACGATTGCCGTCCCTGCGTCCACCGGAAGATCCTCATGCAGGGGTTCCGCCGTCAGGCACCTTGCCACGTCGGGATGCCTCCGCCACAGGCGAGCGCTCTCCTGTCTCCGTCGTTCGGCGAGCTCGTCCTCCGCGCGTGTCCATGCCGCCTCGGCCTCTGCGGCCAGACGCTTGGTCTCACGACGACGCTGGCGGATGCCGTCGAGCAGGGAGCCGAAGATCATGAGCGGCCCGAGCAGTGCGAAGCACAGCGACAGGATCGAGCCGGTGACCGTCCAGAGCACGACACCGGCGGCCAACGGGACGAGCGCCGCGACGAACGGGATCGGCGGGCGACGCGGCGGAGGGACGGCGGCCGGGAGTGCGATGGAATCGGACGTCATGCCGCCCAGCGAACACCCTCAGCGCGGCGCGGGGAGCCCTGTGCACAGGGTCACGCCCGGAACCGGCGGATCAGGACTCTGTGGAGGGCGAGTGCGCGACGACCTGCACGACGATGAGCGTGACGTTGTCGCGCCCGCCGTTCTCCAGCGCGGCATCCAGCATCGCGTCCACGGCAGCGGCCGGGTCCGAGTGCTCACGCAGGAAGTGCTGGATCCCGTAGTCGGTCAGTTCCTTCGTCAGCCCGTCCGAGCAGATGACGAAACGGTCCCCGTCGTGGACCTCGATCCCGAGGTAGTCGGGGGCGAAGAGTTCACTGGCCCCCACCGCGCGCGTGATCACGTTGCTGTAGGGATGACCCTCGGCCTCTTCCGGACTCAGCCTGCCGGAGGCGATGAGCTCCTGAACGACCGAGTGGTCCGTCGTGATCTGGGCGAGCTGGTCGTCCCGCAGCAGGTACACGCGGGAGTCTCCGATGTTCAACGACACCCAGCGCGGCGGGTCCGAGACGACGTCGATGTAGACGCCGGTCAGGGTCGTGCCCGTTCCCTCGTCCGTCGTCTCGGGATGCGAGGCGATGTCCTTGACGGCGAGGGCGAGCGCGTTCTCGATCGTCTCCGCATCGACGGTGCCGTTGTGCACGACGGCCTCGAGCCGCTCGATGGTGCTCCGGCTCGCGATCTCGCCCCCGGCATGACCGCCCATGCCGTCGGCGACGACGAACAGCGGGTACTCCGCCAGGAAGGCGTCCTGATTGGAATCGCGACGACGACCGCGATCGGTCGCTCCCGCCCAGGTCAGCGTGAAGCGATCGTCGACGTCGAGCGTCTGCGCTGTTCGGTCAACCACGAGCTTCCTCCGGTGTTCCAGCGGCGATCCGGGTGGCCGCAGGACTCCCACACATCGTAGTGGACACGGAACGGTGCGAGAACGCCATGCCTCAACGCTATCCGGTGTGGGACCCGGCGGATGCGGAAGACGCCCGGCCGTGTCGCCGCACACAGGAGAGGGGCTCCCGACGAGATGTCGGAAGCCCCTCTCCTGTCACGCGTTCGCGATCACTTCACCCACTTGGGGGCGAGGTAGAACTTGCCCTCCTGACCCGACTGCAGCTGCGTCGGGACGTTGATCGCGTGGATGATGCCGATGATCAGCTGAGCGATCGGCAGCAGGAAGTACAGGAACGCCCCGATCCCGAAGGTGACGATCGTGAGCAGACCCGCGGCCGCATACGCGATCACGACGATGATCTGGTAATTGAGGTTGGCCGCGTTCGCGCGCTGATAGTTCGGCGCGACCTTGTCCTTCTCGACCAGGTAGAAGATCAGCGCCGGAATCCAGCTGAAGAACACCGAGAGCCACAGGTTCGCGGTGATGTTGCTCGGCTGGAGCGGTGCCCCGCCGTAGCCGGGGGCGCCGTAACTGGCCTGCTGACCGTACTGCGGCTGCCCCGCGGCGGGGTAGCCGGGCTGAGCGTACCCGGGCGCGGGCTGGGCGTATCCCGGAGCGGGCGGCGCGGGCTGACCGTAGACCGGTGCGCCGGGCTGGGCCTGAGCGGGCTGCTGAGGCGGGACAGGCGGCTGCGGAGCTGCCGGAGGAGCCACCGGAGGCTGCGGGGCGGCAGGCGGCGTGGCCGGAGGCGCTGCGGGCTGCTCCGGTGCGGTGGGCGGAGTCGGCGGCACGCCAGCTCCGGGCTGCTCTGAGTTGTTCGGATCCCCGGATCCGGTTGCATCGTTCGACATGGAAGTCCTTCCCTGGAGTGGCTTCTTCAGAAGCCGAAGCACGACTACTCTCCCATACCGCTCCAGACCAAGCAACGAACCGCCCGGCCCGTCGGACACGTCGTGCCGGACCCCGATGCCGCACGCCTCAGGATGCGACGACGAGCTCCCAGATGCCCTGCTCCGGGGTGGTCCGCAGCCGGATACCGCTCCTGCCCGCCCACTCCAGGAGCTCCTGTGCCGACCGCGGCACGAAGCGACCTTCGGCGAAGGCGCGGACGAATGCACCCTTCGCCTTCTTGTTGAAGTGGTTGAGCGCACGGGTCGTGCCGTCGGCATCCGTCACGACGCGCACGTACGCCGAGGGCACGGATGCCGGGACCGGCCCGAGCGCGACATAGGCCTCGCTGCGCAGGTCCAGCACGAACGGTGCATCCTGCTCCGCCAGCGCGAGCGTCACGGCATCCGCCCAGTGCCTCCGCAGCGGCGGGACCCCTGGCAGGGACGTCCCCGCCGAGAGCCGGTACATCGGGATCGGGTCGAGCGCCGCGATCGGGCCGAGCGGTGCCGAGTGGATCAGCACGTGCTCATGCAGACGCGCTCTGGCCGCGGCGTCCAGCGTCGCGGCATCCAGTGCGTCGTAGAGCACGCCGGTGTACCTGTCCACCGCCGGCATCGTCGGAGCGGTGCGCAGCTCGCGGTTGTGCTGCACATCACCGGACTGACGCTCGCTCAGTTTGAGCACGCGGCGAGCGGCGGCCTCATCGGCGGCGAGCCCCACCAACGCATCGATGACGCTCTCCCGGTGCGCGCGCAGCGCAGGCAGCGCCAGATGCTCGCTGCGCAACGGCGACGGCGCACCGCCGACGCGCTTCGTCTCAGACGGCGGCAGAAGGATCTTCATGGGTGCTTCCCTGGCGGACGCGTCGAGGCGCCCGCCCCGGAGAACCGGAGACGGGCGCCTCGATGAGATGAATCGGTCGGATCAGGCGATGAGCGCGGCGTTGCCCGCCACGATCGTCAGGGTGTCGCCCTCCATGGAGAGGAACCCGTCCTGCGCGTTGGCGAGCACCTTGGACCCGTCCTCACGGGTGATGCGCACCTCGCCCTGCGCGAGGATGGCGAGCACGGGCTCGTGACCGGTCATGATGCCGATCTCCCCCTCGACGGTCTTGGCGACGACGAGGCTCGCCTCGCCCGACCAGACCTCCGCATCCGCGGAGACAAGGCTGACGTTCAGGGCCATGATCAGGCGTTCTCCTTCTGGATCTTCGCCCACTGCTCTTCGACGTCGGAGATGCCGCCGACGTTGAAGAAGGCCTGCTCGGCGACGTGGTCGAACTCGCCCTTGGCGATCGCGTCGAAGGACTCGATCGTGTCCTTGAGCGGGACCGTGGAGCCCTCGACGCCGGTGAACTTCTTCGCCATGTAGGTGTTCTGCGAAAGGAACTGCTGGATGCGACGTGCACGCGACACGACGATCTTGTCCTCTTCGGAGAGCTCGTCGACACCGAGGATGGCGATGATCTCCTGCAGTTCCTTGTTCTTCTGGAGGATCTGCTTGACCGTGGTCGCGACGCGGTAGTGGTCCTCGCCCAAGTAGCGGGGGTCCATGATGCGCGACGTCGAGGTCAGCGGATCGATGGCCGGGTACAGACCCTTCGACGCGATCTCGCGGCTCAGCTCGGTCGTCGCGTCGAGGTGCGCGAAGGTCGTCGCCGGAGCCGGGTCGGTGTAGTCATCGGCGGGCACGTAGATCGCCTGCAGCGAGGTGATCGAGTGACCACGCGTCGACGTGATGCGCTCCTGGAGCACGCCCATCTCGTCGGCGAGGTTCGGCTGGTAGCCCACGGCCGAGGGCATGCGACCCAGCAGCGTGGAGACCTCGGAACCGGCCTGCGTGAAGCGGAAGATGTTGTCGATGAACAGCAGCACGTCCTGCTTCTGCACGTCGCGGAAGTACTCCGCCATCGTCAGTGCCGACAGCGCCACGCGCAGACGCGTTCCCGGCGGCTCGTCCATCTGGCCGAAGACGAGGGCGGTCTTGTCGAAGACGCCCGCCTCTTCCATCTCGGCGATCAGGTCGTTGCCCTCACGAGTGCGCTCGCCGACACCGGCGAACACCGAGACGCCACCGTGGTCCTGAGCCACACGCTGGATCATCTCCTGGATGAGGACGGTCTTGCCGACGCCGGCGCCGCCGAACAGGCCGATCTTTCCACCCAGCACGTAGGGCGTGAGGAGGTCGATCGACTTGATGCCGGTCTCGAACATCTGCGTCTTCGACTCGAGCTGGTCGAAGTTCGGCGCCTTGCGGTGGATCGGCCAGCGCTCGGTGATCTCGATCTGCTCACCCGGCTCGGCGTTGAGGACCTCGCCGATCACGTTGAAGACCTTGCCCTTGGTGACGTCGCCGACGGGGACCGAGATGGCCTCGCCGGTGTCGCGCACTTCCTGGCCGCGGACGATGCCGTCGGTCGGCTTCAGGGCGATGGCGCGGATCAGATCGTCACCGAGGTGCTGTGCGACCTCGAGCGTGATCTCGGTCGACTCGTCGCCGATCGTGATCGTGGTCTTGAGCGCGTTGTAGATCTCGGGGATCGAGTCGTGCGGGAACTCGATGTCGACGACCGGGCCCGTGACGCGTGCGACGCGCCCGACGACCGCGGTCGCAGCCTCAGCTGTGGCGGTGGGGGTCATATCTTCGTCTCTTTCTTGAGGGTCTTATTTGCTCGACGAGAGCGCGTCGGCACCGCCGACGATCTCTGCGATCTGCTGCGTGATCTCCGCCTGGCGCGCGTTGTTGCGCAGACGGGTGTAATCGGTGATGAGCTTGTCGGCGTTGTCGCTGGCGGACTTCATCGCCTTCTGCGTCGCGGCCTGCTTGGCGGCCGACGACTGCAGCAGGGCATTGAAGACCCGGCTCTGGATGTACACCGGCAGGATCGCGTCGAGCACGGTCTCGGCATCCGGTTCGAACTCGTAGAGCGGGTAGACGGCGCCAGCGGCATCCGTCTCGTCCGACTCCGTGATCTCGAGCGGAAGCAGACGCACCGTCTCCGGGCTCTGCGTCATCATGCTCACGAAGCGGTTGTACACGAGGTGGATCTCATCCACTCCCCCGTTCGCACCGCCGCGGTTGAAGGCCTCGAGCAGCGCAGCCGAGATCTCCTCCGCAGTGGAGAAGTGCGGGGTGTCCGTGTCACCGGTCCACTCCGCAGCCGCCGCGATGCCGCGGAACTGGAAGTAGCCGACGGCCTTGCGACCGATCAGGTAAAACACCGGCTCGCTGCCCTCGGAGCGGATGAGCTCCGCCAGCTCCAGCGCCTCTCGCATGATCTGCGAGTTGAAGGCACCGGCGAGACCGCGGTCCGACGAGAAGATCACCACCGCGGAGCGGTGGACCGTCTCGGGCTCACGGGTGAGCGGGTGATCGACATTCGAGTACGTCGCGACGGCGGAGACGGCTCGGGTCACGGCACGCGCGAAGGGAGACGACGCGCGGACGCGCGCCATCGCCTTCTGAATGCGCGAAGCCGCGATGAGCTCCATCGCCTTCGTGATCTTCTTGGTCGTCTGAGCAGAAGAGATCTTCTGCTTGTAGACCCTGAGTTGAGCGCCCATAAGTGCGTACCCCGCGCGTTACGCGCGACGACCCTTGACGATCTTCTCCTGGTTGACGTCCGAGGCCTCTGCCGCAGCGTGCTCCTCGTGCCCAGGGGCGCCGATGGACTGTCCCTTGCCGCCCTGGAACTCCAGGATGAACGCGTCGGTGGCCTTGGTCAGCTCGGCGACCGTGGCGTCGTCCAGCACGTTCGTCTCGCGCAGCGTGTCGAGCACCTTGGTGTTGCGACGCAGGTGATCGAGCAGCTCGCGCTCGAAACGGAGGACATCGGAGACCTCGATGGTGTCCAGCTTGCCGTTGGTGCCGGCCCAGATCGAGACGACCTGGTCCTCCACCGGGTACGGCGAGTACTGCGGCTGCTTGAGCAGCTCGGTCAGTCGCGCACCGCGGGACAGCTGGCGACGAGATGCCTGGTCGAGGTCGGAGGCGAACATCGCGAACGCCTCGAGCGAGCGGTACTGCGCCAGCTCGAGCTTCAACGTACCCGAGACCTTCTTGATCGACTTGACCTGGGCGTCACCACCGACGCGCGACACCGAGATGCCCACGTCGACCGCAGGACGCTGGTTGGCGTTGAACAGGTCGGACTGCAGGAAGATCTGGCCGTCCGTGATCGAGATCACGTTGGTCGGGATGTACGCCGAGACGTCGTTCGCCTTGGTCTCGATGATCGGGAGACCCGTCATCGATCCTGCGCCGAGCTCGTCGGACAGCTTCGCGCAGCGCTCGAGCAGACGCGAGTGCAGGTAGAAGACGTCACCCGGGTAGGCCTCGCGGCCCGGCGGGCGGCGCAGCAGGAGGGAGACGGCACGGTAGGCCTCGGCCTGCTTCGACAGGTCGTCGAAGATGATGAGGACGTGCTTGCCGCCGTACATCCAGTGCTGACCGATCGCGGAGCCCGTGTAGGGAGCGATGTACTTGAAGCCGGCCGGGTCGGAGGCGGGAGCCGCGACGATGGTGGTGTACTCCATCGCACCGGCGTCCTCGAGGGCGCCCTTCACCGAGGCGATGGTCGAACCCTTCTGGCCGATGGCGACGTAGATGCAGCGAACCTGCTTGTTGGCGTCGCCGGACTCCCAGTTGGCCTTCTGGTTGATGATCGTGTCGATCGCGATCGCGGTCTTGCCGGTCTGGCGGTCGCCGATGATCAGCTGACGCTGACCGCGTCCGACCGGGATCATCGCGTCGATGGCCTTGATGCCCGTCTGCAGCGGCTCGTGCACGCTCTTGCGCTGCATGACGCCTGGCGCCTGCAGCTCGAGCTCGCGGCGACCCTCGGCAGCGATCGCGCCGAGGCCGTCGATCGGAGTGCCGAGCGGGTCGACCACGCGGCCGAGGAAGCCGTCGCCGACCGGGACGGAGAGGACCTCACCCGTGCGGGTGACTTCCTGACCGGCCTCGATGCCGGTGAATTCGCCGAGGACGACGACACCGATCTCGTGCTCGTCGAGGTTCAGCGCCAGGCCCTTGGTGCCGTCGCCGAACGTGACGAGCTCGTTCGCCATGACGCCGGGCAGTCCCTCGACGTGCGCGATGCCGTCGGCGGCGTCGATGACGGTGCCGACCTCGGTCGCTGCAGCGCCACTGGGCTCGTAGGCGGCGGCGAAGTCCTTCAGCGCGTCACGGATGACGTCGGGGCTGATCGATAGTTCTGCCATTGTCTTCCCTTTGTATCTGGGTGCGCGGTTCCCCGCGCGAAGTCGTGTTAGCCGGCGAGCTTCTGGCGAAGATCGGCGAGTCGTGCGGAGATGCTGCCGTCGATGACGTCATCGGCGACCTGAACGCGCAGGCCTCCCACGACGCCTGCGTCGATGATCTCGGTGAGCGTCACCTGACCGTCGTAGCGACGGGACAGGCTGTCGACCAGGCGGTTGCGCTGTGCGTCGCTCAGAGGCGTCGCCGTGTGCACGGTCGCGACGATGAGGCCGCGCTGCGCTGCGACGATGCGGATGGCGCGGTTCAGCAGCTGGCGCACCCGGCGCTCTCGCGGCTGGCGCACCAGCGACGAGATGATCAGCGTGGCCGGGGCACCGGTCGCACCGCTGATGACCTTCTCGACCAGCGCACCCTTCGCGTCCGAGTCGCCCAGGCGGCTGCCCAGCGCGAGCTCGAGCTCGGGGTTGCCCGAGACGACCCGGAGGAAGCCGAACAGCTCTCCCTCGATGTCGTCCTTCGGCTTGGCGATCGCCACCGCGCGGATGGCGAGCTCCTCGATCCCGTCGATGAGATCGGAGGCGTCCGACCAGCGCTGCACGGAGAGCGAGACGAGTGCGTCCTGCGCACTCGCCGACAACCCGGCGAACACCGTACGGACGACCTTCTCGCGTGATTCGGCCGTGGCAGACGGGTCTGCGAGCGCGCCGCTCAGCTGGGACGAACCGCCCACCAGCCGCGCGGCGGCGAACAGCTCTTCCGCGGTGCCGAGGGTCACGCCCTTGGCCTGCGAGAGAGCCGCCGTCGTCGCCGACAGAGCCTGAGTGGTCGCGCTGCCCATTACTTTGCCGCCTCGGATGCCTCGAGGTCGGCGAGGAAGCGATCGACCACTGCCGTGGCACGCGCGTCGTCGGAGAGCGTCTCGCCGACCACGCCACCGGCGAGGTCGAGGGCGAGCGTGCCGACCTCGGAGCGCAGCGAGACCAGAGCGGACTGGCGCTCCGCCTCGATCTGCGTGTGCGCGGCTGCGGTCACGCGTGCGGCTTCGCTCGTCGCGGCATCCTTGGCCTCGGCGACGATCTTCTTGCCGTCCTCACGGGCGGCCTCACGGATCTCACCGGCCTCGGTGCGCGCCTCGGCGAGCTGGCGGGTGTACTCCTCCAGCGCGGCCTCGGCCTGCTTCTGAGCCTCATCCGCCTTCGCGATGTTGCCCTCGATGGCTGCGGAGCGCTCGTCGAGCATCTTCGTGAAGCGCGGAAGGGCGACCTTCCAGACGACGACGAGGATGACGACGAACCACAGGGCCGACCAGATGATGTCGTACCACGCGGGGATCAGCGGGTTAGGCGTTTCCTCGGCCGCGAGGTTCGTGACAAGAGCGTTCAGCATCCTGTCTCCTTCAGAAGTCGGTATGGATCAGGCAGGGAAAGGGATGAATCCGACGGCGATGCCGACGAATGCAAGCGCCTCGGTGAAGGCGATACCGATCCACATGAGAACCTGCAGGCGGCCGGCCAGCTCGGGCTGACGAGCGACGCCCTCGATCGTCTTGCCGACGACGATGCCCACACCGATGGCCGGACCGATCGCTGCGAGGCCGTAGCCGACTGCCGCGAGGTGACCGTTGATGTCAGCGAGAACCGTAGTTGCGTCCACGGGTTTTTCCTTTCGTTGGGTGGGAAGGCAGTTGCCGACCCGCTCAGTGCTCTTCTGCCACCGCGAGCTGGATGTAGATCGCGGTGAGGACGGTGAAGACGTAGGCCTGCAGGACGACGACCAGGATCTCGAAGATCGTGAACGCGCCACCGAAGGCGAGGGTTCCGATGCCGAGCAGCGACCATCCGCCGCCGGCCGTGAAGAAGAAGAACCAGGTGGCCGAGAAGCACAGCACCAGGATCATGTGCCCGACGACGAGGTTCATCATGAGTCGGAGCGTGAGCGTCACGGGCCGGATGATGAAGGTCGAGATGAACTCCAGCGGCGTGACGATGATGTAGACGGGCCACGGGACTCCGGCGGGGAAGAGCGAGTTCTTCCAGAACCCGAGGGGGCTCTTCTTCATGCCTGCGTAGATGAACGTCACGTAGCTGATGATCGCCAGCGTGAGCGGCACGGCGATGATCGCGGTACCCGGCATGTTCAGGAACGGGATGATGCCCGTGATGTTCATGAACAGGATCATGAAGAACATCGTCGTGAGGATCGGCAGGAAGCGGTCGCCGTCCTTGCGTCCGAGCAGGTCGTGCGCGATGCCACTGCGGACGAAGCCCAGGCCCATCTCGACGACGCTCTGGAAGCGGCCGGGGACGACGCGCATGCGTCGCGTGCCGAGCCACAGCAGCAGCACCACGGCCAGCACCGAGATGAACTGGATCAGGTGGATGCGGTGCACCGGCACGCCGATGACGCTGAACAAGATCTCCGGGAAGAAGTCGTCCATCGACGGGCCGTGGAACTCGCCATCGGCGGCCAGGCGGGGAATCAGGGTCGCAGCAAGATTAGACAGCGCGGGCTCCAGCTTCGGGGCACCGGTTCAGAACCGGGGCGACGATGGTCGGTGTGATGCGGTGGCGCAAGCGCTCATGGGACACGAGCGGGCACTCCTCAACACTATCAGAATCAGGACTTGGGCAAGTTCGGCCCGGCCCCGTCCGCATTGGTCGACGGCTCTTCGTCCTCGGGATTGACGGTCGGCAGCGAGATATCGCTGACGTTGGGCAGACGCATCCGGGTGAGCACGACCACGTCGATGATCAGCGACATCGCGACGCCGGCGACGATCGACAGGAAGAACACCATCGGCACGATCCACGGCTGACCCGCCAGCACGATCATGATCACGACGAACAGCCCGAGCTTGAGCAACCACCCGCCCAGTACGATCGCGAAGAAGAACTGCACGTACAGCGGGTCGCCGTACCAGCGGTTGGCGATCAGGATGCTGAGGCCGGTGATCCCCAGGAACACGACGGCGAGCAGAACGCCGAGCAGACCGCTGGCGAGGCCCTCTCCCCCGGCCACGGCGAAACCGATCCCGCCGGCGAGGACCGCCAGGATGCCGGCGGCGATGGCGGACCAGATCAGGGTCCTGCGCAGGATTGGCGTGCTTGAGACAGGACTCGGGCTCATCGGGGCTCCAGGGTTTCGGTGGCGGAGGCTGCTGCCTCCGCCGTCGACGGATCGGGGGTGGTCGTGTCGGCGGGCGCAGCGCGCCTGGTCGGCATCAGGGTGACCACGAGGCAGGCGGCCACGCCGATCGCGCCGAAGATCGCGCCGATCCAGTACTGGCCGGGCCAGTCCTCCCTGGTGCCGATGTACATCAGCAGCAGCGCGAGCGAGATCACGGCGGTCCAGGCGTAGAAGATCAGCACGGCGTCGCGGTCGCGGTGGCCGAGATCGAGCATCCGGTGGTGCAGGTGCTTGCGGTCGGGCGAGAACGGGGACTTGCCGGCGCGCATCCGACGGAAGACCGCGAGGCCGAAGTCCAGCAGCGGCAGCATGACGACGACGATCGGCAGCAGGATCGGGATGAAGGCACCGAGCAGCTGGGAGCGCCCGAACTCCTCCGGGTCGAGCGCCGATGCGGGCCACTGCCCGGTCAGCACCACGGTCGACGTCGCCATGAGCAGGCCCATGACGAGGGCTCCGGAGTCGCCCATGAACAGCTTCGCCGGGCTCCAGTTCCACGGGAGGAAGCCGATGCACGCGCCGATGAGGGTCGCGGCGAGGAACGTCGACAGGTTGAAGTAGGTGGTGGCGCCGATGTCGCGCGAGACGATGTACGAGTAGGCGAAGAACACGCTGTTGGCGATGAGGCAGACACCGGCGACGAGGCCGTCGAGCCCGTCGATGAAGTTGACGGCGTTCATCACGATCACGATCGCGAACATCGTGACGGCGATGCTGACCCAGCTGGAGAACAGGATCATCTCGCCGAACGGCAGCGAGAGGATCTGCATCCCGCCCCAGACCGTGATGATGCCTGCCGCGAGGAACTGCGCGCCGAGCTTGATCATCCAGTCGAGGTCGATGAGGTCGTCGATCACCCCGATCACGGCGATGAGCAGAGCGGCGCACAGCACCGACCACATGGTCTGCGGCGGAACCCACAGCGTCGCGAAGAACGGGTTCGCCGCCGAGACGCCGATCGCGGTGGCGATGCCGAGGAAGATCGCGACGCCGCCGAGCCGGGGCGTCGGCGTGGTGTGCACGTCGCGCTCGCGGATGCCCGGGTACAGCTTGAACCTCAGGCTGAGCTGCCAGACCACCCACGAGAGCGCGAACGTGATCGTCGCTGTGAGGATGATCGTGAACAGGTACTGCTTCACGCGGTGCCGTCCGAGACGTCGTCCGGATCGACGTCGCCAGGCTGCTCGGCGCGCTCGAGGAGGTCGCCGAGCACGTCTTCGAGCTGTTCGCGGGTGATCGCACCCTCGCGGAGGATCCGGACGAGGGGCTCCGGTGAATCCTCGCCGCGGGCGACGAGCGACGTCGCGTCGATGATCGTCGAGGCGATGCCGTCGCGGCTGATCCCGGTGTCCAGGTAGACGGTCACGCTGTCGCCCAGCATGCTGAGGGCGTCGGATGCCGTGAGGGCGGCATCCTTTCCGGTGAGGTTCGCGCTGGAGACGGCCAGCGGACCGGTCTCCTCGAGCAGCTCCAGGGCGACGCGGCTGTCCGGCATCCGGACGGCGACCGTGCCCTGCGTCTCCCCGAGGTCCCAGCTCAGCGAGCGCTGAGCGGGGAGCACGATCGTGAGTCCGCCGGGCCAGAAGGCGTCGACGAGTCGCTGAACGGGCTCGGGGACGCTTTCGGCGAGTGCGTTGAGCGTCGACGGTCCCGCCACGAGGACGGGCGGCGGCTGGTTGCGTCCGCGACCCTTCGCATCGAGCAGTCGTTGCACGGCTGCAGGCGAGAAGGCGTCGGCGGCGACGCCGTAGACGGTGTCGGTGGGGATGACGATGAGCTCGCCGCGGCCGATGGCCTGGCGGGCACGGCGCATGCCGGCGAGCAGCTGCTCCTCATCGCGGCAGTCGAAGACAGGGGACATGACGGGTCGATTCTACGCGGAGGTGTCTGGGAAGCGGGGGACGCGGATGCTCAGGGTCGGATGGCCGTCGTCGCACGGTCGCGGTGAGTGAGGTCGGGATGCGTGGCCGCAGCGCGCCAGCCGTCCGCCACGAGCAGCGCACGGATCTGGGCGCCCTGCTGCTCGCCGTGCTCGAGGACGAGCAGGCCGCCTGGGCGCAGCAGCTCCTGTGCGCGCCTGCTGAGGACGCGGACGACGTCGAGTCCGTCCGGTCCGCCGTAAAGCGCCAGCGCCGGATCGAACAGGCGCACCTCGATGTCCCGCGGGATGGCGTCATCGGGAACATACGGCGGGTTCGAGATCACCACGGCAGCCTGGCCGTCGAGCTCGTGGAACGCATCGGCGAGGTCGTCGTTGACCAGGGTCAGATTCGATGCGGATGCCGTGTTGCGCGCCGCCCATTCGTAGGCGTCCGGCGACAGTTCCGCGGCGTAGATCCGCGCATGCGGCACCTCCGTGGCCATCGCCAGCGCGATGGCGCCCGATCCGGTGCCGAGGTCAACGCCGATGGGCTCGGCATCCGGCGCGTTCAGGAGCGCATCGATCGCGAACTGCGCGACCTGCTCGGTCTCTGGACGCGGGACGAAGACGCCGGGGCCGACGGCGAGCTCGAGGTGCCGGAACGGGGCGGTTCCGGTGATGTGCTGCAGCGGTTCGCGTGCCGCGCGGCGCTCGGCGAGCAGCGCGAGCGCCGCGGCATCCGCATCCTCCAGCGCATCGCCACGGACCACCGCCGCCTGCACGGCACCGCGGCCGAGGCCTGCGACGTGGCCGATGAGGAGCTCGGCATCCACGACGGGATCCGCGACCCCGGCATCCGCGAGCTGCTGGGCGACGGAGCGCAGGAGCGCGGCGATCGAGACGGGCATCCCTCCAGCGTACGGCGCAACGGAGAGTCACATATGCGCCGCCGCTATGCCGCTCCCCTAGGCTGACGACAGTCACCCGCTCAGGAAAGGCGTCTTCATGCCCGGAATCCACTCCGACATCACCACGGCGTTCGGCAACACCCCGCTGGTCAAGCTGAATCACGTGACCGAAGGGCTCAGCTCCGAGGTGCTCGCGAAACTCGAGTACTTCAACCCCGGATCCAGCGTCAAGGACCGTCTCGGAATCGCGATCATCAACGCGGCCGAGAAGGACGGATCCCTCACGCCGGGCGGAACCATCGTCGAGGCCACCAGCGGCAACACCGGCATCGCGCTCGCGCTCGTCGGCGCGGCCCGTGGTTACAAGGTCATCCTGACGATGCCGGCATCGATGTCGAAGGAGCGCCGCGTGCTCCTCAAGGCATTCGGTGCCGAGCTCGTGCTCACAGACCCCGCGGTGGGCATGAAGGGCGCTGTCGCCGAGGCCGAGCGCATCGCCGAGGAGACCGACGGCGCGATCCTCGCTCACCAGTTCGAGAACGAGGCGAACGCGCAGATCCACCGCGAGACCACCGCCGAGGAGATCTGGCGCGACACCGACGGCGACGTCGACATCTTCGTCGCCGGCGTCGGCACAGGCGGCACCATCACCGGCGTCGGCCAGGTGCTCAAGCAGCGCAAGCCAGGCGTGCAGGTCATCGCCGTCGAGCCGACCGCGTCGCCGCTGCTCTCGCAGGGCACCCCTGGTCCCGCCAAGATCCAGGGCATCGGACCGAACTTCGTCCCGCCGATTCTCGACACCGATGTGTTCGACGAGGTCGTCACGGTCGAGTTCGAGGACGCCATCGCCACGTCGCGTGCCCTCGCCGCCAAGGAGGGCCTGCTCGTCGGAATCTCCAGTGGTGCGGCCGCGTGGGCCGCCCTGCAGGTCGCCGCGCGCCCCGAGAACGCCGGCAAGAAGGTGGTCGTGATCATCCCCGACACCGGTGAGCGCTACCTGTCTACGGCACTGTTCGAGGACCTTCGCGAAGATTGATGGGCCGTATCAGACGGGCTGTCGAGCCCGTCGAATCGTGGGTCGGGCGGATGCGCGAGGATGTCGCGTCCGCCCGACTTCGTGACCCTGCCGCGCGCAGCGGACTGGAGATCGCACTGCTCTACCCCGGCCTGCACGCCATCTGGGCGCACCGAGTCAGCCATGCGCTGTGGACCCGCGGGCTGCGCTTCCCTGCGCGCCTCGGCTCGCAGCTGAGCCGCTGGCTGACCGGCATCGAGATCCACCCCGCAGCGCAGATCGGCCGCCGCTTCTTCATCGACCACGGCATGGGCGTCGTGATCGGCGAGACGGCGGAGATCGGCGATGACGTGATGCTGTACCACGGTGTGACGCTGGGTGGACGGACCAGGGACGCCGGCAAACGGCATCCGACGCTCGGCAACGGCGTGGCCGTCGGCGCGGGTGCGAAGATCCTCGGACCCGTGACGATCGGCGACCGCACGGTCGTCGGCGCGAACGCGGTCGTCACGAAGGACTCGGCGGCCGATTCGGTGCTCGTCGGCATCCCCGCCAAAGCGCGCAGCCGCGTGGCCGGCGAGGACACGCGCGCCCTGCTGACGGCGCCCGAATATTCGATCTGACTCGGGTTCGTCCCGCCGGTCGCGCCGGACCCGAACCCGCTCACTTCCTGGCGGACTGCTGCTTCCTGTCCTTGAGCAGGATCTTCGAGAGCACGATCATCGCGATCGCGGCGACCAGCCAGACGATCACGCCACCGGCGATCCATCCGACGAGCCCGTCGATGCGGATCCCGTCGGCGGGCAGCAGCACGACGATCAGCAGCGAGATCAATGTCGACAGAATCCCGACACCGCCGACGAGGACCGGGAGGAACCGGTGCAGGATCTTCTCGGCCAGCCACGACAGCACGGTCTGCACGAGCGCGAAGATCACGATGCACAGCAGGAACTCCCACCATCGCGACCACACGATGGTGAAATCATCGAGGATGAGGTCCGCGACGATGAGTCCGAGGGCGGCCGAGGCGAGGAAGATGCCGGCGCGCAGCAGATGCGTGATCACGCCCCGAGCCTAGTGCCGCGGCATCCGATCCGGCGGAACGGCGCGCCTCAGGAATCCTGGCCGACGGCGGCCAGACGTGCTTCCTCGTCGGCCTGGATCGCGCTCTCGATCAGCGGATCGAGAGCTCCGTCCATGACCTGATCGAGGTTGTACGCCTTGAAGCCGGTCCGGTGATCCGCGATGCGGTTCTCCGGGAAGTTGTACGTGCGGATGCGCTCGGAGCGATCCATCGTGCGGATCTGCGATTTCCGGGCGTCGGATGCCACGGCATCCAGTTCCTCCTGCTGCTTCGCGAGCAACCGCGCGCGCAGGACGCGCATGGCCGCCTCGCGGTTCTGCAGCTGCGACTTCTCGTTCTGCATCGACACCACGATGCCGGTCGGGACGTGCGTGATGCGGACGGCCGAGTCCGTCGTGTTGACCGACTGACCACCTGGTCCGGAGGAGCGGAACACGTCGATCTTCAGATCGTTCTGATCGATCTGGATCTCTTCGGGCTCATCGACCTCGGGAAACACCAGCACACCCGTGGTCGAGGTGTGGATGCGGCCCTGCGACTCGGTCGCGGGAACCCGCTGCACCCGGTGCACGCCGCCCTCGTACTTCAGGTGCGCCCAGACGCCCTGCGCGGGGTCGGACGAGGCGCCCTTGATCGCGACCTGGACGTCCTTGTAGCCGCCGAGGTCGGACTCGTTGCGCTCCAGCAGCTCGGTCTTCCAGCCCTTGGATGCCGCGTACTGCACGTACATGCGCAGCAGGTCGGCGGCGAACAGCGCCGATTCGGCGCCGCCCTCCCCCGCCTTGATCTCCATGATCACGTCGCGGGCGTCATCGGGGTCGCGCGGGATCAGCAGGCGCCGCAGCTTCTCCTGCGCCTGCGCGACGGCCGCCTCGAGCTCCGGGACCTCGGCGGCGAAGGCGTCGTCCTCACGGGCGAGCTCGCGCGCGGCCTCGAGGTCCTCGGATGCCGCGATCCACGCCTCGTGCGCTGCGACGATCTTCGACAATTCGGCGTAGCGCCGATTCACGCGCTTCGCGCGTGCGGCGTCGGCGTGCACCGCCGGGTCGGAGAGCTCCTCCTGCACCCGGCGGTGTTCGTCGATGAGCGCCTTGACGGACTCGAACACTTCGTCAGCTCGACGGACTCAGCGGATGTTGTTCTCGTGCCCGTGGCTGGAGCCGGTGGCCGGAGCCGGGATCGACTTCTGCATCTGCACGAGGAACTCCACGTTCGAGTGGGTCTCCTTGAGCTTGCCCAGCACGACCTCGAGGGCCTGCTGGGTGTCGAGACCGGCCAGCGCGCGACGCAGCTTCCAGGTGATCTTGACCTCGTCGGGGCTCAGCAGCATCTCCTCGCGGCGGGTGCTCGACGCGTTCACGTCCACCGCCGGGAAGATGCGCTTGTCGGCCAGCTGACGCGACAGGCGCAGCTCGCTGTTGCCAGTGCCCTTGAACTCCTCGAAGATGACCTCGTCCATCTTGGAGCCGGTCTCGACGAGCGCCGTGGCGAGGATCGTGAGGGATCCGCCGTTCTCGATGTTGCGCGCCGCGCCGAAGAAGCGCTTGGGCGGGTACAGCGCCGAGGCGTCGACACCGCCGGTGAGCACGCGACCGGATGCCGGAGCCGAGATGTTGTAGGCGCGGCCGAGGCGCGTGATCGAGTCGAGCAGCACGACGACGTCGCGGCCCAGCTCGACGAGACGCTTGGCGCGCTCGATCGCCAGCTCGGCGACCGTGGTGTGGTCCTCGGCCGGACGGTCGAAGGTCGAGGCGATGACCTCGCCCTTCACCGAACGCTGCATGTCGGTGACCTCTTCGGGACGCTCGTCCACGAGCACGACCATGAGGTGCACCTCGGGGTTGTTCTGCGAGATCGCGTTCGCGATCTGCTGCAGGACGATCGTCTTGCCCGCCTTGGGCGGCGCGACGATGAGTCCGCGCTGGCCCTTGCCGATCGGGGCGACGAGGTCGATGATGCGCTGGGTCAGCTTTTCGGGCGCGGTCTCCAGACGGAGGCGCTCCTGCGGGTACAGCGGAGTGAGCTTGCCGAATTCGACGCGCGTGGCGGCGTCGTCGACGGACAGGCCGTTGATCGAGTCGACCTTGACCAGCGCGTTGTACTTCTGGCGGCCCTGCTGCTCGCCCTCGCGGGGCTGCTTGATCGCGCCGACGACCGCGTCGCCCTTGCGCAGGTTGTACTTCTTGACCTGGCCGAGCGAGACATAGACATCGCTGGAGCCGGCGAGGTAGCCGGAAGTGCGCACGAAGGCGTAGTTGTCGAGAACGTCGAGGATGCCGGCGATCGGGATCAGGACGTCGTCCTCGCCGATCTCGGTGTCGAACTCGTCCGCGGTGGTGTTCGCCGCGCCGCGGCGCTTGTTGCGCTGGCGGTTGCGGCCGGAGGACTGCTCGTCGTCGACAGGAGCCTGCTCCTGCGCGTTGCTGTTCTGCGCGTTGCCGCTCTGACCGTTCCCGGTCTGGCCGTTGCCATTCTGGGCGTTGCCGCCACGGCCTCGGCTGCGGCTCCGGCTCCGGCTGCGGCTCCTGCCGGAGCCCTCTTCGCCGTTGTCGCCGGCGGCGTCGGGGGCGTCGGCGTCCGAGCCGTTCTGCTTCTGAGCGTCGGCGGGAGCGTCGTCCTTCGTGCTCTCGGGAGCGTCGTTCTTCGGCGCCTCCGCCGTGACGTCGCTCTTGGCCTCCGCGGATGCCTCAGCGGGCGTCTCGGCCGAAGCCGCCGCCTTCTTGGCCGGGCGCTTGCGTCCCTTCGGCGCCGTGGCCGGGGTCTCGCCATCGGCAGCCGGAGCCGCAGCCGGAGCGGCCTCGGCGGGTGCGTCGGCGGCCGGGGTCTCGGATGCCGCGGCATCCGCCTTCTTGGCACGCGTGCGACGCGGGGTCTTGGGGGCGGCCTCGGCCGGGGCCTCCGCCGCAGGAGCGGCTTCGGTCGCGACAGGCGCCTCGGCCGCTGCAGCCTTGGCTGCGGCCGTTGCGGTGGTCGCGCGCCGCGGCGCACGCTTGCGCGCCGGAGCCTTGGTCTCGGCCGCGGCGGAAGTGTCAGCCGCGGGTGCCTCGGCGGCGGGTGCCGCAGCAGGCTGGTCGTTCTGGGTCTCGGAGAAATTCTCCACGAGTACTCCCTTATATGTCGTGGGATGTGAGCGTCAGCCGCGCACGACGGGTGCCGTGCACGTTCGTACGCACGGGCGCTTGGCGCTCGTAGGCCAGAACGATGAAGGCTCTGGATGTGACGTACGGAATTCGCAGATTGCGATGGGGGTCAGCTTCACGAAACTACGCGGACCCCTCCGCTCGTTCCTTTACTGTACCACCCCGCACATCGACCGCCGGCAGGACGGCGTCCCACGGGGTGTCGGTGACGCGGCGCGCCACGTCCACGGCTTCGAGCCGCCGGCCGGGGCCGTCGCACAGCACGAGCACGCTCGGGCCGGCACCCGAGACGACGGCGGCGAACCCCTCCTGGCGCAGCGCCTGCACGAGCGCGTACGTCTCCGGCATGGCCTGGGCACGGTAGTCCTGGTGCAGGCGATCGGCGGTGGCGTCCAGCAGCAGTTCAGGACTCTGCGTCAGCGCTGCGATCAGCAACGCAGAGCGCGACACGTTGAACACGGCATCCTCGCGCGGAACCTGCGTCGGCTGCAGCGAGCGGGCCAGCGTCGTCGACACCGTGTGCTCCGGGACGAGCACGAGCGGGGCCACGCCGCGGTGCACCTGCAGCTTCTTGTGGCGCGGTCCGTCCGCGCCGGTCCAGGCGATCGTCAGACCGCCGAACAGAGCAGGGGCGACGTTGTCGGGATGCCCCTCGAGCTCGGTCGCCAGGCGGAGCAGGGCGTCGTCATCGAACGCGACGACGCCCTCGAGCAGCCCCTGCGCGGCCAGAATGCCGGCGGCGACCGCGGCCCCGGAGGACCCGAGTCCGCGGCCGTGCGGCACACCGTTGGACGCGACGATCCGCAGCCCTGGCACGTCGAGGCCGGCATCCGCGTAGACGTGCGCGATCGATCGGTAGACGAGGTTCGACTCGTCCCTGGCGATCTCATCCGCACCGGTGCCGGACACCTCGATCTCGAGCCGGTCGTCCGGCAGAGCCGTGACGACGAGGTCGTCGTAGATGCTCAGCGCGAGGCCGAGCGTGTCGAACCCGGGGCCGAGATTGGCGCTCGTCGCGGGGACGCGGATGGCGATGGAGCTCAACTCACTCCCCCTCGACGCGCAGCACGGCGATGACGCGGTCGACGACGTCGCTCGCGGCGAGGCGCTCGACCGTGGCGCTGAGCGCGCCCTCGGTCGCGCGGTGCGTGCCGATCACCAGGCGAGCGGTACCTTCGACCTCCGCCGTCTGCACGACGGTCGCGACCGAGACGTCGCCTTCGCTCAGGATGCCGGCGACCCTGGCGAGGACGCCGGGCTGGTCCTCGACCTCGAGCGTGATCTGGTAGCGCGTCGTGACGTGTCCGATCGGGACGATCGGAAGGTTCGCCCTCGTCGACTCTCCGACGCCCACTCCACCGGCGATGTGGCGACGCGCGGCCGACACGACGTCGCCGAGCACGGCGGATGCCGTCTGCACGCCGCCGGCGCCCGCGCCGTAGAACATCAGCGAACCGGCCGCCTCGGCCTCGACGAAGACCGCGTTGTTCGCACCGTGCACGGAGGCGAGCGGGTGGCTGCGAGCGACGAGCGCGGGGTACACGCGCACCGAGATCGACTCGACGCCGTCGACCGTGATGCGCTCGCACACGGCGAGCAGCTTGATCACGTATCCGGCGGCTTCGGCCTGCTGGATCATCCCTGCGGTGACGCCGGTGATGCCCTCACGGTGCACCGCATCCAGCGGAACGGTGGTGTGGAACGCGAGGCTGGCGAGAATCGCCGCCTTCTGCGCGGCGTCGAAGCCCTCGACATCGGCGGTCGGGTCCGCCTCGGCGTAGCCCAGACGCTGCGCGTCGGCGAGCACGTCGTCGAAGTCGGCGCCTTCGGTGTCCATCCGATCGAGGATGTAGTTCGTCGTGCCGTTCACGATGCCCATGATGCGCACCACCCGGTCGCCGGCGAGCGAATCGCGCAGCGGGCGGATGATCGGGATGGCGCCGGCCGCGGCTGCCTCGTAGTAGACGGACGCGCCGACGCGGTCGGCCGCCTCGAACAGTTCGGGGCCGTGCGATGCGAGCAGCGCCTTGTTGGCGGTGACGACATCGGCACCGGAGCCCAGCGCCGCCAGCACCTGGGTGCGGGCCGGCTCGATGCCGCCCATCAGTTCGATCACGATGTCGCTGCCGAGGATCAGGTTCTCGGCATCCGTCGTCAGCAGCTCCTGCGGCAGTTCGACGTCGCGCGGCGCATCCGGATTGCGCACGGCGATACCGATGAGCTCCAGACGGGCACCGGCACGGTCTGCCAGTTCGTCGCCGTGCCGCAGCAGCAAGGACGCGACCTGCGACCCCACCGCTCCGGCGCCGAGCAGCGCCACTCGAAGCCGTCGGTACTGTTCCGGATCGTTGCCGAGGGTCATCGTTCTCCTTCTGCGAGGCCGGCGGCCACGCCATCAGCGGTCGGGATGCCGTGGACACCGGCATCCCGAGCAAGCAGGTCGTCGATCGTCTCTCCGCGCACGATCACCCGGGAGACGCCGCCGGAGACGGCGACGACGGGAGGACGCGGGACGTGGTTGTAGTTGCTGGACAGGGAGGCGCAGTACGCACCGGTCGCGGGGACCGCGAGCAGGTCGCCGGGCGTCAGATCATTCGGCAGGTACTCGTGGTCGACCACGATGTCGCCCGATTCGCAGTGCTTGCCGACGACGCGGACGAGCACCGGCTCCCCGGTCCCGGCGCGGGACGCGAGCCGGGCGGAGAACTGCGCGCCGTACAGGGCCGTCCGCGCGTTGTCGCTCATGCCGCCGTCGACGCTCACGTAGCGGCGAGTGCCGGCATCCAGAGCGACGTCCTTGGTGGTGCCGATCTCATACAGGGTGACCCCAGCGGTCCCCACGATCGCACGGCCGGGCTCGAAGGCCAGCTCCGGAAGCGGGATGCCGCGGACGGCGCAGCCCGACGCCACCGCGTCCACGATCTCGGCGGCCAGCTCGGCGATCGGCGTCGGATCGTCCACGCGGGTGTAGGCGATGCCGAAACCGCCGCCGAGGTTCAGCAGCGGCAGCTCTCCCCCGGCGCGCAGTCGCTCGTGCAGTTCGAGCACGCGCGACGCCGATTCCTGGAACCCGGCGACGCCGAAGATCTGCGAGCCGATGTGGCAGTGCAGTCCGAGCAGGCGGAGGCCGTCGAGCTCGCGGATGCGGGCGACGGCGGCCTCGGCATCCGGGAACGCGAAGCCGAACTTCTGGTCCTCGTGGGCCGTCGCGAGGAAGTCGTGCGTCTCCGCGTGGACTCCGCTGTTCACCCGGATCAGGACATTCTGGCGCGTGCCGGTGCGCGCGGTGATGGCGCCGAGCCGCTCGATCTCGATCAGGCTGTCGACGATGACCGTGCCGACCCCGACCTCGACCGCCCGTTCGAGCTCGGAGACGGACTTGTTGTTGCCGTGGAAGCCGATGCGTCCCGGCTCCACGCCGGCGGCGAGCGCGACCTCGAGCTCGCCGCGCGTGCAGACGTCGACGTTCAGACCTTCGTCCGTGACCCAGCGAGCCACGGCGGTCGAGAGGAATGCCTTGCCCGCGTAGTACACGCGTGCCGTGGTGCCGCGCTCGGCCGTCGCGGCCGCGAAAGCGTCGTGGAACGCGCGCGCCCTGGTTCGGACCTCGTCCTCGTCGAGCACGAGCAGCGGCGAACCGTAGGTGCGCACCAGGTCTCCCGCGCCGAGACCGGCGATCCGGAGCTGGCCGGCGTCGTCGCGCACGGCGGAGGCGGGCCACACACCCGGGGCGAGGTCGTTGGCGTCCTCGGGGGCGTGGAGCCATTCGGGGGCGAGTGAATCGGCGGGGGGAAGCACAGCGGACCAATCGTGGGTTCGGGATTCTCGGGCGACGAGACGCACGGCGAGGTTGCCCCGATTCTAAGGCAACGGCAGGTCGCCCTCCGTCACGGTGACGCCGTGTTCCACGCCGCTAGTCGATCCTGCCGGATGGTGGCAAGCCCCCTCGATCGCGGCGGGCGCGTGCCCTACGTTGGCGGCATGGAGTCAGCACACGTCGAGCCCTCTCCCCTGTCGCCGAAGAAGGGCGGCCTGCCGCGGATGCTCGAGCGCGTCACCGCGTGGGCGCTGCAGCGCAAGCTCGTTCGAGCAGTGCTGCTCTACGGGGAGAGGCGCGGTGCCATGCTGGCCGACAGCGTCACCTATCGTGCACTGTTCAGCGTGTTCGCCGGCGTGCTGCTCGGCTTCTCGCTCGCCACGGTGTGGCTCGCGGACAACCCCGAGGCGTGGAAAGCGCTCATCGCCTCCGTGGATGCCGCGATCCCCGGCCTCTTCGGCGAAGACGGCGTGATCTCGGACCCCGATGAGATCGCCGTGCCGGTGGGACTGTCGATCGCGAGCGTCATCTCGATCGTCGCGCTGGTCGGCGCGGCACTGGGCGCGGTCGGATCGCTGCGCACCGCGGTGCGCACCATCGCCGACACCGTGATGGCGGATGCCTTCATCATCTGGGTCGTGCTGCGCAACCTGCTCCTCGCGGCCGGGATCGCCGCCGCCTTCCTGGCCGCGGCGGTGCTGACCGCGCTCGGTCGGCTCGGCATCACCTGGGTGACGGAGCTGCTCGGTATGCCGACCGGCTCGGTCGCCGCGGAATGGGGCGTCCGCGCCGTCTCGCTCCTGGTCGTGTTCGCGCTCGACGCCGGTCTCATCGCCGGCGTCTTCGTCCTGCTCTCCGGGCGCCGAGCGCCTGCCAGCGCGCTGTGGTCGGGCGCGTTCCTCGGCGCGGTCGGACTCATCGTGCTGCAGGAGCTGTCGAGCCTGTTCGTCGGCGGCGCGGCATCCAATCCCCTGCTCGCGACGTTCGCCTCGCTGCTGGCGCTGCTGATCTGGATGAACTTCTCGACGCAGGTGATCCTCATCGCCAGCGCGTACATCGTCACCGGGATCGAGGAATCCGAGGATCGCGTGAGCGCCCGGTTCGGTGCCAGCACGTTCGCGCAGCGTCGCGTGCAGCGGGCAGAGCACGATCTCGCCGTCGCCGTCGCCACCCTGAAGGCCGCCAGAGAGGCCGCTCAGGGCGCCCCGGTTCCCGCTGGTTCCGCTGCTCCCTCCGGTTCCGCCGCGACGGTCGAGGACGCGCGCTCCTCCGGATGACGCTCTACTCGCAGACGCCGTTCTCCTGGAGCGTCGGATCCGAGACGATGCCACCCGCGACAGACAGGTCGATGACCGCGGCGGTGCCGTCGATCGTCAGGCCCGTGAGCGTGAGCCCCGCCGGCAGCTGGTCGGCGATGCAGATGTGCTGGGTCTCGGTCAGGCGCGCACCGAGATCGCCGAGACGATCCGACACCTGGTCCGCATTCAGCTCGACTCCCCCGATGAGCAGCGCGACCGGCGTGAGCGTGAGCTCACCGCCTTCTGCGCCGGGGGTGGCGGTGAGCGCGAGGGGCAGACTGAAGCCGAGGACGTCGACGGAACCTGATGCCGTGACGTCTGGCGCCTCGAAGGTGAGCGCATCGATCGGAAGGTCCGTGTCGCCGAGCAGCGCCTCGAACTGATCCTGATCGATCCGAACCGTTCCGCTCGCCGACTCGAGATCGCCGCCGCGCAGCGGAACGCCCAGAGCCGTGACGTCGACGGCGCCGGTGATCTCGCCGATCGTCACGGAATCCGTCGAGAGCTTCAGGTCCGTCAGGGTGCCGGAGATCAGCTGCGGCAGCAGAATGCCTTCCGCCTGAACGTCGAGCTGCTGGTCGGCGGGCAGATCGAGTTGATCGATCACGATGCCGCGGACGATGCCGGGGAGCACCGCGCGCGCGATCAGCTCAGCCGCGACGACGAGGACGATGAGGACGACGACGATGCCGCCGACGACCCAGGGCCACCGCTTGCGTTTCGGCTGCGGTGCCGATGCCGCGGCATCCGCCCTTCCGGGGATCACGAGGGTCGGATGCTCGATCGAGAGGTCCGGATACGGCTCGGTGCGATTGTCGTCGTTCATGATCCCTTTCGGCCGGTCACCCGGGACTACATCCGTTCCGGGGCGGAGACGCCGAGCAGGTCGAGGCCGTTGCGGAACACCTGTCCGGCCGCGTCGTTCAGCCAAAGACGGGTACGGTGCACGCTCTCGATCGGGTCATCGCCCTGCGGGATGACGCGGCAGTTGTCGTACCAGCGGTGGTAGAGGCCGGCGAGTTCTTCGAGGTAGCGCGCGATGCGGTGCGGCTCGCGGACCTGCGCAGCGAACGCGACGATGCGCGGGAACTCCTGCAGCGCGCCCAGGAGCGCGGACTCGGTCTCGTGCGTGAGCGTCTCCGGCACGAACTCGCTGCGGTCGACCCCGGAATCGCCGGCGTTGCGTGCGACGTTGTGCGTGCGGGCGTGCGCGTACTGCACGTAGAACACCGGATTGTCGTTGGTGCGCTTCTGCAGCAATTCGGGATCGAGGTCCAGCGGCGAGTCGGCAGGCGAGCGCTCGAGCGCGTACCGCAGAGCGTCCGTTCCGATCCACGCCTGCAGATCATCCATCTCGATGATGTTCCCGGCGCGCTTGCTCAGACGCGCGCCCCGGATCGATACGAGCTGCCCGATGAGCACCTCGATGTTCTTCTCAGGGTCTTGACCGGCCGCACCGGCGACGGCCTTGAGACGGTGCACGTAGCCGTGGTGGTCGGCGCCGAGCAGGTAGATCTTGTTCTCGAACCCGCGGTCGCCCTTGTTCAGGTAGTACGCCGAGTCGGCCGCGAAATACGTGTACTCGCCGTTCGAGCGGCGGATGACGCGGTCCTTGTCGTCTCCGAAGTCGGTGGTGCGCACCCAGACGGCCCCCTCCTCGTCGAACACGTGCCCCTGTTCGCGCAGCCGATCGACGGACTGGTCGATCAGGCTGGAGCCCTCGGCATCCTTCGCGTGCAGCGTGCGCTCCGAGAACCACACGTCGAACGGCACGTTGAAGCGCGCAAGGGAGGCCTGGATCTCGGTGAGCTGATACTCGTAGGCCAGGTCTCGGGCGACGATCAGCTGCTCGTCTTCCGGCAGTCCGAGCAGATCGGGTCGCGCCGCGAGCACACGCCCGGCGAGTTCGGTGATGTACTCGCCCGGGTACCCGCCCTCCGGAGTGGGCTCGCCCTTCGCCGCGGCCAGCACGGAGATCCCGAAGCGCTCCATCTGCGCTCCGGCGTCGTTGATGTAATACTCGCGCACGGCGTTCGCACCGCTGGCCAGCAGCAGCCGCACGATGGAGTCGCCGAGCGCCGCCCAGCGGGTGTGACCGATGTGCAGCGGACCGGTCGGGTTCGCCGAGACGAATTCGACGTTCACGCTGACGCCGGCCTGCGAGTCGTTCGTGCCGTAGGCGGCGCCGGATTCGACGATCGTCTTCGCCAGGACGCCGGCGGCACCCGCCTCCAGACGGATGTTGATGAACCCTGGTCCCGCGACCTCGGCGCTGGCGACGCCGTCGACATCGGCGAGTGCCGTCGCGATCTGCTCGGCGAGCGCGCGCGGGTTCGTGCCGAGCGGCTTCGCCAGGCGCATGGCCAGGTTGGATGCCCAGTCGCCGTGGTCGCGGTTGCGCGGGCGCTCCAGCACGATGTCGGATGCCGTGAGAGTCAGGGCTTCGTCCGGACGCAGCGATGCCGCGATCGGGGTGACGACGGTGAGGAGGGCGGCGGCGAGGGTGTCTGGGTTCATAACGACCCCAGTTTACGGCTCGGACCGGGTCGGAATTTGCGCTGGGCGGTTCGTGATCTACTCTCATGCCATGAACCTGGCCTCCCGCGCGCACCGAGGGCGCGTTCTCGCGTTCTGCGCACTGGGCCTGGTGGCGATCTCGGTATTGCTTCTCGGGATGTGGCGGCCATGGGCACCGCTCCCCGAAGCAGCCCCCGTCGGCGCCGGCGACGAGGCCATGGTGGTGGAGCCGGCGCCGCTCGCGCTTCCCGAGCATCCGGTCGTACTCGTGTTCGGCGACTCGTGGACGTACGGCTCGGCGGCGGCGCCCTTCACCCATGGCTACGCGTATCTTCTCGGTGGACTGCTGCACGGGGAATCGGTCGTCAAGGGCGTGCGCGGCAGCGGGTACCTCAAGCCGGGGCTCGACGGTCCGGCGTTCGGTGAGCGCATCGCGGCGTTGAATCCGGGGCTGGACCCCGACCTCGTGATCATCCAGGGATCGATCAACGATCGGCTGCAGGGTGAGCCCGGGTACCGCGAAGCCGTGAACGCGGCGTGGGATGCGCTCGCGGGTCTGTATCCGGATGCCGCGATCGTCGTACTGGGGCCTGCGCCTCACGAGCTGCCCGTCGGCGACGGAACGGCTCGCATCGACCGGGATCTCGGCGCCCTCGCCGCGGAGCGCGGCTGGTGGTACATCTCGCCGATCGCGCGGGAGTGGATCACCCCAGACAACTACCTCGACGTGATCGACGTGGAACTCGGGCGAAAGCATCCTTCCACCTCGGGTCACCAGTATCTGGCGCAGAAGGTGGCCGAAGCACTCGCGGAGTTCGGCGGTGAGCCGGTGGCACCGGCCGTCGGGTCGGAGACCGTGCCCGAGCAGTGATATCGTCGTTCGGTACGCCTCCGTAGCTCAGTGGATAGAGCGCCGGTTTCCGGTACCGTAGGTCGCAGGTTCGACTCCTGTCGGGGGCACATTCGCGAAGAGGGCCGTCCATCCGGACGGCCCTCTTCGCGTGCGCCGCGGAGGGCGGGAAAGAAGACAAATGTCGGTTCTGAACGTCCAGAATCGACATCTACCTTCTTTGCCGATCTCGGTGCGCCGATGCGCACCTCGATGCGAACCCGCACAGCGTCCTGATCGCGTCGACGGACACGAGTCATCTGCGCCTCGCGCGCAATCAAGCGCACCCCGGATACTGCCTGGTCATCCTTCGCGAACACAGGACAGACCTCGCAGATCTCGCGCCCGACCAGCTGGCCTCGTTCTGGCGAGACGTCCAGCGCGCCGGTCGCGCGGTCGGAGCCGTCCTGGAACCCCGCAAGATCGACTACCTCGTCATGGGACACCGGATGCCGCACCTGCACTGCCACCTGCTCCCCCAGCACGCGGGCGATGATCCGACACGGAACGTCGACATCGCCGACGGGCCCGTATTCCTCGATCACGACGCGCTGACTGCACGCGCCAACGGCCTCAGGCGGTTGTGGAACACGTTCTGACGCGGTTCATCGTCGTCCCACGAGCGTGTCGGGACATCGCGGGTGACCATCCGGACGACGCGTTCCCGTCGCAATTCATGCCGCTCGTCGCGCGCGATAGCAGCACAGACTGCGACCCGAACGTGGGGTGCGGCATCCAGAGCGGCGGAAAGTGCGACCTGAACGACCAACTCACTCAAGTTGTGCACAACTCAATTGCGTGCAATGCTTGACGCATGAGCATCACGGACGAGATGGTGTGCTTCTCCCTCTACTCGGCGGCACGCGCGACGACCCAGGCGTACCGCGCCCTGCTCGCCCCCTGGAAACTGACGTACCCGCAGTACCTCGTGCTCGCCGTCCTCTGGAACGAGGGCGAACAGACGATCGGCTCCCTCGGCGATGCCATGCAGCTCGACTCCGGCACCCTCTCCCCCCTCGTCCGACGACTCGAGCAGGCGGGCCTGGTCGCCAAGGTGCGCAGCCCGGCCGACGAACGCGTCGTCACGGTGCAGCTCACCGACGACGGCCGTGCTCTTCGCGCCGAACTCGCCCCCATCCGCGCACAGGTCGCCGAGCTCGCCGGCATCCATGACGATGCCCACCGTCGCCGACTGATCGCCGAGCTTCAGGAGCTGACCGCCCTGCTCCACGCGGGCACCCCCGCAGCCAAGAACTGACAACCGAAAGGAATCCACACGATGGAAGCCCTGTACACCGCCGAGGCCGTCGCCACCGGCGCCGGCCGCAATGGCCGCGTCGCCACGAGCGAAGGCCGCCTCGACCTGAATCTCGCGATCCCGAAGGAGATGGGCGGCTCCGGTGACGGCGCCAACCCCGAGCAGCTCTTCGCCGCAGGCTACGCCGCGTGCTTCCACTCGGCGCTGCAGAGCGTCGCCCGTGCGCAGAAGGTCTCGCTCGCCGACTCCTCCGTCGGAGCCCGAGTGCAGATCGGTGCCAACGGCGCCGGCGGCTACGGCCTCGCGGTCCAGCTCGAGGTCGTCATCCCCGACCTCCCCCACGATCAGGCCCAGGCGCTGGCGGATGCCGCTCACCAGGTCTGCCCCTACTCGAACGCGACGCGTGGGAACATCGACGTCGCCATCACGGTCTCGGAGGACTGATGCGCGCTCTCATCCACCACACGTTCGGCCCGGCGGAGGACGTCCTCGTCGTCGAAGACCGCCCGATGCCGGACCCGGGCCCCGGCCAGGTCCGACTGCGGATCGTGCTCTCCCCCATCCACAATCACGACATCTGGACGATCCGCGGGACATACGGCTTCAAGCCCGAGCTGCCCGCGGCATCCGGAACCGAGGCACTGGGCATCGTGGATGCCCTGGGCGAAGGCGTCGAGAACCTCGCCGTCGGACAGCGCGTCGCGAGCGGCGGAGCGTTCGGAGCCTGGGCGGAGTACATCGTCACGAGCGCGGCCGGGCTCATCCCCGTGCCGGACGCCCTGCCCGATGAGGCCGCCGCCCAGCTGATCTCCATGCCCTTCAGCACGATCAGCCTGCTGCAGTTCCTCGAGGTGGACGAGGGCGACTGGATCGTCCAGAACGCGGCGAACGGCGCCGTCGGCCGCATGCTCGCGCAGCTCGGCAAGGCGCGTGGCGTCAACGTCCTCGGCCTCGTCCGACGTGCAGAGGGCATCGAGGAGCTCCGCTCCCAGGGCATCGAGAACGTCCTCTCCACCGACCAGGACGACTGGCGCGAGCAGGCGGCGAAGCTGACCGGCGGTGCACCGATCGTCGCGGGCGTCGACTCGGTCGGCGGCGCGGCATCCGGACACGTTCTGTCGCTGCTCGCCGAGAACGGCACTCTGGTCGCGTTCGGAGCGATGAGCTCCCCCGTCATGGAGATCGCGTCCGGGGACGTCATCTTCAAGCAGGCGACGGTCAAGGGCTTCTGGGGAAGCAAAGTCAGCAAGACGATGGATGCCGCGACCAAGGGCGCTCTCTTCGGAGAGCTGATCCAGCGCGTCTCCGACGGAACGCTCACGCTGCCGGTCGCGGGCATCTTCGACGCCGCGGATGCCGCGGACGCCGTGCGCGCGAGCAGCACGGCGGGACGCATCGGCAAGGTGCTCCTGAAGTTCTGACACGTTCTCGCGGCGACCAGGGAAGACAGATGTCGGTTATCGCTCCGGATAACCGGCATTTGTCTTCCCGCTGAGCTGCCGAGAGCGCGTCGAAGCCTGCCGGACTCAGGATTCAGACGTGTACACGCCGTCGCGCTCCCACCGGCGTTCGTGCAACGCCCTCAGCTCGTCCGCGAAGTCGAGTGCCGGTCCGTCGACGACGGCACCCGGCACGACCTCCTGGATCGACAGCGGCGCCACCGGCCCGTCCGGAACGCCGTGCTCGGCCGCCCACGCCAGCAGCTGCGCGGTCGAGCCGGCATAGACGATCCGGCCGAGCCCGACCCACCCGTGCGCCGCCGAGCACATCGGGCAGTGCTCGCCGGACGTGTACACCACGGCATCCGCGCGCTCCGCAGGAGTCAGATGCGCCGCGGCCCACCGGCTGATCTCGAACTCCGGATGCCGCGTGGCATCGCCGTCCTTCACACGATTGCGATCCTCGAAGAGAACCTCACCGCCGGCCGACACCAGCACGGATCCGAACGGCTCGTCGCCGTCCTCGAGCGCTTCACGCGCGAGGTCCACGCATCGCCGCAGGTGGACAAGATCAGCTTCCGAGATCGCCATGGATCAAGCGTCTCGCCTGCACGACTGGACGCGCAAGGCGAATCAGTCCGTCCCGGAGACCCAGGCGTACGGCAGGAACTTCCCGTCGATCGTGATCACGACGCGGTCACCATCCGGATGCGCGACGCGGTCGAAGGAGACGCTGCAGTTGATCGCGCTCATGATGCCGTCGCCGAACTCGTCGTGGATGAGCGACTTCAGCGCCGGGCCGTACACCTGGATGAGCTCGTGGAAGCGGTAGATCGTCGGGTCGCTGGACACGTCGGCTGCCGGCGCACGGTTCGGTTGCCGGACGAGTGCCGCTACGAGATCGTCGTCCAGGTCGAGCGCGTATCCGAGTTCCTCCGCCTGCCCGGCCGTGAGCGGATGCATCCCGAGTGCCGCCGCGACCAACCAGACCGGCGGGACGTCGAGCCGGTCGGCGAGCGCCCGCCAGCTGAGTCCGACTCCGGTGCGCCGTTCCTCGATCAGCGCACCGGCATCCTGCTTCGAGATCATCTCTTGTCGACTCCTCCCGGCGCTTGTCGCGCCTGTGTTGTGTTCGCACAACGCTAGGGAGGCCACGTTGCGGCGACGCATCGCGCGCGTCACGAGCGGGTTACGTCAGATCCGGCCGCGCACCGGCGTGCGCTCGATCGGGTCGCCTTCCTCGGGCATCGGCATCTCCGCGCGAACCCCGAGAAGGCGCACCTCGCGCTGCGCATCGAGTGTCTCGGCGAGCGCGACGGCAGCGTTCAGAACATCGTCGCGGTCGACCGTCGGCGCCGGGAGTCTTCGCCCGAACGTCTTCGTCTCGAACGGCGCGTACCGCACCTTGAGGTGAACGCGGATCACCGGACGTCCCTCGGCGGCGCAATCGTCGAACGCCTGACCGGCCAGCTCGCGCACGGCGTCGGCGACCTCGTCCGGCGTTGTGAGATTGTGCTGGAACGTGGTCTCCCTGCTGTGGCTGCGGGCGACCCAGGGGGTGTCGTCGACGACGTCAGGGCCGTTCCCCGAGCCGAGCCCGTGGTACCAGACGCCCATCTTCGGCCCAAACTCGGCGACCACGAGACCCTCGTCGGAATCCGCGAGTTCCTGCACCGTCGTGATCCCGTGCTCGGCGAGTCGCTTCTGCACCTTCGGGCCGACTCCCCACAGGTCCCGCGTGGGTTTCGCCCCCATGACGTCGAACCAGTTCTCGCGCGTCAACCGGAACATCCCACGGGGCTTGCCGAACTCGGTCGCGATCTTGGCCCTGATCTTGTTGTCTCCGATGCCCACGGAGCAGTGCAGACCCGTCGCATCGAGCACGGCATCCTGCGCCTGGCGCGCGACGGCTTCCGGATCGTCGGTCTCGACACCGAGGAAGCACTCGTCCCAGCCGATGGTCTCGAGAACCACGCCCGGCAACGCGCGCAGAGCGGTCATCACCTCGTGGGATGCCTGCTCGTAGGCCTCGTGGTCGACCGGCAGGAACACCGCGTCGGGCGGGGCCTTTCGCGCGGCGATCTTCAACGGCATCCCTGATCCGATGCCGAATGCACGCGCCTCATAGGATGCCGTGGACACCACCGCTCGCTCGGTCGGATCGCCCCGCCCGCCGACGATGACGGGGAGGCCCGCGAGCTCGGGCCGGCGCAGGACCTCGACGGCAGCGATGAACTGATCCATGTCGACGTGCAGCACCCAGGCGCCCATGCGACGAGTCTGACGCGTGCCGGCACGGATGTCACGCGCCGCCGAGGAAGCCCGCGCCCGCAGCAGGTCGCGATTCGCCGCGTCCGCTGACCGGAGGCGACGATCTGCGCCCCCCTCCCGCGCTTCGGCACACGGCAGAAACGGGCCGCGGCACCTAGGCTGACCACGTGAACCGTCTGATCGCGTCGCCTGCCCTCGGGATCGCGCGTGTGACCGTCGGCGTGGTCGCGATCGGAATCCTCATCTACGCCTACGCGCTGCGTATCGTCGCAGGCGACAGCAACCCGTTCGACTACTTCGGCTACTTCACGAATCAGACGACACTGTTCTCCGCCATTGTTCTGGGTCTCGCCGGCGTCACGAACCTGCGCGGCCGTGCTGTTCCTGGTTGGCTCGTCACGCTCCGCGCCCTGGCGGCGACGTACCTCATCGTCGTCGGCGTGATCTACAACGTCCTGGTACCCGGAACAGGATCAGCGCCTCCCTGGGTGAGCGCTGCGCTTCACATCTGTCTGCCCGTCGTCGTCCTCGCGGACTGGGTCTTCGCCCCCGATCGACGGCCGCTTCCCTGGCGGATGATCTGGATCGTGCTTCCCTATCCCCTGGTCTGGCTCACCGTCGTCCTCCTGCGTGGAGCGACCGACGGATGGGTGCCCTATGGCTTCCTGCTGCCCGGACGCGGTACCGCGTCGCTGTGGCTTCACATCGCGGGCCTGCTCTACGCGATGCTGGCCGCGGCCGCACTGATCTGGTCGCTCAGCAGGACCAGGACGGTGGTGTACCCTTCAGGAGGCCGATCCGGCCCCGAACCGACCCGAAGCGAGGTGATGCGCGATGTCCAGTGATAGTCGCCGCGCCACCGTTCATGCTTCGCTGGTCGGCATCTCGATGCGCTGATCCTCGCACGCAGGCGGTGGCGTGAACGCGCGTGTGCGCGCCCCACCACGACGCTGACCGGCGTCGTGTCAACGCCCCGATCGAGGTGAATCATGACCGCTCTCATCGACAACGCCGTATACGTGGACGGACATCGCGCCGGGAGCCCGGCCGACCTGACCGACACCTACGAGACCATGCGCGAGCACAAGGGGATGGCGTGGATCGGGCTGTATCGCCCGAGTCCCGAAGAGGTGCACTCGATCGCCGAGGAGTTCTCGCTGCATCCGCTCGCGGTCGAGGACGCGCTGTCCGGCCACCAGCGCGCCAAGCTGGAGCGCTACGGGGAGACCCTGTTCGTCGTCCTGCGACCCGCCCGCTACCTGGATGCCACCGAGGTGGTCGAGTTCGGCGAGCTGCACATCTTCGTCGGCGCGGACTTCGTCGTGACCATCCGCCATGCCGAGTCGCCGAGCCTGGCGACCGTGCGGCGCCGACTCGAGGCCGCACCCGAACTGCTGGCGATGGGACCCGAAGCCGTCCTGTACGCGATCCTCGACGAGGTCGTCGACGAGTACGGACCGGTGATCGCCGGGCTGGAGAACGACATCGACGAGATCGAGGACCAGATCTTCGCCGGCGACGAAGCGGTGTCACGACGCATCTACGAGCTCTCCCGCGAAGTCATCAACTTCCAGCGCGCCACGCGCCCGCTCGTGGCAATGGTCGAGGGGCTGCGCCGCGGGTCCGACAAATACGAGGTCGACATCGAGCTGCAGCGCAGCCTGCGCGACGTCCTCGACCACACGATGCGCATCGTCGAGCGTGCCGACTCGTTCCGCGCGATCCTCGAGAACGCCCTGAGCCTGAACGCCACGCTCGTCGCGCAGCGCCAGAACGATGAGGTGCGCCGCATGACAGAGCTCAGCCTCGTGCAGAACGACGAGGTGAAGAAGATCTCGGCCTGGGCCGCAATCCTGTTCGCACCGACGCTGGTCGGCAGCGTCTACGGAATGAACTTCGACGTGATGCCCGAACTGCACTGGACGTGGGGATACCCGTTCGCGATGCTCCTCATGCTCGGCGTCGGCGTCGGTCTCTACGCCGCGTTCAAGTGGAAGAAGTGGCTCTAGGTCGGATGCCGCGGCCATGATGGCCGTATGACCGAGAAGCTCGACCTCAAGAAGTCGCTCGATGCGTACCGCGCACGCAAGGGCGCCTTCCGCGTTCTCGAGGTCCCGCCGCTGCAGTATCTGATGATCGACGGGCGCGGGGATCCGAACACCGCACCCGATTTCACGACCGCCGTCGAGGCGCTCTACCCGCTCGCGTACACGCTGAAGTTCGCCAGCAAGCGCCTGCTCGATCGCGACTTCGTGGTGATGCCGCTGGAGGGACTCTGGTGGGCAGAGGACCACGCCTCGTTCACCACCGCTCGGGACAAATCGCAGTGGTCGTGGACACTCATGCTCCTGCAGCCCGACTGGATCGACGACGCGATGGTCTCGGATGCCGTGGCGACGGCGTCCGAGAAGAATCCGTCGGCTCGCATCGACGAGGTCCGCTTCGAGACGCTCACGGAGGGACTGTCGGTGCAGACCCTGCACGTGGGAACCTACGACGACGAGGCGCCGCTGCTCGCGCGGCTGCACGACGAGTTCATCCCTCAGAACGGCCTGTCGATGACGGGACGTCATCACGAGATCTACTTCAGCGATCCGCGCAGGGGCGACCCGTCGAAGCGCCGCACGATCCTCCGCCAACCCGTCGCACAGAGAGCTGAAACCGCATGAGCGAATTGACCGAGCTTCTCGAGCAGCACATCGCGCGTGGCACGGCCCCGGGCATCATCGTCGCGGACGGCAGTGCGGGCGGGCATCTGGACATCACCACCGCCGGAGATCTCTCGGATGATGCGATCGTCCGCATCCAGTCGATGACCAAAGCGGTGACAGCGGTCGCCACGCTGCGACTCGTGCAGAACGGACACCTCGAACTGGATGAGCCGGTCGAACGGTGGCTCCCCGAACTCGGGAACCGTCGCGTGCTCCGCACGCCGACCTCGCCCCTGACCGAGACCGTACCGGCGGCCGGTCCGATCACCGTGCGCCATCTGCTGACCAACACGTCCGGGTACGGCATGGTCGCCGTCCCCTCCCCGTTGAAGGACGCGATGATCGCGAACCGAACCGAAGCATCCCAGGACGCGGTCGAGCTGGGCGCTCAGGACTGGCTGAACGCGCTCGCGGATCTCCCGCTGGCGTTCCAGCCGGGGACCGGCTGGCGATATCACCAGTCCTTCGGCATCCTCGGCATCCTGCTGTCCCGGGTGACAGGCGGACCGCTCGGAGATCACCTGGCCGCCGACATCTTCGCACCTCTCGGGATGGTCGACACCAGCCATGTCGTGCCGCCGGAGAAGGCCGATCGGCTGCCCGCCGCCTATCGCCGCGACGATCAGGGTGCGCTCGTCGAGATCGAACCGCGCGCCGGCGGCTTCTACCTGGCCCCTGCGCCCTTCGACGTCAGCCATGCCGAGCTCGTCTCGACGGCGCGCGACTACGCGGCGTTCGCGCGGATGCTGGCAGCCGGCGGCGTCCTCGACGGCGAGCAGTTCGTGGACCCCGCGCTGCTCGGCCTCATGCGCTCCGATCAGATCGACGATGCGCTCAAGACGCCGGACAGCTTCTTCCCGGGATTCTGGGACGGCCTCGGCTGGGGCTTCGGCGTCTCCGTCGTCACGGCGGGCGAATACGTCGGACGCTTCGGCTGGTCCGGCGGGCTGGGCACGGACTTCTTCATCGACCCGGACTGCGGTTTCCGGATCGTGCTGATGCAGATGGAGATGGGCCCTGCCGTCATGGGGCTGTTCGACGACCTGCAGCAGTTGCCGGTGCGACCGCTCAGCTGATCGCGACGCCGATCGCCGTCGCGATCACCGCCAGAAGCGGCAGCGTGCCCTGCATGGTGGCCGCGCGCGCTTTGGAGCGGTCCGACAGGATCAGCACGAGCGCCGCCGCGAGCATCATGCCCGTGCCGGCGAAGACGAGCGTGAGGCCGACGGTCGTCGCCCCGACGATGTACAGTCCGACACCGAGGAACGCCGTGAGCGCGAGGAACAGGTTGTAGAAGCCCTGGTTGAATGCGAGCGCTTTCATCGTCTCGGCATCCGCCTCGCTCGCGACGCCGAACACCTTCCGTGTCGACGGCTCCGTCCACTTCAGCGACTCGAGCGCGAAGATGAAGACATGGAAGGCGGCAGCGGCCGCGGCGAGGATGAGCCCTGCGATGATCATGCTCTGATTCTGTCGTCTTTCTCCGACTCCGGGGTCGCGGCGGGCCGATCGACCGGGCGTGCGATCACCGCGCCGACGACGCCGAGCGCTGCGGCGACCATCATGATCACCGCGACGGGCCACCAGTGTCCCGTCGACGCGACCAGGGCCGTGGCCGCGAGCGGCGTCAGCCCTCCACCGATGACTCCGGCGATCTCGCGGCCGACCGAGATCCCGGAGTAGCGCCGGCGCGCGGGGAACAGCCCTGCGAACCACAGGGGCTGCACGCCGTCGGCCGCCGCGTTCACGATGCCGATCGTGACGGCCACCACACCGACGATCGCCGCGGCGCTGCCGCCGTCGAGGATGAGGAACAGCGGCACGGCGAGCAGGCCGAGCCCGCCGAGGCTGCACGCCGTGAGCGCCGTCATGCCGATCCGCTCGCCGAGCGCACCCCAGACGGGGCACATCACCGCGGCGAGCGCTGCCGCGATCAGCAGCGCCGTGAGCGAGGCCTGAGCCGAGAACCCCAGCACCGCCGTCGCGTACCCCAGGCAGAACACCGTGATCGTGTAGAAGCAGGCGTTCTGCCCCGTCCGCACGAGCACGACCGCGATCACGTTCCGGGGCGCGCTGAACGCCTCGCGCAGAGGCCGTCGGCGCTCGAGGTCGGCGTCCCCGGCGAGGAACTCCGGGGATTCCGCCACGCGGCGCCGCAGCACCAGACCGACCACGACGAGCAGGATGCTGGCCAGGAACGGCACCCGCCAGCCCCATGCGACCAGCGCCTTCTCGTCCAGCAGCGCGACCGTCACGACGAAGGCGAGATTGCCGAGGATGAGGCCGACGTACAAGGATGCCGCGACGATTCCGCCGCGCAGGCCGCGCCGGTGCGGTGCATGCTCGAGCGCGATCAGAACAGCACCGGGCCACTCCCCGCCGGCTGCCAGGCCCTGCACGAACCGCAATGCGACCAGCGCCATCGGCGCGAGCACGCCGAGCTGCGCGTATCCGGGCAGGAGGCCGATGCACACCGTGGCGAGGCCCATGACCAGCAACGTCGCCGTGAGGACCGGCCGGCGCCCGAAGCGGTCGCCGAGGGACCCTGCCAGCAGTCCGCCGAGCGGGCGGGCGATGAATCCCGTCGCGAACGTGGCGAACGACAGTAGGATGCCGATCAACGGGTCCTGGGCGGGGAAGAACACGACGGGGAAGACCAGAGCGGCCGCCGTGCCGTAGAGGAAGAAGTCGTACCACTCGAACGCGGTGCCGGTCGCCGCGGCTGCCAGGGCGAGTCCGCCACGGTCTGTGCGGGGCTGCGTCATCGGGTGGACGTGCTCGGTGAGTGCGTGCGTGTGCATCGCGACATCCCTTCGCTAGTACGAGCTAGATCAGGTTCGACGGGTGTGATCTCAGCCGCGCAGGCGGCACCCCGTGTCACTGCAGGAGAGCTTATCTATACGAGGAAGATCGGCAGCAGCCCCGGGTTGTGCGCGTGCACCAGAACGGCGAACACGACGGCGTCGAAGAGCAGATGCACCGTGACGACATACGCGAGCGAATGCGTGCGCAGGAAGATGAAGCCCTGCAGCAGCGCGAACGGGATGGTCAGCAGCGGACCCCACTCGCGATATCCCAGCTCCCAGAGGAAGGACACGAACACGATGGCCTGCAGGACGTTCGCCACGGCATCCGGGAAGTGCCGGCGCAGCAGCGCGAACACCGTGCAGATGAAGAACAGTTCATCCCAGATGCCGACCGCTCCCACACCGACGAACAGCCTCGCGATGAGGTCGGGCGAATCGACGACCGGCCAGTTCATGTACACGCCGCTGGTGATGAAGTAGAACGGCAGGATCAGCCAGCCCAGCACCAGCACGGCTGCAAGCCAGCCCCACTGCAGTCGTCCCCAGCGCTGCCCGGTTAGCCACGGGAAAGAGATCGCCCTGTCCCGATACACGTACCGCGAGACGACGTACGGCACGACGACCGCGCCGCCCAGCGCCAGCGTGAACCGCATCATGGCGGCGTTGTCGAGTTCGGCCGCCAGCGGGATGACACTGACGATCAGCATCCCGATGGCGATCAGAGACAGGTCCCGCGTCAGTGACGGAGCGGATGCCGTGACGGCACGCCGCTCCAGCGCCCACGCAGCCCCGACGCCGGCGGCCAGCAGCACCCAGCCGAGCCAGGCCCACTGCACGACGAAGAACGCCGGAGCTGCGAGGCAGACCAGCACGGCCGGTGCGATGCTCCAGCGCACGGCCACCACCCGGCTATCGGTCACGCGCGGGGCTTCCGCCGATACACGAGGTCACGGATGTCGCGCCCCTTGTTCAGCCCCTTGCGCTCGAACGCCGTCATCACGCGGCCGTCGAAGCGCTCGGCCCACTCCCCCTCGAACGCGCGCTCGAACGACGGATCCGCGTCCAGGACCTCGCGCATCTGCCGGGCGTAGTCCTCCCAGTCGGTCGCGAGGCGCAGCAGGCCGCCGTCGGCGAGCGCCCTGGCGGCGGTCGCCCCGAACCCCTCGCGGATCAGGCGGCGCTTCGTGTGCCGTTTCTTGTGCCACGGGTCGGAGAAGAAGACCCAGATCTCGGACGCGCTGCCCTCGGGCAGATAGGTCGACAGCACCTCGGGCGCGTTCGCCTCGACGAGGCGCAGATTGCGGACACCCGCCTTGTCGGCATCCAGCATCGTCCGGGCGAGACCGGCGCGGAACACCTCGATCGCGAGGAAGTCGTCCTCGGGGCGGGACGCCGCGGCCGATACGATCGCGTGCCCCTGACCGGAGCCCACCTCGACGATCAGCGCGGCGTCGCGACCATATTCGGCAGCGACATCGAGCCGGGAATCCGGATGCACGCTCGTCGACGCGGCATCGCGCGCCACCTCGAGCAGATAGTGACCGGCGAGCTCCTCGAACGCCCGTTCCTGCGCCTCGGACATGCGACCGCTCCGGCGGACGAAGGACACGGGTTCATCGCGGAAGGTGCGGGGCTCGGGCATACCTCAAGGGTAGCCGGGCGCGCCCCGCCGCCTCACGGCGCCGTGACGAAGTCGATGAGCTCTTCCACGCGGCCGAGCAGCGACGGCTCGAGGTCGCGGTACGTGGTGACCTTGCTCAGGATCGCCTGCCAGGCGCGCGCGATGTCCGCCTGATCCTCGTGCGGCCAGCCGAAGGCGCGGCAGATGCCCACCTTCCATTCGATGCCCCGGGGGATCTCCGGCCAGCGCGCGATGCCCAGCGCCTCCGGCCGCACGCACTGCCACACGTCGACGTAGGGGTGCCCGACGATGCAGACGTGCGCGCCATGAGGCCCGCGAGCCACGGCATCCGCGATGCGCGACTCCTTGGATCCGGGGACGAGATGGTCGACGAGGACTCCGTACCGGCGCTTCGCGCTGGGCGGTTCGGAGGCGAGCAGCTCGTCCAGCAGATCGACGCCCTGCAGGTACTCGACCACGACGCCCTCGACGCGCAGGTCGGCTCCCCACACCTTCTCGACGAGCTCGGCGTCGTGGCGCCCCTCGACGAGGATGCGGCTGGGCAGCGCGACACGAGCGCGCTGGTCCGCCACGACGAAGGATCCGGATGCCGTGCGCCGAGGCCCCTTGTCCTTCGGCGCGGGCGGGACGAGCGTCACGGGTTCGCCTTCGATGAGGAAGCCGCCGCCGAGCGGGAACAGGCGCTTGCGCCCCTTCCAGTCCTCCAGCTCGACCGTGCCCGACTGCACCGTGGTCACCGCGCCGCAGAACCCGTCGTCCGCGACCTCGACGACGAGATCCGTCTCCGCCGGCACCTGCGGGATCTTCTTCGCAGCGCGCTCGCGCCAGCCTTTCGCGAGCACGTCAGCGCCGTACCTGTCCTCCATGCCTTCCAGCGTATGTGCGCTCCGGCCGCTTCCCCGCGAGGACACAGACAGTTTCCCTAGAGTCGGTACCTTCGATGCACGACAGTGAATAGACTCGTGCTCAGGTGGGGGCCGAGCGTCTCCCCGGAGGGAGCAGAATGCGGTCTCGGACGACCACCATCCTGGGGATGATCGTGGCGCTGCTCGCCTCCGGTTCCATCGCGTACAGCGCTGCGGCGACATCTCCGGTCGCCCTGGATGCCGGATTCGTCACGGATGACGCGGGCGTCCTGAGCTCGTCCGAACTCGACGCGGCGAACGCGCGGCTGACCACGTTGAGCGAAGCGGGCTCCGGAGACCTCTACGTCGTGCTCGTCGACGAGTTCACGAATCCGTCCGACAGCCTCGGCTGGGCTGATCAGACCGCGATCGACAACGGACTCGGCGCCGATCAGTACCTGCTCGCCATCGCGGTCGATTCCCGGCAGTACGCCCTGTCGGTGGACGACGCCGCTGCGCTCAGCGACGGCCAGATCGACACGATCAACCAGGCCGTCGAGGACCGGTTGCGGGCGGACGATTGGGACGGCGCCGTCATCGCCGCCGCCGATGCCTTCCCCGGCCCGTCGAACGCCGGCTGGATCCTGCTGTTCGTGCTGATCGCAGCGGCCGTCATCGTGCTCATCATCTGGCTGGTCGTCCGGTCGAGGAAGAAGGCGCGAGGCGCGCAGCCCGCCGTCGCCGACCCGAACGATCCGTTCTCGAGCATGAGCGACGCCGATCTGGAACGTCAGGCCGGGCGCGCGCTGGTCGAGGCCGACGACGCGATCACCTCCAGCCGTGAGGAGCTCGGCTTCGCCGTCGCGCAGTTCGGCGATGATTCCACGGCGCCGTTCACCCAGGTCGTCGACGCCGCGAAGGAGAAGGTCGCGCAGGCCTTCGCCCTCAAGCAGCAGCTCGACGACGAGAACGAGGACACCGCCGAACAGCGCCGCACCTGGCACATCCAGATCATCCAGCTCTGCGCGGCGGCTGATGAGCTGCTGGACGACAACATCGAGAGCTTCGAGGAACTGCGGAAGGTCGAAGCGGAGGCGCCGGCGGCCCTGCAGCGCGTGCAGGTGCGCCGGAACGAGGCGCAGTCCGCGATATCCGCGCTTCCCGGCGCGCTGGCCGGCCTCGCCACGACCTATGCCGCCGGTGCGCTCAGCACGGTCGCCGAGAACCCCGTTCAGGCAGCAGAGCGGCTCGCCCTCGCCGACACGGAGATCTCCGAGGCGACGACGCTCCTGGCCGAAGGCAGGACCGGCGAGGCGGCCTTCTCGATCCGCACGGCTGAGCAGGCTGTCGCGCAAGCCGAGCAGCTCGCCCTCGCTGTGACGACGCTCGGGTCGGACCTGGCCGCGATCCAGGAGCAGGCGAAGGCGCTCATCGCCGACCTCGAAGCCGACCTCGCCGCCGCGGCGCAGGCACCAGACCCGCACGGCACCGTAGCCCCGCTCCTCGCCGGCACACGCACCCGTGTCGACGAGGCGACGGCAGCGATGAACTCAGCGAATCGCGACCCGCAGCGCATCGTCGACACGCTCACCGAGGCGAACACGCGGATCGATGCGGCGCTGGCGCAGATGCGCGACGCGGCGGAGCAGACGCAGCGCGCCGCGCGTTCGCTGCAGCAGCGGCTGCTCCAGGCTCAGGCGCAGATCTCCGCCGCCACCGACTTCATCGCCACCCGGCGCGGCGCGATCGGCGCGACGGCCCGCACGCGCCTGGCTGAGGCCGATGCCGCCTACCGCGAGGCTCTCGCGGTGCAGGCGACCGATCCGGCGGTCGCGCTCGAGCGAGCGAACCGCGCCTACAGCCTCGCCACCGAAGCCATCTCGTCCGCGGAGGGCGAGGTGCAGTCATGGACGCCCGGAAATCCGTTCGACACCGGATACGGCACGGGTTACGGCGGCAACCGCAGCCAGAACAGCGGCATCGGCGGGGACATCCTCGGCGGCATCCTCGGCGGCCTGTTCGCCGGGGGCGGCGGAGGAGGCGGCGGCGGCTCGTGGAGCGGCGGCAGCAGCTGGCGCTCCAGCGGAGGCAGCAGCAGCCGCGGCCATCGGCCGTCGAGCTTCGGCGGCGGATCACGCGGCAGCTCGCGCGGCGGCAGATCCCGAGGCGGCCGTTTCTGAACCGCACCCTCCGACCTGAACGACATCCACGACCAACCGAAAGGAAAACCCATGGCCAAGCAGTCCATCTTCGGGCGAATCTCGACCCTCGTCCGTGCCAACATCAACTCGCTCCTCGACTCGGCCGAGGACCCGCAGAAGATGATCGACCAGCTCGTGCGCGACTACACGAACAGCATCGCCGACGCCGAGGCGGCGATCGCCGAGACGATCGGAAACCTGCGTCTGCTCGAGCGCGACCACGAGGAAGACGTCCAGGCCGCGAAGGACTGGGGCAACAAGGCTCTCGCCGCCAGCCGCAAGGCCGACGAGCTGCGTACGGCCGGCAGCACGGCTGACGCCGACAAGTTCGACAGCCTCGCCAAGATCGCCCTGCAGCGCCAGATCAGCGAAGAGCGCGACGCGAAAACGGCCGAGCCGACGATCGCTGCCCAGACCGAGATCGTCGACAAGCTCAAGAGCGGCCTGAACGGCATGAAGGAGAAGCTCGGCGAGCTCAAGGCCAAGCGCAGCGAGCTGCTCGCCCGTGCCAAGGTCGCCGAGGCGCAGACCAAGGTCCAGGACGCGGTCTCGTCGATCAACGTGCTCGACCCGACCAGCGAGCTGGGCCGGTTCGAGGACAAGGTCCGCCGCCAGGAGGCGATCGCCCAGGGCAAGGTGGAGCTCGCCGCCTCCAGCCTGGACGCCCAGTTCGAGAGCCTCGACGACCTCGGCGAGCTCACCGAGGTCGAGGCGCGTCTGGCTGAGCTCAAGGCCGGCGGCACGCCGCAGGCCCAGCTCGAGTCCTGATTCCCTGCGGATGCTCCGGGCCACCGGTCCGGAGCATCCGCGTTTCTCCCCCCGGAGGCCGACATGGCACATTTTCTCGTCGTGCCGCAGTGGCAGGGCTCTCCTGCCGCCCGCGCGATGCTGCTCACCGAGGGTGCCGCGGCCATCGCCGGCGATCTCCCTCGCGCCGCGACCACGATCCTCGACGTCCCGCTCGAGGCGGGTGAATCGCTCGGCACCGGCGTCCACCGGCTCAGCGCGCTGCAGCGGGTCCGCGATCTCGTACGCGAGAACCTCGAACCAGGAGCCGTCCTGATCGGCGGCGACTGCAGCATCACCGTCGCAGCACTCGACGCGATCGACGGCGGCACCGACGGCCTCGCGGTCGTCTGGTGCGACGCGCACCCGGATCTGCACACACCGGAGTCCTCTCCTTCCGGTGCTTTCTCGGGGATGGCGCTGCGTGCGGTGCTCGGCGAGGGCGAGCCGCAGGTCGCGCTCTCGCCTGGCATCCCGGCGGAGCGCGTCGTCGTCGTCGGCGCCAGGGCCGTGGATGCCGCAGAAGAAGCGCCCCTCGGGCGTCTCCCCCAGATCTCCGTTTCCGACCTTTCCGACGCGGACGCGCTTGCCGATGCGATCGCCGCGACCGGGGCGACCCGCGTGTGGGTCCACATCGACGTGGACGTCCTCGACCCGTCCGAGATCGTCGGCGTCTCGAGCGCCGTCCCGTTCGGAGCGAGCATCGCGGATCTGAGCGCGGCGCTGCGCAGACTGCGCGAACGCGTGCCGTTCGCCGGGGCGACGATCGCCGGGTTCGCGCCTCGCTCCCCCGTGGATGCCGTCGAGGACATGGGCGCGCTGCTGCGCCTCGTCGGGGCCGTCGCGTGAAGCCGGCCCCTCCGACCGGGTGGCGCGAGCGCTCCGAGATCGAGCTCGCGCGCGGCCGACGCTTCGACCGCCGCATCCCGTCGTTCCTGCTGCGATCCCCGATCAGTCGCGTCGGCTACTGGTGGGGCACCGCCGTGGGGTGGACGTGGGGTGCACTGTGGAGCACAGGGCCGATCGAACGCCGCCAGGGGCTGTGGGTCTTCCGCGGGATGCCGTCATGGACGTTCAATCGGGGCGGCGTCTGCGTCGGCGGCTGCTTCCTCACCGGCGACCGGGATCCCAGCGACGCCGTCCTGCGGCACGAGGCCGTGCACAAGGCCCAGTGGCTGCGCTACGGCTTCCTCATGCCGATCCTGTACCTGTTCGCCGGCCGCGATGCGCTGCGCAACCGCTTCGAGATCGAAGCGGGACTCGAGGACGGCAACTACGTCCGTCGCACTCGGCGCTGACTCAGCGGTCGGTGGGCAGCAGCCCGAACTGCTCGGGTGCGTTGATCGACGAGGCGGGGACGTCCAGCGCGACGGTCAAGTGCTCGACGATGTCGGCCGTGCCGAGGAAGCCGCCGAGCAGCGTGATGTTCGTCCCAGCGCTGTCTTCGCAGAGCATCTCGTCCGCCCAGGCGCACGTCGCTCTGGACAGCGCCATGCCCGACGCGCAGCCGCGTCCGGTGCCAGGGGCTCCGGATCGCGACGAACGCGCGAGCCAGGTGACCGTCATGCGCGGCGGGGCCTGCACCGTGCCGATGTCGGCCCGATCGGCGACCTCGATGAAGATGCGACCGGTTGCGCACAGCGGCAGCGTGGCGAGGAAGACCTCGAGGTCCGCGAGCGAGTTCTCGTCGGCGGTCACCAGGTGGTGGGATCGCTGACGCGCCGCTCGGCGCTCGGCGCGTGCGGATCGGAACTCGACGGAGGTGCTGCTCATGATGCCTCCATCGTATCACCGAGTGAAGGGTTGCCTAACCTTGCTCGACAGTCGCCGCAACATCCTCCTCGACGAGTGCCGCGCGCAGGGCGGTGAGCTCGGCATCCGTCATCCCCTGAGCCCTCAGGTACGCGGCCGTCGATCCCCATCGCTCGTCGATCGAGGCCAGCAGGGCGCGCATGACAGGCGCCGGCGACAGGGTCGCCAACGCGACGACGTGCTGGGCGTCCGGATGCTGAGATCGCAGATACGCGGCGATGCGTCGGTTGCGCTCGGCGGGCAGCTGAGATTCGGTCAACGCGTAGTCGTCGATGATCGCCTCACGGTCGGCGCCCACGGCATCCAGAGCGAGCGCGATCGTCACACCGGTCCGATCCTTGCCGACCGTGCAGTGCACGAGGTTGCGTTCCCCGCGCGCGACGATGCGCAGAGCCTCGACCAGGCGCGGCCCGCTCTGCTCCAGCAGATGCGAGTACAGCTCGTCCAGACTGCTGTCGTCCTCGAAGAACGATGCGACCGAACCGAGGAACAACGGCAGGTGCGTCGTCGGAAGCCCTCGGACCGCCGACGGCTCGGAGGCGACCTCTTCATCGGCACGCAGATCGATGATGTGATCGACCAGCGCACTCAGATTCCGCGCCCCGTCGTGGGTTATCCCCGCCAGGTTCGCCGAACGCAGCAGCCGCCCGGACACGATGCGCCCGCCGTCCGCCGGCATCCCGCCGACGTCGCGGACGTTCCACACGCCATCGACCGCGAGAACCGTCATGCCTGCCCCTGAGAGCCCCGCGAAGGCACGGGGTAGCGCCCCGCCACGACGATGCGGTTGAACGCGTTGATCGACACGCAGGCCCAGCTCAGAGCGGCGTACTCCTTCTCGGTGAACACACCGCCGACGGCGTCGTACACATCGTCGGGGATGCCGTCCTCGTGGATGAAGGTGAACGCCTCGGCGAGTTCGAGCGCCGCGCGCTCACGGTCGGAGAACACACCGCTCTCCCGCCAGGTCGGGATCTGCGTGAGCACATCGGCGTCCAGCCCCGCCGCGATCGCCCGATCGACGTGGATGCGGGTGCAGTACGCGCATCCGTTCAACTGCGAGCAGTGGATCATGACGATCTCCTTGAGGCGATCATCGATCCCGTTCGCCGCACAGATCTCGCCGACGGTCTTGGAAAAGGCGTCCAACGCCTGATAGGCGGTCGGCTCAGTCCTGGACAGGTGCACGCGCGTCTCGGTCATGCCTCCAGCCTAGGACTTTTCGTCCGCGCCGCTCCCGTGAGAGGAGATGCAGTTCATCCATCACAATGACCAGCCGAAGAACATAATGCGTAATGCACGACCGACCTCAATTATCATTCTGCTCTCGCATTTCGCTGACCCGATCCGACGGAGCAGAATAATCACGTGCCGACCGACACCAGCGAGTTCCGCTACCTTCCCGCACAGGCTCAGAGCATCGACGTTCCCGTTCCGAGGGCCAGCCGCGTCGAGTTCGAGCTCCCCGACGGCCGCACCCTCAGCGCGCTGCGCTTCGGCGATGCCGAGCCGCAGGTCGTCCTCCTGCACGGGGCCGGCCTGAACGCGCACACGTGGGACACCACGATCCTGCACCTGCAAGCACCCGCGCTCGCGATCGACCTCGCCGGACACGGCGACTCCTCGTGGCGCGACGACGTCGACTACTCCCCCCGGAATCTCGCGGCGGACGTCGCCGAGGCGCTCGCGCAGTGGACGGTCGCGCCGGTCCTCGTGGTCGGCCAGTCGCTCGGCGGGCTCACCGCGGCCGCGCTCGCCCATTCGCATCCCGCACTCGTCCGCGACGTCATCATCGTCGACATCACTCCCGGAATCGACGCGACGGGCGGACCGGCCGAACTGCGCGAATTCTTCCGGGTGTCCGACTTCGCCAGCCGCGATGACCTCGTCGATCGCGCGATGGCGTTCGGACTGGGCGGCTCCCGCGAGGACACCGAACGCGGAGTCTTCTTCAACTCCCGCATCCGCGACGACGGCCGGGTGGAGTGGAAGCACCACTTCGCGCATCTCGCCGCGCAGGTGTTCGCGGCACCGGATCACGACGCGCAGCCGGCCGCAGGCGCGGTGCTCGATGCGACGGGGTGGGACGACCTCGCCGGAGCGACCGCGCCGTTGACTCTGGTGCGCGCCGCGCGCGGGTACGTCACCGCGCAGGATGCCGAGGAGTTCCGATCCCGACTCCCCCGGGCCGCCGTCGTCGAGATCGACGCCACCCACAACGTCCAGGAGACCGCGCCGGCTCGCCTGGCCGATCTGATCCGCACGCACCTGCCCGGCGGAATGTGACACCGCGTTCCGACGTTTCCCCCGCGGTACCCGCCGCACCCTAGGCTCGACCCGACCGGCACACAGCACCGCCGGATGAGAGGACCCGCACTCATGTTCACCCGCTCCCGACGCCGCCTCACCGCCGTCTCCGCCCTGGCCGCCGCCGCGATCGTGCTCACCGCGTGCGCCGGCTCGCCCGAACCGGCCGAGACCGCGGTCGGCGAGCCAGACCCGGAGGCCACGCTCACGGTGGGTCTGGTCCTCGAGCCGACGAACCTCGACATCCGTCACACCTCAGGTGCGGCGCTCGAGCAGATCCTCATCGACAACATCTACGAGGGGCTGGTCACCCGCACCCAGACGAACGAGATCGAGCCGCGCCTCGCGTCCGACTACGAGGTCTCCGAGGACGGCCTGACCTACACGTTCACGCTCAACGACGGGATCGTCTTCCACACCGGCGAAGCCCTCACCTCGGCCGACGTCGTCGCCTCGTACGAAGCCGTGCGCACGGACGCCACACTGCAGGGCAACTCGGACTTCGCGGGCATCGCGTCCATCACCGCACCGGATGCCGCGACGGTCGTGATCACGCTCACCGAGCCGAATCAGAACTTCCTGTTCGCCCTGACCGGCCCTGGCGGGCTGGTTTTCCGCTCCGGCGACGCCACCGATCTGCAGACCGCCGAGAACGGCACCGGTCCGTTCACGCTGACCCGCTGGAGCAAGGGGTCGTCGATCACGTTCGCCCGCAACGACGCGTACTGGGGCGAAGCGGCCGGCGTGGCCGAGGTCGTGTTCGAGTACACCCCGGACTTCACCTCGGGCGTCAACGCCGCGCTCGACGGCAGCCTGGACGTGCTCACGGCTGTCGACCCGAACCTCGCGCCGCAGCTCGAGGACTCGGGTGACTTCACCCTGACCACCGGCAGCACCACCGACAAGGCCACGCTGGCGTTCAACAACGCCGCGGCCCCGCTCGACGACATCCGCGTGCGCGAGGCGCTGCGCCTGGCCATCGATCACGAGGGCCTCGTCGAGGCGGTCGGCGCCGGACAGACACTGTACGGCCCCATCCCCGAACTCGACCCGGGGTACGAGGACCTGTCCGAGCTCGCTCCGTACGACCCGGAGCGCGCCAAGGAGCTGCTCGCCGAGGCCGGCCAGGAAGACCTCGAGCTGACCCTGACGATCCCCAACTTCTACGGCACCACGGTTTCGCAGGTGCTCATCTCGGACTTCGCCGAGGTCGGGGTGACGCTGGACGTCGAACCCGTCGAGTTCGCGACCTGGCTCGAGGACGTCTACACGAACAAGGACTACGACCTGAGCTTCGTGCTGCACGTCGAGCCGCGGGACTTCGGCAACTTCGCGAACCCGGACTACTACTTCGGCTACGACAACCCCGAGGTCCAGGCGCTCTACACCGAGGCCCTCGCCGAGGTTGACCCCGATGCCTCCGCCGAGCTGTTGGCCGAGGCCGCGCGCCTCGTCTCCGAGGACCACGCGGCCGACTGGCTCTACAACGGCGAGACGATCACGGCGCTCACGCCGGCGGTCGCCGGATTCCCGCAGGACTCGATCAACTCGCGGATCAACCTCGCCGGCGTGACGGTCGCCTCCGAGTGACCATCGGATGCTGAGATACGCGCTCACACGAGGAGCCCTGCTCATCGCAGGGCTCCTCGTGTCGAGCGTGTTGATCTTCCTCACGCTGCGCGTCTTCCCCGGAGACGTCGCGCAGCTCATCGCCGGCACCCAGGCCGGTCCGGAGCAGGTGGCGCAGCTCAGGGAGTCCCTCGGCCTGAACCGGCCGCTGGCGGTGCAGTACGCCGACTGGATCGGCGGCATCCTCACCGGGGATCTCGGCACGTCGCAGTTGTCCGGCGCCTCCGTCGGCGAGGAACTGGCGCTGAAGGCGCAGGTCACCGTGCCGCTCGGCATCCTGGCCCTGCTCATCGCCCTGCTGATCGCCGTGCCGTTCGGCATCCTGTCGGCCGTGCTGCGCGGCCGGGCATCCGGTACCGGGATCAGCGTGGCCGCGCAGGCCCTCGCAGCCGTCCCCGTCGTATGGGCAGGCATGATGCTCATCGTGGTCTTCGCGATCGGGCTCGGCTGGCTGCCCGCGCAGGGGTTCCCGCGGGACGGCTGGTCGCAGCCGTGGCAGGCCCTGCGCGCGCTCGTGCTCCCCGCACTCACGATCGGAATCGTGGAGGGTGCCATGCTGCTGAGGTTCGTGCGCAGCGCCACCCTGCAGGCGGCCGGCCAGGACTTCGTCCGCACCGCCGCCGCCAAGGGACTCAGTCGCAATCGCGCGCTCGTCCAGCACGGCATCCCGGCGGTCGGTCTGTCGATCATCACGGTGCTCGGTCTGCAGGTGGCCGGGATCATCGTCGGTTCCGTGGTGATCGAGCAGTTGTTCACGCTCCCGGGGATCGGCCGCATGCTCGTCGCCGACGTCGGCACACGGGATCTCATCAAGGTGCAGAGCGAACTGCTCGTGCTCACCGGTTTCGTGCTCGTGGTCGGCTTCGTCGTCGACCTCGTGCACCACATCGTCGATCCTCGGCAACGGGAGGCGGCATGACGCCTCGCTGGCTGCGCGCGCTGTGGTCGTCCGGTACCGGTCGCTTCGGCATCATCGTCGTGCTCGTGATCGCCGCGACCGCACTCGTCTCGCTGTTCTGGACGCCCTTCAACCCGCTCTCGACCGACCTGCGCGATCGGTGGGCGACGCCGGGCTGGCCCCACCTGATGGGCACGGACGGCACGGGTCGTGACATCCTGAGCCTCGTCATGACGGGTGCGCGCACCACGGTGTTCGTCAGCATCGGCGCCGCCATCATCGCCTCCGCGGTCGGGATCTCCCTTGCCGCGCTCGGTGCGCTGACCGCGCGCTGGATGCGCGAGACGATCGCCGTGCTCGTCGACATCCTGATCGCATTCCCCGTCCTCATCATCGCGATGATGATCTCATCGGTCTGGGGCGGATCGCTGTGGGTCGTCATCTGGGCCGTCGGCATCGGATTCGGGGTGAACATCGCCCGCGTCACGCGCCCCGAGCTGCGCCGTGTCCAGCAGAGCGACTTCGTGCTCGCCGGCCGCGCATCCGGGCTCACCCCGTCCCAGAGCCTCACGCGCCACCTGCTGCCGAACATCGCACCGGTGTTCATCGTCCAGCTGTCGTGGTCGATGGCGGTCGCGGTGCTCGCCGAGGCAGGGCTGAGCTACCTCGGCTTCGGCGCCAGCGTCACAGAGCCGTCCTGGGGCATCCTTCTCGCCGATCTCCAGCGCTACATCGGCGTGCATCCGCTGTCCGTGATCTGGCCTGGGCTCGCGATCACCGTCACGGTGCTCGGACTCAACCTTCTCGGAGACGGATTGCGCGAAGCCACCGATCCGACCCTCGCGCATCGCTCGGCCGAGGTGCACACGCCGGCGGTGGTGGCATGACGAATCCAGCCCGGGCCTCCGCTCGCCTGACCGTGTCCGATCTCGTCGTCGAGATCGACGGCCGCCGCGTGATCGACGGAATCTCCTTCGACGTGCCGCCGGGCGCGCGGCTCGGCCTGATCGGAGAGTCCGGGTCCGGCAAGTCGCTCACCGCGCTTGCGATCCTCGGCCTGCTCCCGGCAGGCGCGACTGCGCACGGCAGCGTCCGCTGGGGCGACACCGAGCTGCTCGGGATGCCGGACCGCGAGCTCGCGCACTTCCGCGGCGACGACATCGGCATCGTCTTCCAGGAGCCGCGGACGGCGTTGAACCCGATCCGCACCGTCGGCCGCCAGATCGCCGAGTCGCTGCGCATCCACACCGGCGCCACGCGTCGCGAGGCCGCAACCCGCGCGATCGAGGAGGCCGCACGGGTGCGGCTCCCCGAGCCGGAGTCGATCGTCACCCGCTATCCGCATCAACTGTCCGGCGGCCAGCGGCAGCGCGTGGCGATCGCGATGGCGCTCGCCTGCCGCCCGCGGCTGCTCATCGCGGACGAGCCGACGACCGCGCTCGACGTGACGATCCAGGCCGAAGTCCTCGACCTGATGCTCTCGCTCGTCGACGACGAGGGGATGTCGCTCGTCTTCATCACCCACGACCTCGCCGTCCTCGCTCGGGTCGCCACGCACGGTGTCGTGCTCGAGCGCGGCAGGGTCGTCGAATCCGCGCCGGTGCCGACACTGCTGAGCACACCGTCCTCCCCCATCACCCAGGGACTTCTGCGCGATGCCACGGCGACGCTCTGGCGCCCGGATGGAGGCGCACGATGAGTCTGATCGAGGCGCGCGGGCTGAGCCGCGAGTTCGCAGTTCCGAAGCGCACCATGTTCGAGCGCGCCCGCACGTCGATCGCGCTGCATCCTACGGATCTCGACGTCGTCGCCGGATTCTCGGTCGGGATCATCGGAGAGTCCGGCTCCGGCAAATCCACGCTCGTCCGGCTGCTGCTGGGACTGGACCGGCCGACGGCCGGCACCATCGACATCGACGGACGCCGCGTGGATGCCTCGGCATCCGCTCGCTCCCTGCACTGGCTGCGCCGTCTCACCGGACTGGTTTTCCAGGATCCGTACGCGTCGCTCGACCCGCGGATGAGCGCGGGACGCATCATCGCCGAGCCGCTCTGGGCGCTGGGCATCGACGGCGATCGTCGCTCGCGCGTGAGGGAGGTCCTCGCGCAGGTGGGACTCGACGCCGACATGGCCGATCGCTTCCCGCACGAGTTCTCCGGCGGCCAGCGCCAGCGCATCGCTCTGGCTCGGGCGATCGTCCATCGTCCGCGCATCCTCGTCGGCGACGAGCCGATGTCGGCGCTGGATGTCACGGTGCGTGCGCAGATCCTGCAGCTGCTGGCGGAGTTGAAGAAGACCGAGGACCTCACGCTCCTGCTGGTGTCGCACGACATCGGCGTCGTGCAGAACCTCTGCGACGCGGTCGTCGTCATGAAGGATGGCCGTGTCGTCGAACGGGGAACCACCGACGACGTGCTGCTGCATCCGCGCGAGGACTACACCAGGGCGCTGCTCGCGGCGATTCCGGTCATCGACCAGCGCGACTGATCAGCGGGCCGGACGCATGCCCCAGCGCCGCCCCTTCGGCTTGAGCTTGCGCTGCAGATAGACCGACCCGATCGTGCGGCCGAACTTGTAGTCGACCTTCCCCAGGCGTCCGACCTCGACGAACCCGAGTCGCTTGTGCAGTCGGATGGATGCCTCGGCGTTGCTGTCGCTGATCACCGCCATGATCTCGCGAAGTCCGACGCTTTCGCATGCATCGATCAGCGCCTGCAACAGAGCGGTGCCCAGTCCCTTTCCTCCGGCCCCGGGGCCGAGGTAGATCGAGTCCTCCGCGGTGTACCGATAGGAGTTCTTGCCCTGCCATGGGGAGACGAGGGCGTAGCCGAGCACATTCCCCGTCGGCGAGACCGCGACGAGGAAGGGCAGTCCGAGTCTGGTGAGCGTGGCGAGCTTGTCGCGCCAGTAGCGATGCGTGCTGGCCTTGCCGTCGAACGTGACGGCCGAGTTCGCGACGTAGTGGTTGTAGATCTCCCTGACATCCGGCAGATCCCGCGCCGTCGCCGGCCGGATCGTGTAGGTGAAGACCTCGGGTGGCCCGTCTGGTCGACGCAGATGACGCGGCAGCTGACGACGTCGGTCGCCGGGTTCGAACTGCATGCGCTCAGCTTAGGGCGTGCTCGCCGGCGACCCGCCAGTCCACGGCATCCGCACCTTGCAGCGCGAGCAGCGCGTTCGCGCGCGAGAACGGCCGGGAGCCGAAGAACCCGCGGCTCGCCGACAGCGGGGACGGATGCGCGGACACGATCAGGGGCGTCGAGCCCAGCATCGGCTGCAGCTTCTCGGCGTCCCTCCCCCACAGCACGGCCACCAGCGGGCGCTCTCGTGCGACGAGAGCGCGGATCGCCAGGTCGGTCACCTGCTCCCAGCCCCACCCCCGGTGGGATGCCGCAGCCCCAGGGCGCACGGTGAGCACCCGGTTCAGCAGCAGCACGCCCTGGTCGCTCCAGGAGGTCAGGTCGCCGTGCGGCGCCGGCGGGATGCCCAGATCCGACTCGCGCTCCCGGTAGATGTTGACGAGGCTGCGCGGCAGCGGCCGCACGTGCTCCTCCACGGCGAACGACAGCCCGATCGGGTGCCCGGGCGTCGGATATGGGTCCTGTCCGGTGATGAGCACCCGCACATCGTCCAGCGGACGCCGGAACGCACGCAGAACGTTCTCGCCGGAGGGCAGGTATCCGCGGCCGGCGGCCTGCTCGGCCCTCAGGCGGTCGCCGAGGGCGGCGATGACGCCTTCGGCGGGCGCGAGCGCGTGCGCCCACCCAGGATCGATCAGCCCCTCATCGGCGAGCTGGACCAGTGATCGCTGCGGCATCCGCCGATCACTCCTCCAGACGCGGGCGCAGCGGACCGCGTGCCAGAAGGTGGTGCGCGGACTGCGCGACCGGACGCATGGTGACGAGGTCGAGGTTGACGTGGCCCGGCGCATTCAGCGCATAGGCGATCACGTCGGCGACGTCCGACGCCTGCAGGGGCGCCTCCACTCCGGCGTATACCGCCTCGGCCGCGACCCTGTCTCCGCCGAGCCGGTTCAGAGTGAACTCCTCGGTGTGCACCAGGCCGGGGGCGATCTCGACCACGCGGATCGGCTCGCCGTTGAGCTCCTGGCGCAGCGCCCGCACCAGCATCGCCTCGGCCGCCTTGGCCGCGTTGTAGCCGCCGCCGCCCGGGTACGCCACGTGAGCGGCGGTCGATGTCACGAAGATCGTGTCGGCGTGCCCATCGGCCTCGGCCGCGCGACGCAGCAGCGGCATGAGTCCGGCGACGAGCCGCTGCGTCGCGAGCACGTTCACCTCGTACATCCACTGCCAGTCCTCGACCGAGCCGTCCTCGATGCGATCGGTGCCGCGCGCCCCACCGGCGACCTGCACAAGAGCGTGCACAGGTCCGCTCGACTCGAGCTCGGAGATCAGCGCCTCGACTGCAGCGGCATCGGTCAGATCGCACGCGATCGCGGATGCGCCGGTCTCGGAGACGAGAGCTGCGAGCCTGTCCTCACGACGTGCGACGCCGACGACGTCCCAGCCGCTCGCGCGCAGCGCACGAACCGTGGCCGCTCCGATTCCTGTGCTCGCTCCGGTCACCACTGCGCGCCTTGTCACCATGTCATCCACCGTACGACGTTCTGCGCCGTTTCCCACGTCGACGCGTGTTACGTCACATTTCCCGACTGTTGTTGACAGGCATCCCTGTTCCGTACTCTCGCTGCAACGGCACCTGCCACACACGTATCCGAGAGTTCCAGGGGGAACCCAATGTCCGCACCCGAGACCTGGCGTTTCGAGACCAAGCAGATCCACTCGGGCGCAGCCCCTGACCCGGTCACCAAGGCACGAGCCACGCCGATCTACCAGACCACGTCCTACGTGTTCGACAACGCGGACCACGCGGCGAACCTGTTCGCCCTGGCGGAGTTCGGGAACATCTACACCCGCATCCAGAACCCGACGCAGGACGTCGTGGAGCAGCGCGTCGCGGCTCTCGAAGGCGGCACCGGCGCTCTGCTGCTGGCCAGCGGCCAGGCGGCATCGACCTTCGCGGTGCTCAACATCGCCGAGGCCGGCGATCACATCGTCTCGTCCAGCTCGATCTACGGCGGCACGTACAACCTGTTCAAGTACACGCTGGCCAAGCTGGGCATCGAGACGACGTTCGTCGAGAACCAGGACGACGCCGAGGAGTGGCGCCGCGCCGTCCGCCCGAACACCAAGCTGTTCTTCGGCGAGACCGTCGGCAACCCCAAGATCAACGTCCTCGACATCCGCACGGTCAGTGATGTCGCGCACGAGGCCGGCATCCCGCTCATCGTCGACAACACGATCGCCACCCCGTACCTGCTGCGCCCCTTCGAGCACGGCGCCGACATCGTCATCCACTCGGCCACGAAGTTCCTCGGCGGGCACGGAACCACGATCGGCGGCGTGATCGTCGACGGCGGCACCTTCGAATGGTCGAAGAACGTCGAGCGCTTCCCCGGCCTGACCGAGCCCGACCCGTCCTACCACGGCGCCAGCTACACCACCGCCGTCGGCGACTCCCTCGCCTACATCATCAAGGCACGCGTGCAGCTGCTGCGCGACCTCGGCTCGGCCATCTCGCCGCAGAGCGCCTGGCAGCTCATCCAGGGCATCGAGACGCTCTCGCTGCGTGTCGAGCGCCACGTGCAGAACGCCCAGGAGATCGCCGAGTGGCTCGACAGCCACGCCGACGTCGCAAGCGTCAACTACTCGGGTCTTCCCACCTCCCCCTGGTATGCCAAGGCCAACGAGTACCTGCCCAAGGGCGTCGGCGCCGTGCTGTCGTTCGAGCTCAAGGGCGGCGTCGAGGCCGGCCGCGAGTTCGTGAACAGCCTGAGCCTGTTCAGTCACCTGGCGAACATCGGCGACGTGCGATCGCTCGTCATCCACCCGGCATCCACCACGCACTCCCAGCTCACGCCGGAGCAGCAGCTCACCGCCGGGGTCACGCCCGGACTCGTGCGCCTGTCGCTGGGACTCGAGAACGTGGAAGACCTCAAGGCGGACCTCGAGCAGGCGCTCGCCGCCGCGCGCCGCGTCTCGGACGCCGCGCGCGCGTAAGAACTCCTCCTGCAGGAACACGGATGCCCCGGCCCTCACGGTCCGGGGCATCCGTGCGTTCGGGTGCGGTGCGGCGTGTGGTGGAAGACAAGTGCCTGTTATGCACGGCCTGAATCGACTTTTCCCTTCTCTCATGCGGCCTTCCGCGCGGCGATCGCTCGACGCAGGACCCGCAGGAGGGATTCGCCACCATCGGCGAGGTCCGCTTCCGTCACCCGGATCACGATCCACCCCGCTGCTTCGAGTTCGCGCTGGCGTCGGATATCACTGCGCCATTGCCGGCGATCGACGCGGTGACCGTCGCCCTCGTACTCGATGGCGATCTTGAGCTCGGGATACGCGAGATCCACCCGTCCGATGAAGCGCCCCGCACGCCGAACGACGAACTGCACCACTGGCTCCGGCAGACGTGCGGCCATGATGAGCAGTCGCGTCTCGGTCTCCTTCGGAGACTCGACGCGCTCGCGCGCGAACGGCAGCGCCGCGCGCACCGTGCCGGAGCCGGGGAACCGTCTCCATTGGGCCAGCCGTTCGCCGACCTCGACGAGCGTGGCCATCGGCCGCCCTGGCCCGAGTCCCGGATACTCGTGGAAGGTCGTGACCAGAGCATCGATCACCACTACCGCCTGGGCGACCGTCAGCGTCGCCGCCGCCGAGAAGAAAGCGGCGATGGGGTCCACGACCGGTTGTCCCTGCAGGTCAAAGGTGCGCGCGCGATCCACGCCGAGCCGGCGCCCTTTCACGCCTCTGGCCTTGGGCGGCGCCTGGTGCTGTTCGACCATCACTTCGATCGGTTCGGACGAATTCCACCTGTGCGGCAAGGGCAGACCCCAGAGGCGCATCGCTGTGACGCCGCCATAGCGGTGACCGGGTTTCAGTCTCCGGGTGCAGCACGCGACGATCTCGAAGAACGTCATCGGCGCCGTTCTCGCCCTGATGCCGTGGAATGGACGTGCCAGGTCCTCCGCGTCGCGTCGGCTCCTTCCGACTCCGACCGAGGCAGCCTCGGCCACGGTGAATCGTTCTCCGAGTCGGCGGGGCAGGGCGTTGCGTGCTCTCATCAGCCCATGGTCGGCCCCGCGGCTTCACCGCACCCGCGTGAACGCCCGACCTGTGGAGTTTCCGTTGCGTTCGCGGTTCCGTGCAGGGCGACTCAGCGCGCGACCAAGGAAGACAAATGTCGGCCAGACGTCTCCACACCCAGCACTTTTCTTCCATGCCGGCGGGGGCAGGCGCGCTCAGGGGATCTGGATGCCGTGACCCGACAGGTGCTTCAGGAGGGCTGCGTGACCGGCATCGAGATGCCAGTGGATGGCCACCAGGCCCGCCTCTCGCGCGGCGATCACGTTGCGCTCGCTGTCGTCGATGAACAGGATGCTCTCGGGCGGGACGCCGAGCCGGTCGGCGACCGCGGTGAAGAAGCCGAGGTCGGGCTTGGCGACGCCCAGGTCGCAGGAGTAGAAGCAGGTGTCGAAGAGGTCGCCGTACCCCAGGGCCGCCTGCATGTGACCGGCCCGGTACTTCTCCTGGTTGGTCCCGAGGTGCACGCCGTACCCCGCGGTACGCAGTCGGTCGACGAGCTTCAGCGACGCAGCATCCGGCGCGATCCGATACCAGACCTCGGCGAGCACGTCGTCGACCGGCGCCGTCACGCCGTACTGCCGCAGCGAAGCCGCCAGCATCGGCCGGTAGTCGCCGATCCCGGCGAGCGTCGGCAACTCGTCCTTCCACGTCGCGTGCAAGAATTCACGAGAGCGCTCGCCCACGTACGGCTCCATGGCGGCGTACCAGCCACCGGGGATGTCCTGGATGACGCCGTCCGCGTCGAACAGGATGTGGCTGAATGCAGAGGACGGCACGCATCCACCGTAGCGCCGCGAGGCTCCGGTACCAGCGGTCAAGGGACCCGGATGCCGTAACCTGCCGCCGCCCCGACCCGAACCGGGCGACAATGGAGGCATGGACTGGCAGACGACTTCGGAGGAGACGGTGCCCTCGCGGCGCGTGACCGAGGCGCAGGCCAGCATGATGCGCACGGCGCGTCCCCCCGTCACCGGCGCCTGGCGCGACGGCGACCCCGTCGGAGAGCGCCGGTTCGCCGCCTTCGGCGCGTTCCGCACCGAGAGCGGACAGGAGCTCCCCGGCATCCGCATCGCCTACGAGAGCTGGGGCGAGCTGAACCAGGCGCGCGACAACGCGATCCTCATCAACCACGCGCTCACCGGCGACAGCCACGTCCGCGGCGAGGCGGGCCCCGGGCACGCGACGGCCGGCTGGTGGAACGAGATCGTCGGGCCGGGGGCCGCGATCGACACCGACCGCTGGTTCGTGATCGCGCCGAACATCCTCGGCGGATGCCAGGGCTCGACGGGCCCCGCCAGCGTCGCCCCCGACGGCTACGAATGGGCGTCGCGCTTTCCCTACCTCACCGTGCGCGACCAGGTCGCGGCGCAGGTGCGGCTCGCGGACGCCCTCGGCATCGACGAGTGGGCGGCCGTGATCGGCGGTTCCATGGGCGGCATGCACGCCCTGGAATGGGCTGTGACGCACCCCGCACGGGTGCAGCGCCTCGGGGTTCTGGCTTCGCCGCCGGCCAGCACGGCGGACCAGATCGCTTCGAACATGCTGCAGCTGGAGACGATCCGGATGGACCCGCGCTTCGAGGGCGGCGAGTACTACGACGCGGCCGTCGGCGAGGGACCGCACCGCGGCCTCGCGCTCGCGCGCCGCATGGCGATGCTGAACTATCGCTCCCCGATCGAGCTGAACAGCCGCTTCCAGCGCTCGTGGCAATCCGACCTTTCGCCGCTCGGTCACGGTGGCCGGTTCGCCGTGGAGAGCTACCTCGACTTCCACGGCAACAAGTTCACCCGCCGCTTCGATGCGAACAGCTACATCACGCTCGTGGAGGCGATGAACGCGCACGACGTGGGCCGCGACCGCGGCGGCATCGAGGATGCGCTGCGCACCGTGACCGCGACGACGCTCGTGCTCGGCATCGACACGGATCGGCTCTTCCCGCTGGAGGGGCAGCACCGGATCGCCCGCAGCATCCCGAACACGCTCGACGGCGACGAGGCCGTCGTCATCACGAGTGATTTCGGGCACGACGGCTTCCTCATCGAGACGGACGTCGTCAGCGATCACCTGCGCCGGCTGCTCGCGAGCTGATTCATTCGCGCCGGTAGCGCCACGGCCGCTGCGCCGTCTCGAGCCGGTGCACTCCGTCGCCGCCGTCCGGATGCTGCGCATCGCCGATCCAGCAGAACACGTCGCCGGGAAGCAGCCGCGTCGCGTACGTCGGAGCATCGGATGCCGCGGTCAGCGCCTCGTCCGTCGAACGGAAGCGCAGCAGCTCATGCAGCGTCACCCAGGTCGGCGGGTACAGCTCGATGTCCCCGTCGGCGTGCCGCTGGAGCGCGTCCGCCGGGCTGATCCACGCCCAGTCCACCACCTCGTCCGGCGACGGGACGACGGTCCCACCGGGGTCGGCCGCGAGGAAGAACCACGTGCCGACGCGCTTCGGCGCCTGCGCCGGCGGGATCCAGCGCGACAAGGGCACCAGACCCACCGGGAGCAGGCCGATCTCCTCGAAGCACTCCCTGGCCGCGGCGGCGCGCGCGGCATCCTGCCCCGATTCCTCAGGCGCGCGGTCGGCGGGCTCCACGAGCCCGCCGGGGAACACCCATGCTCCGGCGAACGATCCACGCGTTGGGCGCTTCAGGATCAGCGCCTCGGGTGTCGCGCCGTCGCGTAGCAGCACCACGGTCCCGGCGAGCGGCAGTGCGTCCATGGCGCCACTCTACGAGCATCCGCGCGGTATTCGAATCGCCTGATCTGCTCGAATCGGGCGATTCACGAGCAGGTCAAGCGATTCGAACCACGGAGTGCCGTTGCATCCGCAGCGCCAGAACGGTGATCCCGAGACCGACCAGCGCGAGCGCGGCGCCGATCCAGGCCGGGGCCGTGTAGCCCCAGCCGATGGCGATCGCCGTGCCGCCGAGGAACGCGCCGAGGCTGTTGCCGATGTTCAGTGCCGAGTGGTTGAGCGCCGCTGCGATGGACTGGTTGTCGCCGGCGACATCCATCAGCCGGGTCTGGATGGCCGGACTCAGCATCGCTGAAACGGCTCCCACCGCAGTCGCGAGCAGCGCAAGCAGGATGATGTGCGAGGACAGCACTCCGAGAAGCACGAGGATGCCAGCCAGCACGGCCATCCCGACGACGAGCGTCCGGTCGAGGTCGCGATCGGCGAGATAGCCGCCGAGCAGGTTGCCGATCGTCATGCCGATGCCGACGAGGACGAGCACGATCGGCACGCCCCATTCGGGAGATCCTGCGACCTCGGTGACCATCGGCGAGACGTAGCTGTACACGGCGAAGAACCCGCCGAATCCGATGGCCCCGATGCCCAGCGTCAACCAGACCTGACCGACGCGGAACACGCCGAACTCGCTGAGCAGACCGCGCCCGCGGTCGCCCTCGTGCTCGGGGACGAACAGCGCGATGCACAGCGTCGCGACGGCGAACACGGCCGTCACGACCAGGAACGCGGTGCGCCATCCGTAGTTCTGACCGAGATAGGTCCCCAGCGGCACACCGACGACGTTCGCGATCGTGAGCCCGGTGAGGATGAATGCCGCGCCCTGCGCGCGTCGTCCGGGGCCCAGCACATCGGCCGCCACGAGCGCCCCGATGCCGAAGTAGGCGCCGTGCGGCAGCCCGGCGAGCAGCCGGGACGCCCCGACGAGACCGAATGTGGGCAGCACCACGGTGAGAGCGTTGAACAGCGTGAGCGCCAGCGCCAGCGCGATCATCACGCGGTGCCGGGGGAATCGTGCGACGAGCCCCGCGATGGTCGGCGCGCCGATCACGACACCGAGCGCGTACAGCGAGATCAGGATGCCGGCGCGACCGATGGCCTCCTCGGGCGACGCCGCCCAGAGATCGGGCAGCAGGTCCTGCGCGATGTCGGGTAGCAGGCCCATGGCGACGAACTCGGTCATGCCGATGCCGAAGGAGCCGATGGCGAGAGAGAGGAGCGCCTTCGTCGCCGCACCCCTCGAGAGTGTCGAGGAGTGGTTCACCCGTCAATGCTACGCGGAATCGGAGTCCTCGATCGCCGCTTCGAGCCGGTCGATCTTCGCGTCCAGCTCACCGGTCCAGCCAGGACGGATGTCGGCCTTGAGCACGAGCGACACCCGGGATCCGAACGGCATGACGGCGTCGGTCGCGCGCTTGACGACGTCCATGACCTCGTCCCACTCCCCCTCGACCTCGGTGAACATGCTGGTGGTGCGGTGCGGCAGGCCGGACTCGCGGACGACCCTGACGGCGGCCGCGACCGCGTCGTGCACGGATCCGTCCGCGCTGCCGGTGCCGGATGGAGCGACGGAGAAGGCGATGAGCATGGTTACCTCCGGGTGGTGGGGACTTTCGCGATCGAGCGGATGCCGATCACGAGCAGGACGATCAGGAGCAGGTTGCGCACGGTGAGCTGCAGCACGGGGACGAACTCGACGCGAAGCAGCGCGTCGTACGTGAGCGGGTAGATGAGGCAGGTGAGTCCGCACAGCACGAGGACGATCGCCGCCGGCACGCGGGCCCTGGTCCGGTCGTACACGAACCACAGGACCATCGGGGCGATGAGCCAGGTCTGGAACTGCGGCGACCCGACCTTGTTCGTCACGATCAGGGCCGTCACCAGAGACAGCGCCAGCGGCGGGAACAGGCGCGCGAACGCTCCGCCGCGCGCGGCCTTCACGACGGCCAGCGCGGAGATCGCGGCGACGGTCAGCAGCATGATCGGCGTCAGGATGTCGGAGACGAACGGCACCCCTGGACCCTCGACCTGGAACGTCAGGATCTCGAAGCTGTAGCCGACGGATGCCGCGCCTGAGCGCGCCGCCCACAGGTACGGGGTCGCGGCGACCGCCTCGACCTGGAGCCCGCGCCCGGTCTGCTGGCCGAGGAACGCGAACAGGTGCTGGTCGGCACCGAGCAGGAACAGCACGACGACGACGCCGGCGGCGACAGCGGCCGCGGCGACCACGATCCTCAGCCGTGTCTTCGCCGCGATGACGGCGGCCAGCATTAGCGCGCCCGGCCAGATCTTGATCCACGCGCCGATCGTGAGCAGGGCCGTCCCGACCGCGGGATGCCGCAGCAGCAGCAATCCGCCCACGACGGCGAGCGGCACGGTGACGGCGTCGAGCCGGTACAGCGCGATCGGCCCCAGGAGCAGCATCGCCGCGATCCAGAACCACGCGGCGGCTCGACGCGGCGCAGACGGTCGCCTGCCGATCAGCAGGGCGAAGGCCACAGCATCCAGAATCGAGACCAGCACCGCCCAGGCGATCAGATACGCGCCGGAGGCGCCGAGCCAGGCGATCAGCGGCATCGACAGCGCCTTCGCGAGCAGCATCGGCAGCAGCGCCAGCTGCGGATACACCCACGGCTGAGTGATGCCCACGATGGCGCCGCCTGCCAGTGCGGACGTCGACCAGGGTTCGTACACGAGCACGACATCGCCCATCGGCTGACTGGGGTAGACCCAGCCGAGCCATGCCGTCAGCGCGTGCACCAGCAGGAAGGCGGCCCACAGGGGCGCTGTGCGGCGGGTCACGACAGCAGATCCGCGATCGCGTGCGGCAGAGCCTCGGCGACGTCCAGCGCCACGATGGGCCTGCCTCGACCTCCGTCGGCCATGCCTGCGGCGAAGCGGGCGGCATGGCCGTGCAGCCACGCGCCCGCGGCGGCGGTCTCGGCGAGCGCGGCATCCGGATTCGCGGCGACCAGCGCCCCGAGCATCCCGCCCAACACATCACCGGCGCCGGCAGTCGCCAGCCACCCTGGCGCCCGCGACACGGAGATCACCGAGCCGTCGGACGCCGCGACGAGAGTGCTCGCCCCCTTGAGGAGCACGGTGCGTCCGAGCGCGCCCGCCGTCTGAGCGGCATCCGCCGCGCGATCACCGCTCCCCTGCGGCGCGAGCTGCAGGCGTTCGCGCAGCCGGACGAGCTCGCCGGCGTGCGGAGTCGCGAGCACCGGAGCGGTCGCCCCTGGCGCGAGATCGAGCGCCCCGGCGTCCACGATGACAGGGACGGTGCTGTCCAGGATCAGGCGCAGGGCATCCGTCTCCTCGGGGGTGCGCGCCGCGGCATCCGTTCCGGACCCGATCACCCAGGCATCCGCCCTGGTGCGTCCGATGTCCGACGAGGCGACCGTCTCGGGACGGCGGGCGAGCACGGCGTCCGCCGCTGAGCCGACGTAGCGCACATAGCCGGCACCGGCGCGCCACGCGGCCTCCACCGACAGCACGGCGGCGCCCGGGTACTCGGCCGATCCGGTGCGCACCGCCACCACGCCGCGGGAGTACTTGTCGTCCGCCGGACCGGGAACGCGCAGGAAGCGGACGGTGTCGTCTCGTCCCCACTCGCGCACCTCGACCATGACTCCACGCTACCGGGATCAGCCCTCACGCGTCCGAACCCCGATAGCGTCGAGGGGTGAGCCTGCTCTTCTCTCCCCTGCGTCTGCGTTCCGTCACTTTCCCGAACCGGCTGTGGGTGTCACCGATGTGCATGTACAGCGCCGTCGACGGCGTCGTGCAGGACTGGCATCGCACGCACCTGACCCAGTTCGCCTCCGGCGGCGCCGGACTCATCGTCGCCGAGGCGACGGCCGTCGTCCCCGAAGGACGCATCAGCCCGCGCGACGCCGGGATCTGGACGGACGAGCAGCGGGATGCCTGGGCGCCCATCGTCGCCGGCATCCACGCCCGCGGCGCGCTGGCCGGCATCCAGCTCGCGCACGCCGGACGCAAGGCCTCGACCTGGTGGCCGTGGGCGCCGGAGCGCGGCTCGGTGCCGGCATCCGACGGCGGCTGGGTGACCTCAGCGCCGTCCGCGGTGGCGTTCGAGGGGTTCGATCCGCCGCAGGCACTGGATGCTGCGGGCATCGATGCGCTCGTCGACGCCTTCGCAACGGCTGCCCGCCGGGCACTGGATGCCGGGTTCGACGTCCTCGAGCTGCATGGCGCGCACGGGTACCTGATCCACCAGTTCCTGTCCCCGCTGTCCAACCGGCGCGACGACGAGTACGGCGGATCTCTCGGGAACCGTGCGCGCCTGCTTCTGCGCGTCGTGGATGCCGTCCGCGACGTCGCGGGCGAGGAGGTTCCGCTCTTCGTCCGGATCTCCGCCACCGATCACGCGGACGGCGGTATCGCCCCCGACGAGGCGACGATCGTCGCCGAGTGGGTGCGCGAGCACGGGGCCGACCTCATCGATGTGTCCAGCGGAGGGCTGGTCGCGCATCAGCGCATCGACGTCTTCCCCGGGTACCAGGTCGGGCTGGCCGGCACCGTGCGTCGCGGCGGCCGCATCCCGACCTCCGCTGTCGGCCTGATCACCGCCGCGGAGCAGGCCGAGCGCGTCCTCGAGGACGGCGACGCCGACGCGATCTTCGCCGGACGGGAGTGGCTGCGCGATCCGCACTTCGGGCTGCGCGCGGCGCACGACCTCGGCGTGGACGCGCCGTGGCCGGCGCAGTACGAGCGCGCGCGGTGGCGGTGAGTCGCCCCACCGCCACCGCGTGAATCACTCCCCGCGGTGGATCACCCGCCTGGTCGCGTCCTGCACCTCGCCGACGAGCTCCTCGAGGATGTCCTCGAGGAACAGCACGGCGGTCGTCTCGCCCTCGGCGTCCCTGACCTTCGCCAGGTGACGGCCGGCACGGCGCATGACGGCGAGCGCATCCTCCAGGTCGGTGTCCTCCTGGACGGGCACCATGTGATGGATCCGCTTCGACGGGATCGGTACGGCGACCTTCGCCTCGGCATCCGGACCCTCCGAGGCACGGAGGATGTCCTTGAGGTGCACGTAGCCGATCGGCGTCTGCTCATCGTCCACGATCACGTACCGCGAGAAGCCGTAGCGGGCTACCGCCCGCTCGATGTCGTCCGGGGTCGTCGACTGTGGCAACGTGACCAGCTCGGCGAGCGGGACGGCGACGTCGCGCGCCTTCTTGTCCGTGAACTCGACGGCCGCGGCCACGGTGCCCGCCGCGTCGGACAGCAGACCTTCGCGGCGCGACTGGTCGACGATCGTCGCGACCTCGTCGATGGTGAACGTCGACGCCGCCTCGTTCTTCGGCTCGACGCCGAACAGCCGAAGTACGCCGTTGGCGGCCGCGTTGAGCAGCCAGATGACCGGGTGGAACACCTTCGAGATCCACACCAGCGGAGTCGCGAGGATCAGGACGGCGCGATCGGGCACCGAGAACGCGAGGTTCTTCGGCACCATCTCGCCGAACACCACGTGCAGGAACGACACCAGCACGAGCGCGATCACGAATGCCGTGACGTCGACGGCCGCATCCGACCAGCCGATCGCGTGCAGCGGAACGGCGAACAGATGATGGATCGCCGGCTCCGAGACGTTCAGGATCAGCAGCGAGCAGATCGTGATGCCCAGCTGAGACGTCGCGAGCATGAGCGTCGCGTGCTCCATCGCGTACAGCGCCGTCCTGGCGGAGCGCGACCCCTGCTCCGCGCGCGGTTCGATCTGCGAGCGTCGTGCGGAGATCACTGCGAACTCGGCAGCGACGAAGAAAGCGTTGCCGACCAGGAGAACTGCGAGCCAGACCAATCCTGCCCAATCGTTCATCGCGACACCTCCTCTGACGCGGCATCCACCGGGGTCGGCGTGTAGCGCAGACGATCGACACGGCGACCGTCCATGCGCACCACCTCCAGCACGCCGCTGTCCAGTGTCACTTCGTCTCCGGCTGCGGGGACGCGCTCGAGCACGCTCATGACATAGCCGGCGACGGTGTCGTAGACCTCGCCCTCCGGGACGTGGACTCCGGTGCGGCTCTGCAGCTCATCCGGTCGCAGCTCGCCGGGGAACGTGATCGAGCCGCGGCCTCGCACGATTCCCGCGCGCGTGCGGTCGTGCTCGTCCGAGACCTCGCCGACGATCTCCTCCACGAGGTCCTCGAGGGTCACGACGCCCGCCGTCCCGCCGTACTCGTCGACGACGATCGCGAGCTGGTATCCCTTGGCACGCAGTTCGGCGATGAGGGTGTCGAGGTGAACGGTTTCGGGAACCCGGAGCGGCTCGGTGGCCAGCGCGCCGACCGGAACCTCGGAGCGGCGCTCGCGCGGAACCGAGACGGCGGCCTTGAGGTGCACGACCCCGGTGATGTCGTCGAGGTCGTCGTCGTAGACGGGGAAGCGGCTGTGGCCGGTGCGCCTGGCGAGCTGGATCACGTCATCGGCCGAATCCCCGACGGCGAGCGCGTGCATGCTCGGCCGCGCCGTCATGACGTCCGCCGCCGTCAGACGGGCGAACGTGAGGCTGCGGTCGAGCAGCGAGGCCGTATCGGCCTCGAGCACGCCGGCCATCGCGGAGCGGCGGACCAGCGAGGACAGCTCCTCGGCGCTGCGCGCACCGGAGAGCTCCTCCTTCGGCTCGATCCCCATGCTGCGCAGCACGGCGTTCGCGCTGCCGTTGAGAAGTCGGACGACGGGCTTGAACACCGTCGTGAAAGCGACCTGGAAGGGCACGACGAGCTTCGCCGTCTGCCGCGGCAGTGCGAGTGCGAAGTTCTTCGGCACCAGTTCGCCGAGGATCATCGACAGGACCGTCGCGACGAGCATCCCGACGAACGTGGAGATCGGTGCGACGACGGCTTCCGCGATGCCCCAGGAGGTGAGCACTGGGCCGAGCAGCCGCGAGATCGCCGGCTCCATCGTGTAGCCGGTCAGCAGCGTCGTGAGCGTGATCCCGAGCTGCGCGGAGGAGAGATGGGTCGAGGTGTGCTTGAGGGCGCCGATCGTCATCGCGAGGCGTGACTCGCCGCGCGTCTGGCGCGCTTCGAGTTCCGCACGATCGAGATTGACGAGCGCGAACTCGCTCGCCACGAACAGGCCGGTGCCGACTGTCAGCAGGAGCCCCACGCCCAGCAGGACGAAGTCCATCAGCTGTCCCCTCCTGAGAAGCGGAAGGTCGGGCGGTGGGGCGAGAGACTGCAACTGGGAGGGTCATCCATAGTGCGACGATTCTACAGATGTTCCCCGAGCCCTCTCCTGGTTCTGCGACACCTTTCTGAGATTGCGCCTGCTTCTTCGTGGCGCGAACTCGGCAGAACGCGGGTCACCACGATCGGAACGCCGCCGAAGGCCGCGAGCGTGATGATCGCAGGCCATCGGCCGTCAGGATGTCGTAGAGCTGCCGGGGATCGTCGAGTGCAGGCACGCGCCAGCGCGATGCTCGCGTGACGACGCGGCGCATCGCATCCGCTCGATCCTTCTCAGCGATGAGCGCTGCCTCCGGAGATCGCCCGTTCAGCAGCGCAGGGTCGAGGTACTTCCCCACACCGTCGAGCGTCATTCTCGAGCGTCATGACTCCAGCGTCCGACTCTGCGGGTCCGTGCTGTCGCGCGGTCATGCGACCCGGTGGACGATTCGCTCGAGCATCCGATCTGTGCAGGCCGAGTCAGCCCGCGTGGTTCTGCGCCATTTGTCTGAGAATGCGCCAGAAAACAACAGGCGCAGACTCAGGTATGTGTAGCAGAACCTCGGCGGGCCAGCGGGGCGGGGCGGGCGGGGCGAGGCGGGAGATCACCAGCTGACCGGCAGCGCCTTGCCCTCCTCGTACCCCGCGGCGGACTGCAGGCCGACCAGGGCGCGATCATGGAACTCGGGCACGCTCGCGGCACCTGCATAGGTGAACGACGACCGGACGCCGGAGGTGATCATGTCCAGCAGATCCTCCACGCCGGGGCGCAGCGGATCCAGGTAGATCTTCGACGACGAGATCCCCTCGGCGAACAGCTCCTTGCGCGCGCGTTCGTAGGCGTCGAGCCGCCCGAACCGGGCCTGGACGGCTTTGGTCGATGCCATCCCCCAGGACTCCTTGTAGATGCGTCCCTGCGCGTCGGTCTGCAGCTGGCCGGGCGCTTCGATCGTTCCGGCGAACCAGGAGCCGATCATGACGGATGCCGCTCCGGCCGCGAGCGCCAGCGCCACATCCCGCGGGTAGCGCACGCCGCCGTCGGCCCACACGTGCGCCCCTGCCGCTCGAGCCGCCTCGGCCGTCTCGAGCACGGCGGAGAACTGCGGCCGTCCGACCGCGGTCATCATGCGCGTCGTGCACATCGCACCCGGCCCGACGCCGACCTTGAGGATCGACGCTCCGGCCGCCACGAGATCCTGGACGCCGTCCGCCGTGACGATGTTGCCCGCCACGATCGGGATGCCGAGATCCAGCGCCGCCACGGCGGACAGCGCGGCGAGCATCCCCTCCTGGTGGCCGTGCGCCGTATCGACGACGAGCACGTCGACGCCAGCGGCGGCGAGTGCCTTCGCCTTGCCGGCGACGTCGCCGTTGATCCCGACGGCCGCGGCGACTGCGAGTCGCCCGTTCGCATCGATGGCCGGGCGGTAGAGCGTCGCGCGCAGCGCGCTGCGCGCGCTGAGGGTGCCGACCAGATGCCCGTGATCGACGATGCTCACGGTCTCGACCCCGGCCTCGGTGATCAGGTCGAACGCCTGACGTCCGTCCGTGACGTCCTCGGCGTCCAGCGCCGGAGTGCCGGCATGCACGAGATCGCCGAGTTGAGCATCGGGAAGAGCGGTGGCCAGGCGCGTGGCGGGAAGGATGCCGTGGATCGCGGCGACGTCGATGCGCCCCTGTCCCTCGGCGACGACGATGCCGTGTCCCGCCGTGGCCGGCAGCAGTCGCAGCGCTTCGGTGACCGTGGCGCCCGGCGGCAGGACCAGCGGCGTGTCCCACGCGACCGGTTGCGCCTTGACGTCCCTGATCGCGGCATCCAGATCCTGCAACGGCATGTCCTGCGGCAGCACCCCGAGACCGCCTCGCCGCGCCAGCACGGCGGCGAGCCGCGGGCCGGTCACGGAGTTCATGTTCGAAGCCACCAGCGGGAGCGTCGCCGGCGTTCCGTCGTGGGGCGCGAGATCCACCTGCAGGCGGCTCGTGATGCCGGATCGACGCGGCACCAGGAACACATCCGAGTAGGTGAGGTCGACTGTGGGTTGCGCGCCGATGAAGTCCATATCCCCACGGTAGCTTTCCGTGCGGCCGAGGGGTGCGCCGTGTCGCCTATTCGGGGGACAAAACACGTTAGGCTTGTTTCTCGAGAATGCATGGGGGCAGGGGATCTCCTGACGCCGTGCATGGCACAGTGCTTCAGCGATGAAAGAGGGCGATCGAGCGTGTCGAGCCAAGGGACCGGCGTCGGATCGGGCGACGGGGGGTTCGGAGCCAATTCATGGCTCGTCGACGAGCTCTACGAGCAGTTCACAGCGGACCGCAACTCCGTCGACAAGGAGTGGTGGCCGATCCTGGAGAACTATCAGCCGGATGCCGCGGCCAAGACCGCATCCGCTGAGGCCGCTCCCGCCCACCCGGTAACCGCGCCGATCCCCGTGATCGGATCGCAGCCCGTCGCCCGCACGACGGCCAAGCCCGCCGCCCCGGCGCCGATCCCGGCCCAGGCGCCCAAGCCCGAGTCGAAGACGGTGGATGCTCCGCCCGCCGAAGAGGACAAGATCACGCCGCTGCGCGGCATGACCAAGACCCTCGCGGCGAACATGGACGAGTCGCTCACGGTTCCCACAGCGACCAGCGTGCGCACGATCCCGGCCAAGCTGATGATCGACAACCGCATCGTCATCAACAACCACATGTCGCGCACCCGCGGCGGCAAGATCAGCTTCACGCACCTCATCGGCTGGGCACTCATCCAGACGCTGAAGGAGTTCCCGAGCCAGAACGTCTTCTATGCGGAGGTCGACGGCAAGCCCTCCGTCGTGGCACCGGCGCACGTGAGCCTCGGCATCGCGATCGACCTGCCCAAGCCCGACGGCACCCGCGCCCTGATGGTCCCCAGCATCAAGCGCGCCGACACCCTGAGCTTCAGCGAGTACCTGTCGGCATACGAGGATCTCGTCACGCGCGCCCGCGGCAACAAGCTCACCGCCGCGGACTTCCAGGGCACCACCGTGTCGCTCACGAACCCCGGTGGCATCGGCACCGTGCATTCCGTGCCGCGCCTGATGAAGGGTCAGGGCTGCATCATCGGTGCGGGCGCCCTCGAGTACCCCGCCGAGTTCCAGGGCGCGAGCGCGAAGACCCTCAACGAGCTGGCGATCGGCAAGACGATCACCTTGACCAGCACCTACGACCACCGCGTCATCCAGGGTGCGGGCTCCGGCGAGTTCCTCAAGAAGGTCCACGAGCTGCTGCTCGGACAGCGCGGCTTCTACGACGACATCTTCGCGGCCCTGCGCATCCCGTACGCCCCGATCCGCTGGAACCCGGACATCGCGGTCGACCTCGCCGAGCGCGTCGACAAGCAGTCCCGCGTGCAGGAACTCATCAACTCCTACCGCGTGCGCGGGCACCTCATGGCCGACATCGACCCGCTGCAGTACGTGCAGCGCTCGCACCCGGATCTGGAGATCGAGAGCCACGGCCTGACCTTCTGGGACCTCGACCGCGAGTTCGTCACCGGCGGCTTCGGCGGCAAGCGCGTCATGAAGCTCCGCGACATCCTCGGGGTCCTCCGCGACTCGTACTGCCGCACGCTCGGCATCGAGTACATGCACATCCAGGACCCGGAGCAGCGTCGCTGGTTCCAGGAGAAGGTCGAGATCAAGTACCAGAAGCCGGGCCACGACGAGCAGCTGCGGGTGCTCCGCAAGCTCAATGAAGCCGAGGCGTTCGAGACCTTCCTGCAGACCAAGTTCGTCGGCCAGAAGCGCTTCTCGCTCGAGGGCGGCGAGTCGCTCATCCCGCTGCTGGACGAGATCCTGCAGGGGGCGGCGACGGCCGGGCTCGACGGCGCAGCGATCGGCATGGCGCACCGCGGCCGGCTGAACGTGCTCACCAACATCGCCGGCAAGACGTACGGACAGGTGTTCCGCGAGTTCGAGGGAACGCAGACCCCCGGCAACCAGCGCGGCTCCGGTGACGTGAAGTACCACCTCGGCACCCAGGGCACCTTCGTCGCCGACGACCGATCCGAGCTGCCCGTCTACCTCGCCGCGAACCCCTCGCACCTCGAGACCGTCGACGGCGTCCTCGAGGGCATCGTGCGCGCCAAGCAGGACCGCAAGCCGATCGGGACGTTCTCGTGGCTGCCGATCCTCGTGCACGGCGACGCGGCGTTCGCAGGGCAGGGCGTGGTCGTCGAGACGCTGCAGATGTCGCAGCTGCGCGGCTACCGCACCGGCGGAACCGTCCACGTCGTCGTCAACAACCAGGTCGGCTTCACGACCACCCCCACCGACGCACGCAGTTCGGTGTACGCCACGGACGTCGCCAAGACGATCCAGGCGCCGATCTTCCACGTGAACGGCGACGACCCCGAGGCGGTCATCCACGTCGCGCAGCTCGCGTTCGAGTACCGCGAGCGCTTCCATCGCGACGTCGTGATCGACCTCATCTGCTACCGCCGACGCGGCCACAACGAGGGCGACGACCCGTCGATGACGCAGCCGCTCATGACCGACCTGATCCAGGCCAAGCGCTCGGTGCGCAAGCTCTACACCGAATCCCTGGTCGGTCGCGGCGATATCACCGAAGAGGAGTACGAGCAGGCCAAGGACGACTTCCAGCGCCGACTCGAAGTCGCGTTCGCCGAGACGCACGCGGCCGAGACCGGGGCGACCCCGATCGCCCCGGTGCTCTCCCCCGTCGAGGAGACCGTCGGCGCGCCGGAGGTCACCGGTGTCGCGAGCGAGGTCATCCAGCTCATCGGCGACGCGTTCAACAACAAACCGGAGGGCTTCAGCGTCCACCCGAAGATCCAGCAGCTGCTGGACAAGCGCGTCGACATGAGCCGCAACGGTGGCATCGACTGGGGCTTCGGCGAGCTGCTCGCGTTCGGCTCGCTGCTGGTAGAGGGCACTCCGGTGCGGCTCGCCGGTCAGGACTCGCGACGCGGCACCTTCGTGCAGCGCCACGCCGTCATGCACGACCGTGCGAACGGCCAGGAGTGGCTGCCTCTGGCGAACCTGTCCGACAACCAGGGCCGGGTGTGGGTGTACGACTCACTGCTCAGCGAGTACGCGGCGATGGGCTTCGAATACGGCTACTCGGTCGAGAACCCCGAGGCTCTCGTGCTCTGGGAGGCCCAGTTCGGCGACTTCGCGAACGGGGCGCAGTCCGTGATCGACGAGTACATCTCGGCTGCGGATCAGAAGTGGGGCCAGCAGTCCAGCGTCACGCTCCTGCTCCCGCACGGCTACGAGGGTCAGGGGCCGGATCACTCCTCCGCCCGCATCGAGCGCTTCCTGCAGCTGTGCGCGCAGGAGAACATGATCGTCGCGCGGCCGTCGACCCCGGCATCCTATTTCCACCTGCTGCGCCGTCAGGCCTACGCCCGTCCGCGCAAGCCGCTGATCGTCTTCACCCCGAAGGCGATGCTGCGCCTGCGCGGCGCGACGAGCCCGGTCGAGGACTTCACGCAGGGGCGCTTCGAACCCGTCGTCGACGACGGTCGCGGTCTCGACCGCGCCGCCGTCAAGCGGGTGCTCGTGCACTCCGGCAAGATCCACTGGGACCTGCGCGCCGAGCTCGACAAGAACCCGAACCCCGAGGTCGCTCTGGTGCGGCTCGAGCAGCTGTACCCGACCCCGATCGACGGGCTCAAGGCCATCACGGACTCGTACCCGAACGCCGAGCTGGTCTGGGTGCAGGACGAACCCGAGAACCAGGGCGCCTGGCCGTTCCTCGCGCTCGCGTTCGCCGAGGTCCCAGGGCCGCGTCAGTTCCGCACCGTTGCCAGGGCGGCGTCCGCATCGCCGGCGACCGGTTCGTCGAAGGTCCACGCGCTCGAGCAGGCCGACCTGCTGAAGCGGGCTCTCACGCTCTGACCGAGGCGCGTACGACGAAGCCCACCCGATTTCGGGTGGGCTTCGTCGTGTCAGCGGTGATCGGCCGCCATCGTCCGCTCCGGTCGCACTTCGTGCCGCCAAGGGCGCTCGGCCGTCGTTCCGGTCGCACTTCGTGCCGCTAAGCGGCGCTCGGCCGTCGTTCCGGTCGCATTTCCTGTCGGAATCGCGCCGAGAGAACAGCATCAACTGCGACCGGAGCCGCCAATCGCCTCATCGAAGCGGCATCGACTGCGACCGGAACGCGGCGGGGCCGGTTGGGGCCGGAGGTCAGTACCAGATCGCCAGCAGCGGGGCCTCGACGGAGCGGAACGCGTCGTCGACGGATGCCGCGATCGCCGCCGTCGTCTCCAGGCGACCGGCCGCGCGCAGCTGCGCTGCGCTGACTCCGCCGGCACACAGCGCCGAGAGGGCGGCGATGTCGAGCGACACGTCGGCGGGCGTGCCGGCGTCGGCGACCGTGACCGATGGCTGCCCGTCGACACCGACGGTCAGACGCCAGGATCCGTCCGCGAACCCCAGCGAGTCGTCGACGCGCAGGACGAGATCCAGCGGAGCGCGATAGCGGCGACCGCCGAGGACGCCTGGAACATCGAGGATGCGCAGCCAACCGTGATCGTGCACCGCGACCTCGACGGCGCGCTGGTCGGCCACGAGCCACGTGATCGGATCATCGACCGGGCGCAGATCCGCCGTGACGGTGTCGACGAGGTCGTGCTGCACGGCGAAGCGCCACAACGCGACCAGCGCGTCGGGGGTCACCGCTGACAGGTGCTGGATCTCGAGCTGGCACCGGAACGCTCCGGGAATCTCGGTGAGCCGGTACGCCATGACTCCCCTGACCGCCCCCGAGGCGTCGCGGTAGCGCACTCCGCGGATCGCCGTGGCGTTCGGGTGGCCCGCGGACAGCCCTGCTGCCCTGGCCCAGCGCCCGGGCCATCCGGCGATCTGTCCGGAACGCAGCGTTCTCGCGACCTCGTGCACTGTATCGAGGGTGTCCTTGAGCACCTCGCGATCGATGTACTCGACCCGTCCGGCGACGCCCGGCCCTGCCCATCCTGCCCGTCGCGTATCGATCCTGACCCGCGCGGCCGGGATCGCCGGGGCGAACCCGTACCGACTGTAGATGGTCGCCTCCGATGCCGTGAGGCCGGCGATCGGCACGCCGGCGGATGCCGCGGCGCGCAGCTCTCCCTCCAGGAGCGCCCGTGCGATGCCACGGCGACGGTGCGTGCCGGAGACGGTGACCGAGCTGATCGCCCACATGTCCAGCTCGCCACCGGGGACCGTCAACGGCGTCACCCACGAGTTCACCGTCGCGATCGGCCAGGTGCCGACGGGGACGTCGGCCTCGAACACGCCGATGTTGCGCCGGTCGACGAGAGCCGTGCGCTGGTCCGTCACCTGCTCGGATGTGGGGTCGGAGTCGAGGAACCCACGGGCATCGGCCCGCAGGAACGCCTCGGTATCGGCATCCGAAGCGGTGTCGATCAGCCGATAGGTGAGGCTCTGGGCCGCCAACCGGTCGGCGGACGCGGAGTCGACGGGGATGCTGCGTGCGTCAGTCATGGCACCAGCCTATGGGCACCCTGCGACGTGCGGTGCGGTTCAGTGCGCGGTGGCCTGCACGGCCCTGAGCTTGGCGAACACCTGGTCGCGCAGCTCCTCCGGAGCACTCTCCCGGCACGCACGGGCGAGCACCTCGGTCAGCGTGGTCGCCACGAGCGCCTCATCACGGCATCCTGGGCAGTTCTCCAGATGCTCGCGGATCTCGGCGTGCTCGGTCTTGCAGACCTCGTTGCGGAGGTATTCCTCCAGATCCTGACGCGCCTTCTCGCAGCCGCAGTCGCTCATTTCCTGCTCCTCGTCGTGGCCGTGGCGATGCCTCGCTCAGCGGCGTAATCTGCCAGCAGCTCCCGCAGCATCCGCCTGCCACGATGCAGACGGCTCATCACGGTGCCGATGGGGGTCTTCATGATGTCGGCGATCTCCTGGTAGGCGAACCCCTCGACATCCGCGAAGTAGACGGCCAGCCGGAAGTCCTCCGGCAGCTCCTGCAACGCATCCTTGACGACAGATGCGGGCATCCGGTCGATCGCCTCGGCCTCCGCCGAACGGCTGTGCGATGCCGTCGTCGACTCCGCACCGCCGAGTTGCCAGTCCTCGAGCTCGTCGATCGTCCCCTGGAACGGCTCGCGCTGCTTCTTGCGATAGATGTTGATGTACGTGTTGGTGAGAATCCGGTACAGCCACGCCTTCAGGTTCGTCCCCTGCGAGAACGACGACCACGAGCCGAAGGCCTTCACGAAGGTCTCCTGCACGAGATCCGCCGCGTCGGCGGGGTTGCGGGTCATGCGCATGGCCGCGGCATACAGCTGATCCATGAAAGGGATCGCCTGTTCCTCGAACTCGCGCCGAGCGTCGCCGACCGTGTCGGCAGGTGCGGTGTCATCCATCACCGGCCAGTCTAGGCCGACGATGTCCGCGAATTCCTGATCGACCGTCGCGATCATCACCACTCCTTCTCGGTGTACGCATCACCGTTCACTACAGTGGGAACCGATGAGTGACACACGGTATTCCCCCGCCCCCGCCCGCGGCGCCTACACCGCTCCCACTGCCGACGGGTCGGTGCACGCCGCCGTGACCATCCCCGGCTCGAAGTCGCTGACGAACCGCGAGCTCATCATCGCCGCGACGGCGGACGGCCCCGGCCGCCTCGTCGCGCCGCTGCACTCCGACGACTCGCGCCGCATGGTCGACGCCCTGCGGGCGCTCGGCACCGGGATCGAGGAAGTGGATGCCGGCAACGAGTTCGGCCCCGACCTCGTCGTGACCCCTGCGCCCCTGGTCGGTGGTGCGACCATCGACTGCGGACAGGCCGGCACCGTCATGCGCTTCATCGCGCCGCTCGCCGGACTCGCGAGCCAGGATGTGCACCTCACGGCGCATGAGACGGCCCTTCATCGCCCGATGGGCGCCATGATCACGGCGCTGCGGGATCTCGGCGTCGACATCGACGACGAGGGCACCTGGTCCCTGCCGTTCACGATCCGCGGCCACGGTCGGATCCGCGGCGGCCGCATCGAGATCGATGCGTCGGCGTCCAGCCAGTTCGTCTCCGGACTGCTGCTCGCCGCCCCCCGCTTCGACGTCGGGCTGCACCTCGTGCACACCGGCGAGCACCTGCCGAGCCTGCCGCACATCGACATGACGATCGAATCGCTCAGCCGCCGCGGCATCCGCATCGAGCGCCCCGCCGCCGGAGAATGGCTCGTCGAGGCCGGCGTCCCCCGCGCCAAGGAGATCGCGATCGAGCCCGACCTGTCCAACGCGGCCCCGTTCCTCGGCGCGGCGCTCGTGACCGGCGGCGACGTGACCGTCAAGAACTGGCCGCTGCACTCGACGCAGCCGGGTGCCCTGCTGCCCGAGATCCTGCAGGCGATGGGCGCTCACGCGAGCCGCCAGCACGGCGATCTGACCGTGCGCTCCGGCACCGGCATCCGTGGCGTCGACCTCGACCTGTCGGCGGCGAGCGAGCTCACCCCGACCATCGCAGGTCTCGCGCTGTTCGCGGATTCCGCCACGACCATCCGCGGCATCGGCCACATCCGCCTGCACGAGACCGACCGCATCGCCGCACTGGTCGGCGACATCCGCGCGATCGGCGGCGAGGCCGAGGAGCTCTCCGACGGCCTGCGCATCGTGCCGCGCGCGCTCAGCGGCGGCACCTGGGCCGCCCATCACGACCACCGCATGGCGACGACGGGAGCCCTGGTCGGGCTGCGCGTGCCCGGCATCCAGATCGACGACATCGGTACGACGGCGAAGACGCTGCCCGAGTTCACACAGCTGTGGGAGCGGATGCTGGGGTCGCTGTGAGCTGGCTCGATCCGGACGACGACCTCGACGACGAGTTCGAGGACTTCGACGAGTCGAGCATCCGGATGCGACCCAATCCGAAGGCGAATCGTCCGCGGACCAAGCGTCGGCCCGCACATGAGGACGCCGTGATCGGGCGCGTCCTCGGCGTCGACCGCGGTCGCTACGCCGTCATGATCGACGAGGACACCGACGACGAGCGCACGATCACGACCACGCGGGCCCGAGAGCTGCGACGGACCCCCATCGTCACCGGCGACCTGGCCAGGGTGGTCGGCGACACCACCGGCGACGAGGGGACGCTCGCGCGCATCGTCGGCATCGTCGAACGGACGTCGTTGCTGCGCCGCAGCGCGGACGACACCGACCAGGTCGAGCGCGTCATCGTCGCGAACGCCGATCAGATGCTCATCGTCGTGGCGGCGGCCGACCCCGAGCCGCGCCCACGTCTGGTGGACCGATATCTGGTCGCGGCGCTGGATGCCGGCGTCCGGCCGCTCCTGGTCGTCACGAAGACCGACCTGCACGATCCGACCGACTTCCTCGCGCATTTCGAGGGGCTGGACCTGCGCGTGTTCACGAGCGCCAGGGACGAGATGCCCGTGGACGAGATCGGCGAAGCGCTGATCGGGCATTCCACGGTGTTCGTGGGGCACTCCGGCGTCGGCAAGTCGACGCTCGTCAACGCCCTGGTCCCCTCTGCGGACCGCGCGACCGGGCACGTGAATCAGGTCACGGGGCGCGGGCGGCACACCTCCTCCTCCACAGTCTCCCTGCGGTACGAGAGCGCACACGGCACGGGCTGGGTCATCGACACTCCCGGCGTGCGATCGTTCGGCCTCGGGCACGTGGACACGGCCAACATCCTGGCCGCGTTCACCGAACTCGCCGCGATCGCGGAGGACTGCCCTCGTGGCTGCACCCACCTCGCCGACGCTCCGGACTGCGCGCTGATCGAGGCCGCGGATCGAGGCGAGCTCAGCCCGGCCGAGCTGTCGCGCCTTGACTCCCTGCAGCGGCTGCTGCAGACCTTCGCGGACAAGGCCGAGCAGACTCCGGGGCGTTAGGGTGGGAGCGTGACCGAACTGCGCCTCGCCCCCGGATCGACCGCCCCTGACTTCACCCTGCTCGACCAGGACGGAAGCGCGGTGAGCCTGGCCGATCTGCGCGGCGAGAAGGTGGTGCTGTACTTCTATCCGGCGGCGATGACGCCGGGCTGCACGACGCAGGCCTGCGACTTCCGCGACAGCATCGCCTCGCTGCAGGGCGCGGGGTACCGCGTCGTCGGCATCTCTCGCGACGAGCCGGCGAAGCTCGCGGAGTTCCGCGATCGCGACGCGCTGACCTTCATGCTCCTGAGCGATCCGGACCACGCGGTGCACACCGCCTACGGCGTGTGGGGCGAGAAGATGAACTACGGCAAGGTCGTCGAGGGCGTCATCCGATCGACGTTCATCCTCGACGAGCACGGCGTGATCACGCAGGCGCTCTACAACGTCAAGGCGACGGGGCACGTCGCTCGACTGCGCAGGATCCTCGGCATCGACGGCTGAGTCGGCGGGCTCAGCCCTCGTCGGTCATCGCCGCGCGCTCGGCCTCGGCCTCGCGGCGTGCGCTCGAGATCAGCAGCATGAAGCCGAGGATGCCGGGGACACCGGCTCCGATCACGAAGAGCCACGTCACGGGCTGGATCGTCAGCGCCATCAAGGCGAGCGCGACGCCCAGCACCTGGAAGACGATCCCGCCGGAGCGCGCCCATGAACGACCGCGCAGTGCGCCGATCGCGAAGGCGAACAACGCCGCGGCACCGATGAGGGTCAGCACGATCAATCCCAGCGCCGTCGACGTGTTCGACGCACCCCCGGAACCGAGCCCGAACGCCTCGATGAGGGCGATGACGACAAGCGCGGCGCCTTCCAGTGCCAGAACGGCCGCTGCGGCGCGGGCGAGACCGGGAGCGTGCACGTTTCTCCCCTGAGAATCGAATATGAATGCACAAAACCCTTGATTTTGTGCGGATGCTGTAACACAATGTTAACAGTCATGTGCTCCCACAGCGGCGTGGGGCGAGCAATCGCTCGCATCACTTCACCAGGGTAGCGGACCCGATATCCCGCCGCCCGAATCAGAGCCATCGAATATCCGCTGGTTCATCAAGAATCCACACCGAGGAGCCCCCATGGACTGGCGCGACAAAGCCGCCTGCTTGACTGTCGACCCCGAGTTGTTCTTCCCCGTCGGGAACACCGGACCTGCCGTCGATCAGATCGAAAAGGCGAAGACCGTCTGCGCCACCTGCACCGTCACCGAGATCTGCCTGCAGTACGCCCTCGAGACCAGCCAGGACTCGGGCGTCTGGGGTGGCCTCAGCGAAGACGAGCGCCGTGCGCTCAAGCGCCGCGCCGCGCGCGCCCGCCGCGCCAGCTGATCACCGGATACGACAAATGCCCCTCTTCATTCGGAGGGGCATTTCTCGTTCCCGCGGTTCGACCGCGGTCCTCGCTCTAGGCGATCACTTCTTGATCCATCGCAGCGGGATGTCGATGGTCACCTCGGTTCCGACGCCGTCGGTGCCGTTCCATTCGATCGTTCCGCCGAGCTCGCCCTGGATGAGCGTGCGGATGATCTGAGTTCCGAGGCCCTGGCCGATCCGGCCCTCCGGCAGACCATGGCCGTTGTCGGACACCGTCACGCGCAGATTCTCGTCGGTCCGTGTGGCGTCGATCGTCACGAATCCCTCCTGACCGGCGAGACCGTGCTCGACCGCGTTGGTGACGACCTCGGTGAGCGCCAGCGCCAGTGGCGTGGCGTACTCGCTCGGCAGCACGCCGAAATGACCGGTGGACTTCGTCCGAGCCCGGGTGTTGGGGGCGGCGGCGACCTCCGCGACGAGCTTCAGGACGCGATCGAACACCTCGTCGAAGTCGACCTGCTGCGTCAGACCCTGAGCGAGCGTGTCGTGCACCACGGCGATCGAATCCACGCGTCGCATGGCCTGGGTCAGCGCCTCACGGGCTTCGTCCGAATGCGTGCGGCGTGCCTGGATGCGCAGCAGCGAGGCGACGGTCTGCAGGTTGTTCTTGACGCGATGATGGATCTCCCGGATCGTCGCGTCCTTCGTGATGAGCTCCTGCTCCTGGTGGCGCAGCTCTGTCACGTCGCGGCAGAGCACGATCGCACCGATCCGGGTGCCGTGATCGCGCAACGGGATCGCGCGCAGCGATACGGTCACACCGCGGGCCTCGATGTCCGTGCGCCAGGGGGCGCGACCGGTCACGACGACGGGAAGAGACTCGTCGACCTGACGCGTCACGGGCAGGATCCGGGTGGTCACCTCGGCCAGCGACTCCCCCTCCAGCTCGTCGTCGAAGCCCATCCTGTTGAAGGCGGACAGGGCGTTGGGGCTCGCGAAGGTGGTGACGCCGTCCACATCGATGCGGATGAGGCCGTCCGAGGCGCGCGGAGCACCGCGCCGCGGCGACGTGGGAGCCGCCAGGTCGGGGAACTCGCCGGACGCGATCATCCGGAACAGGTCGTTCGCGCAGTCCTCGAACGTGATCTGCTGGCGCGACGGCGTCCTGGCCTCACCGAGATTCGTGTGGCGAGTGACGACGCCGATCACCTTGGTCGGGGCATCCTTCGACCGGCTCGCCAGGATCGGAACGGCCCGCACCCTGGTCGGGGTCTCCTCGAACCAGTCCGGCGAAGACGAATCGACGATCTCCCCGGACTCGAAGGCCCCCTGCACCTGCGTGCGCCACTGCGGCCGCACCCGTTCGCCGACGATGTCGCGGTAGAACAGCGTTGCTGCCCCGCTGGGGCGCGCGTGCGCCACGGCGATGAACGACGCGTCATCGGTGCGCACCCACACGACGATGTCGGCGGATGCGAGGTCGGCGAGAAGCTGGCCGTCTCCGGCGAGGCGGTGCAGCCATTCGACATCGCTGTCGGTCAGGCACCCCTGCGCGTGGACGAGATCACTGAGCGTTGACACCCCTCAAGCCTAGGGCTCGGGGAAGCGCCCGCCGCGCAGTCACCCGACCTTGATCGCGGAGATCTCGAACTCGAGCGTGATCTTCTCGGAAACCAGCACACCGCCGGAATCCAGCGGAACGTTCCACTCCAGCCCGTAATCGCGTCGCTGCAATCGCCGGGTGCCCTCGAATCCTGCACGCAGCTTGCCATCGGCATCCGTCTCGATGCCGATGAAGGCGAGCGGGATCACGACCTGCTGCGTGACATCGCGGATCGTCAGATCGCCGGTGACCGCGAACGCCTTGTCGTCGACCTCTTCGATGTGCGTGCTGACGAAGGTGATCTCCGGCCAGCGCTCGGCATCGAAGAAGTCGGCGCTGCGCAGGTGATCATCGCGCTGCTGGTTGCGCGTGTCGATGCTCGCGACGCGCAGGACCACGCGAGCCGACGAATTCGCCGGCGTCTCGGTGTCGACGTGCAGGCTGCCGGCGATGTCGTTGAACGACCCGCGCACGGTGGTCACCATGGCGTGCCGTGCCGAGAATCCGATCCGAGTGTGCGCGGAATCGAACTCCCAATCGCCGTTGACTTTCTGGAGGTCGTTCATCAGGCTCCTACCCAATCACGATGCGGGTGAACCGGATGAGCATACCAAGCGCCGCCTGACCGACGACTGCCGCGCCCGATCACAGCACGGCGAGCGACGTCGCACGCCAGCGACGATCGAGGCCTTCGAGACGGATCGCCACAGCGCGCGTGCGCCCTGGGCCGGCGACGACGACCACCGCCTCGACGACACCGTCCGCCGGGGCCGTCCGTCGCACGGACAGGATCTCGAACACCGGGCGGCTCGGCGGCACGTCCCGCGCACTGCGGGCACGGGCGGCGAGATTGGCGCGGATGACCAGCCGATTGTAGGCATCCTCGCTGAACCAGCGGGCCAGCTGATCGACCTCCCGCACGCCGGCGAACACCTCCAGAGCTCCCTGCGTCAGGCTCCGCAGCAGCGGTTCGGGGTCCGGCAGATCAGCCGCCGGCGTCGGCTGGTAGGAGAAGTACTCGTGCAGTGTCATGTCGTGCCGTTCTCGTGCGTGAGGTGCCGAAAGTAGAACACGTTCGGACGCCGCCGTGCGGATCTGACGACCCCATTGTGGATAACTCGTACACGGTTCGCGCCTGCTCCCCTACGCTCGACGCGTGCATTGGGACGGGCTGTTCGAGGACCTCGAGGGTCAACTCGCGTCGGAGTGGGAGGCGGAACGCGCCGCGCTGGATGCCGAGTCGGAACGGCTGCGCATCTCCCGCATCGAGCTGCGCGCCCGGCTGCGTGCGCTGGCAATCGCCTCCGCCGACGTCGCGCTAGAGCTGCCAGGCGGGCGGCTGCTGACGGGACAGATCGTCGAGCTCGGAGCCGACTGGGTCGCGGTGAACGCGCATCCGCATCTGCGGGAATCGCTCGTCCCGCTCCACGCCGTCCGCAGCATCCGCATGGATCATGGGATGCTGCTGGCCAGCCTCGAACCGACGCTGCCGTCCTCCGAACTGCGCGAACGCATGTCACTGGGTTTCGTGCTCCGTGACCTCGCCCGCCGACGGGTGCCCGTGACGATCGAGGACCTGGACGCTTCCCGCCGACACGGGACGATCGATCGGGCAGGGGCCGACCATCTCGACCTCGCCGTGCACGATGCCGGCGCGCCCCGCCGAGCACAGGACGTCCGCGCCCACGTCATGATCGCGTTCTCCTCGATCGCCCGCGTCGAGCTGCCTCAGAGCTGATGTTCCAGATCAGGGGCGGTGCGGCGTCGTTCCCCACACCTCGGGAAAGCTCGCCTCGTTCGCCTGACGCCACAGCGCCATGCGGCGGGCATGCTCGGACTGCTCGGCGAGGTACTCCGCCAGGCTGCTCTCCTCGACGCGCCAACGCGCCGGGGAACCCAGCTGGGAGCCGCGAAGCCGCCCCTCGTGCACGAGCGCGATGACCTCATCGACCTCGATGCTCAGCAGTTCGGCGACCTCGGCAGGGGCGAGGAAGCGCGGAGCGCGGGACGACGGTTCGGACATGCTCCTATTGTCCACTCCCGGCGGCATCCGCGCCTGGGACCGACACCCCTGTGGATAACTTTCTCCGCCCTGCGCGGTTTTCTGTGACCATGTCCCTCATGACCACGCATACGCGCGTCCGCCGCACCCCGTGGGGCGACGCCCGCTTCTACATCGGCATCGCCCTGGTCGCGCTCTCGATCCTCGGAGTTTGGCTGATCGTGAACGCCTCTCGAAGCACCGTCCCCGTGCTCCGAGCTGATCGCACGATCACGCAGGGCGAGGCGCTCAGTTCGTCGGACTTCAGCGTGGTCGACGTGTCGCTCGGGGCCGCATCGGAGGGCTACCTCTCCCCTCAAGACCTGGCCGCCGGTCAGATCGCGACCCGCAGCATGGCCGAGGGCGAGCTGCTGTCCTCCGCCGCGGTCGGCGACGCGGCCGATGCCCGCACCACGACGCTCGTGGTCGAGAGCAGCGTCGGTCTTCCCGCCGGGATCGAACCGGGCACCGTCGTGGAGCTGTGGCAGGCGCCGCCCCTGGACGAGGGCTTCGACGAGCCCCGCATCCTGGTCGCCGACGTCACGGTCGCGTCGCTCGTCAAGACCGAGAGCATGATGGCGCAGGATCATCCGGCTGTCGAACTCGTCATCGACCGCTCGGATGTGTCCGATGTGCTGTCCGCGATCACCGGCGGCGCCGCGCTGTCCGTGGTGCCGATGGGGTCGCGATGACCACGGTCGCCATCGCTCTCGAGGAGCCGCGGGCATCGACGCTCGCCGAGGAGCTCGATGATCTGGGCATCCTGGTCGCCGCAGTGCTGCCCGTCGGATCCGTGCCGGACGCGCGCTTCGGCGAACTCGACGCGGTGGTGATCCCCACCACGCGGGTCTCCCTGACTTCCGAGGTCGTCTCCGCGTGCGACAGAGCAGGCATCCGCATCGTCGCGCTCGGAGACGGGGAGTCACGCCTGCTCGGACGCTTCGGAATCACGGGGGCGCTCCCCTCGGACGCGACGGCCGCGGCCGTCGCCGCCGCGATCGCGGGCGACGCTCCGCCGGCGCCCCTCCCCGCCCCCGCCGCCCGGGCGCGCGTCATCGCCGTCTGGGGAACGCACGGCGCACCCGGACGCTCGACCGTGGCCATCCAGCTGGCCGTCGAGCTGGCGAGGTCAGGAAACCGCACCGCCCTCCTGGATGCCGACAGCGTCGCCCCCGCGATCGCCCTGCTGCTCGGGCTCAGCGACGAGGCTCCTGGACTCGCTGCCGCGTGCCGTCGCGCGGAGCTGGGCGGACTGGACGCCGCTGAACTGACGCGACTGGCTGCGACCGTCGAGACGTCGGGGGGAAGCGTCGAGGTCCTCGGCGGGCTGAACCGTCCGAGCCGGTGGCCCGAGCTCTCTGCCGCGCGTCTTCATCGCACCCTGGCCGCGAGTCGGGAGTGGGTCGACCGGATCGTCGTCGACACCTCGGCGGCGTTCGAAGCCGACGACGAGGTGACGTGGGATCTGGAGGGCCCCAGGCGGCACGCGGCGACGGCCGCGGTTCTCGCCGATGCCGACGAGATCATCGCCGTGGCCTCAGCCGACCCGCTCGGCGTCGCACGCTTCCTGCGCGATCACGCCGAGCTGCGCAGCATCGTCGGGGAGACCCCGGTGCGCGTCGTGATGAACCGCGTGCGCCCCGGCCCGCTCGGCATCGACGCACGAGGCCAGGTGCGGCGCACGCTCGAGCGGTTCGCCGGCATCACCGACGTCGCCTTCCTTCCGCACGATCAGCGGGGGACGGATGCCGCGCTGCTGCACGCGCGTCCGATCGCGGACGTGAATCCGCGATCCCCGTTCGTGGCCGGCATCCGTCGTATCGCTCAGGCCGCCGAGGACGCGCCGACCGACGGTGTCACTGCCGGTAGTCGGCGAGGAAGTTCCCGAGCCGTTCGATCGCCTCGCCGAGCACGCGCGGCTCCGGCAGCGTCACGACGCGGAAGTGATCCGGGGTGGGCCAGTTGAAGCCCGTACCCTGCACGAGAAGGATGCGCTCGGCCACGAGCAGGTCGTACACGAACTTCTCGTCGTCGTGGATGTCGTGCACGTTCGGGTCGAGCCGCGGGAAGGCATAGAGCGCCCCCTGCGGTCTGACGCACGACACACCGGGAATCGCCTCCAGTCCCTCCCAGGCGACGTCGCGCTGCTCGTGCAGCCGTCCGGTCGGCGCGATCAGCGCGTCGATCGACTGCACACCGGACAGCGCCGCCTGCAGGGCATGCTGCGCCGGCACGTTCGGACACAGGCGCGTCGAGGCCAGCAGGGTGATCCCCTCGATGAAGCCCTTGGCGTGCGCCTGCGGGCCGGTGATCACCATCCAGCCGGACCGGTAGCCGGCGACGCGATACGTCTTGGAGAGACCGTTGAACGTCAGACACAGCAGATCGGGGGCGAGTGTCGCCGTCGGGATGTGCACGGCGTCGTCGAAAAGGATGCGATCGTAGATCTCATCCGACAGCAGCAGCAGTTCGTTCTCGCGCGCGATCTGGATGATCCCCTCCAGCACGGCCTTCGAGTACACCGCGCCGGTGGGATTGTTCGGATTGATGATCACGATGGCCTTGGTCCGCGGCGTGACCTTGGAGCGGATGTCTTCGAGGTCGGGCTGCCACTCGGCATCCTCATCGCACAGATAGTGCACCGGCGTGCCGCCGGCGAGGCTGGTCATCGCGGTCCACAGCGGATAGTCAGGCGTGGGGATCAGCACTTCGTCGCCCTCGTCGAGCAGCGCCTGCATCGTCATGGTGATGAGCTCGGAGACGCCGTTGCCGAGGTAGACGTCGTCGGGATCGACCGGCGGGAATCCCTCGATCTGCTCGTAACGGCTCACGACGGCGCGACGGGCGGAGATGATCCCCTTGCTGTCGCTGTAGCCGTGCGCCGTCGGCAGCGCGGCGAGCATGTCGTGCACGATCTGATGCGGTGCTTCGAAACCGAAGATCGCCGGGTTGCCCGTGTTGAGCTTCAGGATGCTGTAGCCCTCGGCCTCCAGCCGCGCCGCCTCTGCGGGGACCCGTCCACGGATCTCATACAGAACGTTCTTGAGCTTCGACGACTGGTCGAAATGGCGCGAGTGGGTCATTGAGAAAGCCTACCGCCGCCCAGACAGTGCCCTTAGCCCGCCGGCCAATGCATGATCCACCGGCGCGCTTGCGGTCCGTCGGCTGACCGGAGTCAGCCGACGGATCGCCTCACTTCTTCTTGCCTGCGCGGCGCTGCGCGCGATTCTGCGCCGGCGCGTTCTGGCCACCGGTGGGCTGCCCGAACGCACCGCGCTCGGCCGGAGCCTCCGCAGCGGGGGCGGCAGAGGCGGCTTCTGCCGCGCGGCGGACCCGATCGGTCGCCGCCTGCTGGACCTGGCCGCGCTCGTTGCGGACCTCGACGTCACCGGAATCGGTCGGCGCCGAGTACTCCAGCCGCTGCTCGGGTGCGCCGTCGGCCAGCCCCTTCGCCTCGACGGACGCCGTCGCGGAGTCGCCGGCACGACGCACCTCGACCTCGAGGTTGTAGAGATAGCCGACCGACTCCTCCTTGATCTGGCCCATCATCGCCTGGAACATCGCGTAGCCCTCGCGCTGGTACTCGATCAGCGGGTCGCGCTGCGCCATGGCACGCAGGCCGATGCCGTCCTTGAGGTAATCCATCTCGTACAGGTGATCACGCCAGCGGCGGTCCAGCACCTGCAGCACGACGCGGCGCTCGAGCTCACGGGTCGCCGGCGTACCCAGGGTGGACTCCCGCGTCTCGTAGGCGATCTTCGCATCCGAGAGCAGCTCGCGGATGAGCCCGTCGGATGTGATGCCGCCCTTGCGCCCCTGCGCCTCGGAGACGACCTCGTCGATCGTGACGCCGACCGGGTAGAGCGTCTTCAGCTCGGTCCAGAGCGCGTCGAAGTCCCAGCTCTCGTTGTGCCCCTCGGCGGTGTGATCCTTGACGACACCCGTGATGGCATCCTCGATGAAGTGCTGCACGCGGTCGGCGATGTCATCGCCGTGCAGGATGTGACGGCGGTCGGCGTAGATCGCCTCGCGCTGCCGGTTGAGGACGTCATCGTACTTGAGCACGTTCTTGCGCATCTCGGCGTTGCGCGCCTCGACCTGCGACTGCGCGCTGCGGATGGCCCGCGAGACGAGACCGGATTCGATCGGCACGTCATCCGGGAAGTTCGTGCGGGCCAGGATCGCCTCGGCGGCCCCGGACTGGAACAGGCGCATGAGGTCGTCGGTGAGGCTGAGGTAGAAGCGGCTCTCGCCGGGGTCGCCCTGACGGCCCGAACGACCGCGCAGCTGGTTGTCGATACGACGCGACTCGTGGCGCTCGGTGCCGAGGACGTAGAGGCCTCCGGCTTCGACGACCTTCGTGCTCTCCTCCGCGACGATGGCCTTCATGGCCTCGTAGGTCTCGTCCCACGCGGATTCGTACTCCTCCGGCGTCTCGGCCGGGTCGAGGCCCTTGGCCTTGAGCTCCTGCACGGCGAGGAACTCGGCGTTGCCGCCGAGCATGATGTCGGTGCCTCGACCGGCCATGTTGGTGGCGACGGTCACGGCGCCGAGGCGCCCGGCGCGCGCGACGATCTCGGCCTCACGGGCGTGGTTCTTCGCGTTGAGGACTTCGTGCTTGACGCCCTTCTTGGCGAGCAGGCGTGAAAGGTACTCGCTCTTCTCGACGCTGACGGTGCCGACGAGCACGGGCTGCCCCTCGGCGTGCCGCTGCGCGATGTCCTCGACGACCTGCGCGAATTTCGCGGTCTCGTTCTTGTAGACGAGGTCCGCCTGGTCCTTGCGGATCATCGGGCGGTTCGTCGGGATCGGGACGACGCCGAGCTGGTAGGTCGACATGAACTCCGCCGCCTCCGTCTCGGCGGTACCGGTCATGCCGGCGAGCTTGTCGTACAGACGGAAGTAGTTCTGCAGCGTGACGGTGGCGAGCGTCTGGTTCTCGGCCTTGACGGGCACGCCCTCCTTGGCCTCGATGGCCTGGTGGATGCCCTCGTTGTAGCGACGCCCCACCAGGATGCGGCCGGTGTGCTCGTCGACGATCATGACCTCGTCGTTCATGACGACGTAGTCGGTGTCCTTCTTGAACAGCGCGAGCGCCTTGATCGAGTTGTTCAGGAATGAGATGAGCGGAGTGTTGGCCGACTCGTAGAGGTTGTCGATGCCGAGGTAGTCCTCGACCTTCTCGATGCCGGGCTCGAGGACGCCGACCGTGCGCTTCTTCTCGTCGACCTCGTAGTCCTCGCCTTCGACGAGCGTGCGGGCGATCTTGGCGAACTCGGCGAACCAGCGGTTCGCCTCGCCCGATGACGGGCCGGAGATGATCAGCGGCGTGCGGGCCTCGTCGATGAGGATCGAGTCGACCTCGTCGACGATCGCGAAGAAGTGCTCGCGCTGGACGAGATCCTCCTTGCGCCACGCCATGTTGTCGCGGAGATAGTCGAAGCCGAACTCGTTGTTCGTGCCGTACGTGATGTCGGCGGCGTACTGCTCGCGGCGCACGGCCGGCGTCTGACCTGAGACGATGATGCCCGTGGTCATGCCGAGGGCGCGGTAGACGCGGCCCATCAGCTCGGCCTGGTACGACGCGAGGAAGTCGTTCACCGTGATGACGTGGACGCCCTTGCCGGCGATCGCGTTCAGATAGGTCGGGAAGGTGGCGACCAGCGTCTTGCCCTCACCGGTCTTCATCTCGGCGATGTTGCCCATGTGCAGGGCAGCGCCACCCATGATCTGCACGTCGTAGGCGCGCATGCCCAGCGTGCGCTTGGCCGCTTCGCGGACGGCGGCGAACGCCTCCGGCATCAGCTGGTCGAGCGTCTCGCCCTTCTCGAACCGGGCGCGCAGCTCGGTGGTCTCGTTCGCGAGCTCTTCGTCGGTGAGCTTCTCGAAGTCCTCCTCCAGCGCGCCGACGGCCTTCACGACCTGGTTGAGGCGGCGAAGGATGCGACCTTCACCCGCGCGCAGCAGCTTCTCAAGAGGATTCGCCACTTAAGTCATCTCCCTGTTCTGGGTCAGATCCCGGCCGCCCCGATGGGGCCGGTGCCGGGCATACTGTGCCATGTTACCGGGCTGTGACCTGCGCGTCGCCTGCATGGGACGCTGGACGATGTTTCCGTGTATGTATATACTCGGTATTGCTTTCGCACCTCCACCCGAAGGAGACCGCATGTCCGTCCGTCAGAGCCTGCTCGCCATTCTCGACCAGGGGCCGTGCTACGGCTACCAGCTGCGCGCGGAATTCGATCGGCGCACGGGGTCCACCTGGCCCCTGAACGTCGGCCAGATCTACAACACGCTCGAGCGCCTCGAGCGCGACGGCCTGGTCGAACGCGGAGCGCCGGACGACCAGGGGCACGTGTACTGGGAGATCACGGATGCCGGCTCCGTCGAGGTCGCCTCCTGGCTGTCCTCCCCGGTCGAACGAGGGCAGGCTACGCGCGACGAGCTCGCGATCAAGCTCGCGGTCGCAGCAACTCTGCCCGGCATCGACGTGTCCGCTGTGATCCAGACGCAGCGCGTCGCATCGCTGCGGCAGCTCCAGTCGCTCCAGCGCGCCAAGTACGCCGGCGGAGATCCGGACGGGCCGCAGGAACTGGCCTGGTCGCTCGTCGTCGACTCGATGATCTTCGCGGCCGAGGCGGAGGTGCGCTGGCTCGACCACACCGAGCAGCGCCTGGCGATGCATCCCCAGCACGCCATGGCGCTCGAGCTCACGACCGAGCGGCCCAAGCGCGGCCGGCCGGCCAAGGCCGAGGCGGAAGCCGCGGTCGAGGCATGAACGAGGAGATCCTGCGCCTCGACGGCGTGACGCAGGAGTACGGCGAGGGCGACCTCCTGGTGCAGGCTCTGCAGGACGTGAACCTCACGGTCAAGCGCCGGGAACTGGTGGCGATCATGGGCCCGTCCGGATCCGGAAAGTCCACATTGCTGTCGATCGCGGGCGGGTTGCAGGTGCCGGCCGCCGGCGGCGTGTACATCGAAGGCCGTCGGCTCGGCGGCATGACCGACGGTGAGGTGGCGAAGCTCCGTCGACGCTCTCTGGGCTTCGTGTTCCAGGACTTCAACCTGATCCCGACGCTCACCGCGCTCGAGAACGTCATCCTCCCGCTCGAACTCGACGGCTTCCGCCAGCGCGTCGCCCGACGAGCGGGCGCGGAAGCGCTCGAATCAGTCGGCCTCTCCGAACGGATGCACGCCTACCCGGACGATCTCTCGGGCGGGCAGCAGCAGCGCGTCGCGATCGCGCGCGCCGTCGTCGGCGGGCGATCGCTGATCCTCGCCGACGAGCCCACGGGTGCCCTCGACTCCGTCACGGGCGAGGGCGTCCTGCGCATGCTGCGAGGGCGGGTGGATGCCGGAGCCGCGGCGATCCTCGTGACGCACGAGGCGCGGCACGCCGCCTGGGCCGATCGCATCGTCTTCCTGCGTGATGGCCGCGTCGTCGACGATTCGCGCCGCGACGGCGCCGAGAGCCTGCTCAGCGGATCCGCGCGATGAGCACGACGCTCGAGCGCCCGACGAACCCGGCATCCGACGACGGCGAGCGCACCAGAGCGGAGGTCGCAGCCCACGGGCGCCGCGGCGGATGGTCCCGTCGCCGGGTTGAACTGCGGCTGGCCGCCCGCCAGGCGCGCCGCGCCTGGCCCACGAGCCTGCTGGTGATCGCCCTCGTGGCGCTGCCGATGGCGCTGATCTCAGGAGCGGCGACGTTCTCCGCAAGCCGCGCGGGCACCACCGAGCAGAAGGTGGCTTCCGAACTGGGGCACGCGGATTCCTGGCTCATGATCGTGGGCGGCGAGGACCCGACCAGGCAGCAGATGACGTCGGACCCGTACTGGTACGAGATCGATCGCGATGACGACGGGATGCCGGTGAATCCGGAGCTTCCGCCGGCGTCCGATCTCGACGGCCTCGTCCCTGATGTCGAGCTGCTCGAAGTCGCGGAGGCGACGGTGACGGCCAGGACACCGGGTGGCATCGGCACGCTGAAGGCGTACGTCGGCGCCGCGGTCGACGAACGCCTCGACGGGCGGTACGAACTCGTGGACGGCCGTCGTCCGCGGACCGACGGCGAGACCGCCGTCTCCCCCGGTGCCCTCGCCCGGTGGGATGTCGAGATCGGCGACACGCTCGAACTCGACGAGCCCGCTGCGACGCTGCGCATCGTCGGCATCATGAAGGACGCGGCCTCACGCGACGACGAGCAGACAGCCTTCGTCGCGGATGCGGTCGTCCCCGAGGACATGCGCGAGCCGATGGCGACCCGGTGGTTCGCCCCGGAATGGCAGCCCACGGCATCCGAGCTCGCAGAGCTCAACCGTGCCGGCGTGATCGTCTACGCACGGGATGCCGTGACCCGTGCGCAGGCCGACACGTACACGGACCCGGCGTCGGCCTGGAACATCGCAGGGATCGCGATGATCGTCGGAGGCTTCACGGCGTATCTCGTGATCCTGCTGGCCGGAGCCGGTTTCGCCGTGAGCGCGCGTCGGCAGGAGCGCTCGCTCGCCGTCGCCGCCAGCGTCGGCGCGGACCGCGGCAGCGTGTTCCGGATCGTGCTGATGCAGGGCGGCGTGCTCGGCCTCGTCGGCGGTGTGCTCGGCGCCGGCATCGGCATAGCACTCGCCTACCCTGCGTTGGTGCTGTTCGACGACGGAGCCGTCGCCGGCTTCTGGGGTTTCCATGTGCCGTGGTGGGGCATCGCCGGGGTCGTGCTCTTCGCGACGGCTGTCGGCACGGCATCCGCTCTCGCACCGGCGAGAGCCGCCACGAAAGGCGACGTGCTCGCGTCCCTGCGCGGCACGCGTCGGCCGCCGGCGATGCGGACGGATCGACCGTTCTGGGGCACCCTTCTCGCGGCCGTCGGTGTCGGGCTCACGGTCGCCGGCGGGCTCGGGCTCGCCGCCCTGAACGCGGCGGACGTCGTCGACTACGGCAACCCTGCGCGCACGTTCTGCCTGATCGGCATCATCGCAGGACCCCTGCTGTTCCAGATCGGCGCGATCCTCGCCGGACACTGGATGCTGACGATGATCGCCCGCGGATCATCGCGGATCGGGCTCGCTCCGCGGATCGCCGCACGGGACGCCGCGGCGAACCCCGCGCGCATCGTCCCGGCCTTCGCCGCGATCGCCGCCTGCGTCTTCCTCGCGTCCTTCGCGTTGACGGGTGCGAGCGTGTACATGGCGCAGTCCGCGCGGAACTGGTGGTACCAGGCACCGGTCGGATCCGTCGTGGTGAATGTGTGGACGGACGGCGAGAATCCCGCCGTGCTCGCGCAGGCGGTCGCGGCTCTCGAGGAGACGGACCCGTCGACGATGGGAACCGTGCGCGGCGATGTCGATGCGTACGCCAGCGGAGATCTCGCGACGCGCGAGTGGCAGGATCCGCTCTACCCCGAGGTGTTCGGCTACGACGATTGCGCGACGATCGAGGCGGGCTTCTGCCTCGATCGAGCAGGCGCCCTGTTCGGCACCAGCGGGAGCGCCGTCGTGGTCGGCGCGGACGATCTGGACACGGTGCTCGGCGTGCCGATCGACCCTGCCACCCGTGCGGCCTTCGCCGACGGCGGCGCCGTGGTGACGACGCCGGCGTCCACCATGGCCGGCGGCGCGTATCTCGACGGCGATGAGGTGGTGCTGAACCGCTGGAACCGCGAAGAGCTGGATGAGTACTGGACCCGTGGCGGCGGCGCTGCCGCCCTGCCCGATCCGTTGGAGAGCGTGCGGGTGCCCGCTCAGGAGATCCGCCTTCCGCACACGCTCCCCTGGCCCGTCATCATCTCGCCGCAGGTGGCTGACCGGATCGGCTACGAGACCATCCCCGCGCACCTGATCGCGGCGTACGATCGGCCGCCAGCACAGCAGTCGCTCGATCGGCTGGCGCAGATCGCAGGGCAGCCGTGGTCCGCGGAAGGTGGGTTCGACTACGCCGTCGAGAACGGTCCCCCGGCATCCGATGGCTGGCTCTGGCTCATCCTCGGCGTCGCGGGCATCCTCGTCCTCGGTGCGGGCGGGGTCGCGCTCGGGCTCGCGCGCATCGAGCGCAGACCGGACGACGCGACCCTGTCGGCCGTCGGGGCGAGTCGCCGCCTGCGCCGCGGCATCGCGTTCTGGCAGGCGATCGTCATCGTCGGCGTCGGCTCCCTCACCGGGACGATCGCCGGTCTCATTCCGATGTGGGGCATCGTGATGCAGTCCGCCTCGAACGATCAGTACGCGCTGCGCATGGCCGACACGCCCTGGGCATGGCTGGTGCTGCTCGCCCTCGGCCTGCCGCTCGCGATCGCCGTGGTCAGCTGGCTCGTTCCACCGCGCCGCCCCGATCTGACCCGCCGCACCGTGATCGCCTGAACGCGTGCCGGGCGTTCACCCCGAGCGGATGCACAGCCTCGGCATCCGCTTCGGAAAGTAGGATCGGCTCATGGCTGGATTCTGGGGCAAACGGAAGCGCGAAGAAGAAGCGGCACTGGCGGCGCAGGATGCCGACCTCGCACGCAAGGCCGAGCAGGCGCTCGTCGCGGCCGATGAGCGCATCCGCACGGCGAGCGACGAACTGGTGTTCGCCGAAGCAGAGCTCGGAGCGTCGCTGACCGCGGACCTGAAATCCGCGCTCGACGCCGTGCGCACGCACCTGCGCGAAGCGTTCCAGCTGCACCAGCTCAACCACGACGAGATCCCCGACACGGCCGAGGAGCTGCGCACGCGCAACGCACGCATCGCCCAGCTGTGCGAGTGGGCAGAGCAGCTGCTCGATGAGAAGACCGCGGCGCTCGCACAGCAGGTCGCCAAGGTCCGCCAGGCTCCGCAGATCATCGCCCAGCTGCGTCAGGATGCCGAAACGCTGACCTCGCGCCTCCCTCAGGCGCGTGCGACGATCGAACGGCTCTCGAGCCGGTACTCCGAGTCCGCGATGGATCAGATCGCCGCCTCCGCCGACGAGGCCGAACAGCTCGTCGCATTCGCCACGCATGGCGCCGATGTGTCCGAGCGCCGCCGTGCTGCGCGACAGAACGAAGAGGCCAACCTCGCCCTGGAGACCGCTGCCGAGGCCGTGCGACGTGCCGGTGTCGTCCTGGACGCCGTGGAGGACTTCGAGATCGAGGCGCTTCGGGCCGAATCGACACTCGCCGAGGTCGTGGCCGATTCGCGCGGCGATATCGTCGCTGCGCGCACCGCGCCGCAGGTGCCTGCCGTGACCGCCGCGATCTCCGACCTCGAGAAGGCGCTGGCATCGCTGAGCCCGTCCGGGACGCGCAACGATCCGTTCGCGGAGCTGAGCAGGCTGCGCACGGCGAACACCGCGCTCGACGACGCGATCGCCACGGCGCGCCACCGCGCCGAGCACCCGCTGCCCTCGCTGGAGCACGTGCAGCACGCGCTCGACGATGCCGACCGTCAGCTCGGCGTCGCCCGCAGCCTCATCGCAGGACACCGCGGCTGGATCGGCGCGGATGCCCGCACGCGCCTCGCCGAAGCCGAGCGGCTTCGCACCGACGTTCCGACGCTTCTGCCCGCCGAGGAGACGAGGGAGCAGGCTCTCGCCGCCGCGCGACGTGTGGCGCAACTCGCCTCCGAGGCGCTGCAGCTCGCCCAGCGCGACATCGATTCCTCCCGTCCGCAGCAGCAGAACGACGGCTGGGGCGGCGACGCGCCCGGTTGGGGTGGTGGCGGCTGGGGTGGCGGACGCCGCGGTGGCGGCGGCGGCGACCTCGCCTCCGGCATCCTCGGCGGCCTCGTGATCGGCAGCATCCTGGACGGGATCTTCGACTGACTCTCCCGCTCACGACGAAGGCCCGGCGCGAGCCGGGCCTTCGATGCGTTCAGGGACGGCTCAGGACGCCATTGCCTCCTCCGGCGACGCCTGAGTGGTCAACGAGATGACGCCGTAGTCCCATCCCTTGCGCCGGTAGACGACGCTCGGGTGATCGGTGCGGACATCGACGAAGAGGAAGAAGTCGTGTCCGACCAGCTCCATGCGGTCGACGGCCTCCTCCACTGTCATCCATTCCGCGTCGAAGTTCTTCGTCCGGATGACGACCGGTGAGTACGCCTCCTCCTCCTGGGCGAGCACCGGGACCGCGCCGGTCGCGACGGCATGCAGGACGTCGGCGGATGCCGGCTGCACGTCGATTCCCTCCAGGGCGCCGCTGCCCTTCTCGAAATGGGCGCCTCGCGGATGCTGGCGACCGTCGACGCGCTTCTCCTTCGCGCGACGCAGCTGCTCCGACATCTTGTCGAGCGCGAGATCGAGGGCGACGAACTTGTCGCCGTCGGTGGCCTCCGCTCGCACGACGGGGCCCTTGCTCACCAGGGTGAGTTCGACAGTCTCATCGGGAATGCGACCGCCGCGATACGCCCGATGGGTGACCTTGACATCCAAGCGCTGAGCTCGGCCCGCGAGCGTGGAGATCCGGGCGATCTTCTCCTCGACTACGGTGCGAAAGCGATCCGAAATGCTCACTCCCACGCCGACGATGCTCGTTTCCATTCGTGCCTCCTTGTCCCGGTCCTCCCGGCCAAGGGCGGACCGTGGTCGCCTTGTGAACCCCTACCGTAGTCCCCGTTCCGATGGATGTCACGACCCATTTGCCTCGTGTCGGCCGAGCGTTCATCTCCGCTTCGGCGTGGCGGCGAGGGCGACCGCTCCGCGCACACGGAATCCCGCTTCGGACAGGACCTCGGCTGCTTCGACGAGAGTGGATCCTGTCGTGATGACGTCGTCGACGAGCACCACCTCCTCCCCGGCGCCGAGGTGCCTCGCGCGCATGCTCCCTGCGACGTTGCGTTCCCGCGCTGCCCGGCCGAGCCCGCGCTGATCCTCAGTGCCGCCGGCATGGGCGAGCAGGCGTGCCGTGCGTCGCCCGCATGCGCGCACGAGCATCTCTGGAACTCGATAGCCACGACGCCGGAAGGACGCTCGGGAGGTCGGCACCGGCACGAGCAGAGCCTTCGGATCCGAGGGCAGCGCCTCGTGCAGGGCCGCCGCGAGAGGCCGGACGAGCAGCGTGCTCCCCTCCTCCTTCACGGCACGGATGCAGCGCGCGGCCACGCCCTCGAACGACAGCGCGGCCGTGGCGGAGAGGCCGCCAGTGAGGACGCGCTGCGCCGGCGCAGCGCGCAGCAGCTCACGGCATCCGTCGCACAGCACGCGCCCCGGCTCATCGCAGCCTGCGCACGAGGCGCCCAGGAGCACGCTGAGGATCTCATCGATCAGGCGAGCGTCGGTATCGCGTTCCGGCATCCGGTCAGTGTGTGCGGACGGTTGGGGGCCGTGCCCGGCGGAACCCGCAGCATCTCCGGCATCGGTGCAGAACTCATCGATCGCGAGCGCTGTGCAGGGCCGGTCGGATCAGTACCCCGCCCTGGTCCCCAGTACCAGGACGCCCGAGAAGAACTCCTGCCAGGCCGATGCGCGGGGTGCGTACAGCGTGCCGTCGGAGCCGAGGATCCGAAGACCCGCCTGCGACTTCGCACCCGCGAACGAAACGCTGCCGGTGGGCGCCGTCTGCTCGCTGCCGGGGCCGCCGACGATCTGCGTCCTGAGTGCCGCATCCTCGCCCTTCGCCAGGATGCCGAGGCTGTCGCTCCCCGACCACACCAGCCCGTGCGCCGGAGCGCTCAGCTCGACGACCTCGTGGGTCGGTCCGAGACCGGTGGGGACGTTGCTCTCATCACGGAGGATCACCGCGGTCACGACGCTCTGTCGACCGCCGATGGTGACCAGGGCGGCGATGCGCACGCCATCCGTCGACACGCGCAGCGCCGAGATCGCCGATGCCTCCGGCCAGGCATCCGCGACGTCGTGGGGCGTGACGTCCTCGGTCCACGCGTGCAGTTCCTGCGGATCACCGGCGGGCACAGACCAGATGAAACCGTACGGATCGATCGACGGCTTGACCAGACCGGGCCGGGAATCGAGCTCGTTCGCCTTCGAGTTCGTGATCGCGAAGACGACCCCCGTGCTCACCTGCACCGCGGCGAGTCCTTCGCCCTGCGCGAGATCGATCGCCGTGATCGGATCCTGGAACTGCCTGAGCGGATCGGTGATGCCGGCGATCGGCGTCACCTCGCCGCCGACCAGGCTGCCGAAGCCGTCCTCGGTCAGAACGATCGTGCTGACGTCGCCGCCGTCACCCGCGAGGCCCGCCTCGTCGGTCTCCAGAGCGCTGCCGTTCACGGTGAAGCTCACCTCGGTGACGCCGGTCGCCGTGAGGCTCCTCTCCAGCTGCGTCCGCATCCGCGCGAGTGTGGCCGCGTCCAGCGACAGTGCGGCATCCGTGAGTGCGACGCTCGCGATCTGCTCCGACACCGGAACCGAATTGCCGTCCAGCAGCACATCGGCGGGGAACGCGGTGTGCACGGCGGGCTCGAGCCAGTCGCTCGGCGTCCCCTCGATCACGGCCTGAGTGATCGACGTGGCGACGTTCGATCCGCGCGGGTACCAGCGCACGTCGGGCACGAGGTGGCGCCAGCTCTGGTCGAAGTACTGCAGCGAGTACCGGCTGTACACCTGCTGGAACGAACCCTCGTCGAGCACGATGCCGTCCGGCGCGCTCGAGATCCGCCACTCGCCGTCCTCGCCGCGCGCCAGCTGGAAGTCGAGCTCGGTGCCGCCTCCCGCCTCGGTGTAGCGGCCGTCCGCGTCCACACTCGCGCGCTGATCCAGGTCGACATCGACGTCGGCTGCGTTCGCCGACTCGAGTTCCTCGGCCGTGTCGACGCTCGACGCGTAGGTGCGGGACCCGGCGACGTCGATCGTGACGCCGGCGCCGGGGCGCCAGGTATCGGCGAACTCCGGGGTGAGGAACTCCTTCGCGATCGCCCAGTTGTCGGTCGGGGTGATGGAAGCCTCCAGGAACCCGGCGACGATCACTTCGGGCCCGGCACCGGCGATCGGACTCGACGCGCGCTCAGTGAAGGGCGAGTCGGCTTCAACGGCGCCGACGGGAAGGCCGATGCCGACGGGACCGGACGTGGGCAGTCCTGCGCAGGCGGTCAGGGCGGCGGCGAGCGCCACGACGACGGCACCGCGCAGAGCCGTGCGGATTCTCATGATCGGTCCTTCCGCTTCGCCGCGTCCGGATCGACGGCGCCGTGCGCCTCGGCATCCAGCTCGTAGCGCACCTGTGCGACATGCAGGGGCTGCGTCGCATCGGAGAGATCGCCGAGCGCGTCCGCCGGTTCCAGCGGAACAGGCGATGCGCCCTGCATCGGCCCAGGATGCCGCGGGATGGTCAGCACGAAGTTCGACCCGACGGCGAGCTCGGACCAGACCGCCAGGCTGCCGCCGTGCAGGCGCGCGTCGCCGAGCGCGATCGACAGCCCGAGCCCCGTCCCGCCGATCGTGCGCTGGCGGGACGGATCAGCACGCCAGAACCGGTCGAACACCCGCTCGGCGTCGGCCGCTGACATCCCGAGCCCGAAGTCCCTGACCCCCACCGCGACGGCGTGCTGGTTGCTGTCCACCGTGACGACCACGGGGCGTCCTTCACCGTGCTCGATCGCGTTGCCGATGAGGTTGCGCAGCACACGGCGGACCCGGCGGGCATCCATGTCGACGGGCGAGTATCCGCCAGGGGCGACCAGGCGCAGCTCGGTGCCGTGACCGTCGGCCAGCGGTCGCATCTGGTCGATCACATCCTCGGCGAGGTGCGCCAGACTCGTCGCCTCCAGCTCGAGCTGCACGGAACCGGCGTCGTAGCGGCTGATCTCGAGCAGGTCGTTCAGCAGCGTCTCGAAGCGCTGCACCTGGGTGTGCAGGAGCTCGGCCGTCCGCGCCGTCGTGGGATCGAAGTCGCCGCGCTGATCGTTGAGCATGTCGGCGGCGAGACGGATCGTCGTGAGCGGGGTACGCAGCTCGTGCGAGACGTCGGACACGAACCTCTGCTGCACGAGGGACAGCTCGCCGAGCTCCTTGATCTGGGCCTCGATGCTGTCGGCCATGGCGTTGAACGAGTGCCCGAGCGTCGCCAGCTCGTCCTCGCCGTGCACGGGGATGCGCACGCCGAGATCGCCCGTCGCGAACCGCGCGCTGGTCTCGGCCGCCTCGACGATCGGCACCGACATCGAGCGCAGCACAATCCACGAGATGGCCGCGATGATCGCCACGAGCGAGATGCCGGCCACCCAGAGGGTCCGCTGCACGAACAGCAGAGTCTGCTCCGAGTCGGACAGGTCGTACGCGATGTACACCTCGTACGGGCCGACGTCCGGCACGAAGAGCTGCTGTCCGACGATGACCCCCGGCACCTCGGAGCCGTCCTCCTCCAGCGCGACGGACTGCCAGGCCTGCACGTCGTCGATCTCCTCGACGCGCGTGCGCAGCGCCGATGTGACCAGGCCCTCGTCCAGCAGCTCGATCGATCCGAAGGTCGGCGGCGCGTACCCGCCAGGCTCGATGTCGCCCTGGAACACGGCGATGCGGTCGGAGGAGGACGTGCCGCGAAGATCGCGCTGGACGACGCGCCACAGCGCCACGAAGGCGGCGCGGTCGTCGCCGACCTCTGCCGCGTCCAGCGTGGTCTGGGCCGCCGCCACCGCACGGCGCGCATCGGCGAGCGCCTGGTCCTTGCGCGACTCGAACAGGTCGTTCGCGATCACGAGCGCCATGGTCGCGCAGGTCACGAACACCGCGGATGCCGTGAGCAGCAGCGTGATGGCGATCGTGCGGAAGCGCAACGACCGTCGCCAGAGCGCGCTCATGTTCGACGGCCAGCTGCGCCAGTCGCGCCAGAGGCCGACCTGCGTGACCGTCGCGGTCGTCGCGATCACGCGGACTCCTAGACGACGGTGCCGGCGCGATATCCGACGCCGCGCACCGTCATGACGATCTTCGGGTTGTCCGGGTCGAGCTCGACCTTGGCGCGCAGACGCTGAACGTGCACGTTCACCAGACGGGTGTCGGCCTTGTAGTGGTAGCCCCACACCTGTTCGAGGAGCATCTCGCGCGAGAACACCTGCTGGGGCCGCGATGCCAGTGCGACGAGCAGCTGGAACTCCAGCGGCGTCAGTGCGATCGGCGCGGTGCCGCGGCGGACCTCGTGCGCGTCGACGTCGACGACGAGATCCCCGATGCGCAGCACCTCACTGGCGGCCTGCGTCGACGGGCGCAGCCGGGTGCGGATGCGCGCCACCAGCTCCTTCGGGTTGAACGGCTTGACGATGTAGTCGTCGGCTCCGACTTCGAGCCCGCGCACGACGTCCGCGGTGTCGCTGCGGGCGGTGAGCATGATGATCGGGATGCCGGATTCGGCACGGATCCGGGTGCAGATCTCGATGCCGTCCATTCCGGGGAGCATCAGGTCGAGCAGGATCAGGTCCGGCCGCTGCGTGCGCCACTCCTCCACGGCCCGTGCGCCGTCGGCGCAGAACACCGGTTCGAATCCCTCGGTGCGCAACACGATCCCGATCATCTCGGCGAGTGCGGTGTCGTCGTCGACAACGAGGATGCGTGAGGTCATATGTGCCCAGCTCCGATTTTCTTCCCAGGGCGGTCGTCGGGAACACACCGAACGGCCGCAGATTTTCCCAGCGTACTTCACGACACGCCGTCCTTCACGGAACCCTCGCCGCCCCGCCGGCCCTCGCGGGCGGTATGACACGATGGGAACAGCACTGTCGGAGGGAGCGCCGTGAGCGGACAGACGTGGACACCGGCCCCGAAGCGGGGGATCGTCCCGCTTCACCCGTTCACCTTCGGCATGCTCCTCGGCCGAGCCTTCGCCGTGCTGCGCCACAACCCGAAGGTCGTGTTCGGCTTCGCCGTGGTGATGCAGCTTCTCATGGCGCTCGTGGCCGCGGGCATCATGGTGACCGTCCTGATCGTGACGATCCTCCGGCTGCAGAACGTCTCCCCGGGTTCGCCGGACTTCGAGCCCCTGCTGATCGGCACCTTCGCGATCAACGGACTCGTCGCGTTCGGCGTCGGCCTGCTCTCGCTCGGATTCACGGCGCTCGTCCAAGGCATCGTGGCCGCCGAGGTGCGGTTCGCAGCCGTCGGCGAGAAGGCCGGGCTCTCCCGGCTCTGGACGCAGGTGCGGCCGGTCTTCTGGCGTCTGGTCGGCTTCGCGCTACTGCAGATGCTGTTCACGCTCGGGGTGATCGCCATCGCCGGGGGCATCATCGCGGGTCTCGTGATCGGGTTCATCGGCGGATCCTCCGACTTCCTCGGCCTCGGGATCGGCCTGGTCCTGCTCGTCATCGCCGCCAGCATCCCGCTCGCCGTCTGGCTGGGCACGAAGCTGCTGCTCGTGCCGAGCGTGCTGGTGTTCGAGCAGGCGACGCTGCGCGAAGCACTCGTACGCAGCTGGCGCCTGACCCGCGGGCGGTTCTGGGTCGCGTTCGGCGTGATGTTCCTCATCAACCTGATCATGGGCTTCGCCGCGCAGCTGGTGAGCTTCCCGCTCTCCCTGCTGTCCAGCCTGCTGATCCCGGTGCTCGCGCCGACCGGGAGCGAGGATCCGGCCGTCGTCATCACGGCGGGGATCCTCGCCACGGTGCTGCCGCAGGTCCTGGTGCTCGTGATCCAGGCCGTCGCATTGGTCGTGCAGGGCACCGGCGCCGCCTTCGTGTACATCGACTGCCGGTACCGCTACGAGGGACTGGATCAGACGCTCATCGCCTTCCTCGAACGCCGCGACCTGGGCTGGAATCCCGAGCAGCTGGGCGATCCTTTCGTCGTCGACCCGGCGCGTGCCGTCACCAGCGCCCCGCCGACGCCCGTTCCGACGACGATGCCGATGCAGCCCGGATGGGGTCCGGCACCGGGATACGCGCCGGCACCGGGCTACGGACAGGCCCCCGGATACGCGCCGGCGTTCGGCGCCGCACCGGCAGCGCAGCCAGGTCAGCCGTATGCCCAGCCGTCGCAGCCGTACCCGGGCCAGCCCGCGCAGCCGTACCCCGCGGCCGAGCCGCACGCCGCCGCGGCCCCGCAGCCGCCTTACGCGCAGCCGGCACCTCCGCCCGTCCGCCCGCAGGCCGAGCCTGCGCAACCCGAGTCCCCCCAGCCCGAGTCCACCCAGCCCGAGCCGCCGTCCGACAGCCCGTGGGCTCCTCCCGGCGGGCGCGCATGATCCTGCCCTTCGAGCCGTTCGTCCCCGACGGGGACGAAGCGCGGCGCTGGGCCGAGCAGGAACTCGCCGAGCCCCGCTACGACGCGTCGCGGCCGACCTGGTTCGACCTGCTCGCCCGCGATGTCGTCCGCTACCTCGGCGACCTGTTCACGCCGGACGGCGGCGGACAGGTGGGGCCGCTCGCACTGGTCGTCGTCTGCGTCGTGATCGTCGCCGCGCTCATCGCAGCGCTCATCGTGTGGGGACGCCCCCGCGCGTCGCGCACCGTGCGCGGCGCCGGACGAGATCTCCTCGGCGAGCGCGACGACCGCACCGCTGCGCAGTTGCGCGCCGACGCCGAACGCGCAGCGAGATCGGGCGACTGGGAGGCGGCGACCATCCTGCGTTTCCGCGCGCTCGCCCGCGGCCTGCTCGAACGCGACCTGATCGACCCCGCCCCCGGCGCCACCGCCCAGGCGATCGCCCGGGACACCGCGCGGGTGTTCCCGGATGAGACCGCCGCGTTGCACGAGGCGGCGAGCGCCTTCGACGATGTGCGCTACCTCGAGCATCCGTCCTCGCCGGAGAGCTACCGCGCCCTGAGCGACATCGACGAGCGGCTGGCGGCTCGGCATCCGCAGGCGGTGCCGGCATGAGCACGACCACCGAGCTGCCCGCATCGACAGCGGCCGCACCGCCGCGCCGCACGCGCCGCGTGCTCGGCTGGATCGTCATCATCCTGCTGGTGATCGGCGGAGCGCTGCTGATCATGCGGATCGGGGCTGCGACGTCCGTGCCGTTCCGCGGAGGCGGCGACCCCGACGGCACCGGCGAACACGGCATGCTCGCTCTCGCCGAGATCCTGCGCGACCAGGACGTCGAGGTCGAGGTCGTGCGAACACGTGCGGACGCGATCGCCGCGATCGAAGACGACACGACACTCGTCATGACCGATCCGTACTCGCTGTCGGACGAGGCGGTCCTGCAGCTCCTGGAACCCGCGCACCGGATCGTGCTGCTGTCGGCGAGCTCCCGCATGCTGTCCCTGCTCGAACTCGGCGAGAGCACGTCGGCCAGCACGGCGGCCGCCGTCACGGCGTCCTGCGACCTGGCCGAGTTCGCGCGGGTCGGCGAGATCCACCCCGGGCGCCTGTTCATCCCGGCCGACGGCGTCACAGGGTGCTATGGCGACGACGACGGCAACGCCGCCCTGCTCGTCGACGAGACCGAAGTCGGGGAGCGGGCGATGATCGACGGCACCCGGCTGTTCGGAAACGGCTACCTGGCCCAGGACGGCAACGCCGCGCTCGGGCTCGCACTGCTCGGCCAGACCGGCCACGTGGTCTGGTACGTGCCGTCCTTCGCCGACTCCGATCTCGAGGCGCAGACCGAGCCGTCACTGGGCGAGCTCACCCCCAGCTGGGTGACGCCGGCGATCGTGATGCTGATCCTCGCGGGTGTCGCCGCAGCCCTGTGGCGCGGCCGCCGGTTCGGTCCTCTCGTCGCCGAGACGCTGCCCGTGACCGTGCGCGCATCCGAGACCATGCACGGCCGCGCGCGGCTGACGGCGAAGGCCGCCGACGCCGGGCACGCGGCCGAGGCCATCCGCGACGGCACCGTGCGCCGGCTCGCGCGCCGGCTCGGCCTGCACGATCGCGCGGGCGCCGGCGAGGTCGCGGATGCCGTGGCCGATCGACTCGGCATCCCGCGCACTTCGGTGCAGGAACTGCTGACCGGTGCCCTCCCGGCATCCGACGATCAGCTCATCGACCACGCGCGGAACCTCAGCGACCTCGAGTCCGCCGTCGACGACGCCATCCGGACCGAACGGGGCACGCGATGACCCCTGCCCCCTCACCGACTGCTTTCGACCTTCTGGAAGGGAACCCATGACCACCCCGCTGACGAATCCCGCCGACGACGCGGCGCTGCGCCAGGCCATGCACCGCGTGCGCCAGGAGGTCGACAAGGCCGTGATCGGACAGGCCGGCACTGTGACCGGTCTGCTGGTATCGCTGCTGGCCAGAGGGCACGTGCTGCTGGAAGGTGTACCCGGCGTCGCCAAGACGCTCGTGGTGCGATCGTTCGCCAGGGCGCTGGGACTCGACACCAAACGCGTCCAGTTCACCCCCGACCTCATGCCGGGAGATGTGACGGGGTCGCTCGTGTACGACGCGCGCACGGGAGAGTTCGAATTCCGCGCGGGTCCGGTCTTCACGAACCTGCTGCTCGCCGACGAGATCAACCGCACGCCGCCGAAGACCCAGGCCGCGCTGCTGGAGGCCATGGAGGAGCGCCAGATCTCGGCCGACGGGGTGAGCCGTGCGCTGCCGGATCCGTTCCTCGTCGCCGCGACGCAGAACCCCATCGAGCACGAGGGGACGTACTCGCTCCCGGAAGCGCAGCTCGACCGGTTCCTCATGAAGCTGGTCGTCGCCATGCCCGAGCGGGATGCCGAGGTGAACGTCCTCCGCCTGCACGCGAGCGGCTTCTCGCCGCGTGCGCTCACCGGCATCGAGCCCGTCGTCACCGCCGATGAGATCCGTGCAGCGCAGGATGCCGCAGCGCGTGTCGACGTCACCGACGATGTCCTCGGCTACGTCGTCGACCTGGCGCGCGCTAGTCGGCAGTCGCCGTCGGTGCAGCTGGGCGCCAGCCCCCGCGCCTCGACCGCGTTGCTCGCGGCCGCGAAGGCGTGGGCCTGGCTGAACGGTTCGTCCGCCGTGACCCCGGACCACGTGCAGACCATGCTCGTGCCGGTCTGGCGTCATCGCCTGCAGCTGCGCCCGGATGCCGAGATGGAAGGCGTCTCGGCGGACGCCGTGCTGACCGCGGTCGTCCAGCAGACGAGAGTCCCGATCTAAGTGTTCCTCACCGGCCGCTTCGCCCTGCTCATCGGGCTGGGAATCCTCCCCGTCGTCGTGCTGTCGTCGACGACGGGGAGTCCGGCGTGGGCGGTCGTCGGCGGCTGGGTGCTGCTGTGCCTCGTGCTGCTCGCGGTGGACGTGGTGCTCGCGGCATCCGCTCGCTCGGTCGTGGTGACCAGGCGCGTGCCGGCGCGGGCGCGGCTGAACGAGCCGGTGCCGGTCAGCGTGGCGTTGCACAACACCGGGTCGCGGACGCTGCAGGCGCGCATACGGGATGCGTGGCAGCCGACGGCCGGCTCGTCGACCGAACGCCAGCGCGTGATCGTGCCCGCTGGCGAGCGGCGCCGGATCGAGATCCCCCTGCACCCGCGCCGACGCGGCGAACTGGTCAGCGGATTCGTGATGATCCGGTCGTCCGGGCCGCTCGGACTCGGCGGACGTCAGGCACGGCATGATGTCCGCGGGGCTGTGCGGGTGCTCCCCGCGTTCACCTCGCGCAAGCACCTGCCTTCGCGACTCGCACGGTTGAAGGAGCTGGACGGCAACACGAGCATCCAGGTCCGCGGCCAGGGAACCGAGTTCGATTCGCTGCGCGAGTATGTGCGCGGCGACGACATCCGATCGATCGACTGGCGGGCGACCGCGCGGGCAGGCACGACGATGCTGCGCACGTGGCGACCGGAACGCGACCGTCACGTGGTGATCCTCATCGACACCGGCAGGACGGCGGCCGCGCGCGTCGGCGACGGCACGCGCCTGGAGGCATCCATCGAGGCGGCGCTGCTGCTGGGGGCTCTTGCCTCACGCGCCGGCGACCACGTGCACGTGCAGATGTTCGACCGCGTCGTGCGCGGCCGCGTGACGGGGGTCGACGGCGCCGCGCTGCTCCCGGCGATGAGTGACGCGATGGCGCCGGTGCACGCCGGGCTCGTCGACACGGACTGGCCGGCCGCGTTCGCCTCGCTGCGCACGCTGACGACACGGCCGTCGCTGATCGTCGTGCTCACCGCACAGGATGCCGCGGAGTCCGCGCGCGGCTTCCTCGGCGCATTCCCCCAGCCGGGGCGCGCGACCACTGTGCTGGTGGGATCGGTGACCGACACGTCCGTCGCCGAGATCGCACGCGGACGCGGGTCCCGCGAGGACGTCTATCTGGCCGCGGCCGCCGAACGCACGCTCCGGGATGCCGAGAACGTCGCCGATGCTGTGCGCCGCGCGGGTGGCGAGGCGATCGCGGCCGATCCGGAGTCGCTCCCCCCGCGGATCGCTGACCGCTACCTCGAGCTGAAGGCCGCAGGCCGCCTGTAGGCCGTCGCCGGCGTCTGTTCCGGTCGCAGTTGACGCCGCTCTGCCCCGAACGCGCATCCGTTCCCGTCGCACTTGACGCCGCTCCGCGTACCCCGCGACCGTTCCCGTCGCACTTGACGCCGCTTGGCCCACCCCCGCGACCGTTCCCATCGCACTTGACGCCGCTCTGCGCGAACCGAGGCGGCATCAACTGCGACCGGTTCTTTGAACTCGCGTGCCTTTGCGACATGAATCGCGACCGGAGCATCGGCTATGCCCTGTGGAGAACTTTCGCAGCGCTCGGCGGATCGGTGCCACCATCGAGCCCATGCGAAAGCCGGCCGATCTGCCGCCCGAGATGGGCAGGTCCTTCACTGTGCAACGAGCTCTGAGCGCGGGCGTCACCGCGGGCCGATTGAGACGATCGGACCTCGAGATCCCGTTCCGCGGGATTCGCTGGGTCCCGGAGGTGCCGCCGACGTCGACCCCGTCCGGATCCGGCGTCGTCCGTCGGTCGACGAAGCCCGATCCGTTCGAAGTACAGGCACGCGAGCGCCGAGTACAGGCGAGGCGATATGCACCCCGTCTCAAGGACGACCAGTATCTGAGCCACGAGAGTGCCGTGGCTCTTCTCGGCGGGCCGATCCCGTTGGTCGCAGTCAAGGGCCTCGCCGTCGATGGATCGACGCTGCCCGTCCACGTCACCACCAACGGAACCGGGCCTCTCGTCCGAGCCATCGGCGTCACGGCGCACCGCTCGGACCCATCGTCCACTCGCGTGATCCAGCGTGGAAACCTGGCCTTCGCCGCACCGGAGACAGCCTGGGCTCAACTGGGCGCGTGGGACCTGGAGGATCTGGTCGCCCTCGGAGACCACTTCTGCCGCGTCTGGCGACCTGGCGTCGGGCGACCCGATGCCGGAAAGGCCCCCATGACGACCATCGACACGCTTCGCGCGACGATCGCGGCACGCCGGCGCACCGGCATCCAGAACCTCCGCGAAGCCGTCGAACTGATCCGCGAGGACTCGTGGTCTCCACGCGAGTCGAAGCTGCGGGTGCGAATCGTCCGCGCGGGTCTCCCGGAACCCCTGCTCAACCAGGACGTGTTCGACGATCACGGTCGCTTCCTCGGGTGCGTCGATCTCGCGTATCCGCACCTGAAGGTCGCGATCGAGTATCAGGGCAGGCTCCACTCCGGGAACTACGCCGCTGACGTGGAGCGGATCGCCGCGCTCCGCGCCGCGGGATGGATCGTGATCGAGGTCTCCAGCGAGCTCTTCACGCGACCTGGGGAGCTGATCGAGCGGATCCGCCAGGCGCTGTCCCGCTGACCGTGCCGAGCGGTACGCGTTTCGTACCGCTCCTCGATATCCGCGGTGCCCGCTCCGGTCGCAGTTGATGCCGGTCTCCGCCTGCCGAATGAAGTTCCGGTCGCAGTTGATGCCGCTGTTTTCGCCTCGAAGCGGCATCAATTGCGACGGGAACGCCCGGTCGCCCCCGCGAAGCGGCGCCGACTGCGACCGGAGGGCCGAGGATGGATCGGCACAAGGGCTCGGAACCGCTCGCGATCCTGGACGACGCCGAACGGCCCCCGCCGTGAGGCGAGGGCCGTTCGGAGACCGGGATCAGACCAGGTCGAAGCGGTCGAGCTCGGTGACCTTGCCCCACGCGGCGACGAAGTCGCGCACGAACTTCTCCTTGGCGTCGTCGGAGGCGTACACCTCGGCGATCGCGCGCAGCTCGGAGTTCGAGCCGAACAGCAGGTCGACGCGGGTCCCGCGACCGACGACCTTATCGGTGCCGTCGACCCGACCCTCGAAGGCGTGCGAGCCCGGGTCGAGCGGCTTCCACGTGGTGCCGAGGTCGAGCAGGTTCACGAAGAAGTCGTTCGTCAGCACACCGGGCGTCTCGGTGAAGACGCCGTACTGCGAACCGTCCCAGTTCGCCCCCAGCACGCGCAGACCGCCGACGAGCACGGTGAGCTCCGGAGCGGTCAGCGTGAGCAGGTTCGCCTTGTCAAGCAGCAGATGCTCGGCCGGGATCGCCGCGACGTCCTTCGAGACGTAGTTGCGGAAACCGTCCGAGGCGGGCTCCAGGAACGCGAACGACACGACGTCGGTCTGCTCCTGCGAGGCGTCGGTGCGTCCGGCGTGGAACGGCACGACGGCGTCGACGCCGGCATCCTTCGCGGCCTTCTCAACACCCGCGTTACCGGCGAGCACGATCAGGTCGGCCAGCGACACCCGGACGTCGCCGGTCTGCGCGTCGTTGAACTCGGCACGGATGCCCTCGAGGACGTTCAGGACGCGGGCGACGCGCTGCGGGTCGTTGACCTCCCAGTCCTTCTGCGGAGCCAGACGGATGCGGGCGCCGTTGACGCCGCCGCGCTTGTCGCTGCCGCGGAACGTGGATGCCGCAGCCCACGTGACCGAGACCAGGTCGGCGACCGAGAGCTCGGACTCCAGCACCTTCGCCTTGAGCAGCGCGGCGTCGGCATCCGAGATCAGCGCGTGGTCGACGGCGGGCACGTTGTCCTGCCAGATGAGCTCCTCGGCCGGGACCTCGGCGCCGATGTAGCGGGCACGGGGGCCCATGTCGCGGTGCGTCAGCTTGAACCACGCACGCGCGAACGCGTCGGCGAATGCCTCCGGGTCGTCCTTGAAGCGCTCCGAGATCGGACCGTAGATCGGGTCGAAGCGCAGCGCCAGGTCGCTGGTCAGCATGCGCGGCTCGCGGCGTCCGTCCGAGTGCGCGAGCGGGACCATGTCCTCACCCGCACCGTTCTTCGGACGCCACTGGTTGGCGCCGGCCGGGCTCTGGAACAGCTCCCAGTCGTACGCGTACAGGATGTGGAAGAACTCGTTGTCCCAGCGGGTCGGGTGGTAGGTCCACGTGACCTCGAGACCACTGGTGATCTGGTCGTCGCCCTTGCCGGTGCCGTGGTTGTTCTTCCAGCCGAGGCCCTGACGCTCGAGACCAGCGGCCTCCGGGTTCTCCTCGAGGTTCGAGTCCGGAGCCGCACCGTGCGTCTTGCCGAAGGTGTGTCCGCCGGCGATCAGCGCGACGGTCTCCTCGTCATCCATGGCCATGCGCGCGAAGGTCTCGCGGATGTCGCGGGCCGACGCGAGCGGGTCGGGGTTGCCGTTCGGGCCCTCCGGGTTGACGTAGATGAGGCCCATCTGCACGGCTGCGAGCGGACGTTCGAGGTCGCGGTCGCCCGAGTACCGCTCGTCGCCGAGCCAGGTGGTCTCGGGGCCCCAGTACACGTCGTCGTCCGGCTCCCATGCGTCGATGCGTCCACCGGCGAACCCGAAGGTCTGGAAGCCCATGGACTCGAGCGCGACGTTGCCGGCGAGGATCATCAGATCGCCCCAGCTGAGCGACTGACCGTACTTCTTCTTCACTGGCCACAGGATGCGGCGGGCCTTGTCGAGACCGACGTTGTCCGGCCAGCTGTTCAGCGGCGCGAAGCGCTGCTGTCCGGTGCCGCCGCCGCCACGACCGTCGGTGACCCGGTAGGTGCCTGCACTGTGCCAGGCCATGCGGATCATCAACGGACCGTAATGACCGAAGTCCGCGGGCCACCAGGCCTGCGAGGTGGTGATGGTCTCTTCGATGTCCTTCTTGACGGCATCCAGATCCAGCGCCTCGAAGGCGGCCTTGTAGTCGAAGTCGCCGTCGAGCGGGTTCCGCTCGGCGGTGTTCTTCGCGAGGATCTTGAGGTTCAGCTGCTCGGGCCACCAGACGCGGTTGGCCGAGCCCATCGTCGGGTGCGGCTGTGCGTGGATGACGGGGCAGGCGCCCGCTTCGCCGGGCTCGACGGGCTCGTCGGTGACGGTCTTCGACTGGTCGATTCCGGTGACGTCGTCACCGATGCCGGGGACCTGTTCGTGAGCGGTCATGGTTGTCCTTCCGATGTGAGGGCAGGGTGGATGTTGTGAGGATCAGGAGTCTTCGGCCGCACAGGAGGCGCACAGCCCCCAGTAGGTGACCTCGGCGACGGCGACACGATAGCCGTGGGCATCGCTCGGCACGAGGCAGGGGGCGTGCCCGACCGAGCAGTCGACGTCTTCGACCGCACCGCATCGTGTGCACACGAGGTGGTGGTGATTGTCGTCGACGCGCAGTTCGAACAGCATCGGATGGCCGGCGGGCTCGATGCGGCGCACGAGACCGGCGGCGGCGAAGTCGCCCAGCGCGTTGTAGACCGACTGCAGACTGGTGGACTCGACCAGCGGCCGCACGGCGGCGTGGATCTCATCGGCACTCGCGTGCGGGTGCGCGTGCAGGGCGTCGAACACGGCTCGACGGGATTCGGTCACCCGGAGACCAGCGGCGCGGATCGCGTCGTCGGTGTCGTGCAGGGCGATCGTCATACGAACACTCTACTTGTTTTGATTCATTCAAGAAAGTGCGGCGCGCGATCCGCACGGCGCGCCTTCTGGGAGTTCTCTGTGAACAGCGGAATCATGTGGTTCGCCGGGCCAGCTGGGCCGGTCATGCGAAAGGACACAGATCATGAGTGATTCCACGTCGGCTGTGCCCACCCTCGGCGCGAAACTCGCGGCCGAAGGATTCGGCACCTTCCTCCTCGTCTTCGGCGGCGTCGGCACTGCGCTGTTCGCCTCCAACCTCTACACCGAGCCCGCTCCGAACGCGGCGGTCTACAGCGCGGTCGCGCTCGCGTTCGGCCTCACGGTCGTCGTCGGCGCCTACGCGTTCGGCCCGATCTCCGGCGGTCACTTCAACCCGGCCGTCACGCTGGGCGCCGCGGCCGCGGGGCGTATCGGGTGGAAGGACGTCCTGCCGTACATCGTCGCGCAGGTCGTCGGTGGCGCGGTGGCCTCGACCCTCCTGTTCCTGATCGGGCAGTTCGGCCCTGAGGGCTGGCTGACCGGTGCGCAGAATGCCGGCTTCGCCAGCAACGGGTTCGGCGAGCACTCCCCCGGCGGCTTCGGTCTGGGCTCGGCGATCATCGCCGAGGTCATCCTGACCGCGATCTTCCTGCTCGTGATCCTCGGCACCACGCACTCCAAGCGCGGCACGCCGTTCGCAGGACTCGCGATCGGTCTCACGCTGACCCTCATCCACCTGATCAGCATCCCGGTGGACAACACCTCGGTGAACCCGGCGCGTTCGATCGCAGCGGCGATCTACGGCGGCGTCGGCCCGCTGTCGCAGCTGTGGGTGTTCCTCGTGTTCCCGATCGTCGGCGCGCTCATCGCGGGCTTCGCCTACAAGGCGCTGTTCGACGGCACCAAGCAGGCCTGACGTTCCGGGAAAGGGGGTCGGCGCTTCGGCGCCGACCCCCTTTCCTGTGTTCGGATGCCGGGTTGACGGCGCCTCGAGCGGGGGATGCCGCGGCGTGACGCTCCGCGGCGGCGCCTGCCGCGATTCCGGTCGCAGTTCCTGCTACTCCGCCGCGATGAGCTTTGATTCCGGTCGCAGTTCCTGCTGCTCCCCCGCGGTCAGAGCAGCAGAATTCGCGACCGGAACGGCCGTGCGACGGTCAGAACAGCAGGAAGTGCGACGGGGACGGCCGGTTCGACAGTTCAAGGGCCGCGCGCTTCGACGGGCTCAGCGAGCTCGCGCGAGCGATCCGAACGGGCTCAGCCGGCGACGGGCTCAGCCGGCGACGGGCTCAGCCGGCGACGGGCTCAGCCGGCGACGGGCTCAGCCAGCGACGGGCTCAGCCAGCGACGGGCTCAGCCGGCGACGAGTCGCGGCGTCCCCGCCTCGTACTCCAGCAGGTCGCCCGTCTGACCGCGGCGATGCGCTCGCCCGCCGATCACGAGCATGTAGATGAGGAACACCGCGAGGGCCGCGGCGCCGATGCCGATCTTGATCGGCCACGGGAGTCCCCAACCCGTCACGAAGCCCTCGACGAGCCCGGACAGGAACAGCGCGAAGATCAGGCCGATCGCGACGGTCGCCAGTGACCGCCCCTCCTGCGCGAGCGCCTCGCCGCGGGCGCGGTGCCCCGGTGCCACCCAGGCCCAGAACACGTGCAGCCCCGCCGCCGCCGCGACGAAGAGGCAGGTCATCTCCAGCATCCCGTGCGGGAGGATGTACAGCACCATGATGTCGGCGCGGTCGTGCGCGGCCATGACGGCACCCGAGACCCCGAGACCGATGGCGTTCTGCACGATGATGTACACCGGCCAGATGCCCGTGATCCCGAACAGCACGCACTGCGCCGCGAGCCAGGCGTTGTTGGTCCACACCATCCCGGCGAACACTGCCGCCGGATTCTCGGTGTAGTAGCCGGTGAAGCTCTCCTCGGCGTACTCGGCGAGGAACTCCGGCGTGCCCAGCGTGGCGACGAGGTTCGGATCGGCGGAGATCCACATGGCCGTGCCGACGGTGATCGCGATGAAGACGATCGCGATGACGAGGGTCGTCCAGCGCACCCGGTACAGCGCCGCCGGAAGCTGATCCGCGAAGAACCGCGAGATCTGCGTGAGCACGTTGTCGCCGGCGCCGGTCAGCCGCAACCGTGCTCTGGCGAGGACGGTCGACAGGTAGGCGCTCTGCGGCGACTCGCCCACCGACGTCTTCAGTTCGGCCAGGTCAGCGGATGCCGCGCGATAGCGCACGATCAGTTCGTCGACGCTGTCGCCCTCCTCGAGTCGGGCACGGCTCAACTCGTCCAGGCGCGCCCACTCCGCGCGGCGCGCATCGCTGAGAGCATCGGCATCCACCTGATTTACTGTACTCATGTCCGCGCCGATCGAGTCCGCTGAAGAGATCCTCTCCGGCGAGGCCGTCGCGATCGACGTGCAGCCGATCGGCTTCTTCCTGCGCGTCATGGGCGCCGTCATCGACATGCTGCTGTCGATCGCCCTGTACGTCCTGTTCCTCTTCCTGCGGATCTGGATGATGGATGCCGGCCTCATCGACGAGGCGCTCGATCGGATCCTCAACGTCACGTCGATGGTCGTGTGCTTCGTCGTCGTTCCGGTCGCGATCGAGGTGTCCCTGAAGGGGCGCAGCCTCGGCAAGCTCGCTGTCGGCGGGCGCATCGTCCGGTTGGACGGCGGCGCGACCGGCTTCCGCCATGCCTTCATCCGGGCGCTGCTCGGAGTGCTCGAGATCTACATGACGTTCGGCTCGGTCGCCCTGCTCGCCGGCGCGTTCACGGCCCGCTCGCAGCGCCTCGGCGACCTCGTCGCCGGAACGTACAGTCAGCGGGTGCGGACCCCGAAGCTGATCCCCCACGAACCGGCGATGCCGCCCGAGCTCGCCGAGTGGGCGTCGATCGCCGACGTGGCCCGGCTGCCGGATCGTCTTGCCAGGCGCATCTCGCAGTTCCTCCGCACCGCGCCGCAGATGATGCCGCAGGCGCGTGCGCGCATCGCCGAGCAGCTGGTGGCCGAGACCACCGACTACGTCTCTCCCCGCCCCGCGGCCACTCCTGAGCACGTGCTCGCCGCGATCACGGTGATCCGGCGTCGGCGAGAGCTGCGAGGACTGCAGATCGCCGACGCGCGGGCCGAGCGCCTGACCGGCCGGTCGATCGGCGTCTGAGCAGCACGCCGCGACCGGACGCGATCAGAACCGGATGGCGTCGATCACCTTGACGCGCAGCGCCACGAGCGCCGGAATGAATCCGGCCACGGCGCCGACGATGACGGAGGCGACGAGTCCGGTCACGGCTGCACGCATCGGGAACGGCGGGATGTCCTGCATGCCCTGGAACATGCTCGTGACGATCCAGTCCGAGCGCAGGACGGCGACGACGACGGCGATGCCGATGATGCCCGCCACCGTCGTCGCGACAAGGCTCTCCAGCAGCACGGTCGTGAAGACGCGGCCGCCCGTCGCGCCGAACGCGCGGCGGACTCCGATCTCGCGCACGCGCTGTCGCATCGCGACCAACTGGATGTTGATCAGGCTCAGCGCACCCAGCGCGAGGATCAGCACGGCGATACCGCCCGTGATGAGCTCGAAGATGCGCGCGGCCTCCTCGCTGCCGGACATGGATGCCCAGTCGGTGCGATTGAGCGAGACCTGCTGGCCCTCAGGCAGACCCGCGCGCAGATCCATGGCCAGCACCGGCCCGATCTCGGCGGCCTGGTCGGCGCCGACCCAGACCTCGTACGTCGGCATCAGGCCCTCGGGCAGGCTGTCGACCTGCGAACGATATGCGTCGTAGAGCACGTCGATGCGCGGCTCCTCGTCCCAGATCCCCTGTCGCGGCGTGACTCCGACGATCTGATACGTCCCTGCGGTCGGCCCGGAGAGCGTGAGCAACGGATGCTGAGTCAGCGCCACGCGTCCGAGACGGTCCCAGAGCGGCTCGCTGATCACGACCGCCGGGGCCAGGGCCTCGGCGTCGCCGTCACGCAGCGATCGTCCCTCGAGCAGCTCTTCGCGGTGGATCTGGGGGAAGGCCGCATCGATCAGACGGGCAGGAATCTCGGTCACCCCGTCCGGCATCTGCACCGGCAGGGTCAGACCCTGCACATTGCGCGACGTGTGCGAGAAGCCGAAGCGCTCGCTCACGCGCTCGAAGCGCTCATCGAACGCATCCGCGTCCACCGGCGCGCCGGTCTCGCTGTACACCGAGATGGCGATCGTGGCCACGCGGCCGCCCCACCTGTCGGACTGCTCTGCCTGGTACTGCTGCTGGAACTCGCTGAATGCGACGACAGCGGTCAGGGCCGCCACCGAGACCGCGATGCCGATGAGGCTGAGAAGCACGCGCAGCTTGTGCACGCGGATCTCGGCCCACGCGTCCGCCAGCGCTCCGATGATCCCGGTCACGACACGACCTCCTCGGCCGGCTCGGCATCCGCCTCGGCAGCCGCGTCGCGGACCACCGGCTGCAGCTCCGCAGGGGGCTCGGCCGTCGGGACCGACTCGGCGAGCGTCGACGCCTCGAACGCGCGGGTCAGATCCGCGGGCGCGAGGAGTCCGGCATCCAGTCGGTAGTGCCGTCTGGCGCGGGCGGCGACGTGCAGGTCGTGCGTGATCGTCACGAGAGCGGCATCCGTCTCGGTCGCCACCTCGTCCAGCAGCGCCATGACCGACGCCCCCGTGTCGATGTCGAGCGCTCCGGTGGGTTCGTCGGCGAGGATCAGCACGGGCTTGCGCACCAGCGCCCGCGCGATCGCGACGCGCTGCTGCTCACCGCCGGAGAGCCGGTCGGCGATCTGGTCGATGCGGTGTCCCAGGCCGACGCGCTCGAGCATGTCCGTGGCGATGTCGCGTCGTCGCCAGAACAGCCGCCCCGACGCGTGCCCGAGCGGCATCATGACGTTCTCGAGAGCGGTGCGGCCGGCGAGCAGGTTGAACTGCTGGAAGACGAAGCCGACGTTCGCGCCGCGCAGCCGGTCGAGCCGGCCGGTGCGCATCTTCTTCACCGGTCGCCCCTCGAAGGACACGGAGCCGCTCGTCGGCGCATCCAGCATCCCGAGGATGTTCAGCAGCGTCGATTTGCCCGAACCCGAGCGTCCGACGATCGAGACGTGATCCCCGGCGCCGACTTCGAGACTGATGCCGCGCAGGATCTCCAGCGTCGAGTCGTCCGCCAGTGTGACGCTCTTCGTGACGTCCTCGAGCGCGACGAGGGTCACCAGCTGGTCCCGCTCTCGCACTGCTCGACGCCCGGCTCGACCTCGTAGCAGACCTCTTCCACCGGTGCCACGAAGCCGGGGACGAACTGTCGGATGCTGTCGCCCTCGGCGAGCCCCTCGACGACCTCGACCACGGTGCCGTCGTTGACGCCGAGGGTCACCGGACGCTCCTCGGGCTCGCTGCCGTCACCGGCATCCACCCACACGACGCCGGAACCCGAGCCGCCCTGAACGGCTGTCACGGGGATGACGACGGCATCATCGACCTGTCCGAGCGCAAGGTCGAGCTGGGCCGGGAGGCCGGCGAACACGGTCTGCTCGGCGGGAACGGCGCAGCGCACGCTCGCGGTGCCCTCCGCGGAGACCTCGACCCGCACACCGGTGCAGACGAACGGCGCAGGCCCACCCGTGATCGTGACCGTCGCCTCACTCGGCGCACCGACGAGGCGGTACAGTTGCACGGGGTCGACCGTGGCGAGCACGTGGTACCGCGCGGGACTCAGCGTGGCGATCTGGTCGCCGACCGAGGCGACCTGCCCCTTGACGAGCGCGATCTCGGAGATCTCGCCGGCCTCGGCTGCGAGGATGTCGATGTCCTTCTTCGGGTCGTCCTGCTTGATCGTGAAGAGCTTCTGGCCCGCGGCGACCGTGGCGCCGTCGGCGACGTGGACCGCGGTGACGGTGCCGTTGACGTCGCCGCGCAGCGGGAACGACTCATCACGCGCGATGTTGGCCGGCAGCGACAGCGCGTTGACCACCGAGCCGCGTTCGACCGGGATGATCGGTTCGGAGACGCCGGCTTCGGGCGAGACGACCGCCGCGGTCGAGCTGTCGGGGAAGAACGCCAGCTTCACGAGCGCGGCGGCGCACGCGCCGAACACGATGAGCAGGAGGATGGGGAGGACCCAGCGACGCCAGACGACCACGGCAGATGCCTTTCCGTGTGCGCCGCCCTGACGCACTTTCGGAACAGGATAGCCGGAAACTGTTTTCCCGGTACATATTCGCTCTCGACGGCGCGCCGCGCCGCGCCGAGGGTCAGGCGCGCAGCGCCTCGTGACGGACGACGATCCAGCCGCTGGGCACGGACAGCCGGTCGGCATGCTGCGCGCACAGATCGTGGGCGTTCGGATGCCGGGAACCGCCGAGCGGGCCGAGAGCAGCCATCTGATCGCCGTAGTCGTACGTCAGCGTGGCCACCGCCTCGCGAGCGCAGCCGACCTTCGAGCAGAGTCGTTCGTCCATCTCCCCCAGGCTAAGCCTCCCCCGCCCCTCTCGAGCGGATGCCGCGCCCAGCGCTCTAGACTTTCGTCATGCCCCGTCGCCGTCTTCCCCGCACCGCGCCTCGCCGTGGAGCCAGGCACGGCAGGCACGGCCGCCTCGGGCGCAGCGAGGTCGTCCGGCCGCCGCTGCCACCGCTGGACGGACGTGTCGACCGCTTCGATCTCGCCGTGGGCACCGCGGTCGAGTTCCTGCGCGGCACGTGGCCGGAACTCGAGGACGTGCGGTTCGAGATCGGCGCGATGCCGCTCGGCGACGACGGGTCCGGGGAGGTCCCCAGATGGACGATCGATCGAGACGCCCGGCGCGTCGTGCTGTACCGGATTCCGATCGAACGGCTCCTGCCTCCCGGGCACGACGACGCCGCGCATCGGCGCATCTCGATCGAGAGTTCGGTGTTCCGCGCCGCCGCGGAGTTCGTGGGGCGCGATCCCTGGGAACTGGGGCCCGAGGGCTGAGTTCCCGGCGATCGTCGGCGTCTACGGATAGACCGTGATCTCGCGTTCCTCACCGGCCCCTGGCGCCACCGGCCATCCGGCCAGCCGCCCCGACTCCGCCATCGTCACCGCGGCGGTGAGCTCGCCGTCCGCCGACAGGCGGTAGACCGTCGCCGGACGCACCGAGATGAGCTCGGCGGACTGCGCCGGCACCGCGACCTCCCGCTCCGTCCCGCCGACCGCCGAGAGCACGACCGTGAGGTCCTGATCGGTGCTGTTGACGAGGTGCAGCTTCGGCGATGGTCCGGCGGGGACGGCGAACAGGGTCTCCTCCAGGGGGGACGCCGGGGTCATCCAGGCGAAATCGGTTCCGCCCCCCGTGCCCTCGCTCTGCCAGATCGCCGCGACCACGGGGGTCGCGGCCGTCACCTCGACGCTGTAGATGCCGAGATCGAGGTCTGCCAGTGCGACATCGAGCGGTGTGGCAGCGGTCAGCGGGACGACGAACTCGGCAGCCGTCGCGCCGGAATCGTCGCGCACGACGACCTGCGCCTCGGTGTCGGCGTCCGGCGCCAGCAGGCGCACCGCGTTCGTCGCCGTTCCGTCCGTGGGGGCGGCGACGATCTGGACGCCGGCGAAGCGCAGGGTCTCGGATGCCTCGATCGCGGATCCCTGCAGGTCGCTTCCCGCCGGATCGAGGGTGCGCGTCAGGGCCGATTGCAGCACCGCACGCACGGGAGCGCCCTCGGCCGTCACGCGCACCACCGGGTCCTCGGCATCCGCCGCGATCGAGGCGAAGGGCATCGCGACCTGCGTCGCCGCGGGGATCACCTGCGTGACAGGCGTGGATGCTCCGCCGTAGACGGTGAGCGTCACGGTGGCGGGGACGGCGCCGGGGTTCGAGAGCACGAGCACGTCGTTGGCGCCGGTCTCGACCGACCCGCCGACGATCCAGGACTGGGTGGCCGCCGGCGAGCACGGCCCGGCCGCAAGCCCTGCGAGATCCTCCTCGGCGAGCGCCAGCGACTCGGATGCCGCGATCTCGGCGCTCGTGCGCCCTTGGACGACCCCGGTGAACACGGCGGACCCGTCGCCGCCGACGAGATCCGGCGTGGCGATCGTGCTCTGCGCCGGTGTCGTGGGCTCGCCGTCGACCGTGATGCGTCCGACACCGGCCGCCTGCATCTGGTCCGCGCTCTGGGATTCGCGACCCAGGGCGCGGAAGGGTCCGGTGCACACCAGGACCGGGTTCCCGGGGACCGTCGCGACCTGCGTGGACGCCGCAGTGGTCTCGATGCCGGGCCAGGGCGCCATGATCGCGGCGCCGGCGCCGACGACGCAGGCGACGACGACGACAGCGCCGATGAACAGGCGTGCCCCGGTCGCGACAACCGCGATCGCGCGCTTTCTGGTAGCCATCAGCGGTCCTCCTCCGGCTCGACGGACGGGCGGGGATCTTCAGCGGCGGGCTCATCGCTCGTGCTCTGTGCATCCGAGGCGTCAGGCGCATCCGAGTCAGCAGCATTGGTGGCCGGTTCGTCCTCGACGCCGCTCTCGGCGGGAGCGGATTGCTCTTCGGCCGGCGGTTCGGCGGCCGCCGTCTCCTCGACGGCCGGTTCCGCGGGCGCAGTGGCGGCATGCTCCTGCACCGCGGCATCCGCTTCATCGTGCGCGGCATCGCCGCCGTGGTGCCGCACCGGAGTCAACGGCTCCTCCGGCGCCTTGCCGACGACACGTGAGATCGCCCTGGCGGCGCGGCGCGAGGCACGCGTCGGCACGGCGAGCAGCAGTGCAGCGAGGATCACGATCAGCTGCAAGGCCGTCACCGAACGCGCGACGCCATGATCGTCACCCGCCTGCGCCGCCCGTGCGGCTCCGTCGGCGCCGGAGTCCTCGAGACGCCAGAGGACGCCGACGCCTGCCACGTCGCCGCCTCGGACGAAACCGGTGCGCTGATCGAGCGCGATGACCGCATCGAGACGGAAGCCCTCGGCCCCGTCATCCGATCCCGGCGGCAGCTCGTCGAGCAGGACGAAGTCGATGCCGAGTTCCGCGAGCTCGGCCGCCGCGTCGAAGTCGCGCGACGAGACGAGATCCACCGCGAGCGCGCTGACGTCGGTCCCCTGGACCTCGGTCGCCGTGCTGAGGATCGTGGTCTGCGCGCCGAGCGTCTCGCTGGCGCCCCACACGACGCGCGTGGCGGCGCTGTCCTCGCCGAGGGGCGTGATGACGAGCGTTCCGAGGTCCCGGTCACCGCGCGCGTTGGCGGCGATGAGGGCGGGCAGCGTGCTTCCGGAGCCCTCCACGAGAGCGCTGCGCCCGGTGTGCACGGCGGTCAGTGCCGGCACGGCGGCCACGGCGAGAGCGGCGCCGGCGACGACCACCGCGATGGTGCGCAGCAACGGCAGGGCGATGAGTGTGTCGAGGGCGACGGCCGCGGCGCCGACGACGCCGACCCACGCGAGGCTCAGCGCGGCGCCGGGCCAGATCGGCGACGGCGTCCCGTGGACGAAGCCGATCGCGACTCCGACGACGAACATGGCCGTCGCAAGGCCCGCGAGGGCGACCGCGAGGAGCACGAAGCCGGCGCGCCAGCGCGGAGCCAGCGCCGACGCCAGGGCGAGCAGCGCCAGCGGAGCGAGCAGCAGCGGTGCCCATGCGGCGATCGCGGGGTCCAGGATCTGCGCCCAGCCGGCGAGATCACCGGTCGGGAATCCGGTCGCCAGCAGCGTCCGCCCCGCAGCATCCGCCTGCGCCTGCGGCGAGAGCCAGAGGTAGCCGGGGTCGGCGATGACGGCCAGGAGATCTCCGCGGCCGAGGCGCCACAGCACCAACGGCAGGAACACCACCAGCGTCGGGATGAGCAGCCACACGATGCGCACCGCGCCGCGCAGCCTCCGCTGCGCCAGCACGATGATGAGGCAGATCGCCCAGATGACAGCCAGCGCCGGTGCGAGCGACGGAGACGCGGCGACCACGCCGACCAGGAGGACGGAAGCCGCACCGGCGGCGCCCCAGGATCGATGAGCGACCGCAGCGCTGTGGAACAGCCACGGCAGCAGCAGGTGGACGATGACCGCGGCAGGACGACCCTCGATGAGCGCGGTCAGGAAGGTCGGGGCGAGGGCCCACGCGATTCCGACGAAGATGCGCAGTCCCGCGCGATCCGTGACGCGCGTCGCCGCGAACCAGCCGCCCAGCACCGCCAGGGGCAGCGCCAGCAGCCAGAGCAGGACGAGCGCGTACGACGGACCGGCAGGCCAGAGCGAGCCGAGGACGGCCAGGACCGCGGCGAAGGGATCGGCGGGTCCCGTGACGCCGACGCCCAGCCCGCGCAGCCCCCACGTGGCGTCCTCCCAGAGGCCGGCGAGCGTGTCGCGCATCGGCAGGAGCCCACCGCCGGCGATGTTCTGCCAGGCCAGGAGCGATGTGAACGCCGCGATGCCGACGACTGCCCCCGCGAGCACGGCCCAGGCGCCGCCGCCGGAGAAGAAGCGCAGTTCGCTGACCGCGCCGCGTTCGCTGCCGTGACCGTCGTCGAGGCGTCGCCGCAGCTGCGACGCGGTCACCCGCAGCGGAGCGATGCTGGACCATCCGGCCGACCGGAAGGCACGGATCCTCCCCCGTGCTCTGGCGACGGCGCCGAAGCGCACCATCGCGGTCGCTGCGGCACCCCATTCCGGCAGCACCGCGGCGGGACGCTTGCCGATGAGATGGATGATCGTGCGCCACAGCGCGAGCGGGAGGAACGACAGCCAGTGCAGCGGCATGGCGAGGGCGGGGGCGTACGCGAGACGCCGGTGCAGCTGGGCGAGCCGCGTGACGTATGCACGCTGCGACGGCCGCTGCGGGAGAGCTGCGGGTCCGTCGGGTTCGACGCGGATGCGGGCGTCCGCGTTCAGGACGACGCGGCCTCCGCCGAGTCGAGCCCTGACACCGAGGTCGAGACCCTCGTCGGCGCCGGCGAGCGCGTCGTCGATCGTGAGGTGCTCCCGCACCTCGGCGCGGATGAGGATGCCGCGGATGTCGGCGCCCAGAGCCTCATCGGCACCATCGTGCTGCCCCTGATCGAGCTCGTTCGCCGCGAGCTCCACAGAGCGGCCGAGGCTCGTCATGGTCTGTCCGAACGAGACGATCTCACGATCGTCATCGGAGCGGACGAGCTTGGGCGCGGCGATGGCGGCGGACGGCGAGCGCTCCAGCGCTCCGGCGAGCTGCGCGAGGGCGCCTGGCGCCGGCGCGCTGTCGTGCGTCAACAGCCAGAGCGAGCTGTCCTCGGGGATCCGCGCCGTCGCCAGAGCGACCGCGTCCGCGAAGGACGTCGTCTGCCTCGTCTCGATGATCGCGTCCGCGATCGCGGCGACGGCCGGGCTCTCCCGCGCAGTGGTGACGTCACCGCACACCACGAGGGTGACCGCGTCGGGGCGACGGGTCTGGGCGGTGAGCGCGTCGATGGTTCGAAGCAGCTGCGCGCGGGCGGTTGCGCCGGAGCGCGCGACGATGACGGCATGAAGTCGGGCTGGCATGGCGTGGTCAGCCTAAGCGCCATGCGTCGTCGTCGCGCTCACCGTCACCGGCGCGCCTGCGAAGCTATGAGTCTCAGCTGGCGCGGCGCTTGAGCTTGCGGCGCTCTCGCTCGGAGAGTCCGCCCCAGATGCCGAAGCGCTCGTCATTGCCGAGCGCGTATTCGAGGCATTCGCCGCGCACATCGCACGAGGTGCAGATGCGTTTGGCGTCACGAGTCGAGCCGCCCTTCTCGGGGAAGAACGCTTCTGGGTCCGTCTGCGCGCACAGCGCATCCGTCTGCCAGGCGAGCGTGTTCTCCTCTTCGGCGTCGATGCGCCGGACCCCGGGAACCCCGAGGTTGACTGGATCGACGAACCAGTTCTCGGGAACGTCGGAACGGTAACCCGTCATGTCGCTCTCCTTGCCCTGTCAGTTGCCCCCCACCGGGCCGTGCTCAACTAATTACACCCGTGTCATTCGCCCTGGTCAAGTCGCGGAGAATAAACCCTCAATCCGGTCTTGAAGGTTCTTGAGCGCTCATCGGCGTGTCGCGCCGGGCGTGTCGGGCGCATGTGCGGGTGCGGCTCAACCGGGCTGCGCGATGAACGCCTCGCCGGTCCCGGTGAGAGTGAGGACGGCTTCGTCGGCGGCGAACAGCGCGGAGCCGATCGCGACGGCGTGCGGCACGTCATCCGCTGCGGACACCGAGACCGAACCGGCCGTGGCGAGCACCATCGCCGGCGAGTGCACGTCGATCGTCACCGGCTCCCCCGCCAGCGTCACGCGCCGGAGGGCGAAGTCGTCCACGCCGACCGGGTAGGACGTCACCGCGGCATCGGCCGGAGACAGGACCGGGACGATGCCGGGCGTCGCATCCACGATGCGCATCAGCTCGTCGACGTCGATGTGCTTGGGGGTGAGACCTCCGCGCAGCACGTTGTCGCTGGCGGCCATGATCTCGACGCCGAGCCCCGCCAGATACGCGTGCAGCAGGCCTGCGCGCAGGAAGATCCCCTCGCCCCGGCGCAGCACGATGTGGTTCATCAGCAGGGCGACCACGACGCCAGGGTCGGAGGGGTACCGCTCGGCGACGACGCGGATGGCGCGCAGCGTCTCGTCGAATTCCGGATCGGATGCCGTGGCGAGCGCCGCGGAGATCTCGGCGACCTCGCCCGCGGCATCCCCCGACAGCAACCAGGCGATGGTGTCACGCAGCCCGTCCTCGCCGGTGAGGCGCGCACGCAGCGCCTGCACGCCCGCGCCCTCGCCGAGCGCGGCGAGCAGACGCAGCGTGTCGGCGACCGGGCGCAGCCCGCCGAGCGCCTCGAACCGCTCGCTGAGGGCGACGATCAGCTCGGGCTTGTGGTTGTCGTCGCGGTAGTTGCGACTCGGGTCGTCCGCGGCGAGGTCGGTTTCGCGGGCCCAGCCGTCCTTCGCCTGCTCGATCGTCGGGTGCACCTGGATCGACAGCGGCCCGCCGGCCGCGAGGATCTTGAGCAGGTACGGCAGGGAACCGCCCGTGACGGCATCCAGCGTCCCGCCGCCGGTGACGTCGGCCGGGTCGCCAGGGTGGTCGCCGAACCAGACTTCGGCCTCCGGCGCACCGGACGGCGAACGGTTCTCGAGCTCGGCGATGAGGGAGGTCGAGCCCCAGGCGTAGTCGCGGGGCACGTTCGAAAGGCTCAGCAGCATGTCCTCCAGCGTAGAGGCCGGGCCCGATCGCAGCGGATGCCGTGACGTGCGCGGTAGCCTGATTCCCGATGGCGCAGTACACGAAGCATCCCGTGGCAGCCCCGCCCACCGCGCCGGAGCGCGAGTCGACGGGGCATCTGCTGTTGCGCGGCTACATCGTGCTCGTGCTGATCGCCGTGTTCGCGCATTCCGCGGTCTACAACCTCGTCGGGCAGATCGGCGCCGGCATCGCCATCGTCGTGCTCACCCTGTCGACGCTCGCGATCGGCATCCCGATGCTCGCCCGCGCGCGCCCCGCCCCCTTCCTCTGGCGACGGCTGCCGTGGGCGGCGCTGACGTACGCGGCGCTCGCGCTGCTGTCGGTGATCTGGTCGGGCTGGCGCGTGCCGACCCTGATCACGTGGGTGCTGCTCGCCGCGGTGACGGTGAACGCCCTGTTCATCGCGCACGCGCTGAGCTGGCACGAGATCCTCCGCGCCCTCGCGTCCGCGTTCAAGTGGATCCTCGGACTATCGCTGGCGATCGAGCTCTGGGCGGCACTCGTGGTGCACGGACCGATCCTGCCGAATTTCGCCGACCTGCCGGGGGGCGATCCCGATCCGCAGTGGTACTGGGTGCGCGCCAACCTCTTCGACGGCGGGCGTCTGCAGGGCATCGTGGGCAACGCGAACCTGCTCGCGTTCCTCTCGCTGCTCGCGATCATCGCTTTCGGCATCCGCTTCGCCCTCGGTGCGCGCTGGCGCACGACCCTGGGGCTGTGGATGCTGCTGGCGGCGTTCTTCTTCGTGCGCGCCTCCTCGGCCACCGCGTGGATCTGCGCCGTCGCGGCCGCGGCCGTCCTCGCCGTCGCGCTGCTCATCCGGCGCACCAGGACACCCCGCGGGCGCGCGAAGGTGTACGCCTGGAGCTTCGGCATCCTCGTGGTCGGCGTGGCCGCGGCCCTGCTGCTGTACCGGCCGATCCTCGCGGCTCTCGGCCGTTCGGCCGACCTCACGGGTCGCAGCGACAAGATCTGGGGTCCCGTCCTCGAGAAGGCGTCGACCAGTCCGGTGATCGGGCTGGGGTTCTCGAGTCCGTGGGTCCCGTCGCACCCCGCGTTCAAGGGCTGGATCACCGATCACGGGATCACCGTGTTCCATGCCCACAACATGTGGATCGACGTGCTGTTCCAGCTCGGCATCATCGGTCTCGTGCTCATGGCGATCGCCTACGGCGCGCTGCTCTGGCGGTCCTGGTTCTTCGCCGTCGACCGACCGCGGTGGGATCTGCGCGCCGACCGGCCGTACTCCCCCGTGACGCTGCTGCCGATCCTGTACACGACCGTGCTGCTCGTGCAGGGGCTCAGCGAATCCACCCCGATCATGCTGTGGGGCTGGCTGCTGCTGGTGCTGCTGTCGTTCAAGATGAAGTCCGTGCCCCTGGTCGGGGTCGGCCTCAGCGAACAGGTCCGCATCACCGAGCGCGGGCGCGGCTCCCGGCGGGTCCCGTGAACCGTCGCCGTGGTCTGGCGGCCCTCCTCGGCTCCGTCGAGATGGCGAGGGCGTTCACGCTGACGGCCCTGCTGGCCGTCTTCGGGTCCTTCGTGATCGCCCGCATGACCTCGACGGTGACGCTGGCGACCATCGTCTTCGCACTGTGCGCCGTCGGGGTCGCGATCCTGGTGGTGCGCCGTGAGGAGCTGTCGCTGCTGCGGCTGGCGCCGTCGTCGCTGCTCGCGTTCCTCGCGCTCGCACTGATCAGCGTGATCTGGACGACGGACCGCAGCGACACCGTGTTCGGCTGGCTGTCCCTGCTGGGGTACGCCGTCCTGGCGATCACGATCGGCCACATCAGGGACACCCTGCAGACGGTGCGCGCCATCGGCGACACGCTTCGGGTGCTGCTGTCGATCTCGCTCGGACTCGAGATCCTCTCCGGCATCCTGCTCGACCTGCCGATCGCATTCCTGGGCATCGAGGGGACGCTCGCATCCGGCGGACCGATCCAGGGCATCTTCGGCACCCGCAACATGCTCGGCTTCGTCGCCGTGATCGCCCTCATCACGTTCGTGATCGAATGGCGCACGCAGTCGGTGACCTCGCCGGTCGCGGTGCCGTCGATCGCGCTGGCGGGGTTCCTCGCACTGCTGTCCGCGTCCCCGACCGTCCTCGTGCTCGCGGCAGGTGTCGGCGTCGCCACGGCGGCGCTCACGATCGTGCGGCATACGGCCGCCGCGCACCGAACCGTCGTCCAGTGGGTGCTCGCCGCGCTCGTGACCGCGGCGCTGGCCGTCGCGTTCCTGCTGCGGCATCCGATCATCGCCTGGCTCGGCGCCGGGTCCGATTTCTCGATGCGCGCCGACCTGTGGAACCGCATCCTCGACTTCGTGGCGGCCAAGCCGCTGCAGGGCTGGGGCTGGTTCGGTCCGTGGCAGCGCGGCGAGTATCCGTTCAACTATCTGAACTACCTGCTCGATCAGCAGCACGCGACCGCGCTCAACGCCTACTTCGACGTCCTCCTGCAGCTGGGCGCCGCGGGTCTGGTGCTGTTCGTGCTGCTCGGCGGGATCGCACTGGTGCGGTCATGGCTCGTCGCGAGCTCGCGGCGCTCGGTCGTGTACGCGTGGACGCCGCTGATACTGGTGACCCTGGCCATCGATTCGATGTTCGAGAGCTTCACGCTGTCGGACGTCGGCTGGTTCATGCTCGTGCTGTGCGCGCTGCGCGCCGGCCAGTCGCGGTCGTGGCGGGAGAACATCGACGCGGTGCAGACGGGTGTGATCCCGACGCTGCCGCCGCAGCGCTGATCCGCCGGGGACCCGCCACGACTCCGGGGATCCCGAGGTCGGCCAGGTAGGCTTGCTCTGCTCGCCTGAGCCGCCCGTCGGCATGTCGTGTCGGCGAGCGCCGCCCCACCCGGAGAGATCATCACGTGACCCACGTCCTGCAGAACGTCGTCTTCCCGCTCGATCGTGACCCCGACCTGCTGCCGCTGTACGCCGACCCGGAGACGTGGTCGACGATCGAGGGCGAGGCCGTCAGGGTGTCCTCCCGCGCGCATCTGGGGAACATCCTCGGGCGCACCCAGGCGCGCATCGTCGCCGGCCGGCGCGTCTCGCTCGGCACCTACTTCAACGCCTTCCCCGCTTCGTACTGGCAGCACTGGACGAGTGTGCGCGACGTGCGCCTGACGGTGCGCACCAGCGGTCCGGCGACCGTCCTGGTGTATCGCTCGAACGGAGCGGGCGTCCAGCAGCGCGTCGCGACGCAGGAGGTCACCGGCGACGCGACCAGCAGCTTCGACCTCTCGCTCACGCAGTTCAGCGACGGCGGCTGGATCTGGTTCGATGTGGTCGCCGACGAGAAGCACGCCGTGCTCGAGGGCGCGCAGTGGACGACCGAACAGGAGCCGACCCGCACGGGCAAGGCCTCGATCGGCATCACGACCTACAACAAGCCGGACTACTGCGTCTCGACGCTCACCGCGCTGGCCGACGCGCCCGAGGTGCTCGACCTCGTCGACCGCATCTTCCTGATCGATCAGGGCACCCAGCTCGTCGCCGAGGAGGACGGGTACGAAGCTGTCGCCGAGCGTCTCGGCGACACGCTCGACATCATCCGCCAGCCCAACCTCGGCGGCTCCGGAGGGTTCGCGCGCGCAATGCACGAGACGCTGCAGCGCCCCGAGAGCGACTTCGTCCAGTTGCTCGATGACGACGTGCGCATCGAACCGGAATCCCTGCGCCGATCGATCATGTTCGCCCGCTACGCGACGAACCCCGTCCTCGTCGGCGGGCACATGTTCGATCTGCTCGACCGCCCCAAGCTGCACGGCTGGGCCGAGGTCGTCGACCAGGTGCCGTTCATGTGGCGCAACCTCTACCAGGAGGAGATGCCGCACGACTTCGGCGCCGCCAACCTGCGTCAGACCCCGCTGCTGCACATGCGCATGGATGCCGATTACAACGGCTGGTGGATGTGTCTGATCCCCCTGGACACGATCCGGGAAGTCGGCCTGTCGCTGCCGGCGTTCATCAAGTGGGACGACGCGGAGTTCTGCCTGCGCGCCGGCGAAGCCGGATTCCCCACCGTCTCGATGCCCGGCGTCGCGCTGTGGCACGTGTCGTGGATCAACAAGGACGACTCGATCGACTGGCAGGCGTACTTCCACGCCCGCAACCGGATCGTCGCCGCCCTCCTGCACTCCGGCGTCAGCCGCGGGGGCAGGCTCATCCGGCACAGCCGCCGCGTCGACCTCAAGCACCTGATGATGATGCAGTACTACCCCGTCGCCCTGCGGGCGCAGGCGCTGCGCGACGTGCTGTCCGGCCCCGACCACATGCGCGGCAACCTTGCAACAGCCATGCCGGCCGCTCGTGCCCTGGCCGCCGAGTTCCCCGAGACGGTCGTGCACCGCGATCCGTCCACGGTGCTGCACTCGCGCCACGGCCGCCAGGTGTACAAGCAGCTGAAGAAGAACGAGTTCGACAGCCCGACCGGTCTGAAGCTGCGCTGGTTCACGCTGTCCACGCTCATCTCGCACTGGCTGCATCGACCCGATCCCGCCAACGTCGCCCAGCCCGAGGTGGAGTTCGGCAAGGGAGACGCCCACTGGTGGCGGCTGCCGCACTTCGACAGCGCGCTGGTGAGCGCCGCCGACGGCTCGGGCAAGAACATCTACACGCGGGACCGCGCCCGCTTCCGCCGCATGCTGCGCGAGACGATCAGCCTGCACCGCCAGTTGCAGCGCCGCTGGCCGGAGCTCCAGCAGCAGTATCGCGGTGCGCTGCCCGGCCTCGTCTCCGACAGCTCCTGGCAGCAGACCTTCGAGGAGAAGGCATGAGCCCCGCCGCGTTCGACCCGGCCTCCGCGACCATCGTCATCGTCACGTTCAACCGCTCGCATCTGCTGACGGGGCTCCTGCGCAGCATCGAGGGCATGGATCCGAAGCCCGGCCATGTGGTCATCATCGACAACGCCTCGTCGGACGACACCACCGACGTGGTCGAGTCGTTCCGCGACACGATCGGCACCGAGATCGTCTATCGCCGCCTCGAGGAGAACACCGGTGGATCCGGCGGCTTCAGCGAGGGCATGCGCACGGCGTACGAGCTCGGATCCGAGTGGATCTGGATGATGGACGACGACGTCGAGGTCGTCTACGACGGCCTCGCCAGGATGGGCGCCTGGACGCCGCGGTTCAAGAGCATCCAGGGCCGCCGGTACGACTACGACGGCAGCGAGTTCTACTGGCAGTACAAGATCGCCGAGCGGATGGGCATCCCGATTCCGTTCGCTCCGGCCGGCTTCGACGCGTCCGGCTTCAAGGAGATGAACAGCGGATGCTTCGAGGGCATGTTCATCCACCGCTCCATCGTCCAGCAGATCGGCCTCCCCGACCCGCGGTTCTTCATCTACTGGGATGACCAGACGTACGGTTGGCTGGCATCGCGCAAGACCACAGCGGTGATCGTGAACGAGTTCGTGCTCCGGCGCACCCGCGAGATCCGCCAGTGGGACATGGGCGTGCGGCACCTGAACGCGTCGAGCAACGCCTACCGGTACTACATCATGCGCAACCGCGCCTACATCAAGCAGTACTACCGCGCGAACCGCGTGTACAACCCCGTGCTGTTCGGGCTCGGTACGACTGCGACGTTCTTCAAGGAACTGATCCGGCTCGTCTTCGTGGAACGCACGGTTCGCGGCACGAGCAACCTCTTCCGCGGCATCCGTGACGGCGGCAGGCTCGGCCGTGACCGGAGCTGGAAGCCGATGCCCCCGCTGGAGGCCTGATGACGAACGAACCGCAGCCCTCGGACGCGCCTCAGCAGGAGGCCGTCTGGTACTTCCCGCCGAAGAAGAACGGCAGCGGGAAGATCTGGCTGATCTCCGCTCTCGCGGGCATCGCCCTGGCGATCGCCGTGGTCTTCCTCGTGTTCGTGCTGCCGAGCGCCTTCGGCCCGGAGGCGTCCCCTTCGCCGACGCCGTCCGACTCCGCCACGCCGAGTCCGAGCCCGACGGCGACCGAAACGCCGACGCCCACGCCGACTCCGACCGCTACTCCGACGCCCACGCCGACTCCGACTCCGACGGCGGATCCCGAGGAGCCCGCTCCCCCGGTTCCCGATCCCGGCGTCGACGAGTTCGCCGCTCAGGTGCAGCCGCAGCTCGACGACGCATCGACCGGTCTGCAGTACGCCGCCGAAGCGGGCGGCGAGCAGGCCGCCTCCGACGTCGGTCTGCTCCGCGAGGATGCCGAACGGCTGTCCGACACGCCTCCGCCGAGCTCGATCGCGGCGGACTGGGCGAGCGGCGTCTCGAACTACCTGTCCGCGTTGGACGACCTGCAGAACGCGTACCGCAGCGGCGGCGACGTCGCAGGCGCCCAGAGCACCGCGACCTCCGCGCTGCAGACGCTGCGCGGCCTCGTCGGGATCTGACGCGGTCTGACGTCGGCACCGGGCGGCGTCAGACCTCCAGATCGGCGTTGTAGCGGTCCAGGACGTCCTCCAGGGGGCCGTCCAGCACGAGCCCACCGCGGTTCAGGTACAGGCCCCTGGTGCAGAACCGTCGCAGATCGCGCTCGTTGTGGCTCACGAAGAACATCGTTCGGCCCTCGGCGAGCAGTTCATCGATGCGGCGGTAGCACTTGTCCTTGAACCCCTTGTCGCCGACCGCGAGCACCTCGTCGACGAGCAGGATCGGCTCGTCCAATTGCGAGACGACCGAGAACGCGAGGCGCACCTTCATACCGCTGGACAGATGCTTGTACGGCGTCTCCTCGAAGCCCTCGAGCTCGGCGAACTCGATGATGCCGTCGTAGCGGCGGGCGATCTCGGCACGCGACATTCCGTGCAGTCCTGCCATCATGCGCACGTTCTCGCGCACGCTGAGATCATTGTGAAATCCACCGGTGAGCTCGATCAGGGGCGCGACCCCGCCGTTCACCGTGACACTGCCCTCGTCGGGCAGGAGGACTCCGGCGACCAGGCGCAGCAGCGTGGATTTGCCCTGGCCGTTGCGGCCGACGACGCCGATCGACTCCCCCGGCTGCACCTCGAACGAGACGTTGCGCAGCGCCCAGAATTCGCCCGGCCTCGACCGCCTCGTCGCGTCGGCGAAGATGTCCTTGAAGTTGCGCCGCCCGCGCCGGTTCCGCCGGAATCGGACGCCCAGTTCTCGCACTTCGATCGCGGCGGCCATCACAGCTCCTTCAGCACGGTGCGCTCGAGTCCGCGGAACGTCCAGGCGCCGAGCGCCAGGATGCCGAAGCTGATCACGACGCTGGCGATGACGGCGACCGGTTCCCACTGGTCGGGGAAGAACGCCATGCGGTAGAGCGTCATGATGCCGGCGAGCGGATTGAACGCACCCAGAGTGTCGAACGGCGCGGGCAGATCCTGGACGCCGTAGATGATCGGCGACGCATAGAACAGCGCCCGCAGGATCAGCGCCGTGGTGCGCTCGAGATCGTTGTACATGACGCACAGCGGAGCGATGAGAAGGCCGAGCCCGACGAGCAGGACGATCTGCAGCAGCACCGCGACGGGGAACCACAGAAGACCCCAGCCGACGTGCACGAGCTTGGCCGGGTCCGCCTCGACCATCACGTTCACGACGACGAAGAGCACGAGCACCGGAAGGGAGAACAGGAACTCCATGCCTTTGCTCAGCACGATCCGGTTGATCCAGATGGACCGCGGGATGTTCGTCGAGCGGACCAGACGCGCGTCCTTCTTGAAGGCCCGCGTGAAGTCCGACACCGCCACGTTGAACCACACCCACGGCAGCAGCGCCGTGATGAGGAAGATGATGTACGGCTCGTCGCCCACCGAACGCTGGAACACCTGCGTGAAGACGAACCAGTAGATCAGGCTCATGATCAGCGGGTCCAGCACCGACCAGAAATAGCCGAGGAAGCTGGTCGAGTAGCGGACCTTGAGGTCGCGTGCCGACAGCAGCCACAGCGAATGCAGGTATCGCCGCGGCATCCCCGGCGCCCCGACAGCAGCGTGACTCACGGTATCGAGTCTAGGAGAGTTGGTTGTTCCACATGGACAGGGCGGAGCCGATGGCCATGTGCATGTCGAGGTACTGGTAGGTGCCCAGGCGTCCGCCGAAGTGGACGTCCTTCTCGCCCTTCGCGAGCTCCCGGTACGCGAGCAGCCCGGCCCGGTCGTCCGTCGTGTTCACCGGGTAGTACGGCTCGTCGGTGCGTTCCGCGAACCGGGAGAACTCCCGCATGATGACCGTGCGGTCCTGCGCGAAGATGTCCTTGCGCTCGGGGTGGAAGTGCTTGAACTCGTGGATCCGGGTGAACGGGACATCCATGTCCGGGTAGTTCATCACGCTCGTGCCCTGGAAGTCACCGATCTCCAGGACCTCCTGCTCGAAGTCCAGCGTCCGCCAGCTCAACGCCCCCTCGGTGTACTCGAAGTACCGGTCCACCGGCCCGGTGTACACGACCGGAACCTGACCGACCATCGCCTTCTTGTGCAACGGCTGCGACTCGTCGAAGAAGTCCACATTCAACTTCACCTCGATGTTCGGGTGATCCGCCATCCGCTCCAACCACGCCGTGTACCCGTCCGTGGGAAGCCCCTCCCACGTGTCGTTGAAGTACCGGTTGTCATACGTGTACCGCACCGGCAACCGGCTGATGATGTCGCCGGACAGCTTGTGCGGGTCCGTCTGCCACTGCTTCGCCGTGTAATCACGGAAGAACGCCTCGAACAGAGGCCGCCCCACCAGAGCGATCCCCTTCTCCTCGAAGTTCGCAGCCGTCGCGACATCGAACTCCCCCGCCTGCTCCCGCACCAGCGCGCGCGCCTCAGCCGGCGAATACGCCGCCTGGAAGAACTGATTGATCGTGCCCAGATTCACCGGCATCGGGAACACCACACTCTTATGATTCGTGTACACCCGGTGCACATAATCCGTGAACGACGTGAACCGGTTCACGTACTCCCACACCGTCGCATTCGACGTGTGGAACAGATGCGCCCCGTACCGGTGCACCTCGATCCCCGTCGACGCCTCCGCCTCACTGTACGCATTCCCACCGATGTGATGACGACGATCGATGACAGTGACCTTACGACCCGCAGCAGCAGCACGCTCAGCAATAGTGAGGCCGAAGAAACCCGACCCGACGACAAGGAGATCCATACCACCATCGTATCCAGGCCAGGCAGTGAACCTTCTGCGCGCCCGCCTCCGAGGGTCCTCCGGGATCGCGACCTATGATGTTCGTGCCATGACTCTGCAGATCTTCATTCCCTACTGGGGGGAACCGGGCCTTCTCTTCGATGCCATCGACTCGGTCCGCGCCCAGCGCAACCCGGATTGGGAACTGACGATCATCGACGACTGCTACCCCGACGAGTCCGTGGGCGAGCGGCTGCGTTCGGAAACGGATCCGCGGATCACGTACATCCGCAACGAGACCAATCTCGGCATCACGGAGAACTACCGCGAAGCGATCCGCCGCGCGACCGGCCGCCACGTCGCGATCCTCGGCTGCGACGATCTGCTGCATCCGAACTACGTCGACGTCATCACCGGCATCCTCGAGCGGCATCCCGATGTGGACGTCGTCCAGCCGGGCGTGCAGGTCATCGACGAGCACGGCACCGTGGTGATGCCGCTCGCCGACCGCATCAAGCAGCGGATGCTGACGCCTCGCGCCGAGACGGTGCTCACCGGCGAGGAGATGGCGACGAGCCTGCTGCGCGGCAACTGGCTGTACTGGCCCTCGCTCACGTTCCGCACCGACACGCTGCGCCGGGTCGACTTCCGCGACGGGCTCCCGATCATCCAGGATCTCGCGCTGCTCGTCGACATCGCGTTCCAGGGCGGCTCGCTCGCCTATTCGCCGACGCTCGCGTTCTCGTACCGCCGTCACAGCGGCAGCGCGTCGCAGAAGACCCTTCTGGACGGACGCCGCTTCAACGACGAACGGACGTACTATGCGACCGCGCGGCGCCAGGCGGCTGCCAAGGGCTGGAAGCGCACGTCCCGGGTGACGCGGATGCGGGTCATGGCACGGCTGCACGCGATCACCGAGCTGCCAGGGGTTCTCCGGCACGGCACGGCCGCTGGGCTAAAGTCGACTCTGGCCCATATCTTCGCCCTGTAGTCACCCGGGCGAGGTGAGGCCCGATTGGAGAGACTCACCTCATGGCCGACCACGTTCTGATCACCGGAGGCGCCGGATTCATCGGCACTCGTCTCGCACAGCGCTTCGTCCGTGCCGGACACCGCGTGACGGTGCTCGATTCCCTGCTCCCCCAGGTGCACGGCGACGACCCAGAAGCCTCGCCGCTGCTGCGATCGCTCGACGGGGTCGCCACCGTGGTGCACGGAACAGTCACGTCGAAAGACGACCTCCGTACGGCGCTGGACGGCGTGAACGCCGTCATCCACCTGGCCGCCGAGACCGGCACCGGCCAGTCGATGTACGAGATCGACCGCTACGTCGAGACGAACGTCGGCGGCACGGCAAAGCTGCTCGACATCCTCACCAACGAGCAGCACGACGTGCGCCGCATCGTGATCGCGTCGTCCCGTTCGATCTACGGCGAGGGCGCCTACCGCACCGCCGACGGACGCGTCGTCTACCCCGAGCACCGCGCGGATGCCGATATGGCCGCCGGCGACTTCGACGTGCACCACCCCGGCGAGGGCGAGCTGGAGCTCATCCCGACCGACGAGTCCGCGCTGCTGCACCCGTCATCCCTGTACGGCATCACGAAGCAGATGCAGGAGGCGATGATCATGACCGTCGCGCCCACGATCGGCGTCGAGCCGGTGTCGGTGCGGTACCAGAACGTGTATGGACCCGGTCAGTCGCTGAAGAACCCCTACACCGGCATCCTGTCGATCTTCTCCACCCTGATCCGACAGGGCAAGGAGATCAACATCTTCGAGGACGGCGAGGAGAGCCGAGACTTCGTCTACATCGACGATGTGGTGGAGGCGACCTTCCTCGCCGCGACCGAGAGCGCGGCGGCCGGAGAGATCCTCAATGTCGGATCCGGCGTCGGCACCACGGTCAACGAGGTCGTCGCCGCCCTGTTCGCCGCCCTCGGGCGCGAGGTGCCGACCCGGATCTCGGGCAATTATCGTCTCGGAGACATCCGGCACAACATCGCCGACACCTCGCGCATGACGCAGGTCCTGGGCTTCACCCCGCAGGTGGCCTTCCGCGACGGCGTCGCCGCGTTCGCGGAGTGGGTGCTCACCGAGCCGATCGAGCAGGACGCCTACCAGCGCTCGCTCGATGAGATGGCGCAGCGGAACCTCCTGAAGTGAGTGCCGACCTGACGACGCCGCGGGAGTTCCCGTTCCGGAGCAACAGCCTGAATCTGTTCCGGCTGGTCCTGGCGTTCCTCGTCCTTGTCGCGCATGCGTTCTACACCGCGGGGCTCGATTGGGCTCCCGGCTTCAACGGCGAGAACCTCGGCGGCTGGGCCGTCATCGGCTTCTTCGTCATCAGCGGCTTCCTCATCACGCGGTCCCGCCTGCGGACGGATGCCGGTGCGTTCCTCGTGCACCGCATCGCGCGCATCATGCCCGCTTTCCTCGTGTGCCTCGTCCTGACCGCCGCCGTGTTCGGCCCGATCGCCCAGCTCGCGACCACGGGGACGCTGGCCGGCTACGTCACGACGCCGACGACCCCGCTCGAGTACATCTGGGGCAACCTGTTCCTGCACATCGATCACTATGCGATCGGCTCGTCGCTGAGCGCGCTGCCCTATCCGGATGCCTGGAACGGCTCGCTGTGGACGCTCTACTTCGAGTTCATCTGCTATCTCGTGGTGTGGGTGCTCGGGGCGTTCGCGATCTTCCGCCGGTCGGTGCTGCTGACCCTGGTGCTGTGGGTCGGCGCCGTCGCCGTCCGCGCGGCCACGGCCGCCGGTCTGTCCGGTGGCCTCGACGGGGACTTCGACCTGCTCGCGCGTCTGCTGCCGTACTTCCTCGCCGGTTCCCTGGTGTACCTGGTCGTCCAGCGCTGGGGATTCGTCCCGCTCATCGGCATCCTGGCGATTCCGATCGCCGCCGTCCTCATGGTCTTCGTCCCGGTGCTCGGCGGCCCGCTGGCCGCTCCCCTGATGTGCTACGCGCTGCTCTATCTGTCGACCGTCATCCCGCAGCCCGGATGGATCGCACGGAACGACATCTCGTACGGCTTCTACATCTACGCCTGGCCGATGCAGCAGCTGGTCTACATCTTCGGCGGCGCTCAGTTCGGCGTCGTTGTGTACATCCTCATCACGACGGCGTTCACGACCCTGCTGGCGATGGCGAGCTGGTTCCTGATCGAACGGCCCGTGATGCGGCTCGCCAGGCATCGCCCGGCACGCGTGGTCGCCGCTCAGGCCTGATCGCGCACCCGGCGCCGCGCTTCGCGCCACAGCCGCAGTAGCAGCACGCGCGAGCGCAGGGCCGGCAGGATGCCGCGCGGACGATCGCTGGACGCGTTCTCGCCGTGCACCCGCCGGCGCAGCGTGGGCCGCTCGACGTGCACGAGCTCGCCGGCGGCGTTCGCCACCGTCGCGATCCACAGGTCGTGGGATTCGTCGAGCCCCGCGGGGAACGGCGTCGCGACGGGCACGAAGTCGCGGCGGATCGCCATGGCGCACCCGAAGTACGGCGCGTCGCCGATCAGGAGCTTGAGCTGGTTGCGGCAGCGGTGCGCGCCCCCGCCGGTCCGCAGCATCCAGTCGCGGCGTGTCAGAGGCGACCGCAGCGGTGCGCCGGTGGACAGCAGGACGAGATTGGATGCCGCGACCGCACGCTCGTCGAGCGCGGCCACGAGCAGGGCACGACGACCGGGGATCCACACGTCGTCTTGATCGGCGAGCATGAGGACGTCGCCCGTCGCGCGCGTGAGCGCCTCCTCGAACGAGCGGACGTAGCCGTGGTTGACGTCGCGGGCGAACACGCGCACGCGCGGGTCGTCGTAGGTCTCCAGGAGCGCGACCGTGCCGTCCGACGAGGCGTCGTCGACGATCACGACCTCGTCCGTCGGTTCGAGCTCGGCGAGGATCGAGTCCAACTGCTCGCGCAGGTACCGCTCGCCGTTGTACGTCGCCATGCAGACGCTCACCACGGTCATGCCGGCATCCTCCGTTCCGCCAGTGCTCGACGCAGGACGAGCAGCTGATACCCGGCCACGCACAGTTCGGACACGGCCACCGACCACGCGACCATCGGCAGGGAGCCGAGAGCCGCGAACAGCAGGATCAGCGGCGCTCCGACCAGCGCTCCGACCAGGGTCGACACGGCGAGCGCCGACACACGCCCCAACACGACCAGGCACGCGTACCCGACGACCGCGGCGGTGCCGATCCCGATGAAGGCCACCCCGAGCGGGATCGACAGCGAGAACGGCACCTGGATCTGGAAGCTCGACAGCAGCAGCGACACGAAGGGCGAGAGGACCGCGATCGCGATCCCGCCGAGCGTCGCGATCCCTGCGGCCGCCCAGGTCGCGGAGCGGCACCGGGCGGCGATGTCAGCGCCGCGCTCCGGAACCCAGCTCTGGAAGAACTGCTGCACGGGCTGGAAGGCGACCGAAGCGTATCGGAACAGCTGCTGGGCGAGGCCGTAGACGGGCGTGGCCACCGGGAGGAAGATCTGCACCGCGACGATCGGGAGCGTCACGTAGAGACTGCTCGTCAGCGTCGCGAGCACGGCATGCCGCTGCGCCATCAGGGCGTCGCGCCACGGCACTGGGGCGGGTCCCGCCGGCGCGCCGCGCAGGATGACGAGTGCGGACGATGAGACCCCGACGAGGTACCCCAGTCCCTGACCGACGAGATAGACCCACAGCTCCCCCGTGACCACGGCGCCGATGATACCGAGGACTGCGCCGCCGACGATCGGCAGGGTGTCGAAACGGATCAGGCGGGACGCGCTGCCCGTGCCGATGAAGTACCACGCAGCGCCGACGCTGGGCAGCAGATAGACGACAGCCCCGAGCACGGATTCGAGCCACATCCCGCCGCCCAGCAGCGCCAAGAGGATGATGAGGACGACCGGGAAGGTCATGACGTACAGCACCGCGCGGATGCGCAGCGACGAGCGATAGAAACCGGTGCGCTCGTCGGCCGTCATGGACGCGACGCTGGCAGCGCCCGTCGCGCCCCACCCGAACGAGACCACGATGCCGCCGAACTGCGCCACGCTCTGGATCACAAAAAGGTTGCCCCAGGTCGCCTTGCCCAGCGCGTCGATCAGGACCGGCATCGAGACGATGCCGACGAGCGTGACGATGATGACCGAGATCGTGAATCCGCTCAACCGACCGGCGACCTGCCGGCGGCTCATGCGTCCGACCTCTCGACCGAGGCATCCGGACGCGCGACCGGGGCGGCCGACCAGCGGATCGTCCCTGCGATCTCGCGCAGGCGCTGCGGCATCACACCCATCCGCCCGCGGACAGCCGCGACGAGCGCGACGCGGAACACCCGCCACATGGCCCGCCTCGGCCGCGCCACCCGGAGCACATCGAGGAAATGGATGCCGTCGAACAGCGTGTCCCGCAGAATCCGCGCCGGCATGGCACGGAAGTACTCGCGATCGATCACGATCCGGTTCCGGACCCGGTAGTAGTACCGGAACGGCGTGCTGAGCGTCAGAACGGGCGGGATGCCCGGTAGTCGCACCGGCATCCCGAACAGTGTGCGCTCGTAGGCGGCTCCGAGCGCGTGGCCGAGTCGGACGCCGTCCGCCGCCAGCACGGCGAGACCCGCGCGCTTGAGGCGCAGTTCGAACTCGATGTCGACGAGGTCGATGAAGAAGTCCTCGCGCAGCGCTCCGACGTCTTCGCACACGGTCACGGGGATGAGCATTCCGGATTGGATGACCTCGGCTGCGGGCGCGTAGCCGTTGCGCGACTCTCCCCTGGCCTGGCGTACGCCGGCGAAGTACTCCGGCACGATCGCCCCGATGCGGGCTCCGTCGGACTCGGCCGTGGCGGCCGCGTCGAGCAGGCCGGCGACGAGGCCGTCCGGTGCATGGGAGTCCTGGTCCATCGTGAGCACGTGCGTGGCGCCGGTCTCCTGCGCCAGCGCGATACCCCGGTTCAGGGCCGCGGCGATGCCGGCGTTGCGGTCCAGCCGCTCCACGCGGGCGCCGAGGTCGGAGATCCGCTCGAGCGCGGCATCCGCTCCCGTGCCGGATCCGTCGTCCACGACGACGACCTCGTCGACCTGGCCGAGCACGGAGGCCACGGCCTGCACCGCACCGTCCGCTGGACCGAACGTCGAGAACACGGCGACGGTCCGGCGCGCCGTCACAGACGCACCCCGTCCCCCGGCCGAGGGCTCTGACGGCGGGGTTCGGTCATCCCAGAGAGCACATGCATCGCTCACCTAGACTAGCCTCAACGCCGACCGTGCGCCTGAGGAGGACTGCCACACGATGACAGCGGGACATCCCTCGGGGACCATCGTGTTGGCGGCTTTCCAGCCAGACCCGGAGTTGTTCCGCCGGCAGCTGCAGTCCTTGCAGGCGCAGAGCATCCAGGACTGGACGTGCGTCGTCTCCGTGGACGGCGAGCGTGCGCCCGTCGCGGCGCTCGTGGTCGAGATCACGGACGGTGACGAACGCTTCGTCGTGATCGGCGAGGACCGGCGACGCGGCTTCTACGGCAACTTCGAGCAGGCGCTGGAGGCGGTGCCCGCGGATGCCGCGTGGGTGGCGCTCGCCGACCAGGACGACCACTGGTATCCGCACAAGCTCGAGACGCTTCTCCCTCTCCTGGAGGATCACTCGCTGGTCTCGGGGCAGGCGCGCCTGGTGACATATCCGGGCGGCGTCGAGCTCGGCGTCACGGATCGCGCCGATCACGGCGCGGCCTCCACCGTACTCATCAACCAGTTCACCGGGTCGCTGTGCGTCTTCGAGCGCACGCTGCTCGACGACGCACTGCCGTTCCCGCATCCGCCGTCGCACGTCGCGACCCACGATCACTGGCTCGCCGTCGTCGCGGGCGCGCGCCGAGGCACCGCGATCGTCGACGAGATCGTCCAGGACTATGTCCAGCACGACGCGAACGTGTACGGCGACCCGAGCCGTGCGGGTGACACCGGCCTGCTCGCGCCGCTGCGCAACGCCCTGCGGCTCGCCGAGCGCGTCGAGGGATCGAGGTCTCCGCTCGCGGTCGTGCGCATGACCTTCTGGACGTACGTGGGCTGGCGGCAGCTCATGGTGGACGCGCTTGCTGCGCGTCGCGGGCCCGAGTGGCGCGTCGCGCTGCCTCTGGCTGGCGGGTTCGGCCGCGCACGGAGCTACCGCAAGCTGAACGCACAGCTGGGGATCGCCGTGGCCCAGGGCGTGATCTCGTCCCGCTACGCGTGGGGGTACCGAGCGAGCTGGTTCGCCGGCGTGCTGATCGGCGGCCGCGGTCGCGTCGAGCGCGCCCTGGCGGGCGTCACCCCAGTCCGCAGGCCGTGATCCGGTAGAGCCGCGCGTCGCCCTCGCTGTCGGCCAGTTCGACGACGCCGGAATCCTCGAGATCGTCGAGTCCGGGGAGAGGGTGCGTGTCCGGATGCACCTCGCGCTCACCGAAATCGAGCACGTAGCCGACGTTCAGCGCCTCCACGGCGTCGCAGACCTCGGCATCCGTCAGGGCATCCTCGAGGTGATCGTTGACGAGCTCCATGTCGTCGGAGACGTCGACGAGCATGTGCGGCATGAGCACCTCACGATCGCCGATCGCGTAGGCCAGGCCCGCACCGGTGTACGGGTTGCCCGCGATGACCACGCCCTCCGGAACCGTCTCGTCCAGTCGGGCGAGCAGTGCCATCTCATCACTGCTGAGGAGGACGGAATCGGCGTCGAGGTCGAACATGTTCTGCGCGTAGACGATCGCCCTCGGCACCGCGGGGAGAGGGAACACGAGGAAGCCGATTGCGGCCGCGGCGATGCCGACGACGAGTCGCGCTCTGGTCGCTTCGGGACGCGCGGCCGCCCAGCGGCGTTCGACCAGTTCGACCGTCCGCGTGAGGCCGAATGCGGCGAGCGGCAGCAGCGCGATCGCGAATACCGACGCGAGCCGCTGCCAGTTGTTGTACCAGCTGCCCGTCAGTGCGTCGCGGAGATCCCATAGCGGTCCACCGAAGGACGTGACCACGATGAACAGGCCGAGCCCGATGAGCCAGGACGCCACCATGACGATCGCTGTGGCCGTGCGCTCCCGGATCGCCCACACCAGGCCGATGATCACGGCGAGGGCGACGGCGACGGCGCTGATGCCGTAGTACATCGACAGCTGCAGCCCCTCGGACAGCGCCTGCAGCTTGGGGAACGGCACCGGCCACAGCCGCGCGGCCTCCGGGGGACGGAGCACCTTGAGCAGCACGAGTCCGATGGCGACGTAGGCGAGCAGCCCGACGCCGAGCCAGATGCGGTCGCGCACGGCGGACCTCGTCCGCCACGTGCGCCATGCGAACAGCGCGATCATCGGCACAGACAGCGCGAGCCACGCGACGAACCCCCCAGGGTGCGCCAGGGCGAGTCCGGGCAGGGAACCGACGAGCACGAACGCCCACCATCCGCGGTGCAGTCGCTCGGCATCCGATCCGATGCCGAGCGCGGCGGCGGTCGCGGCGAGCACGAACGGCAGCATCGCCAGCGACAGCTGGAACGGGTACAGGACTCCGTAATCCATCGGCAGCAGCGGGAAGGTCGGGATCGAGACGCTCACGATCGCGGCGGAGACCATCGCGATGCGCGACGCACCCACCAGGACGCGCACGAGCAGCAGGGCGCCGATCGGCCAGATGAGCGCCGCGATCACGAGCGTCAGCGCGTTGACGGCGACAGGGATGCTCGCGCCGCTCAGCTGCACCACGATCGACGCGGTGGCGTGCCAGACCGACGGGTAGAACGGCAGCCCGCCGTTCGGGCTCGTCATCTGGCCGAGTTCGAGCGGCGACGCCGCCGAGAAGTCGAGGATGTAGCGGATCGCGTTCAGATGGAAGACGTTGTCGAAGGTCTGCGAGATCGCCGATGGCTGGCCGATGACGAGACACACCTGGATCGTGAGCACCACGGCCGCCGCGATCGCGGCGCCGAACGTCCACCACCCGGCCCCCGGCCAGCGTGCACTCGGCCGACGCCACGTGACCGGCCGACCGGTGAAGCGCCGAACCAGCACGATGCCGACCGCGATGATCGCGGCGACGACGAGGCACGGCAGCACCGACCAGCCGATGCCGAGCCAGCCGGCGATGACGCTCGCTCCGCCGATGACCGTGGTGGCGAAGACCGGTGCGGCGGCAGCGACCCACAGGCCGCGCAGCCCGATCAGTCGAGCCAGCGTCCCGCCGAGGACGGCGTACAGCAGGACCAGAGCCGTCGCGGGCCAGAGCAGCTCCAGCATTCCCATGTGTCTCCCCGACCCTCTCGCGCACGAACCGGATCAGGATATCCCGCGCGGATCGGCAACGCCTGACCACGCGCCCTGGCCGCCCGGGACCCGGGCGGATCACTCGCGTGTGACAACATAGAGGCGTGAAAGGCATCATTCTTGCGGGGGGCTCTGGTACGCGTCTGCACCCGATCACGTTGGGCGTGTCGAAGCAGTTGATTCCGGTGTACGACAAGCCGATGGTTTATTACCCGTTGTCGACGTTGATGTTGGCGGGTATTCGGGACATTCTGGTGATCACGACGCCGCATGATGCGGAGCATTTCGAGCGGCTGTTGGGTGATGGGTCGCAGTTCGGGGTGTCGATCTCGTTCGCGCAGCAGCCGTCGCCGGATGGTCTGGCGCAGGCGTTCACGATCGGTGCGGATTTCATCGGCGGCGATGATGTCGCGTTGGTGCTGGGGGACAACCTGTTGTACGGGCCGGGGTTGGGGTCGCGGTTGTCGCGGTTCACGGGTCTGGATGGTGGGGCGGTGTTCGCGTACTGGGTGGCGGAGCCGAGTGCGTATGGTGTGGTCGAGTTCGATGCGGACGGGCGGGCGATCTCGTTGGAGGAGAAGCCGGTTGTTCCGAAGAGCAACTATGCGGTGCCTGGCCTGTATTTCTATGACAATGATGTGATCGAGATCGCTCGGAATCTGCGGCCGAGCGCGCGGGGCGAGTATGAGATCACGGACATCAACCGGGCGTATCTTCAGGCGGGGAAGCTGCAGGTCGAGGTCCTTCCGCGCGGGACGGCCTGGTTGGACACGGGCACGTTCGATCAGATGACGGATGCCGCCGATTATGTGCGCACGATGGAGCGGCGGACGGCGTTGAAGATCGGGGTGCCGGAAGAGGTCGCGTGGCGGCAGGGGTTCCTGACCGACGCGGACCTGCGGGTTCGGGCGGAGAAGCTGGTGAAGTCCGGGTACGGGTCGTACCTGTTGGAGTTGTTGGAAAGAGGGAAAGCGTGAGCCGTCTGCTCGTCACCGGGGGTGCCGGGTTCATCGGCTCCAACTTCGTCCACCACGTCGTGAAGACGACCGATCATCAGGTGACGGTCCTGGACGCGCTCACCTATGCCGGCAACCGGGCCTCGCTCGCGGGGCTTCCGGAGGACCGGGTGGAGTTCGTGCACGGCGACATCACCGACGCGCCCCTGGTGGACACTTTGTTCGCCGACACGGATGCCGTGGTGCACTACGCGGCCGAGTCGCACAACGACAACTCGCTCAACGACCCGCGCCCATTCCTGGACACGAACATCATCGGCACGTACACGCTGCTCGAAGCCGCCCGCAAGCACGGCACCCGGTTCCACCACATCTCCACCGACGAGGTCTACGGCGACCTCGAACTGGACGACCCGGAACGGTTCACCGAATCCACCCCGTACAACCCGTCCTCGCCGTACTCGTCCACCAAGGCCGGGTCCGACCTGCTGGTGCGGGCCTGGGTGCGCTCATTCGGGGTGGCGGCCACGATCTCGAACTGCTCGAACAACTACGGCCCCTACCAGCACGTGGAGAAGTTCATCCCCCGCCAGATCACGAACGTGATCCGCGGCATCCGCCCCAAGCTCTACGGCGCCGGCGAGAACGTGCGGGACTGGATCCACGCCGACGACCACTCCTCCGCCGTCCTCACCATCCTCGAGAAGGGTCAGATCGGGCAGACGTACCTGATCGGCGCCGACGGGGAACGCAACAACAAGGACGTCGTCGAACTGATCCTCACCCTCATGGGACAACCCGCCGACGCCTACGACCACGTCACCGACCGCGCCGGCCACGACCTGCGCTACGCGATCGACTCCACCAGACTCCGCACCGAACTCGGCTGGACCCCCGCATACAGCGACTTCGAAACCGGACTCGCCGCGACCATCGACTGGTACCGCACCAACGAAGGATGGTGGGCACCAACCAAAGACGCCACCGAAACCTTCTACGCCTCCAAAGGACAGTGATGACCGAATTCGGCAAGGCGCTCTCGATCTCCGAGACCACCATTCCCGGCCTGCTGATCGCAGAGCTCCCGGTGCACGGCGATTCCCGTGGCTGGTTCAAGGAGAACTGGCAGCGCGAGAAGATGGTCGCCGCGGGACTGTCGGATTTCGGGCCCGTGCAGAACAACATCTCGTTCAACGACCAGGTCGGCACGACCCGCGGCATCCATGCCGAGCCCTGGGACAAGTGGGTGTCGGTGGCGACCGGCCGGATCTTCGGCGCGTGGGTCGACCTGCGCGAAGGCCCCACGTTCGGGGCCGTCTACACTGCCGAGATCGACCCGTCCCGGGCGATCTTCGTACCTCGCGGCGTCGGCAACTCGTATCAGACTCTCGAAGCGGACACCGCGTACGCGTACCTCGTCAACGACCACTGGTCCCGCGACGCGTCCTACTCGTTCCTGAACCTCGCCGATGAGACCGCCGCGATCGAGTGGCCCATCCCCCTCGACACCGTCGAGATCTCGGACAAGGACAAGGCGCACCCCCGACTCGCCGATGTGACGCCGATCGCGCCGCGCAAGATCCTCGTCCTGGGTGCGTCCGGCCAGCTCGGTCTCGCCCTGCGCGCCCGCCTCGGCGACGCCGCGCACATCGAGTACGCCACGCGTACCGAACTCGACGTCACCGCGCCCGACCTCGCTTCCGTCCGCCGCTGGCGCGACTACGGCACGATCATCAACGCCGCCGCGTACACGGCCGTCGACACCGCCGAGACCTCCGAGGGCCGCGCCGCCGCCTGGCAGGCCAACGCCACCGCCGTCGCCGCGCTCGCCCGGATCGCGGACGACAACGGCATCACCCTCGTGCACGTGTCCAGCGACTACGTCTTCGACGGCACCGCCACCGGCCTCTACACCGAGGATGAGACGTTCAGCCCTCTCGGCGTCTACGGCCAGACCAAGGCCGCCGGCGACCTCGCCGTGCAGACCGCCGCACGCCACTACATCGTCCGCACCTCCTGGGTCATCGGCGAGGGCAAGAACTTCGTCGGCACCATGCGCTCGCTCGCCGAACGCGGTGTGGACCCGAAGGTCGTCAGCGACCAGATCGGCCGGCTCAGCTTCACCACCGACATCGCCGACGCCATCGTGCACCTGCTCGAAACGGATGCCGAATACGGGACCTACAACGTGTCCAGCGCCGGCGAGCCACAGTCCTGGGCCGACATCGCCCGCTCGGTCTACGAGCTGACCGGCCACGACCCGGCCCGCGTCTCGGACGTCACGACGGCCGACTACTTCGCGGATGCCGTGGGCCCGGTGTCCCCCCGGCCGCTGAACAGCGTGCTCGATCTCGCCAAGATCACCGCAACCGGATACACGCCCCGCGACGGCGCCGACGCCCTCAAGGAGTACCTCGGCGTCTGAGCCGGTCACCAGAAGACGAGAACGCCCCCTCAGCTCTTGGCTGCGGGGGCGTTCTGCTGTCGGGTTCAGGCCGCGGCACCCACCACGATCCGCGGCGTGCCCGCCCACAGCGCCGCGTCAGACGCGTTGCGTCCGTCGACGAGGAGCTTGACGCCGGGGATGCTCGACGGAGCGAGCGTCTTGTAGTCGGCGTGATCGGTCTGCAGGATCGCCAGGTCAGCGGCATCCCCGATGGCGTACGGCTGGAAGCCGAGCCCGCGCAGCTCGTCGTCAGAGTAGAGCGGATCGTGCACGAAGACGTCGGCTCCGCGCTCGACGAGTGCCTTGACCGTCGGGAAGACTCCGGAGAAGGCGGCCTCCTTCACTCCCCCGCGGTACGCGGCTCCGAGCACGACGGCGCGTGTGCCGCTGAGATCGCCGAGGAGTCCGGCTGCCTGGGCGACGAGACGCTCGGGCATCGACGCGTTCAACTGGCGGGCGACGCGCACGATGTCGGCGTCCGGGTCGGTCGCGAGGTACAGGCGCGGGTAGACCGGGATGCAGTGGCCGCCCACGGCGATACCCGGTCGGTGGATGTGGCTGTACGGCTGCGAGTTGCAGGCCTCGATGACCTTGTAGACGTCGATGCCGTGAGACGCCGCGAACAGGCCGAACTGGTTGGCGAGTCCGATATTCACGTCACGGTATGTCGTCTCGGCGAGTTTCGCCATCTCGGATGCTTCGGTGGACCCGAGGTCCCACACGCCGTTGGGCCGCGGGAGGTCGGTGCGCTCATCGAACTGCAGCACGGCCTCGTAGAACTCGCGGGCACGTCGGGTGCCTTCGGCTGAAAGGGCGCCGATGAGCTTCGGGTACTTGCGGAGGTCCTCGAAGACACGCCCGGTGAGCACGCGCTCGGGCGAATAGACGACGTGGAAATCGACGCCCTCGGTCAGCCCGGAGCCCTCCTCCAGCATCGGCTTCCAGCGGGTACGGCTGGTACCGACCGGCAAAGTCGTCTCGTACGAGACGAGCGTGCCAGGGGTCAGGTGCTCGGCGAGCGAACGCGTGGCGGAGTCCATGTATCTGAAGTCAGGCTCCCACGTCTCGTCGTTCACGAAGACGGGGGCGACGAGGACGACGGCATCCGCGCCGGGGATGGCTTCGGCGTAGTCAGTCGTCGCGCGCAGCTTGCCGGCGGGGATCAGTTCAGCGAGGCGCTCCTGCAGGTGCGCTTCGCCCGGGAAGGGCTCCTGTCCCGCGTTGATCGTGTCGACGGCCTTCCGGTTGACATCCACGCCGATCACATCGTGACCGGAGGAGGCGAACTGAACAGCAAGAGGAAGCCCGATTTTTCCCAGGGCCACGACGGCGATGCGCATGGGTTCCAGTCTACGGGGCCGTGGATGCGGCAGAGGTCAGCAGCGTCTCCACGACGCGTTCGGCGGCATGCCCGTCGCCGTACGGTGCGACGTCGGTATCGCTCGGACGTGGGCGGCTGACACCGGCGGCGATCTGCTCGGCGGTGTTCGCGAGGACGTTCCAGCCGAGTTCGATCGTCTCCACCCACTCGGTCTCGGTGCGCACCGTCGTGCACGGCACGCGAAGCAGGAACGCCTCCTTCTGCAGGCCACCGGAGTCGGTGACGACACCGGCACTCGACAGCGCTGCGGCGATCAGGTCGGCGTAAGCGAGCGGCGCGTGGGCGACCAGCGATCCCTGGTTCAGGTCGATGCCGTGCGATGCCGCCTTCGCGACCACACGGGGGTGCGCGAGCAGGATGACCGGCTTGTCCAGACCAGCGAGCCCCGCGGCGACTTCGGCAAGGCGTGCTGGATCGTCGGTGTTCTCAGCGCGATGGATGGTCGCCACGTAGTAGCCGCCCGGCTCGAGACCGAGCTCTTCGAGCAGCACGGATGGAGTCCCCGAGACCTCGTCGCGCACTTCGAGCAGCACGTCGGTCATGACGTCTCCGACGAGGACGGTGCGGTCCTTCAGGCCCTCCGTGGTCAGGTGATCGACGGCGACCTGGGTCGGCGCGAGCAGCAGATCCGCGGCGTGGTCCGTCATGACGCGGTTGTGCTCCTCCGGCATCCGGCGGTTGAAGCTGCGCAGCCCTGCTTCGAGGTGCGCGACCGGAATGTGCATCTTCACGGCGCTGAGGGCGGCGGCGACGGTCGAGTTCGTGTCGCCGTAAACGAGGACCCAGTCTGGCCGGTGCTCGTCGAACACGGCATCCAACGCGGCGAGCATCGCTCCGGTCTGCACGCCATGCGAGCCGCTGCCCACGCCGAGGTGGACGTCCGGTGCACCGATGCCGAGTTCGTCGAAGAAGACGTCGGACAGCATCGGGTCGTAGTGCTGACCGGTGTGCACGATCACGTGATCCACTCCGGCTGCCTTGGCCGCTTTGTGGATGGGGGCGAGCTTGACGAACTGAGGGCGGGCACCCACGACACTGACGATCTTCACAGGAGACAAGTCTAGGCGGGCGGTGCGAGGCTTGACACGCACACCCGAGCTGGCTCGGCGCGCGCAGACTACGATGGAGCAGATGCGGAGAGAAAGCGAGTCCCACCGCCGTGAGTGAGTCCCCCCAAGCCGTTGACCACCCGGAGGTCGCTCGTCCTCACCTGCTGTATGTCGCGTGGGGCTACCCACCGTGTCGGGGCAGTGGCGTCTACCGCGCGTGGGCGACGGCGAACGCCTTCGTCGCGGCGGGGTGGGACGTCACGGTTCTCACCGTCCCGCGCGAAGTGTTCACCATGTCGACGGGGGTCGACGAATCCCTGGAGCGCACGGTCGATCCGGCCATCGAGATCGTCCGCGTCCCGTTCGATTCGGCCGCCTTCGAGAACGATCTCCACCGTTGGTCGTGGCTGCGTGCGACCGTGCCCGAACTGTGGAACGTCATGAATGCGCGGCGCGAAAAGCGTTCGTTCCCGGAGAGCACCTATGGTTCGTGGCGCCCTGCGCTGGAGGAAGCCGCTCTCGCCGTCCACCGACGGCATCCGGTGGATCTCGTGCTGGGGACGGCGAATCCGCATGTCGATTTCACACCCGGACTTCGGCTCTACAAGGATCACGGCATCCCCTACGTCATGGACTATCGGGATGCCTGGCAGCTCGACGTGTTCAGCGGCGCGCGCGTTTCGGCGGCGAACAGCGACGTGGCCCGGTGGGAGAAGGAGCTCATCGACCATGCGCACGCCGTCTGGTTCGTCAACGAGCCGATCCTCCAGTGGCATGCGCAGCTCTACCCGGAGGCGGCCGATCGATTCCGAGTCGTGGCGAATGGATACGATAGCGCCCCCGAGCCCGGAGGAGCTTCGACAGGGCCCGGGCTGGTGTTCGGGTATCTGGGCACGCTTTCCGCAGCTGTGCCGGTCGACCGCCTCGTCGAGGGTTGGAAGGCCGCCCGAGCGCGCTCGGATCTGCTCGCCGCATCCAGAATCGAGCTCTGGGGACATCTGAACCATGTCGGCACGCCGAACGAGGCGATAGCGCGTCAGCTCGAACACTTCGCGGCCAACGACATCGCCTATTGCGGGCCGGTGCCCAAGCACGAGGTGAGTCAGGTATACGGGCGGTTCGATGCGCTCCTTCTCGTGCTGGGCACGGGGCGGTACGTGACCAGCGGGAAGGTGTACGAATACGCCGCGACGGGCCTTCCGATCGTCTCGGTGCACGATCCTCGTAACGCTGCGAGCGATGTCCTGCAGGACGCACCGTCGTGGTTCCCCGTCTCCGACATCAACGACACCGACGCGATCGCTGACGCGCTCATCGCCGCAGCGGACGCGGCTCAGCGGCAGACGACCGCCGAGCGCGACGCGGCCCGAGGCTGGGCGGAGCAGTTCCAGCGTGCCCGACAATTGGATCCGCAGATCGCGGCGCTGCGGGCGTTCGTCGACAACAGGAGCACCACCCGATGAAGATCATCATGATCGCACCGTCCGGTGCCGCAGCGACGGCATTCGAGCAGCTTCCGCTGAACGAATCCGATGACACGCTCGTGCTCTCGCGCGTGCTGCCCGATGCGGGATCACGCTCGCTCGTGCTCACGCCATCGCTGTCCCGTGCAACGGCGTGGGCGGAGCGGACGCTCGGGGGCTCAGTCATCGGCCGCAACGTCCTCAGGCTCACAGTCCTCGATCCAGGGCGTCGATTCGCAGGGGCTACCCGTCGCAGTCGGTCGCTGCGCCCGGAGCTCGAGAGCGCGGATCTCATCGTGGTGCTCGAACGCAACGGTGTCCTCGCGGGCTGGCACGCTTCCCGCGGTCCCGCACGAAATGCTCGGGTGGTCTACGGCATTCCGGCCGCACGCGGAGTCATCTCGGAATCGCGCGTTCCCTGATCAGGCCGCTGCGCCTCCTCCGAGTCGCCGGAGGATCCTGCGCTCGACTTCGATGTCCTCCTCGGAGGACAACCGAACGGCGGCGCTGTCCGATGCCCGTTTGAAGGCTGTGATGCGCTCAGGAGTCAGCGCACGGATGGCCGATGCGAAGTCTTCGGCCGAATATCCGTCGGTGATGACGCCGAGACCTTCATCGCGGATGAGACGATCCGTCTCGACCGACGGACCGAAGACGAGCCCCAGTCGTGCCTGCACGAAGTCGAAGAACTTGTTGGGCAGCATGTAGCGATGATTCGGAGTGTGCGGCGGAAGGAGGAAGACGCCGAGATCATATGCGTTCAACGTGTCCGGCAGGAGATCGGGCGCCACCGGCGGATGAAGCGTCGTCCGTTCGCTTGCTTCGATGCGCGCCGACAGCTCTCGCCAGTACGTATCTCCCTGACGCGAGCCGATCAGATAGAGGTCCAATGTGCAACCGTCGCCAAGCAGTTCGACGCCATCGATCAGTGCCTCGATGTTCCGTCCCGGTACCGCGCCACCGCTGTGGACCAGACGCACCCTCTGCGGTTCGAGGGCGGTCGGAATCAGATCGGAACGATACGGAATCGCGTTGCGTACGACATCGGGGAGGACGCCGAAGGCTTGGCCATACATCTCAGCGATCGACCTGTTGACTGTCGTCGCGGCATCCGCGCGCGGCAGATATTCTGCGCAGATCCAGCGCATGAACGGCGCGACGAGCAGCCTCCACGACAGCACATGGGTGCGCTCCTCCGGCGCCCATTCATGCAGATCGCACCAGATGCGGGGGGAGCCTTCGACACGGAAAGCCAGCGGGAGTGCTCGGGCTTCGTTGGCGACCACGATGTCGAAGCTCTGTCCGTCGATGGCCTTCAGAGCCGCCCTGATCGCCGGCGCCTCCGTCGCGACCGATCGATAGCGCCGCAGCAGCAGCTTCACGACACCGCTGGGCGTCTGAGGCAACGAGGGCAGGCTGCTCGGGAGCTCGAGATGGTGATCCGAGTTCTCCGGCCGCGGGCCATAGGCGAGGGTTGTCACCTCTCCGAACTCTTGAAGCACGCCGAGTTGGCGGAGCACACGGGAATCCGCAGTGATGTCGGAGAACGAGATGCACAGGATGCGGGGACGACTCATGCGGGTATGACCTCCTGGGCTCCGAGAAAATCTGCGAGTGCGTGTGCGGATTCGGCCCCGTCATGCACGGCTCGAACGAACTCCGGTCCCTTCGCGGCGTGAGAAATCCAGGGTTCCCGATCGGAGAGGATCTTCTCGATTCTCGTACCGACGTCCGAGAATCGAGCCTCCACGATCGGCAGCTCTAACCCTGTGGTCCGGCGCACCCGGTCTCGCACCTCGTCGCTCACGTGCCCGATCACGATTCGCCCCGCGGCCATGGCTTCGCATGCGGCGACGCCGTAGTCGCCGAGGCGGAACTGGTCCAGGACGATGTCAGCGTTGCGGTACAGGGCAGGCATCGCTCGCGATGGGATCCCCTCGACCCTGCGGTACTCGATCAGTCCCTGAGATTCGAGCGCACGCAGCTGGTCATCGAGACTCGGATCGCCTTTCATCGGAGAGTTGCTCGGGGCATAGGCGACGACGGGACGCTCGCGTTGGAGAGGCGGCTCGGCGTTTCGCCAGACGCCCGGTTCGATCACCACGGGCAGCCACTGAGATCCAGGGACATCGAGCAGTCCTGGCGTCGAGACGAAAACCGGCATCCCGGAGTCATCGAACATCCGACGACGTTTCAGCGCGTTCTCCTCCAGAATCCGCACGTCGGCCGCCGGGTAGCGCCCATTCGCTCCGAACGGCGAATCCTGCTCCGCACGGGCGTGCTCGCTCGGCACCCGGATATCTGTCCCATGCCAGAGCAGACCGACCTTCACGCCTGCGGCGTTCACCTCATCCGCGATCTGCCGCGGGGTACGGCCGGGTCGTGACCCGTACATGAATCGCCCGGATTCGAGCAGCACGTGAGTGAATTCTCCGACGATCGCGGCGCGCTGCCTGCGCTGCCAACCGTGTGCGAAGACGAACGCGCTGTCCGGGACTGCGACGTCGGCGGGGAAACCGAACGCTGCCGTCCTGGTGTTCGATGTCATGAGGTTCGACGCCGTGACCCCGCGGAGGTGCTCCTCGGCGGCACGCGCCCATCGATACGCCTGGCCGGCCGAGTTGACCGGGGCGATCAGCAACCGCACGGGCACCGATGCGCGCGGCCTCGCGACCGGCATCTGATCCGGATCCCACCCCAGGGAACCGGGAAGAATCCGGGCGAGCAAGCGGTCGGGCACGACGCTCAGTGCAGCTCGCGCTGCGGTGACGACAGCCGCTCTCACGTCCTGTCCCCCTTTGCGTCGATCGGCGCGACTCGCTCGGCCCGCGCCGAATCGACAACCGATCGGTCCCAGCTGCGATCCGGTATCGCCCGGGGTCGCATCCCGAGCAGCGCGTGCATCGCCGAGACGTCAGCCCAGTTCGAGCTCGCCGGTCCTGGAGCGACGACGAAGCCGTCCGGGCTCGGTCGGATCGAGTCCAAGAGCATTCGCGTGCTGACGGCGATCCCCGCCCCCAGGTTCACTACGCGGAATCCGGTCGATGCGACCGTCAACGAAGCGCGCACGAGGTCGACGAGGTCGTCCTGGTGGATGTAGTCACGAACGAACCGGTCGGGTTCACTGAGCGATACCGGATCCGCGGCATCGGCACGGATCAGTCGCTGCACGAGTGAATCAGGGAATGCCGGCCCCGCAACGTTGAAGATGCGCAGCGCCAGCACTGACACGCCCCTGTCCCGCGCGACGAGATCCGCGAAGATCTCCTCCGACCGCTGCTTGGAGCGCGCATACGCGCTGTCCCCATCCAACGGCGCACCTTCCGAGCGCGCGTCCGTCGCGTCGACACCGTAGACCGCCCCCGATGAGGCGAGCACGACTCGAGCGAGTCCGGACGCAGCGGAGGCGACGGCGAGGTCGATCCGCTCATTCACTTTCTCGACGTCGTCTCCGCGCTGAACCGCAAGGTGCAGCATCGTCGTCGCGCCAGATCGTGCGACGACGTCGGCGAGACGCGCTGCATCGGTCAGATCGATGGAGATGTCATCGGGCCGTGCGCCGGGTCCATGCGTTCGCGCCAACGAAGTCACCCGGCCGCCGCGCGCTCGCAGATCCGAGACGACGAGCCGACCGATACGGCCGTTGCCACCGGTGACGACGACGGACTCCGGCACAGCTGACTGATCGTTTGTCGTCATGCGGATGCGCGCTCCTTGACGTTGAAGCCCATGTCCCGCAACGCCGCGATCGTCTGCTCGTCGGAGTAGTTTCCCGATCGGATCTCCGCGATCAGCGCCCGAATCCGAGCCGCCGGAATGCTCATCTCGTCCTCGACCTGCAGGATGAAGACCTTGCTGTTCGCGGTGCTCGTCGCCAGGTCTGGATTGTAAGTGAGCTCTTCGTAGAGCTTCTCCCCCGGACGCAGTTGGGTGACGTCGATGCGAACATGGGGCGCTGTGGCGCGCACGAGGCTCTCGGCCAGATCCAAGATTCGGACCGGCTCCCCCATGTCGAGGACGCAGATATCACCGTTGGAACCGAGAAGAGCCGACTGGATGATCAGCTGGGCAGCCTCGTCGATGGTCATGAAGAACCGCGTGACATCCCGATGCGTGACGGTCAGAGGCCCACCGGCTTCGATCTGGCGTCGAAAAGTCTCCATGACGCTGCCGTTGCTCTGGAGCACATTGCCGAATCGGACGGCAGTCAGCTTCGTGTCCCCGGAGCGCTGAGCAAGGTCACTGAGCAGCAGCTCGCCCAGGCGCTTCGACGAGCCCATCACGTTCGCCGGCCGGACCGCCTTGTCGGTCGAGACGTACACCGCGTGGCTCGCGCCGGCGGTGATCGCTTGTCGGAGGACGTTCTCCGCCCCGAACGCATTGTTGGCCACCGCCTCCATCGGATTGTCCTCCATGAGGGGGACATGCTTGTAGGCGGCTGCGTGGAACACGAGTTCGGGACGGTACTCAGCGAAGATGCCTGCGATCCGACTCTCGTTCTTCACATCGGCGACGACGACACGGAGCCGATCGTCGGCGAGGCGGTTCTCCAAGTGGAACAGGCCGGTCTCCCACCAATCCACCGCGACCACCTGAGCGGTCCCCAGTGTCAGGAGGTGTTCGACGAGCCGGGAGCCGATCGAACCAGCCGCGCCGGTGACCAGGGCCCGTTTGCCGCCGACCATGCGCTGCGCGTCGAGCAGGTCGTGCTTGATCGGCTGGCGACCGACCAGTTGCAGGACGTCGACGTCGGTGAGGTCGCTCACACTCACCGTCTCGCTGCTGATCGTCTTGTACGTCCGGGGCAGGATCGACAGGCGCAGTCCGGTCTTTTCCAGCCCCGAAAGGAAATCGCGGAGGACCTTCGCGTCGACCGTCGGGATGGCGAAGTAGACGGAGTCGATGTGATGCTCGCGGACAACGCGGTTGACGTCGCCGAGGGCCCCCAAGACCTCCGGTGCGCGCTTCACATCATCGAGGAAGCCGACGACCTCGTGTCCGTGGGAGCGCGCGTCCGCAGCGATGCCGACGCCGGCCACACCATAGCCGACCACCAGGACGCGCTGTCGTGCGGGCGGTGTTTCGCTCCCGTATGTCATGCGTCGCTCCTCGTTCGGGTCCCCTTGCCGAGGAATGGCGCGAGCACGCGCGACGCGAGGGCACCGTTGTGCACGGCCTCGACGTAGTCCGGACCGCGCTGAGCGATTTCGCGATAGTGCTCCGGCCGAGCGGCGACGTCGCGGAGCACCTCACCGATCGTGTCAGGCGTGGCCTCGACGATCGGAGCATCGAGCCCCGTGACCTCCCGGATGTGGTCGCGCACCTGATCGTGCAGATGCGCGACTACGAGGCGCCCAGCCGCCATGGCTTCGATCGACGTCGTGGCGTAGATGCCGAGCGCGAACTGATCCAGCACCACGTCCGCCTGCGCGTACCGCTCGGGCATTTCGGATGCCGGGACCTTGACGATGCGCTGATAATCGATGAGGCCGTCCGCCGACAGGCGTTCGACGACGGGTTCGATGAGCGCGGTGCCCTTGACCGCCGGATTCGTCGGGGCATGCAGCACGACCGGAGCTCCGCCGGTCAGCGCTTCGCGATCCGAGTGCCAATCCGATGGGTCGATCACGATCGGCAGCCAGACCGCATCCGGCCAATCGCCCAGCAGCTCCGGCGTGGCGACGAAGGACGGGACGCCAAGGCGCTCGAACAGGCCACGGTTCCGAAGCGCCTTGGTTTCGAGGTCGGCGATCCACGCACGGTCGCCATCACGGAACGGCGACCATCGGTCCAGTTGCGCATGCCGGCTGGGCAGCCGCAGATCGGTTCCGAGGCTCGCCAGCCCCACCTGGAGACCACGAACCTGCAGCCAACGCGCCTCCCGCTCGGGGAAGCGCTCGAACTCCAGCCCGAAGATGGGCCGCTCGGCCTCGAAGATCACGTGCGTGAAACCGTCGGCGACCGCATCGCGCTGGCGGCGAGCCCACGTGCCGGAGTTCAGGAACACCCGTTCGGACACCGAGTAGTCGGCCGGAAAGCCGAAATCACCACTGGCACGGTACTGCATGTTCACCGCGCCGACGCCGGGGAGCCTCTCGGCGGCTCGCGCCCATTGGTAACCCTGCGCGGCGAAGTTCGCCGGCGCCGTGTACAGACGTGTGTCTCCCATCGGCGCCTCGACCGGAGGTGGCACATCCGCGAGCTCGAACTTCCGATCGGTAGGACGCAACGGCACGGAGAGTCGATCGGGCAGCATGCCCACCGCTCGCCGATAGGCCATGCGCGCCTTCGTCGACAGTGTGCTCATGCGAGGCCTGCCAGTCTCGCCTGCGCCGCGAACTCGGCGCTCGCGGCGACCACCTCATCGAAGGTGCCCTGCGCTGTGACGGTGCCGTCGTGCATGAACAGGACGATGTCCGAGTCGCGTATGGTGCTGAGCCTGTGTGCGACGGCGATGACGGTCACATCGCCGCGCAGGTCGCGGATCGCATCCGCGACATCCGCCTCGGTCTTCGTGTCGAGCGCGCTGGTCGCCTCATCAAGGACCAGGATGAGCGGGTCGCTGTACAGCGCCCGCGCGATGCCCAACCGCTGCCGTTGGCCGCCCGAAAGCGTGAGCCCGCGTTCGCCGACGCGAGAGGAGAGCCCGTCCGCGCGCTGCTCGATGACGTCCCAGAGCTGAGCGCGGCGAGCCGCCTGCTCCACACGCGCAAGGTCGAGATCGTCACCCCAGGTCAGGGCGATGTTCTGCGCGACCGTGCCGTCGAAGAGCGTCACCTCCTGCGGAACGTAACCGACGTGCGTCCGCCACGCGGCCATGACGTCCTCGAGCGGCAGACCATCGATCCTGATCGAACCCTGCGTCGGCGTCAGCAACCCGAGCAGCAGGTCGATGAGCGTCGACTTCCCGGCTCCGGACGCGCCGGCGATGCCGACCGTGGCTCCCATCGGGATGCTCAGGTCGACGCCCCGGACAGCAGGTCGATCGCTTCCGGGGAACGTGAACGCGACGTCCTGCAGATCGAGCTGCCGCGGCTCGCCCGGGAGCGGCTGCTTGCCGAGGATCTCCTGATCCGCGAGGAACTTCTTGGACGCTTCGATGTCGGTGATGACGGCATCCACATAGGGCGCCGAGGTGATCGTTCGGGTGATCACCGATTGGAACCCGGTCAGCGACGGCACGAGCCGGAAGCCCGCAATTCCGAACATCGCCACAGCGGAGATGGTGCTGTTCATGTCGCCGCCGGAACTGATCATCGCCGCACCGCCGACGATGACGAAGCCGCCGATGATCGCCGCATCGAAGATGAATCGCGGAACGGTCGCCAGAAAACTGGAGTTCGCCCGAGCCTGGGCGGTCTGACGACGATTGCGTTCCACGACGCTGCTCACCTCGTCCGCCTTGTCGCGCAGCGTGATCTCCTTGAGGGACGCGACCATGCCGGAGATGAGCGCGGCGACGCGGAGCGCGGAATCGCGCGCCACCCGAGCCGCTTGACGCGTTTTGCCGCTGAGCACGAAGTACTGCAGCAGCGCGATCCCGCCGAGATACACGATCGTCACCAGGGCGGTGATCGGCTGCGAGACGATGAGCACCGCGACGACGCCCACGCTGGTGACGATCAGCCCCGGAAGCGTCGTGATCGGCAGGAGGAAACCGGCGACCACGTTGGCGATGCCGCTGTCGGACATGGCCACGATCTGGGCGCTGTTGCGCGAGATCCGGTCCGTCCAGGACGCTCGGATGTACGCGCCGAACAGTTCCTGCCCGACGCTGAGCTCGAATGAGGCGAAGCGACGCGTCGCGATCCACTGCAGCCACACATTGGCGGCGGACTTCAGGATCACGATGGCGGCGAGCACCAGGATCAGAACGAGGGACTGATCCGCCGAGATCGTACCCAGCAGGGGCAGGGTGATGTCCGCTTGAGTCACGCTGGCGGCGAGCGTCAAGGCCATCAGCATGAGTGCCACGACATCGATCAGTGAAAGCACGGACGATGTCAGCGAATACACGAACAGGAATCGACGAGCCGACGCCGGGAGGAACGGCATCAGTCGTCGGAGAGTGCGGACGATGAGTTTCATGTGATCAGAGCGAGACCGACGCACCCTCTCGCGCTGATTCCAGCGCGGCCTCCACGACGACGAGCGTCCGAAGGCCCTGCTCCATGGTCACGACGTCGGTCTTCTTCCCGAGCACGGCGTCGCGGAACGCCTCATGCTCGACTCGAAGAGGCTCGCGCTTGGCGAACGCGTATCGGGTCACGTCTCCTTCGGAGACGCCGCGGAAGGAGGACACCGATTCCCACTCGAGCGGAATCGTGCCGTTGGCATAGAACGTCAGATCACCTGTGGAGGTATCGGCGATGAAGGCGCCCTTCTCCCCCGTGACAACAGTGAGGCGCTCCTTCATGGGGCTCAGCCAGTTCACGATGTTGTTCACGATGACGCCCGACGCCGTGCGCCCGGTGATCGTGATCATGTCCTCGTGCTCGCGACCGCTCTTGAAGGCCGTCTGCGCGAAGACGCGCTCGTAGTCGCTCTGCACCACCCACGCCGTGAGGTCCACGTCGTGCGATGCGAGGTCCTTCGCGACGCCGACATCGGCGATACGCGACGGGAACGGCCCCTGACGGCGGGTCACCACCTGGTAGACCGCGCCGAGTTCATCGGCCTCGATCCGGCGGCGCAGTTCCTGCAGTGCAGGGTTGAAACGCTCTATGTGACCGACGGCACCGACCAGCCCGGCCGACGCGAAGGCGTCGACCATCCGCTGCCCGGCCTCGACGGTGTCGGCGATCGGCTTCTCGACGAGAGTATGCACTCCCGCAGCCGCGAGCTTGAGCGCGGCATCCTCATGGAAGCGCGTCGGAACGGCCACGACGGCGATGTCGATTCCGGCAGCGATCAGTGCCTCGATGTCGGGGAGGACCTCGAGGTCACCAGCGACGCCGTGCGGGTCACCGCCCGGATCAGCGATCGCGACCAGGTCGACGCCCTCCACCTCGCGCAGCACGCGCGCGTGGTGGCGGCCCATCATCCCGACGCCGAGGAGTCCTGCACGCAGGGCCATCAGGCGCCGGCCCCGGCGACGGCGTTGACCGCTGCGACGATGCGTTCCAGGTCGTCCTGCGTGAGCGACGGGTGCACGGGCAGCGAGACGACCTCGCGCGCGGCGAGCTCGGTCTCGGGCAGTTCGAGGCCCGGCGCGTACGGTGCGAGCGAGGGAAGGCGATGGTTGGGAATCGGGTAGTACACGCCGGAACCGACGTTGTACTCGCTCTTGAGAGCGGCGACGAAACCGTCGCGGTCATCGGTCACCCGAATCGTGTACTGGTGGTAGACGTGCGTGGCCCCATCGGCGACCGGCGGGATGACCACGCCCTGCAGGTTGGCGTCCAGGAAAGCCGCATTGGCCTGACGGGTCTTCGTCCAGGCATCCACCTTCGTGAGCTGCACGCGACCGATCGCAGCGTGGATATCGGTCATGCGGGCATTGAACCCGATGATCTCGTTCTCGTACTGACGTTCCATGCCCTGATTGCGCAGCAGCTTCACCCGGCGGGCGATGTCGCCGGTCGCCGTCGTGACCATGCCGCCCTCGCCGCTGGTCATGTTCTTGGTCGGGTACAGGCTGAACATCGCGAAGTCGCCGAAGGTTCCGACCGGACGGCCGTCGAGCGCAGCTCCGTGCGCCTGCGCGGCGTCCTCGTACAGCGCGACGCCGCGGGCGGCCGCGAGCGCTTCGAGTTCGCGCATCCGAGCCGGGTGCCCGTAGAGATGCACCGGGAGGATCCCCTTGGTCTTGGGTGTGATCGCCGCAGCGACCGCCTCGGGGTCGAGCGAGAAGGTTTCGGGCTCGATGTCGACGAACACCGGCGTCGCACCGGTGAGCGCCACCGAGTTGCCCGTGGCGGCGAAAGTGAAGGAGGGCACGATGACCTCGTCCCCCGCGCCGACACCGGCGGCGAGGAGACCGAGGTGGAGACCTGCGGTACCGGAGTTGACCGCGACGGTCGGACGACCCTGGACGAAGTGCGCCGCGAACTCGTCCTCGAATGCCGCGACCTCCGGTCCCTGCGCGACCATGCCGCTGCGCAGGACGCGATCGACCGCCTCGCGCTCGTCGTCGCCGATGATCGGCTTGGCCGGGGGAATGAACTCGCTCACACGTTCTCCTTGCTCAGTGCGCCATCGTTCTCGATGTAGCGCGTGCCGCTCGCGGGGCAGATCCAGACGCCGTCGGCATCCGCGCGGGTGAGCGGATGACCGGACTCCCCCACCCAGCCGATACGGCGTGCCGGGACTCCGGCGACCAGGGCGTATGCGGGGACGTCCTTGACGACGACGGCACCTGCGGCGACCGTCGCCCAGGCGCCGATGGTGACGGGGGCGACGCACGTCGCACGGGCGCCGATGGAGGCGCCTCGCTCGACGATGACGCCGACGGGCTTCCAGTCGTGCGCGCTCTTGATCGAGCCGTCGGGGTTGATCGCACGCGGATACGTGTCGTTCGTCAGCACCACGGCCGGGCCGATGAAGACGCCGTCACCGAGCTTCGCAGGCTCGTAGACCAGCGCGTAGTTCTGCACCTTGCAGTTGTCGCCCATGACGACGCCGGTGCCGATGTACGCGCCGCGCCCGACGATGCAGTTCGCGCCCATACGAACGTCCTCACGGACCTGTGCCAGATGCCAGATCGAGGACCCATCGCCGATGACGGCGTTCGATGCCACGTCGGCGGAGTCGACGATGCGCACGGATTCAGTCATGAAAAATGCCTTTCACTCCGGTCGAGAGCTCGCACCAGAGGCCTTGTTCAGCTTACCGGCGCGCGCCAGAGCGACCTGAGAGACCACCGCCGAGACCCGCGCGGCCACGGCATCGAGAGATGCGTGTTCGGCCGCCCAGCCGGCGCGCTCCGCCCGACGGCTCTCGGTCCGGCCATCCGTCATCTCGGCGAGCAGGGCGCGCATCGCGTCTGCGACGGCCTCGGGCGTGAATTCGACAGCGACGCCCAGTTCGGCCGATCGCACCAGCTCGGCACCAGCGCCTGGGCCCGCGAACAGCACCGGAGTCCCGATGGCCGCGGCGGCATACGTCTTGGTGGGTTTGGCGAAGTCGTAGCCGATGCCCGGAACGATGCTGACCAACGCGGCCACGGCGCCTCGTATCCACGCGGCAGATGCTGTCGGGCTCACCACTCCCCCGAAGCTGACGCGGCCGGGGACGATTTCTTCGGCAAGAGACCGGAGGGCGGACTGGACGGACCCCTGGCCGAAGAATCGCAGCTTCACGTTCGGATGCTCATCGGCGATGAGCGCCAGGGCCCGCACGAAGATATCGGGCTGCTGCCATTCGGACATCGTGCCGGTGTAGACGAAGTACTGATCATCCGTCGCCCGCTCCACGTCGGGCGCGAAGACCGCTGTGTCGATGCCGTTGCCCACCGTCGTGACCCGCGCGGGATCGGCGCCCAGTTCGATCAGGCGGGCGGTCACCTCGTCGGAGACCGAGATGATTCCTCTCGAGCCTCGCAGAACGGCTCGCTCGAGCCCGCGGATGACGGAGATGACCGGACGAGGAGCCGCCATCGAGACGACTCCGTCGGTCCAGACATCAGCCGCGTAATAGACGACCGGACGTCGCTTGAGCCACGCGACGATCAGCACGACGAGTCCCGTCGTCGGCGGGGCCTCGGCGACGGCGACATCGAATCGACGCCCCATCAGGCGGAAGATCAGCGGCACATCGAAGCTGAGGTACTGGATGTACCCACGGACGTTTCCTCCGCGATCACGCAGCACCGGCCAGCGGCGCACAGCGACGCCGGGCGGATCGGCGACGGCGGGAGCGTGCTTCGGCGGACGCGTCGTCAGCACGGTCACCTCGGCGCCCCTGCGCGCGAGCGCGCGTCCGAGCGCGCCGAGGCGGAAGGCACCGGCACTGACCTCCGGAGGGAACAGTCGTGACGCGATGAGCGCACGCATGGGTCGACTCATTCGTGCGGGTCTCCGTCCGCACGCTCGGCACGAGCGGAACGATCGTCGAGACGTCGCTCGAGCTGCGCGATCCGGTTCTCCTGGAACGCAGACTGCTCCGCCAGCGTACGCAGCTTCTCCTCGACTCTCGTCAGCTCTGCGCCGTACTGCAGGCTGACCAGGAACAGCAGTCCGATCGCGACGAAGAACACCAGGTTCGTCGGCACCGTGATGCCGAGCGTCTGGGCGGCCCAGGTGAGCGTCTGCGGGAAGACTGCGATGACCAGTGCCAGCACGCCGCCGACGAACCACCACACGGCGTGCCGCTCCCGCAGAGTGCCACGACGCATCAATTCGATGATGGCGACCAGCGCGAGGACCGCGGCGGCGATGCCGAACGCATACGTCACAGGACTCATCGCACGTCCTCCAGTCGCGTGCGCGGCCGCAGCATCGCCAGCCCGAAGGCCGCGCATGCACGCACCAGATAGACGGCAGCCTTGAACGGATGATGCGAGGGACTGCCCGCCTGACGCTCGCGCATCTCCACCGGCAGCTGTCGCACGACCAGCCCCGCCCGTGCAGCGATGACGAGCGCCTCGACGGTGTCGCCGAGATACTCGGCCGGGAAAGTATCGGCGAACAGGCGCACGGCTCGCGGACCGGCAGCCTTGAACCCGCTCGTGACATCGGTCAGCCGGGTTCGGGCGACCCTGCTCATGACAGACGCGAGGATGCGCATGGCCCATTTCCGCGGTCCGCGTACGCCGTAGTCCCCGACTCCCGCGAAACGCGCACCGATCATCAGGTCGGCCTCGCCGAGTCCTCGGATCAGTTGGAGGACGGCCGCCGGATCGTGCTGTCCATCCGCATCAACCTGGACGACGACGTCGAAGCCGTTGTCGCGGGCGAAACGGAAGCCGGCCCGCATGGCTCCTCCGACACCCAGGTTGAAAGGCAGCGTCAGCACGGTCGCTCCCGCCTCGGCTGCGACGATGCCGGTCCGGTCCTTCGACCCGTCGTCGACGACGACGACGACGGCGCTGGGGATCGCGTTGCGGACGTCGCGAACGACGCGCGCGACGGATTCCTCTTCGTTCAGCGCCGGAAGGACGATGAGGACACGACTTTCTGCGGCTTCCATCGTGATCGATCCTAGTCGGGAGGCCTGTGCCGCTACTCGTCGCATGCCGTGATCCGCCAGAGTGATGCGTCGCCCTGTTCCGCGACGAACTCGAAACCGTCCTGTCCTTCGAAGTCGGTCATCCCCGGCATGACGTACCGGCCGGGCTCTGCCTCGCCAGGGCCGAAGTCGAGCACGTACTCGGGCGATCCGTACAGTTCGAGGGCGTCGCAGACGGCGGCCTCCGTTTCGGCGTCCCGCAAGTGCATCGCCAGTACCTGCCACGCGTCTGTTCGAGGCGGTGCCCATGTCCGAGGGTAGACGTCGAGTCCACTCAGGAAGTACCCGAAGCCCGAGCCCGTCGACGGGTTCCCGAGCACCCGATCATCAGCGGCGACGCGGTCGGGAAGCGACTCGAGCAGTTCGCGCTCATCGGGACTCAAGTACGTATCGGAGCCAGCACGGTAGGTCGAGCCCTGGTAAACGGTCCCCTCTGTGACTTCCGGCATCGCGACAGGACGCACCAGGACCAGGACGATCATGAAGACGGCCGTTCCGGACACGGCCAGCAGCGTAGGGATCGAATCGTTCTCCGCATGCCCGAACCGTCGCGTCACGGTGCGGACGACCGCATCGACGCCGAGAGCAGCGAGAGGGATCACCACGACGGGAGCGATCGCCGCGATCCGGTACGGATCCGCATACCAGGCGCCGAGGATCGCGTTGCGCACGAACGGATTCCCGACCGTGGCGACCAGGAAGTACAGGGCAGATACTGCGACCCATGCGACAGCCAGCCATCGCATATTCGAACGGCGCACCGCGACGATCAGACCGAGGACCATGAGCAGGCTCACGCCGTACGCGAACGGGATCATGACCTGACCGTTCAGCAGGATGTCCACCAGCACGGCCAGCTTGCCGCGAATGGGCGGCCAATGCGAGCCCGTCGTACCTTGCGCCAGATAGGCCCACAGCGCCGCGAGGATGATCCACGAGACCGCGACGAGGACCAGCGCCAGTGCCCGCCGCACGGGTGCGCCACCGAGGAGGCGGAACGTCAACCAGATCACGCTGATCAGAGCCCAGGGCAGGAACGCGGACGGCTGCGAAAGCAACAGGGCGCCGACGACGACGAGGACGAGCAGTGCACCGCGAATCCCGGCACGCCAAGGAGTGGTCCCCGCGCTCCATCTCCACAACGCCATGACGAGTGCGACTCCGGCAGGAACCAGCGCCATCGACAGCGCATTCGGGAACAGCACTCCCCATTGGAACAGCAGCAGCGGGAAGATCTGCAGCGCACTCGACAGAATCGCCGCATACGCCGCGACAGCGCGCGAACTGCTGACCTCGCGCGCGAGCCAGGCGATGCCGAGCGGCCAGATGAGCGCGCCGATGACGAGCGTGATCGCGTTCGCCGCGGCGGCGACGGAGGCGCCCGTCATCATGACGACCAACGAGACGATCCCGTGCCATGCGGCCGGATAGAAACTGTTCCCGCCGATGACGGCGTTGATGTGCAGCGATGACGCATCCGCCGTCTCCACGGCGAAGCGCACGGCATTCATGTGGAAGACGGCATCGTTGGTCTGCGAAATGGCGTCGGGGCTGCCGATGTATGCCGTCAGCCTCCACACCGCGATGGCCGCACCGATCACCAGACCAGCGATCACTGACCACCGCGGTCCTGCCACTGGCGCAGAGGGCAGTCTGTTGCCCAGCACGCGCGCGATGACCCACGCGAGCCCCGCGATCAGCAGCGCCGTGACCCCCCAGCCCAGCGGCGACCAGGGAATGCCGACGGCACCGAAGAACAGCGCCGTCGCGCCGACCGTCACGACGCCGAAGAGCGGTGCCGCGGCGACCAGCGACAGTCCGCGGAGCCCGACCCCCCAGAGAGCCAGGATCCCGGGTCCGAACACCACGAGCACCCCGGCCACGACGACCGGAATCTGCGCGACCCAGTCCAGGATCACTTGTCCACCAGTGCGATGGCGCCTTCGATTTCACCGTCGTAGACGACGTCGCCCTTGTTGATCACGATGCCGCGTGTGCAGAGCTCGCGAACCATCTCCATGTCGTGGCTGACGACGACGAGGGTCTTGCCGTGGTCGATGAGCTCTTCGAACTTCAGGCGGCACTTCTCGCGGAACGGCGCATCGCCCACCGAGAGGATCTCGTCGACGAGCAGGACGTCGAGTTCCACGTGGATCGCGACGGAGAACGCCAGCCGCATGAACATGCCCGACGAGTAGTGCTTGACCTCCTGGTCGATGAACTGCTCGATCTCGCTGAACGCGACGATCTCGTCGTAGCGCGCTTCGATCTCGTGCTGCTTCATGCCCAGGATGGCCGCGTTGAGGAAGACGTTCTCGCGCCCGGAGAGCTCGGGGTGAAAGCCAGCTCCGACCTCGATGAGGCCGGCGACGCGGCCACGTGTGAGCACCTGCCCATCGTCGGGCTCCATGACGCCGGAGACCATCTTGAGCAGCGTCGACTTGCCGGACCCGTTGAGTCCCAGGATCGCGACGGACTCGCCCTGTCCGATCACGAGGTCGATGCCCTTGAGCGCTTCGAACTCGCTGGTGAGCTTGCGCCGCTTGATCCAGGACACCACGGTGTCCTTGAGCGAATACGCGTGATTGAGCGTGAACCGCTTGTGCACGCCGTCGACGATGATGCTGGGCTTGAGGGTTGTCTGCTCGCTCATAGGTCTTGTGCGAACCTTCCTTCGAGGCGGCGGAACACGAGCTGGCCGAGCAGCAGCGTGACCACGGCGATGAGGAACGTCCACAGCGTGTTCCAGGCGAGCCCCGGCGGGATCTCGAACGCGGTCGCCGTGACGGGGCGCCAGAAGGCGTAGTGGAACAGTTCGACGCCCTGCGTGATCGGGTTGAGCAGGTACAGATCGACGATCCACTGCGGCCAGCCGAGCGTGTCCACCACCGCCTGCTGCACCTGGAACCAGCCGTACAGCACCGGCGACGCCCACGTCGCCAGCAGCAGCATGAGCTCGACGATGTTCTCGGCATCCCGGAAGCGCACGTTGATCGCACCGAAGAAGAGTCCGAGGCCGAGCGCGAACACCATCACGATGATCATGCCGGCGAAGATCGCCAGCACCGACAGCAGCGAGATGTTCGTGATCCAACCCAGCAGCAGGCAGACGACGAGCAGCAGGCCGACCTGTGGCAGGAAGTGCACGAACGCGACGATCACGGCCGACACCGCGAACAGCTGACGGGGAAGGAAGACCTTCCGCACCAGCGCGGCGTTGCCCACGATCGACGTGGTCGCGTTCTTGAACGCCTCGGAGAAGAGGTTGATGATCACGATGCCGCTGAACAGGTACACGGCGTAGTTCGGGATGCCGTGGTCGAGCTGCATGAACAGCCCGAGCACCACCCAGAACACGAGGAACTGGGCCGCGGGTCGCACGTAGGACCAGGTCCAGCCGAGCACGGAGTTTCGGTAACGCGTCGTCACACCGGTGCGCACGAGCAGGCGCAGCAGATAGCGCCAGCGCACCACGTCGATCAGCCCGCGGCTCTTGCCTGGGGTGTCGAACTCGGAGCGCGGGACGGCGGCGAAGAGGTCTCGGGTATCAGTCACTGGCCCACACAATCGAACGCGATGACATCCGTCACCGCGGCATCCAGTATCCCATGGGCGGCTGAGACTTCTGCCAGGACACGTCCCCGGGAGCCGACGCCGTCAGCCCACACTGCTGATCGAACTCCAGCCGTTGCCGATCTGCTTGCGTGCCTTCCAGCCGCCCTTGCCATCGCCCGGGTACAGGTGCATGGTCCCGTCCTTGCGGATGCCGATGACATCAGCCAGCCCGTCACCGTCGAAGTCACCAGGACCGATGATCCGATCCATCGCACCCCATCCGTTGCCGATCTGGCGCGGCGCGGCGAAAGTGCTCTTTCCCGTCGTGGGGTAGACGCGCAACGTCCCGTCCTTGAGCCGGGCGACCAGATCGGCGTGACCGTCCCCGGTGAAGTCGCCGACATTGAGCACCTGATCCGCGATGCCCCATCCGTTGCCGATCTTGATGCCTCTGCCGGTTTCCCAGCCGCCATTGCCGTTGCCGAGATAGAGGTACATTTCACCCCGGGGCGTGATGGCGATGATGTCAGTGCGTCTGTCGCCGTCGAAGTCGAGTCCGCCGATGACGTGGGCGAACTTCTGCCATCCCTGTCCGATCAGTCTCCGGTCGGTGTAGCCGCCGCCGCTCTTGCCCGGATAGAGCCAGAACGCACCGTTGGCGTCGATGCGCGCGATGTCGCGGATCCCGTTGTTGCCGAAGTCACCGAGGGCGATCACTTTGTCGCGGGCCGTCCACCCTGTCGTGAGCCTCGTCACACCGGTCCACCCGCCGTGTCCGTCTCCACCGTAGATCCGGACCTCACCGCTCTTGGTTATGGCGACCAGATCGTTCCCGGCTCGCCCGTCGGCATTGCCCACGCCTGCCGTGAGCGGCCGAGAGTTCTTCACCGCCTGACCGACGGATCCCTTCGTCGCCAGAGTGTGCCAGCTCGTGCCGACGACGCCGAGGCTCTTGGGATACGCGGTGCCTCGTCCTTCGAACGCGACCAACCGTCCGTCTGCTCCGTGCGCCAGGAGATCAGGCGTGCCGTTTCCGGTGAAGTCACCGGGGCTGAAGATAGCGGTCATGCTCTTCCAGCCGTTGCCGATCTGAACCTTGGAACCCCATCCTCCGTTGCCGTTTCCCGGGTAGAGGAACAGGCTCCCGGCATTGTCGCGCGCGATGAGGTCCGTCTTGCCGTCGTCGTTCATGTCGATGCCACCGATGAGCTGACTCATGGCGCCCCATCCCGAGCCGATTGCCACGGGAGCCCGGAATCCGCCGCGGTTGTCGCCTGCACGCAAGAAGAGCTTGCCCGCCGAATCGACGGTGAAGACGTCTGGGAGGCCATCCCTGTTGAAGTCACCAGCCGGAACCACCGTCTTCGTCCCTGACCAGTCTCCGCCCAGCCCCTTGGGCGCCGACAGCGTCGTCGAACCGTTGCCGTACAGCGCCGACGGCTTGCCGTTCGAACCGACCGCGATGAAGTCGCGATGCCCATCCCCGTTCAGGTCGCCGACGCCGAAGAAGGACTTCAGCGCGCCGAGGCCGCTCGCCATCTTCACGCGCGTGCCCCAGACGCCCTTGGCGAACGGGTAGCCCCAGACGTTTCCGGCCGAGTCCGTGCTGACCACATACGCGGATGTGTTGACGTTCGCCAGCTTCGGCGGATCCGCAGCAGGCGCCGGCGCTGGCGCGGTCGGCTTCTGGGTCGAGCCGAACCAGTCGGTGAAGTAGTTGTAGAAGTTGCGGTTGCCGTACGCCGAGCACGAGTCCCCGGTGCCGTAACCGGCGCGCAGCGCCGCGGCGTTGGGCTGATACGGCGTGTAGTAGTACATCGCCGCGGTCGCCTTGTTCTCGATGTACACGGGCGAACTGCCGCACGACGCCTCGACGTCCCAGCGGATGTTCCAGGTCTTCCCCGGCGCGTACCAGGTGAAGTGGCGACCCTCCATGTAGATCTGCATCTGGCGGGCCGCGCCGTAGATCTGGTGGAAGAATCCGACGAACTTCGGATTGCAGGGAATGCCGCCATCCGGGCACCCCTGCCCGAGCGCCTTGTCATAGCGCCAGGAACTCGGCCAGGTGTGGTTGACGAGCCCCTGCTCCTTCTGGAGCATCACGATCAGCACCTGCGGGTTGATCCCGCAGCTCTGCGCCACACGGTAGATGATCCGCGCGGCCGACTCGTTCGCGGCGCCGGTGTACCCCTTGCAGTAGGTGTCAGCCGGGCGATTGACGGACGTGGTCCTGAAGTCCTTCAGGCACGTGTATCCGGACCGGCACGTCTTCACCTTGCCGTTGAAGAACGACTGGATCTGCGCTTCGGACATCGAAGAGCGGTTCGTGAAGACGGCGTCGCTGATGATGTTCCCGGCCTTGAAACCTGCGAGAGACGTCTTGACGATGCCACTGGATGCCGGGTCGGCAGCCACCCTCGAGATGGGTGCTCCAGCGCCAGCGGCCGCTGTCGCGGCGCTCGCAGGTATCGCCGTACCGACCGTCACCGCTATGGCAGCGAGGAAGACGGTGAGGATTCGGGTGATCCTGGGCACGTTTCGAGGGCGTGGGGCACGACGAGACATGTGACCAGTGTGACGCACGAGACGGCATTATCCGCTCTGGCGCGCCCTGCGCGTGGCGCGCCGGGCCGTGTGTCGCCCCTGCTCAGCAACCTCTCAGCAGCTACAGCTCGGCATGCAGCGCCCAGACGCGCTCGGCTGAGCTCGCCCACGAGAACGCGCGCGACCGGTCCCCGGCGAGCACTTTCAGACGCGCCGCGCTCGACGCGACGGCGTCCGCCACGGCATCCGGCAGTTCCTCGGGTGAAACCGTGACTCCGCCGTCGGCGATGACATCTCGATGCACGCCGCTGTCGACCGCGATGACCGGCACTCCCAGCGTCATCGCCTCGACGGCGCGCCAGGGCCAGGCCGTCGACGCGCTCGTGGCGACGAACGCACGCGCACCCGCGAGCACAGCGGCGCGATCGGCCGCGTCCAGCTGCCCGGGCACATGCACGCTGCGCTCCGGAAGCCCGGCGGCCGACGCGAGCTCGACGAGCTTCGGCTCGTCGCCGTCCGCTGCTCCGAGCACCACGGCACCCGTTCCGGCGGCCACGGCGGCACGGAACCCGTGCTCGTACGACTCGCCCGCGCCGGCGACCACGACGTAGGTCTCCGGCGTCCCGACCCGCGTGCGGCGGGCCGCTGCGTCCTCCGGTGCCCGGAATCCGGATGCCGCGGCCCCTGCGATCACCCGCACGCGATCGCCGAATCGGGCGTACTCCTCGAGGCGATCGACGAAGGCGTGCGATGGGACGACAATCGCGTCCGCGTGCTTGGCTGCACGACGCAGCATTCCCCTGTGCCACGCGACGGCGGGCTTGGCCATCGTCTGCGGCTCCTCCCACGCGTCCAGGTCCCACAGCGTGACGACCGTCTGGTCCATGTCGTGCACGCGGTCGTGCTTGACCAGTGGCGCCATCAGACTGGGCGCGTGGATCATCCCGCCGCCGACCATCGGTGCGATGCCGAGCTGCCAGGATGCCGCGAGCTCGCGTCGCTGCAACCCGAGAGTCCGCACCTCGCCGATGCCGCGGATCTCGGGCTTCGCGCCCGCCGGGACGATGACGTCGACGGTGCATCCGCTCGGCGCCGTGGCCAGGAGTCCCGTCGTCAGTTCGAGCGAGGCCCAGGCGATGTCCGGCGACACGACCTGCGCGAGCTGATCGAGAACGACACGCAGCTGAGCACCCATAACAGAAGGGTAGACGGCCTCGGCCCCTTCGCCGGGACGCGCGCCAACGGTCGTCCCGGCGGCGCAGGCGTGCTTGAATGCTCACGTGAGCGACGGACGACTCCCGCGGCATCATCGACGGTGGCTGGGCTGGACCATCGGCACGCTCGTCGTGCTCCTGCTCGTGGCGATCGGCTGGGTCGCCGTCCGCGGCATCGGCGCGACGAATGAGCTCCAGGCGGTGGCGGAGAACACCTCCGAGCTCAAGACGGCCGTCGCAGCCCGGGATCTCGACGGGGCCGAGCTGGTCGCCGACCGCATCGCCGGCCACGCCGCTGAGGCGGCCGATCTCACGAGCGACCCGATCTGGCGCGGCTTTGAATTCGTGCCGTTCCTCGGGCCGAACTTCTCGGCCGTGCGCGAGATCGCGGAGATCGCGGAGACCGTGAGCGCCGATGCCCTGACGCCGGTTCTGGATGCCGCGGAGGGACTGGATCCCGCCGACCTCGGCTTCACCGGTACGACCATCGATCTCGCTCCCTTCGCGGACGCCGCCGCTCCCCTCGGCCGCGCGGATGAGACGCTCTCGGACGCCCTCATCCGGGCGCGGGCGATCGATGCCGGTGCCACGCTCCCTCCGCTCGAGGATGCGGTCGGCGAGGTCCGCGATGCCGTCGAGGAGGCGGCGACGCTGGTCGGAACGCTGCACGGCGCCGCAGTGCTCCTGCCGAGCATGCTCGGCGCCGACGGCCCCCGGTCTTATGTGGTCGCCATGCAGAACAACGCGGAGGTGCGCTCGTCCGGCGGAATCATCGGTGCCATGGCGCTGATCACTGCCGACAACGGGACCATCCGGATCGTGCACAATGCCTCCACAAGCGACTTCCCGCGGCGCGAGGTCCCGCTGGAGACCAGCGAGACCACCGTGTCGCTGTTCGACGATCAACCGGGTCTCTACATGCAGAACCTCACCAGCATCCCGGAGTTCACCGAGGCCGGACCCCTGATCGCCGAGCGCTGGACGCAGCGATTCGGAGGCAGCGTCGACGGTGTCATCGCTGTCGACACGGTCGTCGCCCAGCACCTCATCGCGGCGACGGGTCCGGTGAGTTTCGGACCGTTCACGGCCGATGCGGACAACGTCCTCAGCATCCTGATGTCGGAGATCTACAGCGCCATCCCCGATTCGGAGACCCAGGATGCCGTCTTCGCGGAAGCGTCGAGTGCACTTCTGGCCGCTGCGCTCTCCTCCGGGGAGCCGCAGGCTCTGCTGGGTGCGCTCTCGCAATCGTCGGATGAAGGCCGCGTCCGCATCTGGAGCGCCCACGAGGACGAGCAGACCCGATTGGCATCCACCGCCCTGGGCGGCGCGCTGCCGACGGACGACGACGACGCGACCTGGGTCGGTGTCCTGTTCAACGACACCACCGGCGGGAAGATGGACTACTACGCCGACGCGGCGTTCGCCGTCGCCACCGGTGTGTGCGCCGGCGAGAAGATCACCCGGTTCCAGGTCACCTGGACCAACAACGCGCCGGCCGATGCCGCCACCGCCCTGCCCGAATACGTGACGGCTCCCGGGTGGTATGGCGTACCCGCGGGTGAAACCCGCACGCTGGTCGCCGTGTACGGTCCGCAGGGCGCGACGCCGGTGCGCATCGATCGCGACGGCACCGAGGAGCAGGTGCAGACGGCCGTCATCGAGGGGCGGACGGTCCTCCAGCATTCGGTCCAGCTCGCCCCGGGCGAATCGACGACGATCACGGTCGACTTCACCGGCGACGGCGCGGGCGACCGGCTCACCGAAGTCGCGCACACGCCGCTCATCCGCACCCCGGAAGTGACACGGGAATCCATCGACTGCGGGTCGTGACTTTCACCCCTGCATGCGCTAGTGTCAACCTCACTGGGGAATATCGGACTCTGCCATCCTGCCGTGGGGGCAGGAAGGGTCCACGCAGTCGAATGCAGGGGTGTGTTCGAGTGTGATTCCGCGTGCATCTCTCTGGGGGAGAATCATGCTGAAGAAGATGGCCGTCATCGGCCTTACCGCGGGAGCGCTGCTCCTGGCTGCGCCGACCGCCGCCTCGGCGGCATCGTTCGAGGTCCCGGCTCCACCGCCGGGCACGTACGCGGAGAATCCGCGTGTCTCGGTCGGCGATCCGATCATCGAGACGTGCGAAGCCGCGACGATCTCGTTCGGCGCGGGGTACTTCCTGCCCGGCGAGCGCGTCAACGTGGCGGTGTCGGGGCTGAACTCCGCTGCGGCCGCGATCTCGGGCGATGTCGCCTCCGGCGACGGCAGCCTGGTCGTGTCGTTCCGGCCACCGTCGGACGGTGAGGGGACGTATTCCCTCACGTTCTCGGGCGGCACGCACTCCGGTGGGGCGGCAGCGCCCGGTGACCTTGCGGTGGCACGATCGTCGGCCGGATCCGTCACGCCCTCCCGCGACTACACCGCGACGATCACCGTCCTGGAATCGGGCGTCGGATCCGACTGCGAGCAGGATCCCGCACCGGCTCCTGCCGACACCGAGCTGCCGCTGACCGGGTCGAACGACTCCGGCATCGAGCTCGCACTCACCGGCGGCTCCGTGTCGCCGTGGTTCATCGGCGGCGGCGCGCTCGCGCTGACCGCCGGCGGCGTCCTGATCGCGACCGGTGTCGCGCGACGGCGTCGCATCTGAGTCCGGTCGTCGCATGCGGCGACTGTGACTGGCCGGGCGGCGACGGCCCCTCCCCCTCCGTCCGTCGTCGCCCTGTGCCGAACCGATGGGCTCGTGGAGCGTGGGGCTCCGCGAGCCCATCGACCTGCCTGCGATCAGGAGGACGGTTCGGGCGTGGGCGTCGGCGGGTGCAGGGTGTCCTGCAGGACCTGGCGGATGTAGTCGTAGTCCGGATCCCGGTCGTCGATCCCGTTCTCGGGCGTGAGCTCGATCGTGGTGACCGGCAGCTCCTTCGCCTTCGTGACCAGATCGAAGAACTCCGGCAGCTTGTCCTGCGGAAGATCGGTCTCGACGAGAGCCGTCCCCGCAGCGGCGATCTCGTTGAAGCGCGTCAGCACGGTCTGCGGCGTGAACTGCGCGAGGATCGCCTCCTGCAGCTGACGCTGCCGCTTCATCCGGTCCCAGTCGTTCGTGGTGTACCGCGAGCGGGCGTACCACTGCGCGGTGTCGCCGTCCATCGTCTGCTCGCCGGGCTCGATCCAGCCGATCGCCCAGTCTGCGGCCGGCTCGCCGTCGTACGAAGGGCCGCCGCCCTTGGGCAGACGCTGATCGACCGTGATCTGCACGCCGCCGAGCGCATCGACGAGGTTCGCGAAGCCGTGCATGTCGATGAACACGTAGTACGGAATCGTGATCCCGAGGATGCCTTCGGCGGCATCCTTGGTCGCCTCGATGCCCGGCTCGGAGCCCTGCGCCACGGCATCCGGATACAGTTCCGCGCCGTCGTTGCAGACCTCGACCTCGGTGCGCAGCTGGTTGATCCCGCTGCCCCATCCGCATTCGGGATCGTTGTGGCTCTCGTGCCCGTCCGGATACCTGTCATGCATCGGCCCCTCGGCGAACGGGAAGCCGGGCATATCCCGCGGGATGCCGGTGATCGTCACGGCGCCGGTGTCGGCATTGACGGAGACGACCGAGATGCTGTCGTAGCGCATCGAGTCGCGGCCCTCGCCGCTGTCGGCGCCGAGCAGGAGGATGTTGTAGTAGCCGTCGCTCGGCGGCAGGCTCGGCCCGCTCTGCGTGAAGATCGACCCCAGTGTGTCCCGGCTCGAGCCGACAACGCTCGCGGCGTACGCCGTGCCGCTCCCGACCAGGCCGAGGATCACGACCATCGCGATCGGGATGCCGAAGCGCGACACGGTCGACACCCTCACCAGGCGCACGAGCCGCAAGGTATCGATCGCGAGCACGATCCACAGCACGAGATACGCCACCAGCACGGCCTGCACGACGGTGAGCAGGATGCTGGACATCCACCCGGCTCCCACCGTGAGCCAGAGGAACGTCGGGCGCGCGAAGAGCGCGAGCCCGACGGCGACGATCACGAGGAGCCAGCCGGTCAGCGTCGCCCCGAGGGCGAAGCGGCCGAGGCGGCGGTTGCCGGCGAGCACCTGGGCTGACCCCGGCACGAGCACGTTCAGGACGACGAGCCACCATCCGCGCCGCGCCATGAAGCCGGGATCGGTCAGATCGGGGTTGCGGATCGGTCGCGTCTCGATGAGAGGGCGAGCGCCGAAACCCGCGCGCGGCGCGGCGATGGTCACAGCGAGTCCTTCAGCCGCTGGTTCTTCTCCGCCACCTGCCCCTCGAGCGTGCGGGCGTACTCCTCGATGCGGTCGGCGATCTCGGCATCCGACGATCCGATGATGCGGGCGGCGAGGATGCCGGCATTGCGCGCCCCGCCGATGGAGACGGTCGCGACCGGGATGCCGGCCGGCATCTGCACGATCGACAGCAGCGAGTCCATGCCGTCCAGGTAGGCGAGCGGAACGGGGACCCCGACCACCGGCAGCGGCGTCATGGAGGCGAGCATGCCGGGCAGGTGGGCCGCACCCCCGGCACCGGCGATGATCACCTTGATGCCGCGGCCGCGGGCCTCGCGTGCGTACTGCACGAGCTTGTCCGGCGTCCGGTGCGCCGAGACGACCTCCACCTCGTGGGCGATCCCGAAATCGGTCAGCGCCTGGGAGGCGTCGCTCATGATGCGCCAGTCGGAATCGGATCCCATCACGACACCGACGAGGGGCATGGCAGCGGAGTGCAGCGGCTCAGTCACTCACCCAGGGTACGGTCTGGTGCCTCACGATCCGCTGAACGGCGCGGACATTCACGCTTCGTCAGGCTCACGCTTCGTCAGGCTCAGCGGAAGTGATCGGCTGCCGCCCTCGCCACGAAGACGACGTCGTCGAGCTCGTCGCCGGTCGCGTTGACGTGTCCTACCTTGCGTCCGGGCCGCGGCGCCTTGCCGTAGGTGTGGATCTTGGCGCCAGGCTGATCCGCCATGGCATCTGCGAACCGGGAATCGAGCGTGCCCTCCTGCGGCCCGCCGAGGATGTTGATCATGACCGCCCACGGCGCTCGCTGCGTCGTCTCGCCCAGCGGGAGGTCGGCCACCGCGCGCAGATGCTGCTCGAACTGCGACGTCACCGAGCCGTCCTGGCTCCAGTGGCCGCTGTTGTGCGGCCGCATCGCGAGCTCGTTGACGAGGATGCGCTCATCATCGGTCTCGAAGAGCTCGACCGCGAGCATGCCGGTCACTCCCAGGCCCTCGGCGATGCTGCGCCCGATGCCCTCGGCGACCTCGATCAGTCGCAGAGTCGCCCCCGCTGCCGGTGCGAAGACCTCCGCGCACACTCCGTCGCGCTGCACCGTCTCCACGACCGGATACGCGACGATCTCACCGCTCGGCCGACGCGCGACCTGCTGCGCGAGCTCGCGGACGAACGACACGAGTTCTTCCACCAGAAGGGCGCCGCCGTCGAGGGCTTCGAACCAGTCGGCGGCATCCGCGGCATCCGACACGACGCGGACGCCCTTGCCGTCATAGCCGCCGCGGGGCGTCTTCACGACCGCTCGTCCGCCGTGGTCGTCCAGGAACGCCTGCAGTTCGTCCGTTGTCGCGACCGCGGCCCAGTCCGGTTGCGGGATGCCGAGTTCGGCGAGACGAGCACGCATGTCGAGCTTGTCCTGCGCGAAGCGCAGCGCGTCGGGACCGGGGTGCACAGCCACGCCGTCGTCGACCAGGGCGCGCAGCACCTCCTGCGGGACGTGCTCGTGATCGAAGGTGACGACGTCGACATCCGCCGCGAAGCCGCGGACCGTCTCGAGATCGCGGTAGTCGCCGACCGCCGTGGCCGCCAGTTGCGCCGACATCCCCTCGGCCTCCGCCAGCACCCGCAGTTCGAGCCCCAGCTCGACCGCGGGGGCGATCATCATCCGGGCCAGCTGGCCCCCACCGATCACACCCACACGCAACGCCATTCGCGTTCTCCGTTCGTCTCGACCATTCTCCCGCATCCGGAGGCCGGCGCGGGATGCGGTCAGGACGTCGGCCCGGTATCGGACGCGGACTGCGCGTCCCGATGCGCCAGGATCTGGTTGACCTCGATCTGATCCACCAGCGTCTCGTGCACGAGAGTGACGGTCGGCACGTTGGTCAGCCGCAGGGGCGCGTCGACGCCGTTGGACAGTGTGATCGTCCCCGCTCCCCACAACCGCTGGAGGATCCCGCGGCGCACGCTGATGGTGTAGCCGCGCACATGCGTCATCTCCCGGCGGTGGCGGGCACCCAGTCCCGACTTCACGATGACGCGCCGCGTCGTGATCACGTAGGTCCGCGAGACCCACACGAGGAAGGGGATCACGACGCCGATGAGCAGCACGACGCCGGCGGCCGTCAGCAGCATCCAGTTCTCGAAGCCATCCGGCAGGTTGTCGTAGAAGTAGGCCGTGGCACCGAGCACGGCGATCAGCAGGAGAGCCGACCAGAACAGCCGCCGAGCCTGACTGCGGAAGCGTGCGACGAGCAGCTCTTCGCTGGGCGCACCCGGTGGCGGCATCATCGGCCGACCGCCGAGCGTCACTGGCTGCGTCATGCCTCCATTGTGACCGAGGCAGGCGACATCACCCGACTCTGCGCGGCGTGTCAGCGCCAGCCGTGCTGTCAGACGAGCGTCGCGTGGACGACATCTCCAGCGGCGACAGGATGCCGCACCCCACCGCCCTCGACGATCAGCCGCCCATCCGGCTCCAGGCCGACGGCCGTGCCGTGCAGCGTCGTCCCGTCCGGCAGCGACACGTCCACCAGGCGGCCCAGGCTCAAGCAGCGCGCCTCCACCGCGGAGCGCAGGCCCGAGGCATCCGCGTTCCCGGCGCCGCGCAGCTCGCTCAGCGCCGAGGACAGACCGCGGACGAAGCCGGCGGCGAGCCGGTCGAGATCTACCGCAGCGCCGAGGGCGGCGAAGGACGTCGCCGTCGGCACAGGAAGCTGCTCGGTCGTCATCGCGGTGTTCACCCCGGCGCCGACGATGACGGCGCGGCCCGTGCCCTCGGCGAGGATCCCGCAGATCTTGCGCCCGTCGACGAGCACGTCGTTGGGCCATTTCACGCCGACCTCATGGCCGGGAAGCTGCGCAGCCACGGCATCCGCCATCGCGAGACCGGCCGCCAGCGGAATCCAGCCGAGCGACTCGGCATCCGGCAGGTCGCTCAGCAGCACCGAGATCGCGAGAGCGGAACCCGCGGGCGTCGTCCAGGTGCGATCCAGGCGGCCACGGCCCGCGGTCTGGTGGGTGGTCAGCAGGACCGCAAGGTGCGGCGCGTCAGCGGACCGTTCGCGCAACTGCGCGTTCGTCGAGGGCGACTGCTCGACGACCTCCAGCCGTGCGGCGGCCTCTTCGGTACGCGGATATTCCACCGATCAGTCCTCGCCGTCCTTGGCCTCTTCGTCGTCGTCGTCCTCTTCTTCCGGCGTCGCACCGATCTCTGCCGCGCGCCACTCGTCCCACTGCCCCATCAGACGCTCGATCCCGGCGTGGAACTTCGCCGTGGCGACACCAGGCGTAGTGTCGCCGAAGTAGTGCTGGACCCACATGCGCAGCTTCGCGATGGCGTCGTCGTCCGCACGGACGCGCTCGACCTCGCCGACGATGTCGTACGAGCCGTCGACGGTGAGCCACTCGCAGTCCGACAGGTAGCCCTTCGTGTCGATCGACGCGCGCTCGTCGGCCGGGCGCGTGATGAGCAGCGGCTTTCCCGCGGCGAGACGGTCGTAGACCATCGCCGAGATGTCGACGATCGCGACATCGGCCGTGGCGAGCTGCCAGCCCAGTTCCGGCCCGTCGTCGAAGATGTGGTGGGCCGTCGCGTCGGCCGCGTTCGCCGCGTCGATCGCGGACAGGATGCGCCGGTGCGCCGCCCCGTACTCGTCGTCGACCACGCCGCTGCGCGGGTGCGGCCGATAGATCACGCGATGCGATCCGGTCGCGAGCAGCTTCTTCACGAGCGTCTCGCCGTGGGTCGCGATCGACCCGTAGTGCGCGCTCGGACGGTCGCCCTCCCAGGTCGGCGCGTACAGCACGACCGTGCGCTCGTCCGGCGTGTACGGCAGGATGCCGGAGTAGTGATCGGCCTGCGGCCGGCCGATCTCGATGGTGCGTCGATCGATGTCGTAGTCCCACAGCGTCCGCGACAGGCGGTCCCGTGCCGCTTGCCCTGCCACCATCGCGTAGTCGTACGCCTTGTACTGGTTGGTCGTCATGTACATCTTGTCGGACTCGCCGTGGTTGATGAACACGTGCCAGCGTCGCCCGTAGCGGAACATCTGGAAGTTGCGCGTGTTCTGGTTCACGTACAGCACGATGCGGATGTCCTGCGTGGCGATGAAGCGCTCAAGATCGCGCACCTTCGGCACGAACGCCACCGGCGGCGAGTCCTCGTCGAGCAGCTTCTCGGCACCTGTCGCGCTGCGCGAGAGGACGACGACCGGCCACAGCTTCGACAGCTCGGCGAGCGGCCGGTACCACTGCCGCATCTGATACATGTTCACCGCGCCGTCGGCGAAGTACACCGCGATCCTGTAGTGATCGTGCTCATGCGGCGGCATCGTCGCCAGACGTCGGCGGACGCGCTGCACAGCGGTCCGCGAAGCCAGTGCGCGCCGGAGCAGCCGGTACGCCTTCTTTCCATCGGACACAAGACTCACCTGCCAAGACTACCGAGGCACCCCACCCCGCCTCATGACATGATCGGGTGGTGCTCGACAACGAAACGACAACACCTGCGCCCGGTGTCACGTTCGTCATGCCTGTACTGAACGAACGGGACTACCTCCAGCACGCCGTCGAGTCCGTTCTCTCGCAGCAGGTGCCAGGGGATGCCGAGCTCATCCTCGCCCTCGGCCCGTCCACCGACGGGACCACCGAACTCGCTCAGGAGCTGGCGGCGGGCGACGACCGCATCCGCCTCGTCGACAACCCGGCCGCCGACATCCCGGTCGGTCTCAACACGGCGATCCGAGCCGGACGCTACGACACGATCGTCCGCGTCGACGCGCATTCCGAGCTCTCCCCCGGCTACGCGGCAACGGCTCTCGAGACCCTCAAGCGCACGGGGGCGGCGAACGTCGGCGGCGTCATGCACGCCGAGGGACGCACCCCGTTCCAGAAAGCTGCGGCCTGGGCCTACAACTCGCCGATCGGACTCGGCGGCGGCGCGTACCACGGCGGCGCTCGCGAGGGCGAAGCCGAATCCGCGTACCTCGGGGTCATGCGGCGGAGCGTCCTGGACGAGGTCGGGCTGTTCGATGAGAGCATCCGCCGCGGCGAGGACTGGGAGCTGAACCTGCGCATCCGCCAGGCCGGGCACCGCGTCTGGTTCGATCCCGCGCTCTCGGTGACCTACTGGCCGCGCGAGAGCTGGCTGCGGCTCGCCCGGCAGTTCCGCGCCACCGGCGCGTGGCGCGGCGAGCTGGTGCGCCGCTACGGCCGCAGCAACAGCCTGCGCTTCTTCGCACCGCCGGCGCTGCTGGCGAACGTCGTCGTCGCGGTGCTCGTCGCCGTGCTGCAGCTGACCGGCGTGCTCTCCGGCATCTCGTCCCTGATCGCGTGTCTGGTCTACCTGCCGCTGGCGGCCTATGCCGTGCTGGTGATCGTGATGGCGCTGACGCCGGGGCGCAGCTTCCGCGAGCGGCTCTGGATCCTGGCCGTGCTGCCCACCATGCATCTCTCCTGGGGGTGGGGATTCCTCAGCGGCGTGCTCCGCGGCGCGCGCGGCACGGTCGACGCCTCGCGGCTGGGCTCGCGCAACACTCCCCTGCCGTAGCGGACCTCAGGCGTCGACGAAGCCCAGATCGAGGATCCGCGACACGACCCGCTCGGCGGCATGACCGTCGTCGCGGGCGTTGAACTGCCGACGCCATGCGTCGTACCGCTCGGCGTATGCCGCTGTGCGCGACGGATCGGAGAGCGATGCGACGAGCTCCTCCTGAGTGTGCAGCAGGGGTCCGGGTGCTCGGGCCGCGAGATCGAAGTAGAACCCGCGCAGGCGACCCCGGTAGTGCTCGAGATCGGGCACGAGGAAGTGCATCGGCTTGCCGGTGACGCTGAAGTCGAACATCACCGACGAGTAGTCGGTGATCAGCTCGTCGGCGATCAGCAGCAGTTCGGCGGTCTGGGGGTAGCCCGTGACGTCGATCACGCGCGCACCGTCCTGGTCACGGCCCGGCTTCAGCGTGCGGGAATGCCCGCGCACCAGCACGACGGCATCCGCGTCGTGCGCCAGCCGCTCCGGATCGATGAAGTCCACGATCTCGGTGCGGTCGTCGCGCCAGGTGGGCGCGTAGAGCAGCACGCGTTCGCCGTCGCGGATGCCGAGGGCCCGGCGCACCGCGGCCGCATCGCCGGTCACGAGCACGTCGTTGCGCGGGTAGCCGTCCACCCAGATGGGTTTGCGGAAGAACGCGTACGCCTTGGCGAGGATGCGCTCCGAGTAGCGGTTCTGCGCGAGGAGGACGTCCCACCGGCGGGATTCCTTGACCACGGCCGCCATCCGCCGCGGATCGAATCCGGGCCGATGCAGGGCCAGGCGCTTGAGCGGTGTGCCGTGCCAGGTCTGCAGCACCCGTTGTCCGTTCTTTCGGACATAGCGCCGCCGCAGCCAGTCGTTCACGACGAGCAGGCGTGCGCACGCGCGCGCCCGCCACCACTCGGGACTCCCCTCGACCACTGCGATCGCCCCCTCCGGCACGGCGACCGACAGGTCGGTGACGCTCCAGTAGCGCACGACGTCCGGCGCGCGATGGGCGAGTTCGCGGTCGATCGCCCGGGGGTTGCAGCCGGCGCTCTGGCCGTAGAAGCTCTCGAAGAAGACCGCGTTCTCGGTGCCGCCCGGCTGCGCCGCATAGCGTCCCTCGAGCGTGCGCTGCCCCTCCGGGGAACGATGCACGGCGTCCAGCGGCGGATCGATCGTCACCGACGCCCCCTGCACGGCGATGCCGAGGTCGGCGTGCACGCGGCGCTCGAGAGCTGCACCGGCGAGGTCGACCCCCTCAATGCGCAGCGCGTAGTCCCCGGAGGGCAGCGGCAGCTCGGCACCGCCGAAGCGGGAGATGCGCAGTGGGAACACGGCCTTCCACGTCCGGCCCGCACCGGTGAGGCGGGCGCTGACGCGCGCGCGAGCCCCGTCCAGCACGGCGGAGACGGGACGTGCGCCGTCGCCTGCGATGACGAGCGCGCCGCGCACCTCATCGATCTCGGCGGTGGTCATGGATGCTCTCCCTCTGTGGCGGCTCGCCGAGGTGCTCCGACGCCTCTGGCGCGGATCGCCCGGTAGACCCGGTCGGTGTTGTGTCCGTCGCGGTATGCGTGCATGCGCGCGCTGAGCCGGGCTGATCCGGCGGCCCGCTCGGCGAAGACGGCCTCGTCGTCCAGCATCGCATCCAGTTGGGCGATCACGCCGTCCCAGTCCGCTGCCTGCTGCCCGCCGGTGACCTCGTCGAGGCGTCCGTAGAAGCCGCGGCTGCGGGCGTAGTCGGCCGCGTCCGGTGTCAGATGCACGACCGGCATCGCGAGAAGTCCGACGTCGTACGCGAGCGACGAGTAGTCGGTGATGAGCACGTCGATCGCCGGCAGCGCGACGGTCACGTCCGACAGGACGCCGGAGCCCAGCATCCGGACCCGCCCGGTGGGCAGGGGCGGCGCGTACGCTCCCTCGCCCAGCGGATGCGAGCGCACGAGCAGAACGGCGTCGTGGCGTTCGAGCACGGTGATGATGCGCACCCACTCCGCTGCGGAGGGGACGGCAGGATCCGATGCGCCGTCACGCCACGTCGGCGCGTACAGGATAGCCCTCGCCCCGTCGGGGACGTCGATGCCGGCGGCGACGAGCACACCGGATGCTCGGCTGCGGCGCTCGGCGGCTGTGCCCGTCGAGAGCACGTCGACGCGCGGTTCGCCGGTGACCACGACGCGGTCGTCGCCCAGGGCGAACGCCGATTCCAGGCGCCCCCTGGCGCGATCGGATGCCGCGGGCAGCACGTCGATCCGCTGCGCCGAGGAGCGGTACAGGCGTCCGATGAGCGTGCGCAGCAGCGCGGCACCGGGGACCTGCGGAACCTGCGTCGTCGCCGGCGAGTCGAGTCCGATCCGCTTCAGCGGGATGCCGTGCCACAGCTGGACCGTGAATGCGCCTCCGCCGCCGTAGCGGTTGACATCGCCGAATCCGTGCGTCACCACGAGGACGCCGGCCCTGACCGTCGCCCACCAGCCGGCGAGGCTCTGCTTGCGGATGGTGCGGATGCCGAGGGCGGCCGCCTCGCGGTCCTCGCGCGCGGACGCGGTGAGCCAGACGGCGTCGTGTCCGGCATCCGTCGCCACCCGCCAGAGAGCGAGTGCGCCGTCGCCGATGCCGGCACCGCATCCGAACACCCAGCGCGATCCGCGCGGGATGAGCGCAGCGCCGATGCGCCCCGCGGCATACAGCGGAATGCGCAGGAGCTTCGCCGCATTGCCGGTGCCGAAAGAGAAGGACGCCACCCCGCGAGCCTATCGCGCGGGGTGGCGTCCTTCGTGTGAGCCGGGGTCGAAGCCCGACCAGTGCGTCAGAGCGAGAGCTCGCCCAGTTCGACCTCGATCTCGTACGTCTTTCCGTCACGGACGTAGGTCATGGTCGCGGTGCTGCCTGCGGCGGCCGCGCGGACCTGAGCGGTGAGGTCGCTGGCGCCCGAGATCGGCGCGCCGTTGAACTCGGTGACGATGTCGCCCTTCTTCAGGCCGGCCGCCTTCGCCGCACCGCCGTCGGTGACGTCGGCGATGGCGGCACCAGCGATGTCGGCATCCGCAGAGTTCGCGGCGTCGCTCACCGACGCACCGAGCAGACCGTGCGTCGCCTCGCCGTTCTCGACGAGTTCATCCGCGATGCGCTCGGCGACGTTCGACGGGATCGCGAAGCCGACCCCGATGGAGCCGGACTCCTCGGAACTGGATGCCGTGGCGATCGCCACGTTGATGCCGATGAGCTTGCCCTCGCCGTCGACCAGCGCGCCGCCCGAGTTGCCGGGGTTGATCGCGGCGTCGGTCTGAAGAACCGCGATCGAGATCGTCCCGTTGGAGGTGGGCTGCTGCTGCTCGAGACCGGGGATGTCGAACTGGAACGGGCCGCCCTCTTCGCCCTCGCCTTCGGGGCTGTCCTGCTCCGCGCTGTCGGGGAGTGCGGAGGACGCGATCTCGATGCTCCGGTTCAGGGAGGAGATGATGCCGGTCGTGACGGAATTGGCGAGCCCGAGGGGGGCACCGACCGCGACGGCGGTCGCACCGACGTTCACCTTGGACGAGTCCGCGAACTCGATCGGGGTCAAGCCCTCGGCATCTGTGAGCTTGATCACGGCGAGGTCGTAGATCGGGTCGGTGCCGACGATCGTCGCGGCATAGATGTGCCCATCGGAGGTCGTGACCCGAATCGTCGGGTCAGCGGCCGCGCCGCCGAGCGTCACGACGTGCGTGTTGGTCAGCACGTAGCCGTCGTCGCTGAGGATCACACCGGATCCGCTACCGCCCGCATCCGATCCCTGCACGGCGATCGTGACGACCGATGGAAGCACTTTGCTTGCCACAGCCGTCGCCTCATTGACGTCGTCGGGGTTGTTCACCGTGACGGTGCCCGGGCCTTCGGCCGAACTGCTGACCGGCTGCTGCCACATCGTCGAGCCGAGGTAGCTGCCGCCCAGGCCTGCCGCGCCGCCGACGAGCGCTGCGGCGACGATGATGGCCGCGACTTTGCCCGCGCCGAAGGGCTTGCGCTCCTTCGTGGCGATCGGGGTCACCGGGGCCGTCCCGCCGAGAGGGGTGGTGGGCTGATCCGGGTTCTGGTGGGCGCCGGGCTGGGTCGCGCCGGGTCCGAAGGCGGCGCCGTGCGACGGCACGGGCGGAACGAATCCGCCGGCCTGCGGCGCGGCCGGAGCGTGTGCCGCAGGTGCGGGCTGCTGGGTCGTCGAGGCCGGGGACGCGAACGTCTGCGGAACCTCGTGCCCGGCCGGAGCCGCGGGCGTCGTCGCAGCCGCGCTGTTCGCCGCCGCGGTGTTCGCTGCCTCCGGCGTGGAACCGGGAGTGGGGGCGTTCTGATCGGTCATGGTCTCTGCTCCTTCAACAAGGTTCCTTCAGACTGCCCGCCGAGTCTGTGTGTTCCTTATGCCTGAGATGAGTGTCGCTTATGGCCTTAGCCTGTTCTCCATGAGAGACATCCCCGGCGCGTGGCGCCGCACCGCCGCCGGAGCGGGGCTGCTTTCGCCTGCCGGCGACGTCGCCCCCACAATCTTCGCAGAGATGTCGGCGGCGGCGGTCAGGACCGGGGCGATCAACCTCGGCCAGGGCTTCCCCGATGAGGACGGTCCGGCCGAAGTACTCGAAGCGGCACGTCAGGCGATCTCGGACGGTGCCAATCAGTACCCGCCCGGCCGCGGCATCCCGGATCTCCTGGCGGCGATCGGCGAGCACCAGCGTCGCTTCTACGGACTCGAGGTCGACCCGCAGCGCGAGGTGATCGTGACGGCGGGCGCGACCGAGGCGCTGACGGCGACCCTGCTCGCGCTGATCGATTCGCCGGACGACGAGGTCGTGGTCTTCGAGCCGTTCTACGATTCGTATGCCGCGGCCGTCGCTCTGGCGGGAGCTCGACTGCGGACGGTCCCGCTGCGCCTCCCGGATTTCCAGCCCGATCTCGACGCGCTGTCGGATGCCATCACCGACCGCACCCGCCTCATCCTGGTCAACGATCCGCACAATCCGACCGGAACGGTCTTCTCCCGCGAGGTGCAGGCCGAGATCATCCGCCTCGCCCATGCGCACGACGCGATCATCGTGACCGACGAGGTCTATGAGCACCTCGTGTTCGACGATGCGCATCGTCCGATCGCGACGCTGCCAGGGGCAGCCGAGCGGACGCTCACGATCTCCTCGGCAGGGAAGACCTTCTCTGTGACGGGCTGGAAGATCGGCTGGGTGCACGGACCGGCCGACCTCGTCACGGCGGTCCTCACGGTGAAGCAGTTCCTCACGTATGTGAACGGGTCACCGTTCCAGCCGGCCGTCGCTGCAGGTCTCCGGCTGCCGGATGGGTTCTTCGACGATGCCGCTCGAGCGATGGAGGACAAGCATCGTCTGCTCGCCCAAGGCCTCGGCGCCGCCGGGTTCGCGGTGATCCCGCCGCGCGGCGGGTACTTCACGGTCGCCGACGCGACAGCGCTCGACGGCGCGGACAGTGCGGGGTTCTGTCGCGCGCTCCCCGAGCGCGCCGGTGTCGTCGCGATTCCGCTGAGCGCGTTCGTCAGCAAGGAGCACGCCGGCGACTACGCAGGCCTCGTGCGGTTCGCCGCCTGCAAGCGCGTCGAAGTGCTCGAGGAGGGCATGCGGCGCCTCGCTGCGGCTTTCTGAGGACGGGCGGAACCCCACCGCGTCGCGCGACGCGGTGCCCCGGCCGCGAAACTTCCTTTGCGGGGTGAGATTTCGCCAGCGCAGTCAAGTGTCACACCGCAAAGTAAGTCTCGCGGGAAGGAGAATCCGTCTCAGCGCGGGACGACGGCGTAGCGGCGAAGCCGCAGGACGGGGTTCACGGTGCGGACGCGCTCGAGCTCGGCCCGATCCAGCGCAGCGAGTGCGATCCCCACGCCACTGGCGAGTCCGGCGAGCACCACGCCCTGCGGATCGATGATCTGCGAACGGCCGACTCCGATCGGCGCCGGATGGTCCGCGGCGACGACGAACGCGGTGTTCTCGATCGCCCGCGCGGCGAGCAGGGTCGTCCAGTGATGCTCCTTGAGCGGACCGCGCACCCACTCGGCCGGCACGACCAGGACGTCGGCCCCGGCATCCACGAGCGTGCGGGCGACTTCGGGGAACCGCAAGTCGTAGCAGGTCATCATTCCGAAGCGCAGCCCGTCGATCTCGAAGGTCTCGACCGCGCCCGGCGCACCGGGAGCGATCCAGTCCGACTCGGTCTGCCCGAACGCATCGTACAGGTGCTGCTTGCGGTAGGTCGCGCGTACGCCGTCGCGGTCGACGGCGACGAGAGTGTTGCTCACCCGGTCCCCCGCGGTTTCCACGAGGCCCGCGACGATCGTGACGCCGTGCGCGGATGCCGCGGTCCGCAGCGCCCGCACGAACTCGCCGTCGAGCGTCTCGGCGTTCTCGGCAAGGCTGGCATCCATCGGATCGACGAAGTAGCTGGCGTATTCGGGGAGCACCACGACCTGGGCACCATGGGACGCGGCATCCGCCGTCAGCTCCGCGATCCGGGCGAGATTTCCGGCTCGGTCGACGGTCGGGGCGAACTGGCACACGGCGACGAGGACACTGGGCATGCCCCCATCCTCGCCCATGCCCGGCCCGATGTGACGAACGCTCCTATCCGTGCTAGAGTAAATTCTTGTGCCGCGGGGTGGAGCAGTTCGGTAGCTCGCCGGGCTCATAACCCGGAGGTCGCAGGTTCAAATCCTGTCCCCGCAACGAGAATGCGACACAAGAAAGGCCCCTGATCAGGAGAAATCCAGATCAGGGGCCTTTCGCTTCCCCGCTCGACGGAAGGGGCGGACCCGACACGCCCGCCTCTCGTTCCCTTTAGACGCACCCGCAGGCGGTTGGTAGGCTGATGGTCGTGACGCGGGGTGGAGCAGTTCGGTAGCTCGCCGGGCTCATAACCCGGAGGTCGCAGGTTCAAATCCTGTCCCCGCAACGAGAACGACGAAGTCCCGGCCCTGAGGGCCGGGACTTCGTCGTTCTCGTTGCGGGGTGTGGTGAGAGCAACTCGGTCCCGCGGCGCCCGAGGCTCCGCACGACGCGCAGCGGCGTGTGGAGTGGCGCCGTGGCCAAATCCTGGTGACCTTTCAGGCGGCCGGCGGAGCCGGTCGCCCTCCCAACGCTCGGAGTCTGCAGTGAATGCCTCGCGCGAAGCGCGGGCCCGCAGTGGACGCCTCGCGCGAAGCGCGGGCCCGCAGTGAACGCCTCGCGCGCAGCGCAGGCCCGCAGTGAACGCCTCGCGCGCAGCGCAGGCCCGCAGTGAACGCCTCGCGCGCAGCGCAGGCCCGCAGTGAACGCCTCGCGCGCAGGGCGGGCGCTCTTCATCGCTGCCCCGCAATCAATCACCACGTCGACTCGGCCGGCTCCGCCGTCCTCACTCAACGAACGAGGGGAACGCGGACCCGACGAGCAAGGGCGATACGGAAGACGCAGAAGAGGGCGCCCCGAAGGACGCCCTCTTCTCGCGATCCCGGGACTACTCGCCCCCGGTCTCCTGCGCTTCGAGCTCGAGCAGGGTGTTGACCGCCTCGGTGAGTCGGTCGTCCGCCTCCGCGAATGCCGTCAGGTCTCCGGCCTTCAGCGCGGCATCCCGATCGAGCATGGCCTGCTGCGCGGCCGCGAGTGCCGTCGCCCACGCGTCCGGATCCGTTCCCGTGCCCGGGGTCTCCCCCGTGTCGGGATCTGTCGGCTCGGTCGGCTCGCCGGTGTCGGGGTCGACCGGGTCGACGTTGTCGTCGCCACCGTCCGCACCGGCGTCGCCGCCGAACAGGGCATCGAGCGCATCGGTGAGAGTGTCCTCGAAGGCGACCTCGTCGCCGAAGGACACCAGCACCTTCCGCAGCAGCGGCAGCTGCGTGCCGCTGGAGGACTGCACGTAGACCGGCTGGACGTACAGGAAGCCGCCGCCGACCGGGAGAGTCAGCAGGTTGCCGTACTTGACCTCGGATTCACCCTGCTGCAGCAGGTTGAGCTCACGCACCACGTCGGCATCCGAGTTGAACGTGTTCTGCACCTGGCCGGGTCCGGGGACCGTGGTGTCGGTGTCGATCTCCAGCATCCGGAGCTTGCCGTAACCGGCGCTCTTCTCCCCCGCTGTGTCGCCGGCATCCGAATCGACCGCAAGGTAGCCCATGAGGACGTTGCGCTCTGCTGTCCCCTGCGAGGACGGAATGAACGTCGAGAACATCGAGAACGCCGCCTCGTCCTGCCCCGGCATCTTCATGGTCAGGTAGTACGGCGGCTGCAGCTCGCTCGAGTTGCGCGGGTCGTTCGGCGTCTGCCAGCGGTTGTCCTGCTGAGCGAACGAGCGCGCGTCGTCGACGTGGTACACGCCGAGGATGTTGCGCTGCACCTTGAACAGGTCGGTCGGATAGCGCACGTGGCTCATCAGCTCGCCGGACATCTCGCTGATCGGCTCGACCGTCGACGGGTAGATGTTCTGCCATGCCTGCAGGATCGGGTCCTCGTCGTCCCAGGCGTACAGGGTCACGGAACCGTCGTAGGCATCGACGGTCGCCTTGACCGAGTTGCGGATGTAGTTGATGTCGTCGAACGCCAGGCTCGGCGCCGGGTTGTTCGAGTCGGCGATCGCCTCGGCCAGGCTCACGCCGGTCGAGTACGGGTAGCTCGCGCTCGTGGTGTAGCCGTCGACGATCCAGACGATGCGTCCGTCGACGACGCTCGGGTAAGGGTCGGAATCGATCGTCAGGTACGGCGCGACCTTCTGCACGCGCAGCGCGGGGTCGCGGTCGTAGAGGATCTGCGAATCGGAGTTGACCAGGTCGGAGAACAGGATCTCCGCCTCCTGGAACTTCAGCGCGTAGAGCAGCTTGTTGAACGTGTTGCCGACGCGCGGACCGCCGTCTCCGGAGAACGTCGTCTTCGTCTCGTTCGCCCCGTCCTCGCCACGCGGGTAGTCGATCTCGACGGGCTCGGTTCCCTCGGGGGCGCCGACGATCGAGTACTGCGGCGACTCCTCGCCGAAGTAGACGCGCGGTTCGAAGTTCTCGCGGTCGGTGAGGAATCCGGAGGACGGGATGCCGCTCTCCAGGAACACCGGCTCGCCGTCGGGCGAGCGCTGGTTGCCCGCGGCCGCGACGAGGCCGTAGCCGTGCGTGTACACCGCGGTGCGGTTGTTCCAGTTGTTGCCGTCGCCGAGCTGGTTCATGTTCAGCTCGCGCACCGCAGCGACCGTGTCCTGCGACTTGCCCTCGATCTCGTACCGGTCGACGTCGAGCGTGTCTGTGAACTGGTAGTAGCCGCGGTACTGCTGCAGCTGCTGCACGGTCGGGCTGACGATACCCGGGTCGACGATGCGGATGGATGCCGTGGTCTCGGCGTCCTCGCGCAGCTGACCCGCCTCGACATCGAGGGCCGCCTCGAACGGTGTCGTCTCGAGGTCAGCGATGTCGTACGCGGACTTCGTGCCGTCGATGTTGCGCTGGTAGTACTCGGCCTGCAGGCTGTTCTGGTTCGGGCGCACCTGGAACGTGTCGACGACCCACGGGTAGCCGACGCCGACGACCAGCGACGCGACGATGAGCAGCGCGGTCGCGACGAGCGGGTACCGCCAGCGCCCGATGATGGCGGTGACGAAGAACAGCAGTGCGACGATGGCGGCGAGGATCGCGAGGATCGCGAGACCCGGGATCGTGGCGTGCACGCTCGTGTACGCGGCACCGGTGATGCGGTCCTCTTCGGAGATCAGCGTCTTGTACTGGTCGAGCCAGAGGCTGACGGCCTGCACGAGCAGGTAGAGGCCGGCGATGACCGCCAGCTGGATGCGGGCGGGCTTCGAGATGCGCAGTTCGCGCTGGCCGATCTGCACGGAGCCGTACAGGTACGACACGAGCGCCGTCACGAGCAGGCACAGCAGAAGAACGGCCGACACGAACGCGAGCAGGATCGTGTAGAACGGCATCGCGAAGAGGTAGAAGCCGGTGTCCAGTCCGAACTGCTGGTCGACCGTGTCGGTGGCGACGCCGTTGATCCAGAGCATCACGGTCTGCCAGTTGCCTGCGGCGGCGAACCCGGCGAAGAGCCCGAAGAAGATCGGCATGCCCCACATCGCGAGGCGGCGCAGCGGCTCGATGACCTCCTGGTAGCGGTCCAGTTGCGAGCTCAGCCGCACGTAGACCGGCCGGAGGCGGTAGGCGAGCTGGATCGCGACGAACAGCGGCACGGCCATCCCGAGGAATCCGATGACGAACATGACCGCCGCCGCCAACCACTGCGTCGTCAGCACGTTCGCGAAGCTCAACTGGTCGTACCAGAGGAACTCCGTGTAGAGCGAGGCGAAGACGAAGAAGGCCGCAACCAGCGCGGCGATGATCGCCAGCGTGATGGCGACGATACGTCGGGATGTCCGGGGCGTGGCCGGTGTCGGCGCTGAGGTCGTGGTCACCGTTCCATCCTAGGCATGATGGCTGAACGACGGCTCCGGTGTCCGCTCAGCGCGGACACCTGTTCACCGCGCGGCGGCGGTCTGCGCGGTGCAGGTCGGCAGGGCGTCCAGATCGCCGCCGTCGGCGATCGCGTCCAGTATCTCGATGGACTCGTCGAGCGTCGAGGTCGAGAACACCTGCAGGCCTGCCGGAACGTGGCCGGTGACCTCGTCGCAGTTGGATGCCGGTGCGAGGAAGAAATCCGCACCGGCGTCGCGCGCGCCGTACAGCTTCTGCCGGATGCCGCCGATCGGACCGACCGTTCCTTCGGCATCGATCGTCCCTGTTCCCGCGACGTTCTCGCCGCCGTTGAGCTCGCCTTCGGTGAGCATGTCGACGATGCCGAGGGCGAACATCATCCCCGCGCTCGGGCCGCCCACATCATCGAGCTGGATCGTGACGTCGATCGGGAAGTCGTACGCGGTGGTCAGCGTGATGCCGATCAGCCAGGTGTCGACTCCGTCAGCCGTCGTCTTCTGCGGGGTCAGCTCGATCTCGGACTCCTCCCCCGCGCGCTGGACGGTCAGCGAGACCGTCGCACCCTGGGCATCCTGAATCGCCTCGCGCAGCTGCGCGCCGGAGGCGACCGCGACGCCGTCGATGGCGACGATCACATCACCGGGCTGCAGCACGCCGTCGGCCGCACCGCCCTCGACAACCTCGACGACCTCGACCTGCGCGCCGGTGTCGTAGCCGAGCTCGTTCAGCGCGGCCGCAGTCGCCTCATGCTGCGAGTCGACCATCAGCACGGCGTTGCGCTCATCGCGCTGCTCGGTCGTGACGCCCTCGGGGAACACGCTCTCGATCGGCACGACCGCCTTGGAGGAATCCATCCATGCGAGTGCGAGTTCGAACCAGCTGGGCGTGCGCTGCCGGTTGCCGACCACCTGGACGGTGGTCAGATCGAGCGTGCCCGCCGTCTCGAACGTCTCGGCGCCTTCGATCTCGATGAGGGGCACGTCGACGCCGTCCGCGTCCTCGGCAGTGCCGAGCGTGTCGTACACCGGCCCTGGTCGCTGGATCACATACGGCGTGGGGAGGAAGGTGAGCACGATCAGGGCGACGAGGGCGACGATCAGCGCCCAGACACCCAGCCCGAGCCGTCGAGACCGGGTCTGACTCACAGAAGTACCTCCGTCGTTCGCGAGTGGCGTACAGCGATCTGCGAACAGTCGGGTCCTGCGCAGGGTGCTGCAACTAGCGTAGATGGCACAGGCTACAGGCGCGCTGAGAGGGCGATCGAGATGGCAGACAACGACCCCACCAACCCCGAGGACTTCCAGGAGTTCCTCCGTCGGATGATGGCGAACGGCGGCGCGGACTTCGACCTGAACGCGCTGCAGAACGCCCTCGGCGGCGCCGACGGCATGCCGTTGGACCCGGCGATGATGTCGCAGCTGATGTCGCAGCTGCAGGGCGTCTTCGGCGGCGACCCATGGGAGAACACGCTTCGGCAGGCTCTGCACATCGCCAACCGCGACGGTCAGAGCATCACGGACGGATCCCGCGGGTCGCTCGCGGACGCGTTCGGCCTGGCGAACCTGTGGCTCGGCGAGGCGACGACGATCTCGGAACTCGCGGACTCCCCTCGCGTCCTCACCCGCGGCGAATGGGTCGAGCAGACCCTGCCGGTGTGGAAGGAGATCGCGGAGCCGGTCTCGACCAGCATCGCGGATGCGCTGACCTCCGCGCTGGACGGGCAGGTCCCGGACGACATGCGCGAGGTCGTGCAGGGCGCCGGACGCCTCATGCGGGGTCTGGGCAGCTCGGTGTTCGCCGCGCAGTTCGGTCAGGTGCTCGGCAACCTGTCGCTCGAGGTGGTGTCCGGCGGCGATGTCGGCATCCCGGTCCTGCCTGCCGGCACCGCGGCGATCATCCCGCAGAACCTGACCGCGTTCGGCGAAGGGCTCGAGATCCCCGAGGACCAGATCGCGCTGTACCTCGCGACCAGGGAGCTGGCCTACGCACGTCTGTACCGGCACGCCAAATGGCTGCACCTGCACGTGATGAGCCAGATCACCGACTTCGCTCGCGGCGTCACGGTCGACGTGGAAGCACTCGAGGACGTCGCCAGCAGGCTCGATCCGTCCGACCCCGAGGAACTGCGCGCCGCGATCGAGGGCGGGGCGCTGCTGCCGGCTCAGACCGAGGCGCAGCGCGAATCCCTGGCGCGCCTCGAGAACATCATCGCGATGATCGACGGCTGGGTCGACGTGGTCACAGAGGAGGCGACCAGCCGCCTGCCGGACAGCGTGCGCATCGCGGAGGCCGCCCGCCGTCGGCGTGCGGTCGGCGGGCCCGCCGAGGATGCGCTCGGCGCGCTGGTCGGGCTCAAGCTGCGCCCCCGTCGTCTGCGTGAAGCGGCGGCCATGTGGCGGGCCGTGACGGATGCCGTGGGCGTCGCCGCACGCGACAGCCTGTGGGACTACGCGGACCTCATGCCGGATGCCGCGGACATCGACGATCCGACGGCGCTGATCGCCCGGCTCCAGGCCACCGCGCGCGGCGAGGAGCCCCCAGCGGACGAGTTCGACGAGGCGCTGGCGCGACTGCTCGACGGAGACGACTTCAGCGGCGAGAAGGACGGCATCGACGGCGAGAAGGGCGACGGCGAGACGCCGGTCTGAGCAGTCGTCCTGCACATCGGTCACCGCACGTGGATTTGTCCACCGATCCGGCTCCGGCACCCATGACCGCGGCGGTGTCGAGCAGAATCGGGACATGCCGCGTTCGTCCCCCCTCCTGACGAGGATCGCCCCCGAGTTCGCGCCGCTGTGGCGCGACGGGGACACGCTGCAGTTCGGGGTCGCCGGAGACGTGCGCATCCGCGTCGACCGCCCGTGGGTCGAGCGACTCGTCTCGCGGCTGTGCGCGGGGATTCCCCTCGCATCGTTCGACGTCGCGGCCCATGCGCTCGGCGCGCCGCGCCGTGAAGCCCGAGACCTGCTGGATGCGCTGGCGCCTGTCCTGCAGACCGAGGATCCCCCGGCGCCGGCGGCGTGGACGGAGAGTCTCAACATCGGCGACTCGCGCATCGGCGGCTGGATGCTGGATGCACTCGGCGATCTCGGCGTGCCCGAGGCGGCCCGCACGGATCGTCGCGCCGTCGGAATCCTCCTCGTGCACGGATCGGCTGCGGCCTGCCAGGTGAACGCCTACCAGCGCGAGGACATCGTGCACCTGCCGGTGGCGTTCGACTTCGGCGGGGTGAGCGTCGGCCCCCTCGTGGTGCCTGGCGAGACGCCGTGTCTTTCCTGTCGGGACGGACACGAGCGCGATCGCGATCCGGCGTGGCCGTTGCTGCACTGCCAGCTGGTCGGACGCACCGATTCACCGATCGCCCATGCGCTCGTCGCCGAGACCGCCGGCGTCGTCGAGCGTCTGCTGCGCGCGGGATCCGCGCAATCGTCCATGGTGCGGATCAGCGCCGACGGGTCCCGACGTCGGACTGCGGTGAAGTTTCACGCAGAATGCCGGTGCCGCGAGCAGTCGTTCCGATCTCCGCGAGGAACCGAGACGCCGACCGCTCTCCTCGACCCGCTGCCCGCGACCAGGACAGCGTGAGCGTTCGTCCTGCTCGCGTGATGCCGACGTACGCGAGGCGTCGTTCCTCGTCGATCGCCTCGAAGTCCTTGGCGTAGGAGATCGGCAGCGCGCCCTCGGCCCAGCCCGCGACGTGCACGTGGGGCCATTCCAGCCCCTTCGCCGCATGCAGCGTGGACAGCGTCACGGTGTGCAGCATCGGCTCGTGCTGGTCCTTCGCCCTCGCCATCAGCGCATCGCTGAACGTCCGAAGCGTCGTACCGGGCTCCGCCTCCTCGGCGAGGCGCAGGATCGCGCGCCGCGCCTCCCAGCCGTCGCGCTGCGCGCCCCCGGCAGCCGGCGGTTCGTCGCTCAGGCCGAGCTCGCGCAGGACCTTCTGCACGTTGGACAGGAAGTCCCGCTCGGTGGGCGCGACCGCGGCCCCGCGGAGCGCGAGCACGGCCTGACGCACCTCGGGCATGTCGAAGAAGCGCGTGCCGCCGAGCACGGTCGCCGGGATCCCCTCGCCCGCGAGGGCCTGCTGGATGACGGCGGACTGCGCGTGCGCGCGGTAGAGCACCGCGATGTCGGATGCCGGGATCCCCGACGCGATGCGTGCGGCTATCTGCGCTGCGATGCCCGCGGCTTCGGCGGTCTCGGAGTCGTAGGCCGTCACGGTCGGCGACTCGGCGGTGAGCGCCTCGCGCGCAGGGACGAGCTCGAGCGCACCGGGACGCCCGCGCATCAGCGCGTTCGCCGCCGCGAGGATCGGGGCCTGCGAGCGGTAGTTCGTCTCGAGCCGGACGACCGTCGCATCGGGGTGGTGCCGCTCGAACTCGAGCAGGTACCGCTGATCCGCGCCCGCGAAGGAGTAGATGGTCTGACTGGCGTCGCCGACGACGCACAGGTCGCGACGGTCGCCGAGCCAGAGCTCGAGCAGGCGATTCTGCAGCGGCGAGACGTCCTGGTACTCGTCGACCGTGAAATGGCGGTACTGCTCGTGCACCGAGGCGGCGACGCGGCTCTCGGCCTCCAGCATCCCGGCGCAGGCGAGCAGGACGTCCTCGAAGTCGAGCTGGTGCCGTTCGTCCTTGAGCGCCTCATAGCCGTGCTGGAGATCGACGAGCTGTTCGGCCGTGACCCCGGTGACCGTGCGCCCGAGCGCGGCGTGCTGGTCGATTCCGATCATCGACACCTTGCGCCATTCGATCTCGCTGGCGAGGTCGCGCAGCGTGGCACGATCCAGTCGCAGCCGCAGCGCGTCGGCGGCCTGACCGAGCACGCGCACCTTGTTGTCCACGATCTTCGGAGCGGGAGATCCGGTCAGCGTCGGCCAGAAGAAGTTGAGCTGGGACAGCGCTGCGGCGTGGAATGTGCGCGCCGCGACGCCGACGGCGCCGAGCGCGCGCAGCCGTCCGCGCAGCTCCCCGGCGGCCTTGGAGGTGAACGTCACCGCCATCACGCGCGATGGCGAATACGCGCCGGTGTCGACGCCGTGCGCGATGCGGTGCGTGATGACCCTGGTCTTGCCTGTGCCCGCTCCGGCCAGCACGGCGACCGGACCTCGGAGAACGGACGCGGCCTGTCGTTGCTGTTCATCGAGCGCGTCCAGCGCGCTCACGTCGACTCGCTCCCGCGCTCGTACCAGTCCACGATCAGGGTGCGGGCGATGGATGCCGGACCGGGCAGACCCACCGGGCCCTCGCCCGCCAGAGCGGAACCGATCTCGTCGCGCGTGAACCAGCGGACATCGACGATCTCCTCGCCGTCAGGGCGGGCGCTGCGCTCCGATCCTGCCGTCGCGCGGAACCCGAGCATCAGTGACCGTGGGTAGGGCCACGCCTGCGACGAGACGTACTCCAGCGCCGTCAGATGCACCCCGGCCTCCTCCTCGAGCTCGCGGTGCACGGTCGTCTCGAGGGATTCCCCTGCTTCGACGAATCCGGCGAAGCAGGAGTACATCCGCCCCTTCCACTGCGCATTGGCCCCCAGCAGCAGTCGCTCGCCGTCTTCGCTCTGCACGGCGACGATCACCGCAGGATCCGTCCGCGGGAAATGCTCGCGATCGCAGTCGGCGCACCAGCGCGACCAGCCGCTCTGGCGCACCTCCAGTTCTCGACCGCACGTCGGGCAGAAGCGTGCGTCGGTGAGCCACCCGGCGAGCGCGATCGCCTCGACGAGGAGCTCCGTGTTCAGTTCGTCCAGCATCCCGCCGGTCTCGCGCAGGCTCAGCCACGTCTCCGCGGGAGCGGCATCGATCGACTGCGTGGGCTGGTCGGCGACGGCCAGCAGGATCGGAGTGCCGGACGCGCGCCGTCCGAGCAGCGCCCAACGCGCCTCGCCCGCATCGGAGGGCGTCGTCGTGACGAGCGCGCCGTCCTGGACGCGTGCGCGTCCGGCACGGACCACGACCACCTCGACCTCATCCGATGAGCGCAGCGCGTCGAGGATGCCGGGCACATCGCGCAGGTGCGCTGCGCGATCAAGCAGCGCTCGACCGATGGTCATCGACTCCCTCTCTCCGGGCGTGGCGTGGGCGGATGGAACGCGCCTCCGACCTACCCTGGGGACATGGCACGCTCTGCATTCACTCTAGCGGCGGCGGTGACGGCGGCTTTGCCCGGGGCAGAGGTCACGGGTGCTCGTGCGCTCAGCGCCGACGGGGACGGACGATTCGATTCCGCCGTCGCGACGCTCGCCGATGGCCGCGAACTCGCGATCCGAGTCGCGGATGCCGATGACACAGCCCGCGAGCTCGCCGCGGAGGCTCTGGCACTGCGCGCGCTGACCGCCGGTGCACGGGCGATCCTGCCCTTCCGCGTGCCGGAGTACATCGGAGAGGCGCGGCTCGGCGACGGGCGGGCGCTGGTCACGGCGCTGCTGGACGGATTCCTCGTCGAGGCCGCCGACATCCCGGCCGGCAGAGGGGCCGCCGTGTCGATGGGACGGGCGATCGCGGCCATCCATGCGCTTCCCGCCTCCATCGTCCGCTCGGCGGGCCTCCCGGCCCGCTCCGCCGACGACGTGCGGGCCGAGATCCGGCAACTCGTCGACCGCGCCGCGGCGACCGGCCGCGTGCCCGCGCGTCTCACGGTGCGCTGGCGCGAGGCGACGGACGACGACGAGCTCTGGCGCTTCGAGTCGGCGGTCACCCTCGGCGCGCAGGCGACCTCCTTCCTGTTCGCGGACGACCCGACCGAGGGTCCGCAGGTGACCGGCGTGGTCGGCTGGCACGGCCTCTCCGTGGGCGACCCTGCGGTCGACCTCGCCTGGCTGTCGTCCGCACCGAACGCCGCGGGCGATGTGCAGGCCGCGTACACGGCGGCATCCGACCGCGCTCCGGATGCCGCGATCGGCGTCCGCGCCCGGCTGAACGCCGAACTCGAGTTCGCCCGATGGCTCGTGCACGGCGACGCGATGCGTCGTCCCGACATCGTCGACGATGCCGCGGCTCTGCTCGAATCGCTCGCGGATGGACTGCGCGCCGGGGATCTCGAGGTGATCGCCGAACGCGGCGACGGCGTGGACTCGGCTCTCGCCGCTCTGGATCGCGTTCCGGAGCGCACCAGCGCCGACATCGACACGTCCATGCAGACGGATGCCTACAACCCCGAGGAGCTGTGGCTCGAGACGGCGGAGGCCGAGCCCGTGGGCGATCCGCATGCCACGGCGGACCTCAGCGAGCTCGCCGAGTCGGACCTGCTGCCGCGGGATGCCTCCGCGACCAGGGCTTCCGATGCCGACGAGGAGGGCTCCGAGGACGAGGCTCAGCGCGCGGCGCGGGCCGCGCTCCAGCGCTGGACCAGTTCTTCCTCCGAGTAGACCCGGTCGCCGCGGATGACGAGATCGTCCGCGACGTAGTACAGCGCGACGTCGATGTCCTCGAGCGGCACCCCGAACCGGCGGTGGTAGGCGAGCCGGTACAGGGCCAGCTGGAGCATCCGCTCGTCCTTCTCCGCCGCCGTGCGCGGCGCCTTGCCGGTCTTCCAGTCGACGATCTCGATGCGGTCTCCGCGATCGGCGCGGCGGTAGACCGCGTCGAGCTTGCAGATCACGATGTGGCCGACAGCGGCATCCTCCTCGGAGTGTCCGAGAGCGAAGTCGATCTCGATCTCGACGGCGATCGGCTGCAGGTCCGCCCATTCGCTGCGCTCGAAGATCTGCTGCAGCCGTGCCATGTCGGCCTGATCGGCTGCTGATCCCTCGTGCGCCTCCGGTGCCTCCTCGTCGAGCTCCCACAGTGCGGCATCCGGCGCACGACCCGCGCCGACGAGACCGGAGCGGTGCTCGACCCAGGCATGGAAGAGCGTGCCCAGACGCGTCTGACGGTAGGGACGCTCCGGCATGGGCCGGGCGAGCGAGCGAACCGTCCCGGTGTAGTCGGTGACGTAGTCCTTGAAGCGCGAAGCGGGAACGCGCGTCGGCGCATCGGCGACCAGCCCGTTCTGGCGCGCCGCGCGTTCGACGAGCAGACGCGACAGCTCCTCCGTCGGCACAGGATCCGGCAGCTGCTCGAGCGCGGCGCGCACGGCATCCGCCGCCGTCGTCACGGCCGCGCGCCTGGCGCCGAGCGGATCCATCGGCCATCGGCTCGTCGTCCCCGGTCCGTCGTAGGGGTTCTCCTCCCCCGGCGCCCCCGGCAGCGCGAGGCCGAGGACCTCCAGAGCCTCCAGAAGGTACGGCGATGGCTCGCGCGGCGTCTTCTGCCCTGCCCAGTGCGAGCCCGTCAGGAGCAGATCCGTGCGCGCGCGGGTGACCGCCACGTAGGCGAGCCGGCGCTCCTCCTGCTTCTGATAATCGCGATACGCGTCCTTGAAGACGGTCAGCGCGCCCGGGTTCGTCTTGCTCTTCCCGGTCAGCGATGCGACGCCGGCCTTCTTCCGCTTGACGGGGTCGAGTTCCTCCTCGGCAGGAGGGACCCAGCCGAACCGCGGCAGCGCGTCGGCGTCGCCGCGCAGCGCGAACGGGAGCACGCCGAATCCGAACCATCCTGCGGTGTCGGATGCGCGGGAGGGAAGCTCGTCATCGACCAGCCGGACGACCGCGACGGCATCCCACTCGAGCCCCTTCGAGCCGTGGATGGTGAGCAGCTGCACGACTCCCGGCTCCGGCGGCTCGGGGCGCGGCATGAGCTCGTCGGTGCTCTCCGCCTTGTCCAGCCACGCGATCAGACTGCCGATCGTGCCGCGGTGGTCGGCGGCGAGGAACGCACGGACCTCGTCGGAGAACGCGCGCAGCTGCGTCGCGGCGATGCGCGCCGGCCCCCGGGTCTCGTTGGCGGCCAGCTCGATGTCGAGCCGCAGTTCGAGTTCGATCAGTCGGATGAGCTCGGGGATCGGCTGCGCCGCCGCCCGGCGCAGCCGCTCCAGCATCTCGCCGGCCGCACGCAGCCGGGCCCGCCCGTCCGGGGTGATCTTCTGGATGAGCCGGTAGTCGTCGCGCAGCCCGCGCACGACGTCGACCGCGTCGATGATCGATACCGCCTCGTCGGCGCCGCGCGACGCGCGGATGCGCTGGCGGAGATCGTCCGGGAGCGGTAGGAGTCCGCTGTCCCGCTTGGCGAGCTCGCCGGCGAGGTCGTAGAGCGCCGCCATGTCGGCCACGCCGACACCGAACCGGGGCCCCACGAGCAGCCGGATCAGGGAGGATCCGGCGTTCGGGTCGTGTATCACCCGCAGCACCGAGACAACGTCGACGACCTCGGGCGTGGCGAGCAGTCCGCCGAGACCCAGGATCCGATGCGGGATGCCGCGGCCGGCGAGCGCCGCGGCGAACGTCTGCATGTGTCGCTTGGAGCGGAACAGGATCGCCCCGGTGTGCGGCTTCGCTCCCGTGTGCGCTGCGCGCCGGCCGGCGAACCAGTCCGCGGCCTCCGCCGCCTCGTCGTCGACGGTGAGAGGGAAACGGACGCCGACCTCGCCGGCACCGGCGCCGGGACGCGCTTCGAGCGGCGGGACGTCGAGGCCCGGGCGCTGCAGGGGGCGCAGCACCCGATTCGCGACGTCGAGGATGCGCGCATCGTTGCGCCAGCTCGTCATCAGGCTGTACGTGCCGACGGACGCCTCGTCGGCGAACGTGCGCGCAAAGGCGTAGAGGTTGTCGGCGCTCGCACCGCGCCAGCCGTAGATCGACTGATGCGGATCTCCCACCGCCATCACCGCCGAATCGCGGAACAGGGCGGCCAGGAACCGGGTCTGGATGACCGAGGTGTCCTGGTACTCGTCGAGCAGCACGACCCGGTGCTGTTCGCGGAGCTCCTCGCGCACGTCCGGCGAGGATTCGACGATGTCGAAGGCGCCGGCGACCTGGTCCGCGAAATCCAGCACGCCGCGGCGCTGCTTCTCGGCGATGTACTCGCGCACCAGCGCCGTCAGCGTCGGAAGGGCCTGCAGATTGGCCGTCGCCTTGTCGATGTCGCCTGTGCCGCCGCTCGTGTACGGCTCGAACGCCTCAGCCTGTCGGATGGCGATCCGGTCGGCGCGGTCGAGGTCGGCACGATGATCGAGCGCGTCCCCCGCGAGGCGCTGCACGGCGTCGACGACTCCTCCGACGGCACGGTCGATCTCCTCGAGACCGGGGAGTTCCGCCCGCATCACGATCTCGCGCGCGAGCATCCAGGACGCCGCCTGGCTCAGCATCGCGACGTCCGGGTCGCGTCCGATCCTGGCCGCGTGCTCGCGCACGATCGAGTCCGCGAACGCGTTGTACGTCGATACCTTCGGCCGGATCAGCAGGTCTTCGGCCGTGCGAGCGGATGCCGGAGTCCACCCCGTCTCGTAGCGGGCGGCGAGCTCGTCGAGCACCTGTCTGCGCACCGTCTCGCGCTGCGGTCCGGCGGGCGCGGCATCCACGCGCGCCAGTGCTCCGGTCGCGACGATCTCGGACAGGTGCGGGAGGAGGCCGCGGCGACCGTATTCGTCGATCAGCAGGAGCCGCGCGCCGATCCGCTCGGCGAGTTCGCCGGCGGCCTTGCGCGTGAACGTCAGTCCGAGGATCTCGTCGCGGCGCACGTGGCCGTTGGCGACCAACCACACCACACGGCCGGACATCGTCTCGGTCTTGCCGCTGCCGGCACCGGCGACGACGAGCGCGGGGGTCGGCGGCGCTTCGATGACCTGCTGCTGCGCGGGCGTCGGCGTCGGCAGCCCGAGGGCTGCGGCGACGTCCGTCGCCGAGATGCCATGACCGGTGTCCGACCAGCTGTTCGCGCGAGTGGATGTCGATGGAGCGGGACTCATGCGCTCACCGCCGGAACCGTGTGGATGCGGCACGGCTGGACGCGAGCCCGCGTGTCGGCGCAGTGCACCTCGACCTGCGCGGTGAAGCTGCTCGCCGACATCCCGCGTGCGGCGTCGGCGATGCGGTTCAGGAACTCGTTGCGTCCTCCGGCATCGAGCGTGTGCTGATGCGCCACCCGGTAGTCGCTGCCGGACAGGGTCTTGGCGACCAGGACGAGGCGTGCTCCCGTGAGCGCCGCGGGGTCGGCTCCTTCGACGAGTCCCTGCTGAACCGCCACCTGATAGGCCGCGAGCTGGGCGTGGTCGACGACCTTCAGCTCGTTCTCGGGCTCGTACTTCCCGGTCTTCAGGTCGACGACGACCACCCGTCCGTTCTCGGCGCCGGGTGCCATGCGGTCCCATTTCTGACCGCGGGCCTTGGCATGCTCGCCGCCGCCGGGCGGATACGCCTCCACCCGGTCGATGAACCCGTGCACCACGGCACGATGCGGCTGAGAACCGGCCTCATCCGTCAGTGCGATCACCGCCGGCGTCGGACGGCCCTCGTCCCCGATCTCGTGCGGATCGCCCTCAGCGATCTCGACCGCGAAGCGGAACTCCACCTCGCTCGCCAGCGCGCGGCCGCCCTCGGCCGCGACATCCGTGAGGTAGGAATGCAGCCGGTCGATGTACTGATCCGCACGGCGGCGCTCCTTGCGCCCGATCCACGCGGTCTCGAAGTCGAGCTCGGGCCAGTGCTGGGCGAGGATCTCTCGCATGCGCTCCAGCTCTCCGTCCGGCACCTTCTCCATCGCCTCGTGCACGATCGTGCCGATGCCGGCCGACGGCGGCAGCACGGTGTCGCCGCCCAAAGCGGAGATGACCCAATTCAGCTCGCACTCCTCGAACGACTCCATCCGCGACGGCGACACCCTGGCGGCCTCGACCGCCAGGTCGTGCAGCGGCGCACTGGTCGACGCGGCCGCGACGCCGTACCACTCGTCCGGGTGCGCGCCGGCGACCCCCTCGCGCGCGAGGATCGACAGTTGCGCGGCGGCCTCATTCCGCACCCGCGGCGAGGTCGACGTCGTCAGGGCGCGCCGGTGACGCGCGACCAGTCCGCGCAGGGTGAGCGGATGCTCGGCTGAGGGATGCAGCTCGGGTGCGACCGGCGGGGGCAGGAAGGCGAAGAACCCGCTCGGCGTCATGTCGTCGTCGTCCACCGCGGTGATCAGCAGGCGTGAACGGGCGCGGGACACCGCGCGGACGAACAGGCGCAGTTCGTCGTGCAGCGCGGACCGCCGTCGATCCAGCACACCGGGCGACGGTGCCGCGGTGCCGGTGCGGGCAGCCAGCACCGCGTCCGCGAGACGCCACGCGCCCAGCATCCCGCCGCGCAGCCGCACGTTCGGCCAGACGCCGTCCTGCACCCCGGCGACGACGACGACGTCGAACTCGCTGCCGAGCGCGGTCGCCGGCGTCAGCAGAGTGACCAGCCCTGGGCGATCGGGCGTGGAGAGGGTGTCCTCCGGCACCTCGCTGTCGAGGATGTCGTGGATGAACACCGAGGGCTCCTCCTCCGGCGAGCGCTCCACGAACCGCTTGGCCGCGTCGAACAGCGCGACCAGGCTGTCGAGCGCTCGAGCGGTCTCCCCGCCCCCCGGCTGCTCCGCGATCGTCCGCCACGACTTCTCCAGCCGCGCCCCGTCGAGGCCGCGCGCACGATCCCAGACCCGCCAGAGCAGCTCGTGGATCGTCTCCCCCGCAGCAGCCGCAGCCGAGACCTCGGCGAGCGTCGCCGCGAAGCGATCGGCCGCCCGCGCTTCCGGCGCGTCGATCCGGTCCAGGTGCGCGGGATGCATCATGGCCTGGCGCAGCAGCTCACCGGCAGGGGTCGCCCCGCCGTCGGCGAGTTCGAGGTGACGCAGTCGCGCCCTGAGCCGGCGCAGGCCGACCGCATCCATACCTCCGAACGGCGTGCGCAGCGCCTCGGTCAACGCGTCGGTCTCGCGCTCCTGGGCCGGCGTCAGAGCGAGCCGGACGATCCCGACGATGTCGCGGACGACGCCCTCGCTGCCGAGCGGACGCTGGACGCCCGCCGCACGGGTCGGTACCTCGCGCGCGGCGAGCTCGGTCTCGAGGGCCGTCACCTGGCGGGTATCGTGCGCGATGACGGCCATGTCGCTCCACTCGACGCCGTGCGAGAGATGCCAGTCGCGCAGCACGCCTGCGATCCGGTCGAACTCCTCGTACGGCGAGGACGCCACGAACGTGGAGACCGTCGTGGCGGCATCCTCGGGAACCGGATCGGGTGCGCGGCGATGCTCGACGCGCCCGGCGGCGCCGATCGCCTGCGTCACGGTGCGGGTGAGCGCCGTGAGCGCGGGCGCCTGACGGTGCGGGACGTCGAGCACGTGCACGCTGCCGAGCAGGGCCGCGAGCTCGTGGAACAGCTGCGGAGTCGCACCGCGGAACGCGCCCGACGAGATATCGGGGTCGCCGAACGCGTACACGGCGATGCCTCTGGCGCGCAGCGCGGCGACGAGGTCGATGCCGCCGCGCGTGAGCTCCTGCGCGTCGTCGATCAGCACGACGCGCAGCGCTGCCAGAGGCCCGAGCGCCGACGCGTCCGCCGTGCGCAGCAGGGTCGCCGCCTCGCTGACCAGGTCCGGGATGTCGCGGTGGGCGGCGCGCATGCCGGCGAGCACCTGCCGGTAGTCGTGCAGGAAGTTGCCGACCGCTCGCCAGATCTCGTCGTCGAAGGCCGCCAGTCCGCCGGCATCGACGCCCAGTTCGGTGCACTCGGCGAGGAACGCGCGCAGTTCGGAGCGGAACCCGGTGGACGCCCTCATCGCCGGGCTGAGCTGCTCCGGCCAACGCGACGGCTCGCCGTCGCGTTCGTCCGCCGCGTCGCCTTCGAGCATGTCCGCGATGATGCGGTCCTGGTCGGCACCGGTGAGCAGGGCGGGCGGTTCGTCGACGCCGGCGTGCACGGCCGCCCCGCGCACCACCTGGAAGGCGAACGAGGCCAGCGACCGCGCGAGCGGGCCCGGCGTCGCCTGTCGCGTGCGGACGCCGATCGCATCGCGCAGCTGGGTCGCCGCCTGCCTGCTCGGCGTCAGCACGAGCAGGCTCTCGGGTGTCAGGGAGTGCCCGCCGAGCAGCGCCGAGACCCGCGAGACGAGTGCGTGCGTCTTGCCGGTCCCCGGCGCGCCGATGACGACGGCCGAGGCATCCGCAGGGGCGGCGATCACGGCGTTCTGCGCGGCATCCTCGGTCATGCTCTCCACGGTAGCGGGGCGCGCCGACACGGCTTCGCCGAGCGTTGTGCGCCGTGGGCGAAACCGGCCGGCGCGCCCGATCCGCGACCGGTCCCGCGCGATAGAGTTGCCTGAGTCCCCGACCTCAAGGAGCACGCGTGGAAATTCGCATCGGCATCGTCAACACCGGCCGCGAGCTGAACTTCGAGACCGCCTCCAGCGCTGACGAGGTGCGCGCCCAGGTGGCCGCCGCACTCGAGCAGAACGCGACGCACGTCAGCTTCGTCGACGTGAAGGGCAGCTCCTACTTGGTGCCGACGGCGAACCTCGCGTACATCGAGCTCGGCACCGAGGAATCGCGCCGCGTCGGCTTCGTCGCCTGACATGTACATCCTTCTCGCACTCGTCGCCGCGTGCGCGCTGGGCATCGCCCTGCACTTCCTGCTGCCGGCGCGCGAACTGCGCGGCGTCGTCCTGACGCCCGGCATCGCGACCGCGGCCGCGGCGATCATCTACACCGGGATGCAGTGGGCCGGCGTCGGCCAGGACAGCTTCTGGCTCTGGCTGGCCAGCATCGTCGGGTCGCTCGTGATCGCCGCGGTCGCGACGCTCGCTCTCTCGGCCGCACGCACGCGTTCGGATGCCGCGAAGAAGGCCGCCCTCGGCATCTGACTCCCGCGAGACTTGGCTTGCGCGGTGAGACTTGCGTCGCCGGGCCAAGCCTCATCCCGCAAGGCAAGTCTCGGGGGCGACTCAGGCGGCGAGGCCCATCGCATCCATGCGGCGCGCATGCGCGCCCATCAGCTCGGTGTACACCGGCTCGATGCGGTCGTCGGCCACGACGAGGCGCTCCGGACGCAGCGCGGATCGTGCGACGAGCAGCGCATCGCCGACGAGCCGGCGCGCCCACATCGACAGGAGCGATCGCCACTCGGCATCCGACTGGATCGTCGCGGTGAGCAGCGCGACGATCTCATCGCCGTGGTCATCCTGACGCAGGATCTCCGCCACCCGGCGTCCGGTCTCGCCGTAGCTGCCGGCGAGTGCCAGATAGAAGTCGTCGAGCATGCCTGCGGTGATGTACACCGCAAGCAGCGTCTCGCGAGGCCGTGCGCCGATCGTCTTGCGCCGGAACGCGTCCAGGTGCTCCTGGAAGGGGAGCATCAACTCGGTGGGGTCGTCACCGCGCTCGGCGATCAGGTCGACGATGCCCCGATGCTTGTCCAACGCCGCGCCGGCGGCGCGCGAGATCGCCTCCTTCTCGCTGAGCTCCGGCGTCGCGCGGATCAGACGGCTGAGCGTCTCGAAGTAGCCCAGCTGCAGATACGCCGCCTGCCCGAGGAAGCGCGCCTCCTCCGGCGCCAGTTCGGCGAAGTCGATGCGCGTCGCGCCGCTGTCGTCACCACGGCTGCGCAGCGTGAGCGTGCGCCGTGGCGCTTTGCGCTGCCAGAACCACTGAACCATGGGCTTCAGACTACCGGCGGCTCCGGCATCCGCCCTATCGGCCCGAACCCGCCCCTCGGGTAGGCTGGACCCACGCCCTGCCATCGGAGCAGGGCCCCGCGCCTGTGGCACATGAGACGGCGTGGATCCGTAAATATGTGGCGCGCCCCGCGCACGGGCCGCCGGACAGGCAACATCACATCGTGACAACCTTCGCCGAACTCGGCATCGATCAGGACATCGTCGACGCCCTCGCCGCCAAGGGCATCGTGGACGCGTTCCCGATTCAGGAGCAGACCATCCCCCTGGGACTTCCCGGCCAGGACATCATCGGACAGGCCAAGACCGGAACCGGAAAGACCTTCGGCTTCGGCATCCCCGTCGTGCAGCGTCTGGGTGAGAACCCGGAGCCGGGCGTCAAGGCGCTCATCGTGGTGCCGACCCGCGAACTCGCGGTCCAGGTCTACGAGGACATCGACCTGCTGACCAGCAACCGCTCGACCAGCGTCGTCGCCATCTACGGCGGCAAGGCGTACGAGGGGCAGATCGACCAGCTCAAGGCCGGCGCGCAGATCGTCGTCGGAACGCCCGGACGACTCATCGACCTCGCCGGGCAGCGTCTGCTCGACCTCTCCAACGCGGCGGAGGTCGTGCTGGACGAGGCCGACAAGATGCTCGACCTCGGCTTCCTCGCCGATATCGAGAAGATCTTCCAGAAGGTGCCGGACAAGCGTCACACGCAGCTCTTCTCGGCGACGATGCCCGGCCCGATCGTCGCGCTCGCGCGCCGATTCATGTCGAACCCGATCCACATCCGTGCGAACGACCCGGACGAGGGACTGACCCAGGCGAACATCAAGCACCTGGTCTACCGCGCCCACTCGCTCGACAAGGACGAGGTCATCGCGCGCATCCTGCAGGCCGAGGGCCGCGGCAAGACCGTGATCTTCACCCGCACCAAGCGTGCGGCCCAGCGTCTCGTCGACGAGCTCGGCGACCGCGGCTTCAACGTCGGCGGCGTGCACGGCGACATGGGTCAGGAGCAGCGCGAGCGCTCGATGGCCGCGTTCAAGGCCGGCAAGCGCGACGTGCTCGTCGCGACGGACGTCGCGGCCCGCGGCATCGACGTCGATGACGTCACGCACGTGATCAACCACACCATCCCGGATGAGGACAAGACGTACCTGCACCGTGCGGGGCGCACCGGTCGCGCCGGCAAGACCGGCATCGCTGTGACGTTCGTCGACTGGGAGGACCTGCACAAGTGGGCTCTCATCAACCGCGCGCTCGAGTTCGGCCAGCCCGAGCCCGTCGAGACGTACTCGTCGAGCCCGCACCTGTACAGCGATCTGAACATCCCCGAGGGCACGAAGGGACGCCTGACGACGGCACCCAAGACGCAGGCCGTGAAGACCCAGCGCCAGCGCCCGGAGAAGGCAGCGGATGCCGCGGCCGAGGGCACTTCGGAGGGAACCACCCGCCGTCGCCGTCGCCGTCGCACCGCGACCGAGCCCGTCGGTTCGACGTTCGCCGAGGGCGACGCCGCACCGGGCGAGCACGCATCCGCGGCCCCGGCCGCGGACCGCGCTGCGGAGGGTGCAGGCACGCACGACGGTGCCGGCAAGGAGCACCACGACGGCAAGCCGGCCCCGGCACGTCGTCGGCGCCGACGCCGCGGCGGCTCCGGTGGCGGTACGGCTCCTCAGGCTCCGGCCGCCGGCGCCTGAGACTCTTCTTCCTCGAGGGGCGGATGCTTCGGCATCCGCCCCTCGTCGTCTGCGCTCACGAGCCGGGACGCCTGCTGCGGCGGGTACACCCAGGTGACCATCACGACGGAGATGATCATCAGCAGGAACCACGACCCGAGCTTGCTGGGCGACACGGGCTGCCACGTCTCAACCTGGTCGGGGTACGCCCAGGCGCCAGCCCAGGTGCCGATGTTCTCGGCGAGGTAGATGAACACCGCCACGCCGCCGAACACGACGAGCAGTGGCAATCGCAGCACCCGCCGCCACACCCTGGCGTGCATCACGGTCGGCAGCCAGAGCAGCACCACGGCGCACAGGAGCAGCCACCGGGCATCCCACCAGAAGTGGTGGGTGAAGAAGTTCGCGTAGATCGCCGCGGCCAGCACCGTCGTCAGCCATCGGCGCGGATAGCGGGTGAAGCTCAGATCGAACAGCCGGTGCACGCGCACCATGTACGACCCGACCGCGGCATACATGAATCCGCTGAAGAGCGGGACGCCGCCGATGCGCAGGATGCCGTCGGCGGCATACATCCACGATCCGACGTCGGTCTTGAACAGCTCCATCACGGTCCCGGTCACGTGGAACAGCACGATGACCCACAGTTCGCGTCCGGTCTCGAGCCGGAACACGAGCATGCCGAGCTGGATCAGCACCGCGACGATCGTCAAGGCGTCGTTGCGCGCGATGACCGCGTCGTCGGGGTACCACAGGCGGGCCGCGACGATCGCGAGGAGCAGTGCGGCGCCGAACACGCAGGCCCATGCCTGCTTGAGCACGAACACGGCGAATTCGATGAGCCCGGCGCGCACGCCGTTGGCCGAAGCATCGCGCAGGAGCCGATGGGCGACCTCGTCGATGCGCCGTTCGAGGGATGTCGCCCGCTGCATGCCCGCCACGGTATCCGTGCCGTCCGAGAGTTCCCCGACAGCGGCTGCACTCCCGCCGCTCAGGTGCACGCGGACGGCGAGCGGCGCCGACGTCAGGGGTACCGCGGCTCGGTGCCCGTCGCGCGGTCGATGATGCGGGCCACCATCTCGTCGCTCGTCGTGTTCTCCCCTGGTGCATTCGGCTTGCCGGCGCCGTGATAGTCACTCGATCCCGTCACGATGAGGTCGTGCTCGGCGGCGATCGCGCGGAGCAGCCGTTTCCCGTCCTCGGTGTTCTCGCGATGGTCGATCTCGAAGCCGCCGAGGCCCTCCGCGATCAGGCGCTCGATGAACGACACCGGCATCATCCGATCGCGCCCCGCCGTCACGGGGTGCGCGATGATCGCCACTCCCCCCGCCCGCGTGATCAGGCGCACGGCCGTCAGCGGGTCGGGCGCGTAGTGCGGCTCGTAGTACCCCTCGCGCGGGTGCAGGATGCCGTCGAACGCCTCCGCGCGGTCGCGCACGATGCCCCGCGCCACGAGGGCGTCCGCGATGTGAGGACGTCCCACCGTGGCATCCTGCATCGTCTGGGCGAGCACGTCGTCCCAGTTCAGGTCGTAGTCCCTGCCGATGCTGCGCACGATGCGCTCGGCCCGCCCGACGCGGTCACCGCGGATGCGATCGGTCTCGGCGGCGAGCGCCGGGTCGACGGGATCGAAGAGGTAGCCCAGCACATGAACGCTGCGCCACTCGTGCTTGGCGGACAGCTCCATTCCCGGCAGGAACGTCATGTCCCGCTCGGCTGCCGCCCTGCCCGCTTCATCCCAGCCCGAGGTCCGATCGTGATCGGTCAGCGCGAGCGTGCGGATGCCGTGCAGATGAGCCTGTCGGACCACCTCGGCCGGCGCCTGGGTGCCATCGGAGTGGTTCGAATGCATGTGCAGATCACTGGGGCCCGCGAACCGCTGTGCACTGCGCATCCTCCGAGCGTATCGCCCGCGCCACGGGTTCGGCGCGCCGGTGGTTTCACAGATCGCGCCCGTAGGCTGGTGGGCGATGTTCCGGGTACTGGGGATTCTGCTGACCGTGCTGTTCGCTATCGCGACGGCGGTCGTGGTGTGGCCGCAGTTCTTCCGCCTCGAGCAGACCTACCCGTTCGCGCAGCTGGTCGCCGTGCGCGGCGCGGTCGTGGCCGCGTTCGCGGTCATCGCGGTGATCGCGCTGCTCCTGCTGTTCGCGAAGCCGCTGCGCGGGTTCGCGGCATCCATCCTGATCGTCGCGATCCTGGGGGCCGGCGCATCGGTCGCCATCGGCGCCGTCCGCGGCTTCGGTGCCGACACGCTGCCTGCGAAGACCGAAGATGCCGTCCGAGTGCTGACCTGGAACACCGCAGGCGAGGCGATCCCGGCGGACGACATCGCCGCGGAGATCCTCGCTCAGGATGCCGACATCGTGGCGCTGCCGGAGACCGCCGAGTCCGTCGGCGCCCGGATCGCGGTGATGCTGCGCGAGCAGGGGCACCCGATGTGGGTGCACCATGTGCAGTTCAACCCCGAGGTCGAACTCGGCCCGCAGGCCTGGCAGACCACGATCCTGATCTCCCCCGATCTCGGCGACTATTCGGTGATCCAGTCATCCGTCGACGGCACGAGCAACACGAGCTCGGTTCCGAGCGCGGTCGCGATGCCGGTCGACGGCCACGGACCGACGGTGGTCGCCGTGCACGCCGTCGCTCCTCGCCCCGAGGCGATGCAGCGGTGGCAGAGCGACCTCGCCTGGATCGCGGACCAGTGCCCGCAGGGCGATTTCATCCTCGCCGGCGATTTCAACGCGACGATCGACCACATGGCGTCCCACGGTGTCGACGGCGGCGACATGGGCTACTGCCGGGATGCGGCGACGCGGACCGGCAACGGGGCCGTGTCGACCTGGCCGGCATCCTTCCCCGAGCTGATCGGCGCGCCGATCGACCACATCATGGCCAGCCCGAACTGGGAGCCGACAGGATCCGTCGTGCTGGATGCCGAGGGCAGCGACCACCGCGGCCTGGTCGTGCAGCTCGAACCGGCCGGCTGAGCCTCAGCGGGCGCGACGGCGCTGCACGAGGACGTTGATCAGGCGCCAGCCGATCAGGAAGACCGCGAGCGTCACGGCGGCGACGATGAGGAACGCCCACGCCGTGCCCTGACCCGAAAGAGCGCGCAGCACCATCCCGCCGCCGAGAGTCACGAGCCAGATCAGGATGCCGGGGACCACGCGCTCCGCAGGGACGCGGAACGCGAGAGCGGCCGCGTGCGCGACGACGAGAGCCGCCAGGAAGGGCCAGATCGTGCCGACGAGCCCAGGGATGTCGCCGAGGATCCCTTCGGCGTGCGAGAGGCGCCCGATGACGCAGAACACGACGACGAGCCCGGCATCGATGAGGATCGTCGTAGCGGGACTCGGACGCTGGATCGTGCTGTCGGGACTCACTCCCCCAGCCTACGCGGCCGGTCGGAGTGAGAGACTGGAGGCATGAGCACCGGATCCAGCGACACGATCGCACAGGCCACCGAAGACGACGCGGCGAAGGCGCCCGTCACCAATCGCAAGCAGCCGTTCCCGCGGGGCTTCCTCGACACGATCTCGACCGGGTGGGCCGAGCGGCCGGAGTCGCTGCCGACCCCGCGCACACAGGCACCGTACGCCGCCGCACGCCGCGCGAAGGTCTCGGCGGCGTTCCCGGGCAAGCGACTCGTGATCCCCGCCGGTTCCCTGAAGCAGCGCAGCAACGACACGGATTACCCGTTCCGCGCGCACTCCGCGTTCGCGCATCTCACCGGCTGGGCCGCGGATGCCGAGCCGGACTCCGTGCTCGTCTTCGACCCGACGGATGCCGGACACGACGTCACGCTGTACTTCCGCGAGCGCGCGGACCGCACGACGACCGAGTTCTACGCGGATGCGACCGTCGGCGAGTTCTGGATCGGGCCCCGGCCGTCGCTCGCCGGTGTCGCTGCCGACCTCGCCGTCGCAACGGACCACCTGGATGCCTTCGCCCCAGCCGACGACGACGTGACGCTCGAGGATTCCGAGCTCGCACAGTTCGTCTCGGAGCTGCGGCTCGTGAAGGACGAGTTCGAGATCGCCGAGATGCGCCGCGCCGTCGACATCACGGCGCAGGGCTTCGACGACATCATCCGCGCGCTCCCGGAGGCCGCACGTCACGCCCGCGGCGAGCGCGTCGTGGAGGGCGTGTTCCACCGCCGCGCCCGCGAGGACGGCAACGGCGAGGGGTACGACACGATCGCGGCATCCGGACCGCACGCCTGCTACCTGCACTGGACGCGCAACGACGGAACGGTCGCCGAGGGCGATCTGATCCTCGTGGATGCCGGGGTCGAGACCGACAGCCTCTACACCGCCGACATCACCCGCACCCTCCCGGTGAACGGCACCTTCTCCGATGTGCAGCGCAAGGTCTACGAGACGGTCCGCGAAGCCGCCGACGCCGCGTTCGCCGCCGCGAAGGTCGGCGTGCCGTTCCGCACGGTCCACGAGGCCGCGATGCAGGTCATCGCGAGGCGGGTCGCGGAGTGGGGTCTTCTGCCGGTCACGGCCGAGGAGGCGCTCGACGCGGATGCCGGGGGCCAGCACCGTCGCTACATGGTGCACGGCACGTCGCACCACCTCGGAATCGACGTGCACGACTGCGCGCAGGCGCGTCGCGAGATGTACTACGACGGCATCCTCGAGGCAGGCATGGTCTTCACCATCGAGCCGGGCCTGTACTTCCAGATCGACGACCTGACCGTTCCCGAGGAGCTCCGCGGCATCGGCGTTCGGATCGAGGACGACATCGTCATGACCGCGGAGGGCCCGGTGAACCTCTCCGCGGGCATCCCCCGCACCGCCGACGAGGTCGAGGCCTGGATCGCGCGCGTCCAGAGCTGAGCACCCGCGCGCCGCGTCCTGTTCCGGCACCGTGCCGAATCTCGCATGCGGTGACGCCCCCGGCGGCGTGTCGTCTCCCGAACGGCCTGCGACACGCCGTGCGGCCGCGCAGCGTCAGAAATCCAGCACCGCGACGTCCCGCTCAGTAGCGCGCCGAGAACCCGCCGTCGGCGTGCAGGAGCTGCCCGGAGACCCATCGGCCCTCGGGCGACACCAGGAATGACACGAAGGCCGCGATGTCGGCTGGCGTCCCGATCCGCCCGAGCGGATGCGCCGGTACGAGGGAATCCGCGAACCCTTCCGGCATCCACCCCGTGTCGATCGGCCCGGGGTTGAGTACGTTCGCCGAGATGCCGAGCGGACCGAGCTCTCTCGCGGCCGAGATGACGAGGCGATCCAGCGCCCCCTTGGATGCCCCGTACGGCAGGTTCCCCGTGGTGTGGTCGCTCGTGAGGGCGACGACTGCTCCCCCGGCATCCGGAATCTGCCTGGCGAAGGCGGCGATCAGCAGCAGGCTGGCGCGGGCATTGATAGCGACATGCCGGTCGAAGCTCGCCGCTGTCGTGTCGAGGATGCCGGATTGCACGTCGTGCGCGTGCGAGAGCACGAGCGCCGAGAGCGGACCGTGCTCCCGCACGACCGCGTCGATGAGCTCGCCGGGTCCTTCGTGGGTCGCGAGATCGCACGGGTAGTCGGCATCCGAGATATCGCTGGTCGCGACCTCCCAGCCGTCCGCGCGCAGGCGAGGGATGATCCCGGCAGCGATGCTGTCGGCGCGCGCGGCACCGGTGACGAGAGCGAGAGGCATGCGGGTCAGACTAGCGCGAGGCGGCGGTGAGCGCCGTGTACGGTTCAACCATGAGGCTGAACCGACGGCGTCTCGGACGAACGCTGCTTCTGCGTCAGCACCTGCTCGATCGGGTCGACGCGACGCCGACGGCGATGATCGAGCACCTGATCGGTTTGCAGGCGCAGGAGAACCTGCCCCCGTACTTGTCGCTCGCCGCTCGTCTGCGCTCGTTCGATCCGCTCGCGGTCACTCGCGGACTGGAGGCGCGCGAGCTCGTGCGACTGCTCACGATGCGGGGCACGATCCACCTGCTGACCGCGCAGGATGCCGCGATGCTGCGTCCGTGGGTCGAGCCGCGGATGCAGCAGGAGCTGCGATCCAGCCAGGCCGTTGGCCCGGCGCGCGAGGTCGACCCTGAGGCGTTCGCCGCCGCGTTGGCGCGCGTCCTCGCCGACGGGCCGCTCCCGCAGCGGGAGATCGGACGCAGGCTTGCCGAGGCGTTCCCGTACCCCGCGACGCAGCTCGGGCAGGTGGCCAGGCTCCGCGCGCCCTTGGTGCAGGTGCCGCCGCGCGGGGAGTGGCGGCAGTCGGGCGGTGTGATCTACGACTACGTCGACCGGTGGACGGGAGTGCCGCTCGGCGAGCCGGCCCCTGCCACGATCGTCCGACGTTATCTGCGCGCATTCGGTCCGGCGACGGCCGCCGACGTGACGGCGTGGTCGGCCGTCACCCGGTTGGGACCCGTGCTGAGCGGGATGCCGGACCTGGTGCGGTATGAGGACGAGGACGGGCGCGTGCTGTACGACATCTCGGATGCGCCGATCGCGGACGAGGATGTGCCCGCTCCCGTCCGAATGCTCGGCAACTACGACAACGTGTGGCTGTCCCATGCCGGGCGGGATCGCGTCACAGAGCCCGAGGCGCGGAACATGTGGATCGGCGAGAACCGGGCCCAGTTGCACGCACTGTTCGTGGACGGCTGGCACGAAGGGCTGTGGCGCATCGAAGACGACCGGGTCGTGATCGGGCCGGTGCGGCGCCGACTCACCCGCGCGGAGCGCGCCGAACTGGACGAGGAGATCGAACGCGTCGAGCGCCTGCTGGCGCAGTGAGCGCTGCGATCAGTGCCGTGGGTGCGGGTCAGACTAGCGCGACGCGACGATCTCGACCTTGAATCCGGCGGCGTTCTCCAGCCAGCCCGCGTAGTGGTCGGACCCGCCGGCGTGCGGATAGCGCTCCTGATACAGCGCCGTCCAGCCGTGCGCCGGGGCGTCCGCCATGAGGGCGTCCGCCTCCGCCGGAGTCCCGCCGTGGAACGCCAGATGGTTCACACCGGCGCGGCGACGATCGTGCTCGGCCGCCGACAGATTCGGCGATGTCGTCAGGGTCAGGTACGCGCCGCCGGCCGCCCACGACATCCCGTCCGGCCACTCCTGCTCGAGCTCGAAGCCCAGGGACGCGAGCAACCAGCGCCACGCGGCATCGTCCGCGCGATCCGCCACCCACAGCTCGACGTGATGGAATCCGCTCACTTCTGACTCCCGCGGTACACCGACGTGCGCAGCTCGACCGCCCAGACGTCGCGCGTCGGCATCTGCACCGCCTCGGCCACGGCGATCTCGGCCTCGATGTCGTAGGGCACCCGCACGAACTGGATGCCGAAGGGCGCCGGCTGCTCGGCATCCGCAATCCCCTCCAGGATCACGTACGAAGGCTCCGGAACATCCAGCGGATTGCCGACGCTGCCCACGTTGAACAGCGTCCTGCCCTCGGTGGATTCGATGTACGCGTCATGGATGTCGGCGTAGCCGACGACATCCGGTTCCGGACCGTCGCCGGTCATCTCGGTGTTGACGAACATCCCGGCGAACTGCTCCGGTGTGTGGTGGAAGTGCACGCGCCGGTGCGGACTCTCGGCCGACGCGTGGAACAGCCGGATCCGGTGCCCGCTCATCACCAGATCGTGACTCAGCGGCAGCGCTCCGAGCCAGGCGAGGCTCTCGGCCGACAGCTCGGCGTGCCACCAGCGCATCTCCTCGGGCGCGTCTGCGGCGGTGAAACGCAGGAAGTCATCCCAGTTGCCGCGCACGTTCACCTCGCACACCTCGCACACCTCGCGGCAGCGCTGCACCGCCGCTTCACCGCGCGGCCCCTTGCCCGCGGTGTCGCCCAGATTGAACACCCGATGGATGCCGCGGCCCGCGATGTCGTCGAGCACGGCGTCGAGCGCCGTCATGTTGCCGTGGACGTCGGAGATGAGGGCGATGCGGTCGAGGCTCACCCGACCATCGTGGCAGACGTCAGCGCGTCGACGAGAGGAACCCGGTCACGAGCGGCGCGACCGAGGCGCCGATCACGTCGGCCGTGCGCTTGTTCCCCTTCACCTCGTACGAATGACCGCCGCCGTCGATCCATTCGACGCGGGCATCCTGGCAGGTCGCGACGGCCTGCTCGAACTGCTCGAGCGGCTGGATGAACGGATCGTTCGTCCCCTCCACGAACAACTGCGGCGCCGCGATGGCCGGCAGGTGCTCGATCCGGGGCTTCTCGGGTCTGCCCGGCGGATGCAGCGGATACGCGAGGTACACCAGCCCCGTAACGTCCATGCCCTCGGCCGCCGCCATCGAGGCCATCCGCCCGCCGTAGGAGCGACCGGCTGCCCACACGGGGCCGTCCACGCGCGAGCGCACCACGGCCAGGACCGCGTGCCACGTGGCGATCGCGTGTGCGGCAGGACCAGGCATGCTGCGCCCCTGCGCCCGGTAGGGGAAGTCGAAGCGCACAACGCGGATCCCCTGCGCGGTCAGCGCCGCGGCGAGGCCGACGAGGAACGGATGCTCACGGCCGGTGCCTGCGCCGTGCGCGAGGATCACGGTGTCGCCGGCTGGCACGTCCGGTTCGGACCAGGATGCCGGGATCGCCACTGCTCCGGCGGGCAGGTCCACCTCGACGAGCAGCGATTCCTCGGTCATGGTTCAGTCGTCTGCGGGCTTGTCGGCGCGGCGCTCGACCTGATCGGCCGGCTCGGTCGGTTCGGTCGGCGTCGCCGGCTCGGCGGGTGCGGCCTGATCGGCCGACTCGGTCGGTGCGTCACCTTCCGGCGCGTGGGCGGCCGGCGCAGGAGCGGCCGGCTTCTCCGGCGCATCCGGCGTCGTCCCGGCATCCGCGATCCGCTCACCGTACTGCGGGCGCGGGTCGGCCGGCCGCGGCGGGATGACGGGCCCCTCACCCGCCGCCGACGCCGTAGCAGATGCCGACACGGGACCGGCCGGAGCCGTCTTCCCCGGCGTCACCCGCTCGCCGTACCGCGGCGGCTCGTCGAGGTCGACCGGAGGCCGCACCGGTGCCGGACGCTGGCCGCCCAGAACGTTCCGCGCCTTGGCGAGGGACGCCGGCTGCACGGTGACGTCGTAGTGGTCGGCGACCATCTGCGTGACGCTCGCGAAGTCGCGACGACGACGCACGATCGCGAACGTGACGAGGCTGAGCATCATGCCGATCGCGACGCCGATGAACAGGTAGGCGACGAACAGCTGGATCGGAGCATCCGGTGTGCCCAGCACGAGGATCGCCGAGAGGATGAGCCCGATCAGCAGGCCGTTGATCGCACCGGAGCGAGCCGCCGTCGCGTAGCCGAGGCGCCCGGTGATCTTCTCGACCGTCCGTACCCCCTGGCCGACGATCGCGATGTCGCGTGCCGGGACCTCCCCGGCGATGAGCTGGGACACCGTCTTCTGCGCCCGCTCGTACTCGCGCATCGAGGCGACGGTTTCGCCGATATCGGCACCGTCGGCTGGGCGGTTCATCATGCTCATCCGTCCATTCTTCCACGCATGCCCCTGGCCGTTGCCGAAGGCCCCGTCCGCCGGCCGGCGCGGACTACGCTGGGTGCGTGAGCACTCAACGGGTATTCGTCGCGCGCCTTGCCGGGTGCGCCGTCTTCGACCCCGTGGGCGACCGGCTCGGCAAGGTCCGGGATGTCGTCATCGTGTACCGAAGTACCGCGGCCCCGCGTGTGATCGGCCTCGTGGTCGAGATCCCCGGCCGCCGGCATGTGTTCCTCTCGATCGGGCGGGTCACTTCGATCCGCGCCGGGCAGGTCATCACGACCGGCCTCATCAACGTCCGACGCTTCCAGCCGCGCCCCGGCGAGGTCCGCGTGCTCGCCGAGCTGCTCGGCCGTCGCGTCCGCTTCGTCGACGGTGACGGGTCCGCGGTCATCGAGGATGTCGCGATCGAGCCGAACCGTCTCGGCGAATGGAGCATCACCCAGCTGTTCCTGCGCAAGCCGAAGACCAGCGCGTCCCCGTTCGCCAAGGGACCGACCGCCTTCGCGGCCTGGAACGAGGTCGCCGAGGAGCGCGCGCCTGGCGAGGCGCAATCCGCCGAGCAGCTGGTCGCGTCCTACTCCGAGCTGCACGCCGCCGACCTCGCCAACACGCTTCTCGACCTGCCGCAGCAGCGCATGATCGAGGTCGCCGAGGAACTGCCGGACGACCGGCTCGCCGATGCTCTCGAGGAGATGCCCGAGGACGACCAGGTGCACATCCTCGACCGTCTCGGCGACGAACGCGCCGCCGACATCCTCGATCAGATGGAGCCGGACGACGCCGCCGACCTGCTCGCGCAGCTTCCGAAGAAGCGCCTCGAACAGCTCCTCGAACTGATGGAGCCCGAGGAGGCCGAGGACGTCCGCACGCTGCTCTCGTACGGCCCGGACACCGCCGGCGGGCTCATGACGACCGAGCCGATCATCCTCTCCGCCGACGCGACGGTCGCCGAGGCCCTGGCGCTCATCCGGAGGCACGAACTGCACCCCGCGCTCGCCGCCGCGGTGTTCGTCACGCTGCCGCCGTTCGAGACGCCCACCGGTCGCCTGCTGGGCGTCGTGCACTTCCAGCGGATGCTGCGCTACCCGCCGCACGAGCGCCTGGGCGCGATCGTCGACGACACCATGGAATCCGTGCTCGTGACGGCGTCCGCCGCCGAGGTGGCGCGCATGCTGGCCAGCTACGACCTGGTGTCGCTTCCGGTCGTGGATGCCGCGCATCGGCTCGTCGGTGCGATCAGCATCGATGACGTGCTCGACTACCTGCTGCCGGATGACTGGCGATCGCATGACATCGAGGAGCCGGTGGAAGGAGGCGGACGGTGATGGCCCGAAACTCCCGCACCGGCCTGGACGCGCCGCTCGGCCGCGGCACCGTCCGGCAGCGTCCGACCTCGCGCGACCGCTTCGGCCGTTTCACCGAGTGGGTCGCGCGAGCGATGGGCACACCCGCCTTCCTGCTGATCCTCACGCTGTTCTGCGTGGTCTGGATCGCCTGGAACACGCTCATGCCCGATCACCTGCGCTTCGATGACGCGGCGCTGGGGTTCACCGCGCTGACGCTCATGCTGTCGTTGCAGGCCTCGTACGCCGCCCCCCTGATCCTCCTCGCGCAGAACCGCCAGGACGACCGCGACCGGGTGCAGATCGAGCAGGATCGTCAACGGGCCGAGCGCAACCTCGCCGACACCGAGTACCTGGCGCGCGAGATCGTCGCCCTGCGGCTGTCGCTCGAGGAGCGCAATTCGCAGGTCGTCACGCGCGACGTGCTCCGCCAGGAGCTGCGGGCCCTGCTCGTCGAGCTCGAGGACGGCGGCTCGGACGCTCCGGATGCCGGTCCGGACGACTCCTCCCCGCGGACCGGCCCGATCACGACCCGGCGCCCGCGGCGATGACGGCCGAACAGGTCCGTCGCGCCGTCGAGGCCGTCACCGACCCCGAGCTGCGCCGCCCCATCGGCGAGCTCGACATGGTGCGCGAGATCAGAGTCGACGACGGGATCGCCCGTGTCGCGATCGTCCTGACGATCGTCGGATGCCCGGCGGCGAATCGCATCGAGTCCGATGTGCGCCGGGCCGCGGCATCCGTCCCCGACGTCGACGACGTGGATGTCTCCGTCGGCGTCATGACGCCGGACGAGCGCAAGGCCCTCACCGAGAAGCTCCGGGCAGGTCGCCCGGCGCGTCAGATGCCGTTCGGACCCGATTCGCTCACGCGGGTCATCCTCGTCTCCAGCGGCAAGGGCGGTGTCGGCAAGTCCACCGTGACGGCCAATCTCGCCGTCGCTCTGGCGGAACGCGGTCTCGCCGTCGGACTGGTGGATGCCGATGTGCACGGCTTCTCGATCCCCGGGCTGCTCGGCATCCCCGCAGGAACACAGCCCACGCGCATCGACGATCTCATGCTGCCACCGGTCGCGCACGGGGTGAAGACGATCTCGATCGGCATGTTCCTCCGAGACGGCGAGTCCGTCGTGGCGTGGCGCGGTCCGATGCTGCACCGCACCGTGCAGCAGTTCCTCACCGACGTCTTCTTCGGCGACCTCGACGTGCTGCTGATCGACATGCCGCCTGGGACGGGAGACATCGCGATCTCCATCGGCCAGCTCCTCCCCCACGCCGAGGTGCTCGTCGTCACGACGCCGCAGGCCGCCGCCTCCGAGGTCGCAATCCGCAGCGGTCTGGTGGCACGGCAGACCGGGCAGCGCGTGATCGGTATCGTCGAGAACATGGCGGCGTTCACCCTCCCGGACGGCACCGTCGTCGACCTGTTCGGCTCCGGCGGCGGCACCGAAGTGGCACGCGCGCTGTCGACACCTGCGGAGCAGATCGAGCTGCTGGCGTCGATTCCGCTGAGCCCTGCACTGCGCGCCGGCGGGGATGCCGGGACGCCGGTCGTCCTGGAGAATCCGTCGGATGCCGCGGCATCCGCGATCGACGCCCTGGCGCAGCGCATCGTGACGAAGGGCCGCGGCCTCGCCGGCCGCTCCCTCCCGTTCGCGCCGAGCTGACCGGCGGGGAGAGAATGTCCTGGTGACCGATGCACCCCGATTCGTCCAGGTCGACCGCGATCTGCTGACCCGCATGTCCCGTGACGCGACGATCTTCCTGCTCACCCGGCCGCTCTCGATCGTCGTCTGGGTGCTGCTCGGCGTCGGTCTGCTGTGGTCGCTGGTCCCGTTCGTCACAGCCCTGTCCGCCGCTCCGTCTCAGGCCGGTCGCCTCGTCGTCATGCCCGCGCTGTTCGCCGGGCTCGTGGTGCTGTACGTCCTCTTCACCGTGGTGAGCGTGCGACGCTCACTCACCACCACGATGCCCGAGGGGACGAGCGTGTCCGTCCGGGTCGGCGAGACCGAGCTGCGCGTGGAGAGCGCACGCGGCACCTCGCGCATCGCGTTCTCCGGCCTGCGCAGCATGAAGGCGGGCCGCGATGCGGTCATGTTCCAGTTGCGCGACACCTCGGCGATGACGGCGCTCCCGCGCGCCGTGGTGTCGGATGCCGACATCGAGCGGCTGCGGACGAAGATCGGCTGAGTGCTCGACCCGATCCGGTCAGGTCGATTCGGGGTCGTAGGGCGGCGGACTCGTCCGCGTGAACACGGGAGTGACCCGCGGCACGACCGGATCGACGGGCGTCGCGGCGACTTTCGCCGCCGTCGCAGCAGCGGCGGCCGACGGCGCGATCGGTGCGGGCGCGGCATCCTCGAACAGCGCGTCGCGGATGATGCGGCGGGGGTCGTACTGGCGCGGGTCGAGCTTGCGCCAGTCGACGTCGGCGACGTCCGGCCCCATCTCCTCCTGCACACGGCTCTTGGTGTCGCGAAGCAGTTCGCCACCGCGGCGCACGAGCTTCGCGAACTGCTCGGCGTAGTGCGGCAGCCGTTCAGGGCCGATCAGCAGCACGGCGATCAGCCCGATCACCAGCAGCTTCTCGAAGTCGAGTCCGAACCCCATGCGTCAAGGCTACCTCGCCGCGCCTGTCCGCCGAGAACGCGGCATGCGCCTAATCTGAAGGGGGGAACGAGCTGTACGGGAGAAGTCATGAGCGAGCACGACGCCAACGCACGATACATCCGCGAAGCCACGGCGGAGCCGGACTCCATCGCCCGCGCCCGGAGCCGCGCGGATGAGATCGGAGCGGCGCCCATCAGCGCCCTCGTCGGCGCGCAGTACGCCGTGCTCGCGGCCGCTGTGAACGCCAGGACCATCGTCGAGATCGGCACGGGCGCCGGCGTCTCGGGTCTCTGGCTGCTGCGCGGCGCACCCCACGCCGTGCTCACCTCGATCGACAACGAGCCTGAGCACCTCGCAGCCGCCCGGCAGGCGTTCGCCGATGCGCGCATCCCCACCACCCGCGCCCGTTTCATCACCGGCCGTGCCGCCGATGTGCTGCCGCGGATGAACGAGGGCTCCTACGACATCGTTCTCGTCGATGCAGATCCCGACAACGTCATCGAGTACGTCGAGCACGGACTGCGACTCGTGCGCACCGGCGGCATCGTCCTGGTTCCCCGCATCCTCGTCGGCGGCAAGGTCGCCGATCCGGTGCAGCGCGACGCGGTCACGGCCGCCTACCGGTCGCTCATCCAGGAGACCCAGCAGTCCCAGGCCGTGCTGGCGTCGATCTCGTCTTCCGGCGAGGGGCTGCTGCAGCTGATCAGCGTCACCGAGGCGGACTGACCCGCGGACACGGAAAGGGCGGCGGATCCGAGGATCCGCCGCCCTTTCGCGTCCCGCTGGATGACGGGAAGAGGACTCAGGCGCTCACGACGGCTGCGAGCACGTCGTGAAGCTCCTTCGCTTCGGCGTCGTTCACGGAGACGACCAGACGGCCGCCGCCTTCGAGCGGAACACGCACGATGATGAGGCGCCCCTCCTTGACGGCCTCCATGGGTCCGTCTCCAGTCCTCGGCTTCATCGCTGCCATCGTGGCTCCTTTTCCTCGGTGGTATGGAACAAGTTTATCGGTAGCCCCGCGACCCTGTGTCCGCGCTGAGAAGAATCCGTCATGAACGATGTCACGGAACCTGCCAGAACGTGTTCCCCAGGGCGTACACGTGATAGATCCACACCCACTGGCCGATGACGCACAGCATCAGCACCGCCATCCGGTAGCGGAGCCGTCGAGGAACGACCGCACCCCACAACGGGCTGAGAGGCATGAGCAGCCGGAACGTGGACGACTGCGGGAAGAAGACCGCGAGCAGATACAGCAGGTAGCTGGCACTCCACAGCCGGACGTCCACGCCGAGCCGGCGGACCGACGGTGCGAACAGCAGCGCGGCGACGAGTGCCGCGACCAGCATCGCCAGCGCGATCAAGCCCCACCAACCCGGCATCCCCCACTGGGCGAACCAGAAGGATGCCGCCTCGATCCAGCCCTGGAACGGCACGAAGCCGGATTCCCCCATGCCCCATGCGCGCCGCCAGGCCAACTCGGTCGCGAGATACGACCCGGCGTCGCCGGTGACGATGCCGGCGATCGCCTGCCAGGCGAAGCCCGTGACCGTCGCGAGCGCCCCCAGCGCGATGATGTGCACGATCTCCCGCCCGGCCAGCGGCTCACGGGCACGGCGCACCCAGCGCACGATCCCGTGCAGCCCCAGGAACAGGGCGAACGCGAGGATCCCCGGACGGGTGAACGCCATCAGAGGGATGAGGACGTACAGGATGCCGTAGCGCCGCCGCTGCACGGCATCGATCGCGAACAGCAGCATCATGACGAACAGCGCCTCGGCGTAGCCCACCTGGAACAGTGCGGCCAGGGGGCCGGAGGCGAAGAACGCGACCGCCCACAGCGCGGCGGCGGATCCGATGCGCTCGTGCAGCAGACGGTGCAGTGCGATGCAGGCGAAGTAGCCGGCGACGAGCGAGATCACCAGTGCTCCGGCGCCCCACGATCCCAGAGGCAGGCCGACGATCTTCGCGGCGTACGCGTAGACCGGCATGAACGCCCAGCCGTTCTCGGCGACCTCGCCTGCTTCCGTGCGCGGCAGGTCGGCCGGATATCCGTCGACAGCCACCAGCCAGTACCACTGCGCGTCCCAGCCGATCACGAAGTCGGCGATCCCGGCTTCCGCTCCGTAGCGCGACGACGGACCGGACAGCATCGCCGCAAGAGCGAGCAGACCCGTCGTAGCGAGGCGCGCGGCGATGTAGATCGCCGCGATGCGCGCGGCGATCGGGGCCTGCGCCCAGCGCCTGGCCGGCGTCAGGACCCGGTCAGCCACGCGCGCAGGCCGCGCTCGACGGCGTCGATCTGGGCAGTGGGCACGCGCTCCTCGTCGTGGTGCGCGAGCAGCGGATCACCTGGACCGTAGTTCACAGCCGGGACTCCGAGAGCGGAGAAGCGCGCGACATCGGTCCAGCCGTACTTCGGGCGCGGCTCCGCGCCGACCGCGGCGACGAACTGCTGAGCGATCGGGGCATCCAGACCCGGGCGGGCGCCCTCGGCGGCATCCGTGACCTCGACCTCGAATCCGGCGAGCACCTTGCGCACGTGGGCGGCGGCGTCCTCTGCGGACTTGCTCGGCGCGAAACGGTAGTTGACCTCGACCTCGCACAGGTCCGGGATGACGTTTCCGGCGACGCCGCCCGTGATGCGCACAGCGCTGAGGCTCTCGCGATAGACCAGGCCTTCGACGGCGACCTCCTTGGCGCGGTACTCGGCCAGACGGGCGAGGATCGGAGCCGCTCCGTGGATCGCGTTCTCGCCCACCCACGCGCGCGCACTGTGAGCGCGCATCCCGTGCGTGCGCACGACGGCTCGCAGGGTGCCGTTGCAGCCGCCTTCGACCTGTCCGTTGGACGGCTCGCCCAGGATCGCGAAGTCCGCCTGGAACAGGTCCGGCCGGTCTTTCGAGAGCAGATTGAGTCCGTTCAGCGTCGCCGCGACCTCTTCGTTGTCGTACCACATCCAGGTGATGTCGACGACGGGGTCCGTCAGCTCGGCGGCGAGCTTGAGCTGCACGCCGACCCCGGCCTTCATGTCGACCGTGCCGCGGCCCCAGAGGTGCGGTTCGCCGTCGATGTCGACGTCCCGGGTGGGCACGTTGTCATTGATGGGCACGGTGTCGATGTGCCCGGCGATCACGACGCGCTGCGCGCGCCCCAGATCCGTGCGCGCGACGATCGTATTGCCGTGCCGGATCACCTCGAGGTGCGCGAGAGGTCGGACCGCCGCCTCGATCGCGTCGGCGAGATCGGCCTCGGCACCCGAGACGCTGGGCATGTCGCAGATCGTCCTGGTGATGTCGAGCGCGGACGCGGAGAGGTCGAGTGCCATGCCCTCAGCCTACGGCGCACGCGAGCGACACGTGTCGTGGGGCCCGCTGGTGGGCACGGTAGCGTTGTCCCATGAGCAATGCGCGCACGGTATGGGGTGTCGGACTGTCCACGATCGCACACGACGGCACGGTGCTGGACGCCTGGTACCCGGAGGTCGGGTTCGGTGCGCTGGATGCCGCGGATGCCGTCGCCGCCGTCGCGACCTGTGACGCGCTGGCCGAGGCCGATGAGCGGCGCAACGTCCGCACCGAGCTGGTGCAGCTGCAGATCGACCTCGACGAGGCGCCGGCGTCGACCGCCGACGCCTACCTGCGTCTGCACGCGTTGTCGCGCCTGCTCGTCCAGCCGAACGACCTGAACCTGGACGGCGTCTTCGGGCACCTCCCGAACAACGCCTGGACCTCCGCCGGCCCCATGCTGCCCGCCGACGCCGCCCGGTTGCGTCCGCTGCTGCAGCGCAACGGGATCCAGGTGCAGGGACTCGACAAGTTCCCGCGACTGACGGATTACGTCCTCCCCGAAGGGGTCCGCATCGCTGACGCCTCCCGCGTGCGGCTCGGCGCGCACCTGTCCCCCGGCACCACCGTCATGCACGAGGGCTTCGTGAACTTCAACGCCGGCACGCTCGGGCCCGTGATGGTCGAGGGCCGCATCTCGCAGGGTGTCGTCGTCGGTGCGAACAGCGACATCGGTGCGGGCGCGTCGATCATGGGCACCCTGTCGGGCGGTGGCACGGTGCGCGTCTCGATCGGCGAGCGTTCGCTGCTCGGCGCGAACGCCGGCATCGGCATCGCGCTCGGCGATGATTGCGTCGTCGAGGCCGGCCTGTACGTGACCGCGGGTTCCAAGGTCGTGCTGGCGGACGGCCCGAAGACCGCCGACGGGGGCAGGAAGACCGTCAAGGCGGCGGAGCTCAGCGGCCGCGACGGCATCCTGTTCTGGCGCAACTCGGTCACCGGCGCCATCGAGGCCAAGCAGCGCGCGGGCGTCGGCGTGACTCTGAACGAGGCACTGCACGCCTGATCCGGTTCGCATGCGCCGCGGGGCATGCCACTGCTGGTAGGCTTGTGAGGTTGCCTTCGGGTGACTGCGTCGTCGTCACGGGTCTCTGAGGACCGAAGCGAACTGATCCGCTCCAGCTTCCGGCTGGCGTTTCGAACGGCGAACCGGTGCGCAGCTCTTGCGCCCTCGCCCACCTCACACCCACTATGCGCGCACACTCGCGCGCCGATGGAGCACCACTATGCCTACTTTCCTCGAACTCGGCGTCCCCGCGCCTCTCGCAGCCGTTCTGGCCGCCGAGGGCAAGACCGAGGCGTTCGCGATCCAGCGCGACACCCTCCCCGACTCGCTCGCCGGACGCGACCTGCTCGGCCGCGGACGCACCGGCAGCGGCAAGACGATCGCCTTCGCCCTCCCCCTCGTCGCCCGTCTGTCCGCCTCCGACAAGCGCACCCGCCCCGGACACCCGCGCGGCCTCGTGCTCGCGCCGACCCGCGAACTGGCCACGCAGATCGCCGCGACTGTGGCGCCGCTGGCGAAGGCCGCCGGCCTCACGGTCGCCACGATCTTCGGCGGCGTCAGCCAGCGTCCGCAGGAGCAGGCGCTGCGCAGCGGCGTCGACATCATCGTCGCCTGCCCCGGCCGGCTCGAAGACCTCATGAAGCAGAAGATCGCCTTCATGGATGCCGTCGAGATCGCCGTCCTCGACGAGGCCGACCACATGGCCGACCTGGGCTTCCTGCCCGGTGTCACCCGCATCCTCACGGCGACGCCTGCGGGCGGCCAGCGCCTGCTGTTCAGCGCGACGCTGGACCGCGGCATCGACTCGCTCGCGCGCCGCTTCCTCGTGAAGCCGGTCAGCCACGAGGTCGATGAGGCCAGCGTCCCGGTGGGCGAGATGACCCACCGCGTGCTGCTCGCCGATGCCGAGCGCAAGAAGACGCTCGTCAACGAACTGGCATCCGGCCTCGGCCGTCGCATCCTCTTCACGCGCACCAAGCACCAGGCGAAGAAGCTCGCCAAGGCGCTCACCGCAGCCGGCATCCCCGCGGTCGACCTGCACGGCAACCTGTCGCAGAACGCCCGCGAGCGCAACCTCGCCGCGTTCTCGTCCGACCCGGCCGACGGCGGCGTCCGCGTCCTCGTCGCGACCGACGTCGCCGCGCGCGGTGTCCACGTCGACAACGTGGACCTCGTGGTGCACGTCGACCCGCCCGTCGAGCACAAGGCGTACCTGCACCGCTCCGGGCGCACCGCTCGCGCCGGCGCTGCGGGAACCGTCGTCACGGTCGTGCTGCCCGAGCAGCGCCGCGACGTGAAGGATCTGCTGCGAAAGGCGCAGATCGACGCTGCGCTGGAGCCGGTCACGAGCGACATCGTCGACGACCTCGTCGGCGATCGCGCCGCGTACGTCAAGCCGGCACCCGTGCAGCAGCAGACGCAGGGCGGCGGTCAGCGCAAGCCGCAGGGCGGCGGGTCACGCGGAGGGCAGTCGCAGGGCGGCCAGCGCGGCGGCCAGAAGCAGTCCGGCTCGCGCTCGGGCGGCCGCAGCCAGGGCGGCCGCGGCGCCGCATCCGGCTCCGCACGCAGCGACGTCCCCCGCGGCGGCTCCGTGTCCCGCTATTCAAGCGAGAGCGGCTCGCACGCCCCGGCATCCGGTCAGCAGCGCAGCAGCCAGCGCCGTCGCTCGCAGCGCCCGTCCGGCGCCCCGCGCGCCTGACGCCATGACGCGAAAAGGCCGCTTCCCTCCTGGGAAGCGGCCTTTTCGCTTCTCCTGTCGCCCTTCCTCCGGCCTCACCCCACCGGTTCCGGTCGCAGTTCGTGCCGCTCACCGACTCCGCCGCGCAACTGCGGTCGCAGTTCGCGCCGCTCACGCGTCCGCGAAGCGGCATGAATCGCGACCGGAGTGCGCCGGCCGACCTGCATAACGGCACGAACTGCGACCGGAGCACACAGCCGAAACGCGAAAGAGCCGCTCCCCAGGAGGAAAGCAGCTCTCGCGTAGGATCTCGCGCGTCAGCGCGTCGGGAACGAGCGCTCCGGTGCTCCCGTGTACAGCTGCTGCGGGCGACCGATCTTGGTCTGCGGGTCGAGGTTCAGCTCGCGCCACTGCGCCAGCCAGCCCGGAAGACGGCCGATCGCGAACAGCACCGTGAACATGCGCGTGGGAAAGCCCATCGCCTTGTAGATCACGCCGGTGTAGAAGTCGACGTTGGGGTACAGACGGCGCTCAACGAAGTAGTCGTCCGCGAGGGCGATCTCCTCGAGCTCCTTGGCGAGGTCCAGCAGCGGGTCGCTGACGCCGAGCGAGGCGAGCACCTCATCGGCGGCGTTCTTGACGAGCTTCGCGCGCGGGTCGTAGTTCTTGTAGACGCGGTGACCGAAGCCCATGAGCTTCACGCCGTCTTCCTTGTTCTTGACCCGCTCGACGAAGCGCTGCACGCTCTGACCCGACTCGCGGATCTGTCCGAGCATCGTCAGCACCGCTTCGTTCGCCCCGCCGTGCAGGGGCCCGGAGAGCGCCTGGATGCCGGCGGAGATCGACGCGAACTGGTTGGCGCCGGTCGAGCCGACCAGGCGCACTGTCGAGGTGGAGGCGTTCTGCTCGTGGTCCTCGTGCAGGATCAGCAGCAGTTCGAGCGCCTTCGACATCACCGGGTTGACCTCGTACGGCTCGCTGTGCACGCCGAAGTTCAGCTTGAGGAAGTTGTCGACGAAGCTGAGCGAGTTGTCCGGGTAGAGGAAGGCCTGGCCGACGCTCTTCTTGTGCGCGTAGGCGGCGATGACCGGCAGCTTCGCGAGCATGCGGACCATGTTCAGCTCGACGTGCTCCGGGTTGTTCGGGTCGGTCTGTCCCTCGTAGTACGTGGACAGCGCAGCGACGGCCGACGACAGCACCGACATGGGGTGCGCCGTGTGCGGCAGGGCCGAGAAGAAGTGCTTGAGATCCTCGTGCAGCAGCGTGTGTCGGCGGATGCGCTCGTCGAAGTCGGCCAGTTCATCCGGCGACGGCAGTTCGCCGTAGATGAGCAGCCAGGCCACCTCGAGGTAGTTGCAGTTCTTCGCGATCTCCTCGATCGGGTAGCCGCGGTAGCGGAGGATGCCCTGGTCGCCGTCGATGAACGTGATCGCCGACTTCGTCGACGCCGTGTTCACGAATCCGTAGTCCAGGCCCGTATAGCCGGTCTGGCGGGTCAGCGTCGAGAAGTCGATGCTGTCGTTGCCGCTCGTGCCGCGCACCACCGGGAACTCTGCTGTGGTTCCGTCGATCGAAAGCGTCGCCTTCACCTGCTGGTCTCCCGTCGCGCTCACGCGGGCCTCCTCTTACGTCTGTGTCGACCGTGTTGGTCTTGCTCGTCGATTCACGGCGTCGTGCGCCGGGGCAGATCTCGACCGAATCGCCTTTACAGCCTAGTGCGCACTCCGGCCTACTGTGACATCCGCCAAGAGATGCACGTCCGGGATGCCGATATCTACAGACCCGCGGCGAGCAGCCGTCGCGCGGCCTCGGCGACCCGCTCGGCGGGGGCCGTGAGAGCCAGGCGGATGTGCTGGGTCGAGCTCTCGCCGTAGAACGGCCCCGGCCCCGCGAGGATGCCGAGATCGGCCAGGCGCGCCATCGACTCCCAGGCGTCACGGCCCTCGGTCACCCACAGATACAGCCCCGCCTCGGAACCGTCGATGCGGAACCCGGCGGCTGCGACGGCCGGCACGAGCAGGTCGCGCCGTTCGCGGTACAACGCCTTCTGAGCCGCGACGTGCGCGTCGTCGCCCAGCGCCACGGCCATGGCGTGCTGCACGGGCGCCGGCGGCATGAGCCCCAGGTGCTTGCGTGCAGTGAGCAGGTCGGCGACGATGCGCGCGCACCCGGCGACGAACGCCGCGCGGTACCCGGCGAGGTTGGACTGCTTGCTCAGCGAGTACACGCTCAGCAGGTTCGCCCGGCTGCCTCCTGTCACGCGCGGGTCGAGCACGGACGGGATCGGCTCGGTCGCCCAGGGGCCGTCCCAGCCGAGTTCCGCATAGCACTCGTCGCTCGCGATGACAGCGCCGAGCTCGCGCGCGCGGCGCACCGCCGCCGCCAGTTCGTCGACGGTCCAGGTGCGTCCGTCGGGGTTGCCCGGGGTGTTGATCCAGATGAGCTTGGTGCCGTCGGGCCAGTCGGCGGGATCATCGGCGCGCACCGGAGTCGCACCGACGACGCGCGCGCCCACCTCGTAGGTGGGATACGCGACCGTCGGGTGCACGACGATGTCGCCTTCGCCGAGTCCGAGCAGCGTCGGCAGCAGGGCGACGAGCTCCTTCGAGCCGATGGTCGGCAGGACGTTGTCGACGGTCAGATCCGGCACACCGCGTCGGCGCGCGTACCAGTCCACGATCGCCTCGCGCAGATTCGGGGTGCCGACCGTCTGCGGGTAGGCGTGCGCATCCGTCGCCTCGGCGAGGGCCACGCGGATGATGTCCGGCGTCGGGTCGACCGGCGAGCCGACCGAGAGGTCGACCAGGCCGCCGGGATGCTGAGCTGCGCGCTCGCGGAACGGAACGACCGCGTCCCAGGGATAGTCGGCGAGATCGCGGACCGACACCCTCACTCCCCCTGCGGGGGGAGCGCGGCGATGATCGGGTGGTCGAAGTCGTAGACGCCGACCTTGGCGGCCCCGCCTGGGGAGCCGATCTCCTCGAAGAACTCGACGTTGGCCTTGTAGTAGTCGGCCCACTCCTCGGGGAGGTCGTCCTCGTAGTAGATCGCCTCGACGGGGCACACGGGTTCGCACGCCCCGCAGTCCACGCACTCGTCCGGGTGGATGTAGAGCGAGCGTTCGCCCTCGTAGATGCAGTCCACGGGACACTCGTCGATGCAGGCACGATCCTTCACATCGACACAGGGCAGAGCGATCACGTACGTCACTCCCCCAGTCTACGTCCCGTCGGAGGCGCGCTCCTCCCGAACGCCGGGAACCGAGGTCACGATGGGCGGCGCTTCCACCGGCGCCGGAGTCGCCGGGACGATTGCCGCCGCCTGCGGTCGGGAGAACCGCGGCCACGCCACGGCGAGCAGGACGAGACCTGCGACGAGGTAGATCCACACCCGCCCCCAGATCGTGTCGGCGACGACGACGGAGCCGCCGGGGCCGACGCCCGAGATGAGCGTCACCATCCCCAGCATCCCGAGTCCGGCGGCCAGTGTCGAGGCGCGATCGTGCGTGAGCGCGCGAATCGCCACGAGCAGAGCGGCGCAGGCGATCGCGGCGACGATCAGTCCGACCGGGACCGGCCCCCAGGTCAGACTGTGCGCGATGGTCCCCGCGATTCCGTACACGCCGCCGACGACGGCCGCGGCGGCCCAGGAGAGGATGCGGGAGAGCCAGGTGTTCACCCCGTGAGTCTACTGGCGCCGTGTTCCGGTGCCGCTGGGCTCACGCCGCCCAACCCGCCCATCGCAGCAGCGCAGCGACGGCCGCCGCGGCGAACACGACCACGAGGAACGACTGGCGCAGCCACAGCAGCACGGCGGCGACCAGCACGGCGGGGACTCGCGCATCCACGACGATGGACTGTCCGTCGCCGAGCGTCTGCACGGCCACGAGCGCCGCCAGCAGAGCGACGGTGAGCAGGTCAGAGATCCGAGCCGGCCGTGGGGCGGCAAGCACGTGCGCCGGGATGAGGTAGCCGAACGCCTTCAGCGCGACGCAGATGCATGCGGCCAGGAGCACCGCGCTCCAGATGCTCATGGCTGCGCCTCGGCATCCCTCACGGCATCCCGTCCGAGCCAGTTGAACCAGCCGACGACGATCGCGACGACGGCGGCCAGCAGCACGGGGATGCCCGGCATGAGCCACGGCGTGACGGATGCCGCGACGACGGCTGCCGCGACACCGACGGCGACCGCCTGCCGCCGCTTCAGCCGCGGCCAGAGCAGTGCGAGGAACGCGGCGGCGGCCGCGGCATCCAGACCCCAGGTCTTCGGATCCCCCAGAACGTCGCCGAGCAGCGCGCCGACGAGGGTCATGACGTTCCAGCCGAGGAAGATGCCGATGCCGGTGACCCAGAAGCCGACCCGGCTCAGTCGCGGATCGGACTGCGAGATCGCGACGGCGGTCGACTCGTCGATCGTGAAGTGCGCAGCGGCCGCGCGTCGCCAGAAGCCCCGCCCGATGATCGGCGACATGCGCATGCCGTAGGCGACGTTGCGCACCCCGAGCAGCGCCGCCGATGCGATCGCGGACGGCAGCGCCGAGATGCCGCCGGAGGCGAGCACGCCGATGAAGGCGAATTGCGATCCGCCGGTGAACATGACGAGGCTCAGGACGCAGGTCTGCCAGACGTCGAGGCCCGCAGCGACCGCCAGCGCTCCGAACGAGATGCCGTACGCGCTGGTCGCAAGGGCGACTCCGAGGCCCTCCCGCCAGACTTCACGGGAGCTCTCGGTCGTCATCCCATCATCCTAGGGGCGGGTGGACCGCCCCTAGGATGAACGGTCGATCAGTACCAGTTCGTGGCCTGCGAGTGTCCCCACGCGGCGCACGGCGAACCGTAGACGCTGTCGATGTAGCCGAGGCCCCAGGCGATCTGCGTCGTGGCGTTGGTTCGCCAGTCCGCCCCGGCGCTGGCCATCTTGTCGCCGGGCAGCGACTGCGGGATGCCGGTCGCACCCGACGGGTTGTAGGCCTTGTAGTTCCAGCCGGATTCCTTGTTCCACAGCGACTCCAGGCAGGAGAACTCGCCGTCGCCCCACCCGTACCGATCGGCGGCCATCGTGCGGGCGCTCGCCTTCGCGCCTTCCGGCGTGTTCGCAGCGGCTGCGGCAGCGGCAGCACGCTCTTCGGCTGCCTTCTTCTCGGCCGCCGCCTGCTGCGCCGCGGTGAGCGCTGCACGCAGGGTCGCCGTCGCGGTCGCCATGGCAGTGGCATCGGCGGTGATGTCTGCAGTTTCCAGCACCAGCTCGAGCGGGGCCTTCTCGTCGGATTCCGCCTCGGCGGCGGCCGCCGCGAACCCGGCTGCCGTCGCGGGAGCCGCGGTCTCCGCGGGAGCAGCGGCGTCAGCAGGCGCAGCATCCGTCGGAGTCGCGGTCGCGGCGTCGACCGCTGTCGCGTCGGAGGCGGGCTCGGCTGTGTCGACGTCGACGTCGACCGCGACCGCGAGGTCTGCGATGTCGGCCTCCAGCGCCGAGGTGTCGATCGCCGTGGTCGTCGTCGTAGCGTCGAGCGTCAGGCCGGACGCCGCCACCTCGGCGGTGAGGGCCGCGGCATCCGCGACGGCCGCCTGCGCGGTCGTGACGGCGACCTGCGCGTCTTCCGTGATGTCGGCGAGTGGCAGCGCCATCGCGACGGCACCCGTCGCGGGGCCGCTGGGACCGGCGGCGGTCACTGTCGTCAGCGATGCGATGGCATCGGAGTGCGCGTCGACGGCGGCAGCGGCCGAGGAGGCGGTGCCCGCCGTGATCGCGACGCTCAGCACGGCGCCCAGCGCGATGCCGAGCACGAGCGGGTGGCGGGAGGTGACATCGGCGTGCGCGTGCGCCATCGTCGCGGCGCGCGCGGACGCACGGGTGTTCGGGGAATGCAGCATGAAGGGTTCGACTTTCGGGTCGTCGTCGGCCCGGACCCCATGCAGGGCGGTTCATCGGGAGCCGTTTCCCGGGCACGAACACCGAGTCTGGCCAGCCCACCTGGGCGAAACCATTCATGCACCTGGATGCACCGTGGGTTTTCCCCGGGAATCGTCGCCGACGGCTCCCGGGAAAGTATGTTATGAGTTCGTTATCTTCGAGGGATGCCGCGTAGGTACGACGACGCCCCCGACAACCGATCGCTCGGCCGCCGGGGGCGTGTCAGAAGTTCAGGCGTTGGCGTCCTGGCGCTTCAGGCGCGAGGTCTCGCGGCCGCGGATCGTCTGGTCGAGGATGACCTTGCGGATGCGGACGACCTCGGGCGTGACCTCGACGCATTCGTCGTCGCGGGCGAACTCGAGGCTCTCCTCGAGCGTCAGCTGGCGCGGCGGCGTCATCGACTCGAAGGTGTCGGAGCTCGCCGCACGCATGTTGGTGAGCTTCTTCTCCTTGGTGATGTTCACGTCCATGTCGTCGGCACGCGAGTTCTCGCCGATGACCATGCCCTCGTAGACCTCCTGCGTGGGCTGCACGAAGAACGACATGCGCTCCTGCAGGGCGATCATGGCGAACGGCGTGACGACGCCCTGGCGGTCGGCGACGATCGATCCGTTCTGACGCGTCGTGATCTGGCCGGCCCAGGGCTCGTAGCCGTGCGAGATCGCGTTCGCGATGCCGGTGCCGCGGGTCGTGGTGAGGAACTCGCTGCGGAAGCCGATGAGACCGCGCGACGGAACGATGAACTCCATGCGCACCCAGCCGGTGCCGTGGTTCGTCATGTTCTCCATGCGGCCCTTGCGGTTCGCGAGCAGCTGGGTGATCGCGCCGAGGTGCTCCTCCGGCGTGTCGATCGTCAGGTGCTCGAAGGGCTCGTACGTCTTGCCGTCGACCTTCTTGGTGACCACCTGCGGCTTGCCGACCGTGAGCTCGAAGCCCTCGCGGCGCATGTTCTCGACGAGGATGGCCAGCGCGAGCTCGCCTCGACCCTGGACCTCCCATGCGTCGGGGCGTCCGATGTCGACGACCTTGAGCGAGACGTTGCCGATGAGCTCCTTGTCGAGGCGGTCCTTGACCATGCGCGCGGTGAGCTTGTGGCCCTTGACCTTGCCCATCAGCGGCGACGTGTTGGTGCCGATCGTCATCGAGATCGCCGGGTCGTCGACCGTGATGGCCGGGAGCGGACGGACATCCTCCGGGTCGGCGATCGTCTCGCCGATGGTGATGTTCTCGAAACCGGCGATGGCGACGATGTCGCCGGGGCCGGCCTCCTCGGCGGGGTAGCGCTCGAGGGCGCGGGTCTTCAGCAGCTCGGTGATACGGGCGTTGCTGGTCGTGCCGTCCGAGCGCACCCAGGCGACGGTCTGGCCCTTCTTCAGCGTGCCGTTGAACACGCGCAGCAGCGCGAGGCGGCCGAGGAACGGGCTGGAGTCGAGGTTGGTGACCCACGCCTGCAGCGGAGCCTCGTCGTCGTACGACGGAGCCGGCACGTGCTGCAGGATCGCCTCGAACAGCGGCTCGAGGTCGTCGTTGTCGGGCAGCGATCCGTCAGCGGGACGGGTGAGGGATGCCGCACCGGCACGACCGGACGCGTAGACGACGGGCACGTCGAGCAGTGCGTCGACGTCGAGGTCGGGCACGTCGTCGACGAGGTCCGAAGCGAGGCCCAGGAGCAGGTCGTGCGCCTCTTCCTCGACCTCGGCGATGCGCGCGTCCGGACGGTCGGTCTTGTTGACCAGAAGGATGACGGGCAGCTTCGCCTCGAGCGCCTTGCGCAGCACGAAGCGGGTCTGCGGCAGCGGGCCCTCGGAGGCGTCGACGAGCAGGACGACGCCGTCGACCATGGACAGACCGCGCTCGACCTCTCCACCGAAGTCGGCGTGGCCGGGGGTGTCGATCACGTTGATCGTGACGGGAACCTCGGTGTGAACGCCGTTGTACGTGATCGCGGTGTTCTTCGCGAGGATCGTGATGCCCTTCTCGCGTTCGAGATCGTTCGAGTCCATCGCACGTTCGTCGACGTGCGCGTGCTCGCCGAAGGAGCCGGTCTGACGGAGCATGGCATCGACCAGAGTGGTCTTGCCGTGGTCCACGTGCGCCACGATGGCGACGTTGCGGAGGTCGGAGCGGAGGGCGTGCGCCATGAAGGAGTCCTCAGAAGAATGTGGGATGCGCCGGGATGCCGACTCTTCAGGATATCGCACGCTCGCTGAAGCCTCACTGTGCGGCATACGATCGTCGGGTGACGACTCCCCCGGCATCCCGCACGCGCCTGTGGTGGGAGATCGCGATCGTGCTGGCGCTGGGGCTGGGGCAGTCCGCGATCTACGCGATCGTGCAGCTCGCCTACCGGCTGACGGACACCACGCCGCTCGCCGACCAGACCGCGACGCTCAACCCGTCGCGCAGCGACCGCGAGATCTTCGACTTCATCTATCAGGTGCTCTCGATCGGGTTCTCGCTGGTTCCGGTCGTGCTCGTCTGCTTCCTGCTGTGGCAGAGCTCCCGCCCTCATCTGGGCCGGCTGGGACTGGACGGCACGCGCATCCCCCGCGACACCGGGCGCGGCATCCTGCTCGTACTCGCCATCGGCATCCCCGGTCTCGCGCTCTACCTCGTCGGCCGGATGCTGGGCTGGTTCGTCGCGGTCGACCCCACGGGGCTGGACGCGCACTGGTGGACCGTGCCGATCCTGCTGCTGTCCGCCGCGCGCGCGTCGATCCAGGAGGAGTTCGTCGTCCTCGGCTACCTGTTCGCGCGCCTCAGACAGCTGGGCTGGGGACCGTGGGCGATCATCGTCGCGACGAGCGTGCTCAGGGCCAGCTACCACCTGTACCAGGGGCCGGGCGCATTCGTCGGGAACCTCGCGATGGGGCTGCTGTTCGGCTGGCTGTTCTCGCGCTCGGGGCGTCTGCTGCCGTTTCTCGTCGCGCACTTCCTCATCGACGCGAGCGTGTTCGTCGGCTACCCGTGGGCGGCGGCGACATGGCCCGCACTGTTCGGGCTGCCGTCGTGATCAGCTCGTCCCCTGCCCGAGAGTGATCGCCGCGCCGGGGATCGCGTCGAGCAGTCGCCGCGTGTACTCCTCCCGCGGGTTGGCGAAGATCTCGTCCACTGTGCCGTGCTCGACGATCCTGCCCTGCTCCATGACGCAGACGCGATCGGCGATCACGCGCACGACCGCGAGATCGTGCGTGATGAACAGGTAGGTCAGATCGAGGTCCGATTGCAACTGAGCGAGCAGTTCGAGCACCTGTGCCTGCACGAGGACGTCGAGTGCCGAGACCGCCTCGTCGAGCACCACGATCTCGGGCTTGAGTGCCAGCGCTCGCGCGATCGCGACTCGCTGCCGCTGTCCGCCCGAGAGTTCGTTCGGATACCGGTCGACGACGCTCGAGGGAAGCGCCACCTGGTCGAGCACTTCGAGCACGCGTGCTCGACGCGACGCCGCGTCTCCGACACGGTGCACCCGCAGCGGCTCGGCGACGGTGTTGCCGATGTTGTGCAGCGGATCCAACGACCCGTACGGATCCTGGAACACCGGTTGCATCTGTCGGCGCAGCGCCTGCAACTCGCGGCGATCGAGCTCATCGACGTCGCGGCCGTTCACACGGATCGTCCCCGACGTCTTCGGTTCCAGGCGCAGCAGCAGCTTCGCCGCCGTCGACTTCCCGGAACCGGATTCGCCGACGATCGCCATCGTCGACCCCTTCGGCACGGAGAGCGAGATGCCGTCCACCGCGGTGAACGGCTGGGAGCGGAGGCCCGTTCCTCGGATCCGGTAGACCTTGGTGACATCGGCGAACTCGATCGCGGTCGGCGCATGCGCCGTCGGCTCCGCCGAGGGCGCGAGAGCAGCGAGATCCAGGTCGTCCGGGAGCGTGGAGGCCGCGCTCTTCGCTCCCGTCTGGATCCGCTTGGATGCCAGACTGGGAGCGGCTGCGACCAGTCGCTGCGTGTACGGATGCCGAGGATTCTGCAGGATCTCCAGAGCCGGTCCGGATTCGACGATCCGCCCACGGTGCATCACCAGAAGGTTCTCCGCCCGCTCGGCCGCGAGACCGAGGTCGTGGGTGATGAACAGCACCGCGGTGTTGCGTTCCGCCGTGAGCGTGGCGAGGTGGTCGAGGATCCGCTTCTGGACGGTGACGTCGAGCGCGCTCGTCGGCTCATCCGCGATGAGCAGCTCCGGATCTGAGGACAGCCCGATTCCGATGAGCACCCGCTGCCGCATGCCTCCGGAGAACTCGTGCGGGAACTGCCGCAGCCGACGTTCGGCGTCGGCGAGGCCCGCTTCGTTCAGCACGGCTATCGCCTTCTTGCGCGCCGCGCGACGACTCGAGGCGAGACCGTTCGCGAAGATCGTCTCCTGGACCTGGAAGCCGATCCGGTGCACGGGGTTGAGGCTGTTCATCGGGTCCTGCGGCACGAGTCCGATCCGCTTGCCGCGGATGTCCTCGATACCTGACCGACCGAGCGTCGTGAGCTCCTGACCCTGCAGACGCACAGAGCCGCCCGTGATCCGACCGCTTCCGGGGAGGAGGTTGATCAGGGCGTGCGCCGTCGTCGACTTTCCCGAGCCTGATTCGCCGACGATCGCCATCGTCTCGCCCGGATAGATGTCGAAGCTGACGCCCCTGACGGCGGGGACGTATCCGTCCTGGGTCTTGAACGCGACCTCGAGGTTCTCGACCGAGAGCAGCGGTCCTTCCAGCTCGTTGCGGCTCATCGCAGCGCCCTCGCCTTCGGGTCGAGCGCGTCGCGTACCGTCTCACCGAGCATGATGAACGACAGCACCGTGAGCGACAGCGCGATGGATGGGTAGATCAACGGGAGCGGATCTGTGCGCAGCCGGATCTGCGCCTTCGAGATGTCGGTACCCCACGACACGATGTCTCCGGGGAGCCCTACTCCGAGGAACGACAGCGTGGCCTCCGCAGTGATGGCGGCCGCGAGGCCCACCGTGCTCACCACGATCACCGGCGCGATCGAGTTCGGCAGCACGTGCGTGAACATCGTGCGCACCCGGGAGACACCGAGGGCTTCGGAGGCCAGGACGAAATCGTTGGAGCGCACGCGCAGGATCTCCGATCGGAGGATGCGGGCGGTCGCCGGCCACGCGAAGAAGCCGATCGCGAGCGAGATCACCAGGATGTTCCGGTTGTCCAGGAACATCGACATGATCACGACCGCGGCGAGGATGTACGGGATCGCGAAGAACATGTCGCTGATGCGCATGAGCAGCGAGTCGACCCATCCGCCGAAGAACCCGGCGAACGCGCCGATGACGATGCCGAGCACGGCGATGATGATCGTCACGATGACACCGACGCTGAGGGATGTGGATGTGCCGTGGATGACCCGCGAGTACACGTCGCATCCCTGGAAGTCGTACCCCATCGGATGCCCGGCTGTCGGCGGATCGTTGGAGTAGTCGAGGTTGCACGTGGTCGGGGATATCTGGACGAACAGCCCCGGGAAGATCGCGATGATCGTCAGCACGACGACGATGAAACCGGCGGCCCAGAACATCCACCGCCCACGGAGGTCGCGCCAGGCGTCCAGCCAGAGATTGCTCTTGCGTTCACTGACGCGCACGGCATCGACCGCGCCGATGCCCTCCTCGTCGGTCTCCGCGACGAAATGCGGCATGCGGTGGGTCGGAGTGTTATCGGGCATAGCGGATCCTCGGGTCGAGCACGCCGTAGAGAAGGTCGATCAACAGGTTCACGAGCACATAGATCACCACGAGGATCGTGACGATCGAGACGATCTCCGGCCCGTCGTGACGGTTGATGGCCTCGAACAGTTCGTTGCCGACACCGGGGACGTTGAAGATGCCCTCGGTGACGGTCGCGCCGACGATCAGGATGCCGAAATCGGCCGCGAGGTTCGTCGTGACGGGGATGAGGGAGTTGCGCAGCACGTGGACCGGGATCACCCGGCTGCCGGACAGCCCCTTGCCATAGGCCATGCGCACGAAGTCCTGCTGCCGCGTCTCGATCACCGAGGCCCTCGTGAGGCGGATCACATACGCGAAGTTCAAGGCGGCGAGCACGATCGCCGGAAGTATCAGATCGCTCCACGGCGCGCCAGGACCCACGGTCGGGCGGAACCAGCCGAGTTGGATGCCGAGGAAGAACTGCGCGACGAAGGCGAGCACGAACACGGGCACCGAGATGAGCACGAGACTGACCAGCATCGAGACGTGGTCGATGATCCCGTTCTTGCGAAGGCCGGCGATCAGCCCGATCGTGACGCCGAAGACGAGTTGGATCAGTACCGCGAGCAGCGCGAGGCGCAGCGTCACCGGGAACGTCCGCGCGAGGATCTCATTGACGCTCTGCCCCCGGAACGTCGTTCCGAGGTCGCCCTGGAACAGGTCGCCGAGGTAGATGAAGTAGCGCTGGATGAATGGCTGATCCAGATGGAAGCGCTCCTGCAGCGCGGCGTACTGCGCGGGCGTCGGCGTCTTGTCGCCGAACAGGGCGAGAATCGGGTCGCCGGGCAGCAGGAAGACCATCGAATAGATCAGGAACGTGGCCCCGAGGAACACGGGGATCGCCTGGAGCAGGCGACGGAGGATGTAGGCAGTCATATCAGGCACGCGCGTCCTGCGGTGCGGGGCGACGCATGACCGTCGCCCCGCACCACGGACCCAGGCGGGAACCGAGTGTCACTACTCCTTGGTGATCTCGAAGATGATCGGCCAGCTGTCCCAGCCGTACTCGACGTTCTCGACCACGGTGGAGTAACCGGCATTGGTCGATCGGTACCAGAGCGGCAGGACGGGCAGGTCCTGGAAGAGGACCTCCTGGGCCTGCTCGAACAGGGCATTGCCCTCTTCGACGGACGGCGCCGTCGCGCCCTGCTGAACCAGCGTGTCGTACTCCGGGTTCGAGTAGTCGCCGTCATTCGACCCCGCGCCCGTGATGAACAGCGCACCAAGGATGTTGTACGCACCCGGGTAGTCGAACTGCCACCCCGAGCGCGTCGCAGCGTTCAACGTGCGGTTGGAGATCTCTTCGCGCAGCGTCGCGAGGTCGGGGTACGACTGACCGATCGCATCGATGCCCAGCGTGTTCTTCAGCTGGTTGGCCACTGCATCCACCCAGGGCTGGTGTCCGCCGTCGGCGTTGTAGGCGATGGTGAACGTTCCGCTCCACGGCGAGATCGCGTCGGCCTGCGCCCACAGGTCCTTGGCCTTGTCGGCGTCGGCGTGCGTGACCTCGGATCCGGGGATCGAGTCGGACCATCCTTCGATGACCGGCGACGTGTAGTCCACCGCCGGCGTCCTCGTCCCCTCGAAGATGACATCGGTGATCTGCTCGCGGTCGATCGCGTACGAGATCGCCTGGCGGCGCAGCAGACCCTCTTCGTCGTTTCCGAAGTGCTCGAGTCGGGCGGGGATCGTCAGACCCTCCCAGATCGCGGCGCCCTGATCGACCGCACGGTCGCCGAGGTCGTCCTTGTAGGTGGCCAGCGCCGACGGAGGCACGTTGGGGTTGATCACATCCAGGTTGTCACCGAGCAGATCGGAGTACGCCGCCTCCTGCGTGGCGTACACGACGAGATCGACGCCACCGTTCTGCGGCTGACGAGGACCGTCGTACGTCTCGTTCGGCACGAGCGAGATCACCTGGTCGTGCTCCCACTTGTCGAGCTTGTACGGGCCGTTGCCGATGGGGGCCTCCCCGAACGCCTCAGGGTCATCGAAGAACGACTCGGGCAACGGCGAGAACACCTGATAGCCGAGCGTGATCGGGAAGTCGGACTGCGGTGCGGCGAGTTCGACGGTGAACGAGGTGTCGTCGACGACCTCCAGCGCGAGCGCGCCCTCCTCGCCCGCGGCCTCGGGGTTGTAGCCGGCGAAGTTGCCGAACCACCACTGGTTCTCGAACTCGGCATCCGATGCCGCGTACTGCCACGCATCGACGAAGGAAGCCGCAGTGACGGGCGTACCGTCGCTGAACGTCTGGTCGGCCTTGATCGTGATGGTCCAGTTCTGGTTGTCCTCGGATTCGATGGACTCGGCGACGTCCATCGCCATGGCACCGTCGGCTTCGTAGTACACCAGCCCGGCGAAGATGTTCTGCAGCACCAGACCGCCGCCGACCTCGTTCGTGACGGCCGGGATCAGCGGGTTCTGCGGTTCGTTGTTCTGGACCGTGACGACGCCGGTCGACGCCCCGGAGCCCTCGTCCCCGCCGGTCCCCTCGCCGCTGTCCCCCGACGAGCATCCGGCCAGTGCGATGACGCCTGCTGTGAGCAGCGCCGCGCCCGCGAGGGCGCTCCTGTTTCGCTTCACTTCGTATCCTCCTGGGTACTCGGGTAGCGCCGCACTCCTCATCGAGTGCGTCGTGATAACCAGAGCGTATGCCTGTGGACGTCGCGGCGGCAGTCCCCGTTAATCAACCGTTACTGAACGGGCGGTCAGAAATAATCTGACCGTTACAGGGCCGTAACAGCATTGGTCTTCCGCTGTAATCGGACGATGTCCATTATTGAGACACAACACGAAGAACGGCGGTCGTACACCGACGACCGACGCCCGAACAGTCACCGGGGAGAGATCCGCACTCGATGCGGACGCCGAAGGGGCAAGCCACCCGCCAATCTCTCAGGCAGAAGGACTCGGCGACTGGGGAACTCTGGAGAGAGGCCTCGCGGGGCCCGCCGACGGGGAAGCGCACAGCGCGACGCTCTCAGGCACAACGGACAGAGGGGAAGCGGAACTCCGCCCGGGGTTCGGCAGCTCTACGCAAGGAGACCGCCTGTGTCCTTCGTCCCCATCGCCCTCGATCCGGACTCCACCGACATCCTGTTCGCGGCGAATCAGCCCGTGCTGTGGCTGTGCGCGGCCGGCGTCTTCGCCGTCATCGCGGCGCAGACCGTCATCTACTACCGCGCGGCGCGACGCGTCGCGCCCGCCGTCGAGATGAGTGCAACCGACGTGAAGCGCTCGTTCCGCTCCGGCGCCGTCGCCGCGATCGGCCCCTCCATGGCCGTGGCGCTGATCGCCGTCACGCTGCTGAGCGTCTTCGGCACTCCCGGCGTTCTCACCCGCATCGGCCTGATCGGCTCGGCCGCGTTCGAGGTGGGCGCCGCAGGAATCGCCGCCGACACCCAGGGCGTCACGCTCGGCGGGGAGGGCTACACGCAGCAGGTCTTCGCGACCGTGATGCTGTGCATCGCGCTCGCGGGATCCGGATGGATGCTCGTCACGCTCATCGTGACCCCGCTCCTCAAGCGCGGCACCGACCGCCTGGAAGCCAAGCAGGCCGCCGCGACAGGCGGGGCGATGGCGATCATCCCGACCGCCGCGCTGCTCGGCGCGTTCGGCACCTTCGGCATCCAACAGCTCCAGAAGGGCCTCGCCGTGGCGATCGTCGCGATCGCGAGCGCTCTCGTGATGCTCCTCTGCCTCTGGATCGCCAAAGCGCTCCATCAGAACTGGCTGAAGGAATGGGCTCTGGGCATCTCGATGATCGTCGCGATCGGCGTCGGAATCCTCGTGTCGAGTGCAGGCATCCAGTGAACGTCCCCGAGAACCAGAGCGGAGCATCCCTCATGTCGACATCCACTTCTCCGACGACCTCGCCCCTGACCGCGGGAGCCTGGAAGCAGTTCGATACGACGACATCGCGGTGGGGACGCATCACGATGATCCTCGCGCTCGTCTTCATGCTCGCCGGCCCACTCGTGCTGGCGATCGAGTTCGGCGTCCAGGTCTCGGCGGTCGCCGCCGGTGTCCTGGCCATCGCCCTCGCGTTCGGCGTGCTGTGGTTCATCGAGCCGCTGTCGTACTTCCCGATCCTGGGAGCCGCGAGCATGTACCAGGCGTTCATGATCGGCAACATCAGCAACAAGCTCGTACCGGCAGCGATCGTGGCGCAATCCGCGATCGGCGCCAAGCCGGAGACGAAGCGCGGCCAGCTCGCCGCCGTTCTCGCGATCTGCGGCGCCGCCGCGACGCACCTGGTGAGTCTGATCGTCTTCGTCGGGCTCTTCGGTTCGATGCTGCTGCGGCTGCTCCCACCGGAGATCATCACCCAGGTGCAGACCTTCGTGCTGCCGGCCGTCATGGGTGCCGTGGTCGTGCAGATGATCTCGTCGAATCCGAACCTCCGGATCCTGACGATCGCCGTCGTCGTCGGCGTCGTGGTCCAGCTCGTCCTCACCCCGCTGTTCCCCGTCGTCGCGCTGTTCGGCATCGCGATCTCCGTCGTCGCGACGGTCGTCCTCGCGCTGATCATCCCCGCAGGGAGGAAGAAGCCGCAGACCGCCCCCGCATCCGAAGACCTCTCCTGAAAACCCGAGTCCTGGAGGACCGCACATGATCACCGAAACGACAACGACCGTCGCCGCGATCGCCCCGATCGTCGACGACCTCGCCCCCCGGTTCGTCCGCCTCAGCGACGACATCTGGGCCGAGCCGGAGCTGCGCTGGGAAGAGCACGCGTCGATGGCCAAGCAGATCGCCGCCGCCGAGGAGTTCGGCGGCCGGATCACCCGTGCCGCCGGCGGTGTCCCCACGGCGTTCAGCGCCGAATGGGGCGCCGGATCCCCCGTCATCGGGTTCCTCGGCGAGTACGACGCCCTCGCAGGTCTCAGTCAGGCGGCCGGTGCGACCGAACGGACCCCGGATCCGGACAGCGGCAGCGCTGCCGGTCACGGGTGCCACCACAACCTGCTGGGGTCGGGATCCCTGCTGGCCGCCGTCGCCACTGCCAGGCATCTCGAGGCCGCCGGCCTGCCGGGAACCGTCCGCTACTACGGCTGCCCGGCGGAGGAGGGCGCGGCGGGCAAGACGTTCATGGTCGCGGCCGGCGCCTTCGACGACGTCGATGCAGCGGTCACGAACCACCCGATGCCGCTCGCATCCGCGGCGCAGTGGAAGACCCTGGCCTACACCCAGGCCTACTTCCGCTTCCGCGGACTGGCCGCCCACGCGGGTGCCAACCCTCAGCACGGCCGAAGCGCATTGGATGCCGCAGAACTCATGAACGTCGGCGTCAACTTCCTCCGGGAGCACATGGACGATACCGATCGCATCCACTACGCGTTCATCGACGCGGGAGGCACATCGGCCAACGTCGTCCAGCCGACCGCCGAGCTGTACTACATCGTGCGCTCCCCCACCGTCGCCCGGATGCGCACGCTCTACGAGCGCGTCAAGAAGGTCGCTGAAGGCGCGGCGATGATGACGGAGACCGAGGTGGAGATCGAGTTCGACGGCGCCTGCGCCGAGGTGCTGCCCAACGTCACCCTCGAGAAGCGCATGCAGTCCGTGTTCGAGGATCTCGGCGGAGTCGGATTCGACGAGGCCGATCAGGCCTACGGCCGCGTCCTGGCCGCCGGCCTGCCCGAGGGCGCCGCCGAGGCGATGAAACGACAGCTCGGCATCCCATCGGACAGCCCCGCGTACTTCGACGGAGTCCTGCCGCTGCCGCCGGCGGCCTTGCGCCCTCAGATGACCGGCTCGACCGATGTCGGTGACGTGAGCTGGGTCACCCCGACCGTCCAGATGGGGGCGGGCACGGCGATCATCGGCACCCCTGGGCACTCCTGGCAGATGGTGGCGCAGGGCAAGACCCCCGCCGCCCACAAGGGCATGATCCACGGCGCGAAGGTCATGGCGGCGACCGCGGTCGACCTGCTCACGGACGCCGAACTGCTGGCTGCCGCACGGGCTGAGTTCGCCGACGTCGTCTCCGTGACGCCGTACGACAAGCCGCTGCCCGACGGTCTGATCCCGCCGTCGCTGCGTCCGACGTACCGCCCGGCCTGACGCGAGGCAGGATGCCGGGGTGACCCGAGCGCCCCGGCATCCTGCGGATCAGGAAGAATGGCGGAGATGATCGACGCCGAATCCAAACAGGACTCCCTGCGGACGCGCCGCGTGGGCAGCAGCGACCGGCGAGTGCTCAAGACCCGACGCAGGTTGATCGACGCCTTCCGTCGGCTCGTGGATGCGGACGAGATCCGCACGGCCGGCGTCGCGACGATCGTCCGAGAGGCCGGGACGACGCGGTCGTCCTTCTATGCGCACTTCTCCGGCATCGGCGACCTCGCCGCGACCGCGCTCAGCGACTTCAGCGAATCGGTCATCGCGGATGCCCGCAGCGCCATCCTCGACGGCGCATCGAAGACGGTCGTCAACCGACAGGTGCTGCTGGACATCGTCCGTTTCGTCGCGGACCACCGCACCACATACGGGGTCCTGCTCGTCTCTGATCCGGCCTTCGCCGAAGGGTTCGCCGCGGGGCTCACCGAATCCGTCCTCGTCACTCTGCGCACCAGGGAGACGCTCGCCGCCGACCCGGAGGTGACGGCGCGCTACATCGCCGCCGGCACCCTCGCCGCCATCTCCTGGTGGCTGGCGGACGGCGCGGAACGCACAGCGGAGGAATTGGCCGACGCGTTGATCGCGATCGCGCCCCCCGACTTCCGCGACTGACGCGGCGCGCTCACGGATGAGCGCGCCGCGTGCGGTCTACGCGAACGCCTCGATCGGCGGGCACGCGCACACGAGGTTGCGGTCGCCGTACGCCTGGTCGATGCGGCGGACCGGGGGCCAGTACTTCCCGGCGACGAGCGCGTGCACGGGGTACGCGGCCTCCTCACGGGTGTACGGGTGGTTCCACTCCCCCGCGATCAGCGACACCGCGGTGTGCGGGGCGTTCACGAGCGGGTTGTCGCCGGCTTCCCAACGTCCGCTGGCCACGGCATCCGCTTCGGCCTTGATCAGGATCATGGCCTCGATGAACCGCTCGATCTCGCCGAGGTCCTCGGACTCGGTCGGCTCGACCATCAGCGTCCCCGGCACCGGGAACGACATGGTCGGCGCGTGGAAGCCGTAGTCGATCAGGCGCTTGGCGACGTCGTCGACCGTGATGCCGGTGGCCTCCTTGAGGGGGCGGAGGTCGAGGATGCACTCGTGCGCCACACGACCGTTCTCGCCGGTGTACAGCACCGGGTAGTGCTCGCGCAGGCGCTCGGCGATGTAGTTCGCCGACAGCACGGCTGCCGCCGTCGCGTCCCGCAGCCCTGCCGCACCCATCATCCGCACGTACGCCCACGAGATCGGCAGGATGCCGGCCGAGCCGTACGGGGCCGCCGATACGACGCCGCCCTCGAAGACGAACCCACCGGCATGCTCCGCCTTCTGCGCGAGCGGGTGCGACGGCAGGAACGGGGCGAGATGCGCCTTGGCCGCCACCGGACCCACGCCCGGTCCGCCGCCGCCGTGCGGGATCGCGAACGTCTTGTGCAGGTTCAGGTGCGAGACGTCGCCGCCGAGATCGCCGAAGCGGGCGTAGCCCAGAAGCGCGTTGAGGTTCGCACCGTCGACGTACACCTGTCCGCCCGCATCGTGCACCGCAGAGGTGATCTCGACCACCTGCTGCTCGTACACGCCGTGCGTGGACGGGTAGGTGATCATGAGGGCCGAGAGCTCGTCCTTGTTCGCCTCGATCTTGGCGCGCAGGTCGTCCAGGTCGACGTTGCCGAGCTCGTCGCAGGCCACCACGACGACCTTCATACCCGCCAGGACCGCGGACGCCGCGTTTGTGCCGTGCGCGGACGACGGGATGAGGCACACCGTGCGGTGATCGTCGCCGTTCGCCAGGTGGTAGCCGCGGATCGCCAGGAGCCCCGCGAGTTCGCCCTGCGAACCGGCGTTCGGCTGCAGCGAGACCGCGTCGTAGCCGGTGACCTCGGCGAGCCAGCCCTCGAGCTGGTCGATGAGCTCCAGGTAGCCTGCGACGTCGGATGCCGGGGCGAACGGGTGGATGCCCGCGAACTCGGGCCAGGTGATCGCCGCCATCTCGGTCGCCGCGTTCAGCTTCATCGTGCAGGAGCCCAACGGGATCATGCCGCGGTCGAGCGCATAGTCGCGGTCGGCGAGGCTCTTCAGATACCGCATCATGGCAGTCTCCGAGCGGTGCACATGGAAGACCGGATGCGTCAAGTACTCGTCCTGGCGCAGGAGTGCTTCCGGGAGGGCGTTCGCGCCGCCGACGAGTCCGAAGGCCCGCTCCTGCTTGCCGCCGAACACCATCGCGATCTGGTGCAGCTCGCCGACGGTCGTGGTCTCGTCGACCGAGATGCCGATCGTGTCGGCATCCGCGACGTGGAACAGGATGCCGTAGCCGTGATGCGCCTGCTCGGCGTACTCGGCCGCGCGGCCGGGCACGCGCACCGAGAGCGTGTCGAAGAACGCGTCGAAGGCGATCTCGACGCAGGCCTCCACGAGCCAATCGCGCAGCAGCGTCGCCTTGCCGGCAGTCTCCGCGGCGATCGCGCGCAGCCCGTCAGGGCCGTGATAGACCGCGTACATCGCGGCCATGACGGCGAGCAGAACCTGCGCGGTGCAGATGTTGCTCGTCGCCTTCTCACGCCGGATGTGCTGCTCGCGCGTCTGCAGCGACAGCCGGTAGGCCGGCTTGCCGTCGGCATCCACCGATACCCCGACGAGACGGCCGGGGAGCTGACGCTCCAGCCCCTGCCGCACCGCCATGTAGCCGGCGTGCGGACCGCCGAAGCCCATCGGAACGCCGAAGCGCTGCGTCGTGCCCACCGCGACGTCCGCGCCGAGCGAGCCGGGCGAGGCGATCAGCGTGAGCGCCAGGAGGTCCGCGGCGACGATCGCGAGGCCGCCGGCGACATGCGCCGCGTCGATGACCGCCGACGGGTCCCACACGAGCCCGGATGCCGCGGGGTACTGCACGAACACGCCGAACAGCTCGTCAGGCAGCGCCTCGCCCGCGGCGAGATCGCGCTCGACGAGCTCGATGCCGACGGCATCCGCTCGGGTGGCCAGCAGGGCCTTGGTCTGCGGGAACGCGCCGGAGTCGACGACGAACACGTGCGAGGCGACCTTCGACGCGCGCCGCGCCAGGAGCATGCCCTCGGCCACGGCCGTCGACTCGTCCAGCATGGACGCGTTGGCGGTCGACAGGCCGGTGAGATCCGAGACCATCGTCTGGAAGTTGATCAGCGCCTCGAGGCGTCCCTGCGAGATCTCGGGCTGATACGGCGTGTACGCGGTGTACCAGGACGGATTCTCCAGGACGTTGCGCTGGATCACGCTCGGGGTGATCGTCCCGTAGTATCCGAGCCCGATCATCGGCGTGTTCACGGTGTTGCGGGCGGCGAGCGCACGCAGCTCAGCGAGCGCCTCGGCTTCGCTGGCCGCGGCCGGGATCGCGGTGTCGCCCGGAGCGGTATAGATGGACGCGGGAACGGCCTGGCGCATCAGCTGCTCGACGGGAGCCTCGGCATCCGTGATGCCGAGCGCGTCGAGCATGAGCCGCTGCGTCTCGGAGGTCGTCCCGATGTGACGGTCGGCGAAGGAGACCACTGCGCGATCAGCCCTGCGTCAGAGCGACGTACGCGTCGCGGTCGAGCAGGCCGTCGGTCGCGCCGTCCGCGACGGTCACCTTGATCAGCCACGCGTCCTCGAACGGCGAGGAGTTCAGCAGCGCGGGGTCGTCGACGACGGCCTGGTTGACCTCGGCGACCGTGCCGGCGACCGGCGCGTAGAGCTCCGAGACCGACTTGGTCGACTCGGCCTCGCCGAACACGTCACCGCGGCTGATCTCGGTGCCCACGGCTGGCAGCTCCACGAAGACGATGTCGCCCAGCGCGTCCGCCGCGAAGTCGGTGATGCCGACGGTCGCGACGTCGCCCGTCAGGGCGACCCACTCGTGCTCGTCGCTGTACTTCAGGGTGTTCAGGTCGGTCATTTCGTCCTCCGGTAGAAAGGCAGATCGGTCACGACGGCGGGAATCTTCGTCCCCCGCACGTCCAGGAACAGGTCGGCGGCGACCGCCGCGGGGTCGATGTAGGCCATCGCGATCGGATGGCCGAGCGTCGGGCTGAGCGCGCCGCTCGTGATCTCCCCGACGACGGCGCCGTCCTCGGTGACCACGGCGTATCCCGCGCGACCTGCGCGCTTGCCCTCGGCCGCGAGGCCGGTGAGCACCCGGGCATCGGATGCCGCGGCGACCAAGTCCTTGCCGACGAACGCATCCTTGTCGACGGCGACGACACGGCCGAGTCCGGCCTGGGCGGGCTTCGTGTCGAGCGACAGCTCGTGGCCGTACAACGGCATGCCGGCCTCGAGGCGCAGCGTGTCACGGGCTGCGAGCCCCGCCGGGACCAGTCCGTGCGACTCGCCCGCGGCCAGGACGGCGTCCCACAGCGCGGTCGCGTCCGCTGCTCGGACGAGAAGCTCGAAGCCGTCCTCGCCGGTGTAGCCGGTGCGCGCGATCAGCAGCGGCGCACCGTTGTAGAACGCGGACGCCCAGGCGTAGTACTTCTGCTCGGCCCACGGGATCGAGACCTCGTCGATGCCGGCGGTCGCGGCGACGATCGCCTCGGCGGCCGGGCCCTGCACTGCGAGGAGCGCGTAGTCGTCGGAAACATCGGCGACCGCGACGTCGAACGCTCCGGTGCGCTGAGGGAGCGCGTCGGCCACGGCATCCCGGTTCCCGGCGTTGGAGATGATGAGGAAGCGGTCCTCGGCGAGGCGGTAGACGATGATGTCGTCGACGATGCCGCCGGCCGGTTCCAGCACCAGGGAGTACTTGGCCTTGCCGATGCTCATGGTCGAGATCCGCCCGGCGAGGGCGTAGTCGAGATAGGCCGCGGCATCCGCTCCTTCGACGAGGAACTCGGCCATGTGCGAGATGTCGAAGAGACCGGCGGTCTTGCGGACCGCGTGGTGCTCGGCGAGATCGGAGGTGTAGCGCACCGGCATCTGCCAGCCGCCGAAATCGGTGAACGATGCGCCGAGCGACTCGTGTCGCGCACGCAGCGGGGTGTACCGAGTTTGGGTCATGGAGTTCTCCCGGAAGGATCGGAAGGATGCCGTACTGATTGCACGGTATCCGAGAACTCCCCCTCTGTCATCGGCCTGAGAGTTTCACCCTCGCGGGGCTTTCACCGTCGGCGGATGCGGACGCATCGCTTTTCAGAGTGGCCCGACCGGCGCGGTACGCGGTACCTGAGAGATTGGCGGGGAGGCTTGCTCCTTCGGTGCCCGGTCGCTTTCACCGGGGCTCTCCCGCACGGGTCGTGGGGCCGTCTTCAGTTGTGCGACCAGCTTACGGCCTCGCCGCGAGCTCCGCGCGCACCTCGTCCCGCAGCCGCCCCATGTTCTCGGGGTCCGGCGCCGCACCCAGCAGCGTCTTGGTGTAGTCGTGCTGCGGGTTGAGGATCACCTCATCCGCTGGCCCGCGCTCGACGATGTCGCCGCGGTACATCACGAGGATCTCGTCGCTGAAGTGCCGCGCCGTCGCCAGGTCGTGCGTGATGTAGAGCACCCCGAGATTCTCCTCGCGCTGCAGGTCGGCGAGGAGATTCAGGACGCCGAGGCGGATCGAGACGTCGAGCATCGACACCGGCTCATCGGCGACGATGAAGCGGGCGCCTGGTGCCAGAGCGCGGGCGATCGCGATGCGCTGGCGCTGTCCGCCGGAGAGCTCATGCGGACGCCGCTCCGCGAAGCTCTCGGCCGGAGACAGCCGGACGCGCTCCAGCAGATCGAGGGCCTGCGCCCGCACCTCGGCGGACGACAGCTTCGGATGATGGATGCGCAGCGGGCGGTCCAGGTGATGGATGATCGTGTGGAACGGGTTCAGCGACGCGAACGGGTCCTGGAACACCATCTGCACATCCGACCGGTAGCGCGCCAGTGCACCGCCGTGCGTGCCGCTGGGCGCGCCGTCGAGCAGGATCTCCCCCGATGTCGGCGTCTCGAGCTTCATCAGCATGCGGGCGATCGTCGACTTGCCGCTGCCCGATTCGCCCACGAGCGCGATCGTCTTGCCCGCTTCCAGCGTGAAGGACACGTCCTTCACCGCGTGCAGAGTGGTCGTCTTGAACCCGGACCGGAGCCGGAAGTCCTTGATCAGGTGTCGTGCCTCGAGGGTGCTCATCGTGCGTCCTCCTTCGCGGATGCCGTGACGGATGCCGTAGTCCCTGCGCCGCTGCGCACGAAACCGCCGCGCTCGCCCTTCAGACTCGGGAAGCTGGAGAGCAGCTTCTTGGTGTACTCGTGCTGCGGCGTGCGGTAGATCTCCTCCGCCGTCCCCTGCTCGACGATCTCGCCCTGGAGCATGACCGCGATCCGGTCGCTGATCTCGATGAGCATCGGCAGATCGTGCGTGATGAAGATCACGGCGAAGCCGAGCCGCTCGCGCAGGCGCATGATCTCGCGGATGATGCCGCGCTGCACGACCACGTCCAGCGCCGTCGTGGGCTCATCCATGATCATCACCTGCGGGTCCAGGGCGAGCGCCATCGCGATCATCACGCGCTGGCGCATGCCGCCGGAGAGCTCGTGCGGGAAGCTCGTGAGACGCGCGGGGTCGACGCCGACGAGACCGAGCAGCTCCTCGGCGCGCGCGGTCTTCGCCTTCCGGCTCATCCCAGGGCGATGCGTATCGAAGACGTCGAAGATCTGCGCCTTCACGCTGAGCACGGGGTTCAGCGAGTTCATCGCGCCCTGGAACACCATCGAGATCTTGTCCCAACGGAAAGCCCGCAGGCCGTCGTCCTGGAGGGCGACGATGTCGATGTCGTGGCCGTCGCGGTCGTGGAAGACGATCTCGCCGCTCGTCATCAGCGCCGGGGCCTTGAGCAGGCGGTTCAGTCCGTACGCGAGCGTGGTCTTCCCGCACCCGGACTCTCCGGCCAGACCGAGGATCTCGCCGCGGTGCAGCGTGAGCGACACGTCGCGGACCGCCTTGACCGGCGGGTCCACCTCGTACTCGATCGATACGCCACGGGCGGTGAGCACGGCTTCGGGGGCGGTCATGCGCCCATTCCCTTCTGCTTCGCTGCCTTGCGCACGCGGCGCGCGGCCTCGGGTGCGACCCGCAGCTTCGGGTTGATGATCTCGTCGATGGAGAAGTTGATCAGCGAGAGGCCGCAGCCGAGCAGTGCGATCAGGACTCCAGGCGGGATGAACCACCACCAGGCGCCGGTTCCCAGCGCCTGCCCGGATTGCGCGTCGTTGAGGATGGTGCCCCACGTGATCGAGTCCGTCGCGCCGAGCCCGAGGTAGGAGAGCCCTGCTTCGCCGAGGATGGCGAAGATGATCGCGAACAGGAACTGCGCCGCCAGCAGCGGCAGCAGGTTCGGCAGGATCTCGACGAGGATCACCCGGAACGACTTCTCGCCGGCGACCTTCGCCGCGTACACGTAATCGCGGCTGCGCAGCGACCGTGCCTGCGTCCGCAGGACGACCGCCGCACCGGCCCACGAGGTGATCCCGAGGACGAAGGCGACGAGCAACCAGCTGCGCGAGCTGAAGTAGGTGGCGATCACCATCGCGAGCGGCAGGCCGGGGATGACGAGCGCGATGTTGGTCACGAGCGACAGGCTCTCGTCGCGCCATCCCCCGACGTACCCGGCGAGCACGCCGAACAGCAGCGACAGGATGATCGCGATGAGCCCCGCGACGATCCCGACCAGGAGCGACCCCTGGGTGCCGTGCGCGAGCTGAGCGAAGACGTCGTAGCCGAGCTTGGTCGTGCCCAGCAGGTGCTCCGCGCTCGGCGGCTGCAGCGCGTCGTTGCCCGAGTAGCGCGGGTTCTGCGTGACCAGCGGTCCGATGATCCCGAACAGCACGATCGCGATCACGATGACGAGGCCGGTGACGAGTTTGGCCGACATCGTCGGCATCATGGCGCGCCAGCCGCCTCCGGTGCGCTTCTGCGTGACGAGCGCGACGGTGTCCGGCGGAGTGGATGCGGGCTTCGTGATGGTGTCAGACATTGTGGCGTGCCCTCGGGTCGATGTAGCCGTAGACGAGGTCCATGATGAAGTTGGCCGCGAGCACGGTGAGGGTGATCACGAGGAAGACCCCCTGCATGAGCGCGTAGTCGCTGTTCTGCACAGCCTGGAACATGAGCTTCCCGATGCCCGGGTAGGTGAACACCTGCTCCATGACGATGGAGCCGGCGACGACGAACCCGAGGGTGATCGCGAACCCGGCGATCGACGGGATGGCGGCGTTGCGCGACGCGTACATGGTGAGGATGCGTCGCGGCTTCAGCCCCTTGGCCTCTGCGGTGGTGACGTAGTCCTCGGCGAGGGTGGACACCATCATGTTGCGCATCCCGAACAGCCAGCCGCCGACCGAGCTGATCACGATGGTCACTGCCGGAAGAACCGCGTGGTGCACGGCATCCGCGAAGAACGCCCAGCTCCACTCCGGGCCCTTCGGGAAGTCGAACACGCTGTACCCGCCGATGATCGGGAACCAGCCGAGGCCGACGGCGAATACGGCGACCAGGACCAGGGCGAGCCAGAAGTACGGGATGGATTGCAGGATCGTGGTCGCCGGGATGAGGTGATCGACCCAGGTGCCCCGCTTCCAGCCGACCCAAGCGCCCAGGGCGATGCCGAGGACGAACGAGATCACGGTCGCGACTCCGACGAGGATCAGCGTCCACGGCAGCGCCTGCCCGATGAGCTCGGCGACCGGGGTCGGATACTTCGTGACGGAGATGCCGAGATCCCCGCGGAGCATCCGGCCCCAGTAGCCGATGTACTGCTCCCACATCGAGGCGTCGTCCGACCCCAGGAGCAGCTTGATGTTGCGGACCGTCGTCTCCGACACCTCGCCGCCACTGCGCTGCAGCTTGGCGATCATGATGTCGGCCGGGTCCCCCGGCATGAGCCGAGGGAGCAGGAAGTTGAGAGAGATCGCGGCCCACAACGTGATGATGTAGAACCCGATCCGGCGGGCATAGTACTTCATGTCACTTCGACTTCCTGCTCCCGTGCATCAATGGGTGATCAGCCGGCCGGCTGCAGCTGCGGCAGGATGAATCCGGCCGACACCGAGCCCCAGGACGGCGGGAACGCGTACAGGTCCTCCTCCGTCGGCCAACCCGTGAAGTCCTTCGCGTTGTAGAAGGTCTGGGTGGCGTTGATCACCAGCGGGATGTACGGCAGGTCGCGCACGATCTCGGTCTGGATCGCGGCGTACTGCTCCATCTTCACGGCCTCGTCGTTCGTCGCGTTGGCGGCGGCGATCGCGGCATCCACCGTCGGGTTGTTGTAGCGGCTGAAGTTCCAGCGACCGGCGGGCACTTCCTCGCCGACCGGGCTGGTCGACTCCACGGCCGTGCCACCCAGCCAGTCGCGGTAGATCTGGAAGGGATCGGCGACCGAGGTGCCGATCATGCCGCCCACGATCAGCTCGTACTGTCCGGTCTGGCGCGCGTCGGAGAACTCCTGCCACTGCACCGTGCCGACGTTGATCGTGATGCCGGCCTCGGCCGCCTGCTCGGCGATCAGCTTGGCGGCGTCGTTGTAGTCTGTCCAGCCGTCGACCGAGATGAGGTCGAGCTCGATCGGCGTGCCGTCCTTGCCGTACATCCCGTCGGCATCCTTGGTGTAGCCGGCAGCTTCGAGGATGGCTCCGGCGCCCGCGGCATCCGGGCTCTGCGGGCTGACCTCGTTGGCGGGGTCGGCGACCCACTTCTCGTCGCGGGGCAGCAGCGCGTAGGTCGGCGAGATCTCGCCGGTCAGGTCGACGAACGCCTTCTGCTTGATCGTGCCCCGGTCGATGGCGACGTTCAGCGCCTGGCGCACCGCGACATCGGTCTGCTCGCCCGTGCAGCCCAGGTCCGCGTTCGCGCACGTGTAGAGCACGGTGGGATCCTGCGGGGTGTTGATCCAGTCGATCTTGCCGTTGCCCGTGACCGAGTCGGGGTTCGGGATGAACATGCCCGCCCAGTCGAGTTCGCCCGCGGCGAGAAGGTCCTGCGCGGCCTGGTTGTTGTCCACCGCGATGTACTGCACGGTGCCGACGCCGAGGTCGTCCGCGTCGCGGTAGTTCTCGTTGGCGACGAGCACGTACGACTCGCTCGTGACGCTGTCGACGACGTAGGCGCCGGATCCGACCGGCTCCTCGTTGGTGAAGGTGGCGAAGTCCTCGACCTCGCTCCACACGTGCTCCGGGAGGATCCACGTGCCGCCCATGCGCTGCCATTCGGACGTGAACTGCGGCGTGGAGTACGTCAGCACGACGGTCGTGTCGTCCTGCACGTCAGCGGAGACGAGACCCTGGCCCTCGGGGTTGTTGCCCTCGTACGTGAACGTGAAGGCCACGTCCTCTGCAGTGAGCGGCTCGCCGTCGCTCCACTTCAGGTCGGGCTTGATGGTCACGGTGATGACCGTGCCGTCCTCGTTGTACTCGTAGGTGTCGCCGATCATGCCGGTCGCGGGCTCGTCGGCCGTCTTGTTGAAGAAGAACAGCGGCTCGAGGATCGGCCCGAGCGCACCGTGGAGCACGGTGGGAGCGAACGGGTTGAAGTTCGCCTCGATCGGCGTCTGACTGCCGGCCCAGACGCGCAGCGTCGTGTCGGTCTCACCGCCGTCGCCGGTCTCGTCGCCGCCACCGCCGGAACAGGCGGTGAGGCCGAGTGCGAGGACGGATGCCCCCGCGATCGCCGTGATCGCGACACGGCGCTTTCCATTGCGGATCATGTGTTGTGTTTCCTCTCGATGCTTCAGTGCTTGGAGGTGCTGCTCATCCTTGAGACCCCGGGAGGGGTTTGTTAGGACAGTAACCTAACAAACTCTGCCAGGGCGAACAAGATCGGTGGTCACGGGCATGTAACGTTTCCGATTCCGTTGTGTGACAGGCCCGGTTTGATGTTCTGGTCACCATGACACTAAGATCATTCGCGGAGGTTAGAGTCATGTCGACCAGAACCAGGGATGCCGACATCCGCGTGGCGGTGTCGACGGTGATCCTGACGCTGCGCCGCGGCGACGACGGCGCACCGGTGCTGTCGCTGCCGCTCGTCCTGCGCACCAGGGATCCGCACCAGGGACAGTGGGCGCTTCCCGGCGGATGGCTCGTCGCGCAGGAGGGTCTGGAACAGGCCGCCGCGCGCACGCTCGCCGAGACGACAGGTCTGGCGCCGAGCTACCTCGAGCAGCTCTACGCGTTCGGGGACGTGGACCGCTCCCCCAGCCGCGTCGTCTCGATCGTCTACTGGGCTCTGCTGCGTCAGGACGAGGTCGATGCGCAGAGCGCTGCGCACATCGCCGCTGGCAACGCCCCGGAGAACGTGCAGTGGTTCGATGCGAGCTCGCTGCCGCAGCTCGCCTTCGACCACAACCAGATCGTCGACTACGCCCTGTGGCGACTGCGCAACAAGGTCGGCTACAGCCGCGTCGCGCACGGCTTCCTTCCCCCCACCTTCACGCTCTCCGATCTCCGGGAGGCGTACGAGACGATCCTCGGCCGACGGCTGGATCCGGCCAACTTCCGCCGCCAGGTCGAGGCCACCGGGACTCTCGTGCCGACCGATGCGTTCCGCACCGGCAGCCATCGACCTGCCCGCCTCTACCGCTACAACACCGACGTCGAGCTCGCCGACCGCGGCCCGCTCGTCTCCCGCTGAGACCGGCCAGGTCCCGGCATCCGACCCTGCACACTCCGAACCCGACCCCGGCTCCCGACGAAATGAGCACCCGATGAGCACCGCATTCGTCCCCGTCTCCGCGCTGAACACGGATCCGTCCGTCGACCACGCCATCCAGGCCATCGTCGACGGCTCCAGCGTCGACGCCACCTGCAGCACCGACCTCGCGCTCGGACCGTGGGACTTCGACACCCGGCCGGGATACGGCCCCGGCTCCTCGATGGGCGACGTCATACCGACCGGCGCACCACGGCAGGGCGAGCTCCCGGCCGCCTATCGCGACGCGAGCGAAGAAGAACTCCACGCGCGCATCGTGGCTGCCAAGCAGACGCTGGGCGACCGCGTGGTCGTGCTCGGACATTTCTACCAGCGCGAGGAGGTCGTGCAGCACGCCGACTACGTGGGCGACTCGTTCCAGCTCGCCACGGCGGCGAAGGGCCGAGCGGATGCCGAGGCGATCGTGTTCTGCGGCGTGCACTTCATGGCGGAGACGGCCGATCTGCTCTCCGGGCCGGACCAGGCCGTGATCCTGCCGAACCTCGCGGCCGGATGCTCCATGGCGGACATGGCCGACATCGATCAGGTCGAGGAGTGCTGGGAGCAGCTGGCCGACGTGCTCGGCGATCTCGATGCGGCGGACGAGGACGGCCGCGTCCCGGTGATCCCCGTCACGTACATGAACTCCTCCGCCGCCATCAAGGGCTTCGTCGGGCGGCACGGCGGCATCGTGTGCACGTCCTCGAACGCCGCGACCGTGCTGGAGTGGGCGTTCGAGCGCGGCCGGCGGGTCCTGTTCTTCCCCGATCAGCACCTCGGGCGCAACACCGCGAGGGCGATGGGCGTCGAGCTGTCGCAGATGCCGATGTGGAACCCTCGCAAGGCCCTCGGCGGGTCGACGGCCGCCGAGATCGAGGACTCGAAGGTCATCCTGTGGCACGGCTTCTGCTCCGTGCACCGCCGGTTCACGGTCGGGCAGATCGACCAGGCCAGGGCAGAGCACCCCGGCGTCCGGGTGATCGTCCACCCGGAGTGCCCGATGGAGGTCGTCGATGCCGCGGACCAGGCGGGCTCCACCGACTACATCCGTCGTGCGATCGATGCCGCCACGGAGCCCACGACCTTCGCGATCGGCACCGAGATCAACCTGGTGCGCCGCCTCGCGGCGCAGTACCCGCAGCACGAGATCTTCTGCCTCGACCCCGTCGTATGCCCGTGCTCGACCATGTACCGGATCCACCCCGGGTATCTGGCGTGGGTGCTGGAGGAGCTCGTGGCCGGACGCGTGGTCAACCGCATCCGGGTGACGGACGACGTCGCCGACCCGGCGCGCGTCGCCCTGGAGCGGATGCTGGCGGCGAAGCCACCGGTGGTTGCGAGCGCGCGATGACCATCGCCGTCGTCGGCTCCGGAATCGCCGGCCTCACCGCAGCGCTGCACGCGCACGAGGCGGGGCACGCGGTGACGATCTACACCAAGGGGCGGCTCGGAGACGGCTGCACCCCGCACGCTCAGGGCGGGGTGGCGGGCGTGTACGGCGCAGGCGACTCCCCCGCCGCCCATGCCGACGACACGCTGTCCGCCGGTGCCGGTCTCAGCGATCCGGATGCCGTGGAGGTGCTGGTCTCCGAGGGCGCCGCCCGCATCGCCGAGTTGATCGCCAGGGGCGTCGCCTTCGACCGTGCGGACGACGGCACGCTGCTGCTCGGGCGCGAGGCGGCGCACAGCGCTGCCCGGATCGTGCACGCCGGCGGGGACGCCACCGGCGCGGAGATCGCCAGGGCGCTGAGCGCAGCCGTCCGCGCCGCCGGCATCGAAGTCGTCGAAGGGGCCTTCCTCGTCGACCTGCTCCAGGGCGACGTCGGGGTGGGCGGCCTCCGCCTGCTCGTCGGCGGAGCGCTCGTCGACCGACCGGCGGATGCCGTGATCCTCGCCACCGGCGGCGCCGGCCAGCTGTTCGCGCACACGACGAACCCCGCCGGCGCGACCGGTGACGGGATCGCCGCGGCCATCCGCGCCGGCGCGGCCGTGGCCGACCTGGAGTTCGTGCAGTTCCACCCGACGGTCCTGGCGGACGGAACGCCGTTCCTCATCTCCGAGGCGGTGCGCGGCGAAGGCGCGACGCTGATCGACGAGGACGGTCACCGGTTCTGCTTCGACGAGCATCCGGACGGCGAGCTCGCCCCGCGCGATGTGGTGGCCAGGGCGATCGCCCGGCGGGCTGCGCGCCAGGGCCGTCCGGTGCGCCTGGATGCCACCGCCCTCGGGGCACGGCGCCTGGCCGAACGGTTCCCGACGATCGATCGGGTCACCAGGGAACGGGGATTCGATTGGTCGCGGGAGGCGATTCCGGTGACTCCGGCCGCGCACTATCTGATGGGCGGCATCGTCACCGATCTCGACGGACGCTCGACTCTGCCCGGTCTGCTCGCGGCCGGCGAGGTCGCCCGCACCGGCGTGCACGGCGCGAACCGGCTGGCCTCGAACTCGCTCCTCGAGGGCGCGGTGTTCGGTGCCCGTGCGGCGGCGGCCGCCACTCGCTCCCCTCGATCGTCGAGCGAGGACGGCGGAGCCGACCGAGTCGACACGCGGTCGGTGCTGATCGGCAGTCACCGTGTGTCGCCTGGCTCCGCTCGCTCGACGAACGAGGTGGGCGATCGCGCGGAGTTCTCCCGCGCGGCGCTCCAGCAGCTCATGTGGGAGAGCGTCGGTCTCCTCCGCACGGACGAAGGCCTCGCCGAGGCGATCGCAACGATCCGCGCCTGGCGGGCCGAGGCCGCCGCCCCGGCATCCCTCACCGACCACGAGGATGCGAACCTGCTGCTGATCGCGGCGGCCACGGCATCTGCAGCCGCCTCGCGCACCGAGTCCGTCGGCGCGCATTTCCGCGAACGTTCCCTGATCGGAGTCCGATGATCACCGCTGCGACCCTCACCCGCGTCGTCTCTTCCGCCCTCGAGGAGGACGCTCCGTGGGGCGACCTCACGAGCACTGCGCTGCTCCCCGCCGACGCCACGGCCGCCGCCGATCTCGTCGCACGAGAGGCCGGCGTGTTCAGCGGCGGTGACGTGTTCGCCGCCGCGTTCGCCCTGACCGATTCCGGTATCACGGTCGACCTCCACGTCGGCGACGGCGACGCGTTCGCACCGGGCGATGTGCTGGCCTCGGCATCCGGCCCGGCGCGGAGCCTCCTCACAGCCGAACGCGTCGCCCTCAACTTCGTCCAGCGCATGAGCGGCATCGCGACGCTGACGGCCGCATACGTGCGCGCCGTCGAGGGGACAGGCGTGCGCATCGCCGATACCCGGAAGACGACCCCCGGGCTGCGGGCGTTCGAGCGGCACGCTGTGGTGTCCGGTGGCGGCAGCAACCATCGCTACTCGCTGTCGGATGCCGTGATGGCCAAGGACAATCATCTCGCCGTCCTCACCCGCACCGGGGCCGACCTCGCCACCGCGCTGCGCGAGGCGCTGGCGCGCCTGCCGCACACGACGCACGTCGTCGTCGAGGTGGATCGCCTGGATCAGATCCCGGCCGTCCTCGACGGCGGAGCGGACACCGTCCTGCTCGACAACTTCGCGCTCGACGACCTGCGTGCCGGAGTCGCCCTGATCGGGGAACGCGCGACCACCGAGGCATCCGGTGGGGTGAATCTCGACACCGTCCGCGGGATCGCCGAGACCGGGGTCGACGTGATCTCGGTCGGCGCGCTCACGCACTCGGCGCGCGCGCTCGATCTGGGACTGGACCTGCGGATCGGCTGATGCTGTACCTCGACCACGCCGCCACCTCGCCGGTCCGTCCCGAGGTGCTCGAGGCGATGCGCCCGTATCTGACCGGCGTGTTCGGCAACCCCTCCAGTCATCACACGGTGGGAGAAGCCGCGGCGAGCGCACTCGACGACGCCCGCGCGCGGGTGGCGCGGGTGCTCGGGATGCGGTCGGGCGACGTGATCTTCACCTCCGGCGGCACCGAGGCGAACAATCTGGCGCTCAAAGGCATCGTGCTCGCATCCGGCCGCCGGCATCTGGTGGTCTCGCCGATCGAGCACGAGTCGATCCTGGAGTCCGCCGCGTATCTCGAGCGGTTCCACGGAACGACCGTGTCGATGGTCCCGGTGGATGCCGCGGGTCGCATCTCGGCGTCTGCACTCCTCGACGTGCTGCGCGATGAGACCGCGCTGGTCTCGCTCGGACATGCCAACAACGAGATCGGCACGATCCAGGATGTCGCGGAACTCGCGGATGTCGTCCACGCCGCCGGTGCCGTGCTGCACCTCGACGCCGTGCAGTCGGCAGGCTGGCTGCCACTGACGGGACTCGGAGCCGACGCGATCTCGATCGCCGGGCACAAGCTCGGGACGCCCAAGGGCATCGGCGCGCTGATCGTCCGCGGCCGGATCCCGCTGGAGCCCCTGATCCATGGTGGAGGGCAGGAACGCGGGCGCCGCTCCGGCACGGAGAACGTCGCCGGTGCGGTGGCGCTGGCGACCGCGCTCGAGCTCGCCGATGCGGAACGGGATGCCGTGGCGGACGCGGTCGGCGAACGCACGCGCGCGTTCATCGTCGACGTGCTCGCGCGCGTCCCCCAGGCCGCCCTCACCGGGGATGCCGATGCCCGGCTCCCCGGCATCGCGAGCTTCACCTTTGCCGGAGTCAGCGGTGAAGCCGTGCTGCTCGAACTGGAGCGTCGCGGTGTCGTCTCATCCAGCGGCTCCGCGTGCGCGGCCGGCAGCGATGAGCCGTCGCACGTTCTCATCGCATGCGGCGTCGCCCGGGAGGTGGCGCAGACCTCGGTCCGGTTCACGTTCGGGCGCACTCCGCTTCCCGCCGAGGCTCCGGCGCAGCTCGCGGCTCTCGTCGCGGACGCCGTGCACTCGGTTCTGCCCGCTCGTTGAGTCGAGAAGGGGACGCGCTCGACGAGCGAGGTCGCGGCGCCCCGCTCGTCCGCGCGGCCATAGACTCGGGACGTGCCCGCCCCGATCGTCACGCTCATCGTCCCCGGTCGCGACATCGCCGCGTTCGCCCCTGCGGCCCTCGACTCGCTGCGAGCCCAGACCGAGCAGCGCTGGCGTGCGATCCTCATCGATGACGGGTCGCTGGATGCCACCGGCCGGGTCTTCGCGGATGCCGCGGCATCCGATCCGCGCTTCGACGTGCTCCGTCACGAGCGCTCGATCGGGCTGGGAGCCGCGCGCAACGTCGGCCTCGCGCGCGTCGACACCGAGTACGTCGGATTCCTGGATGGTGACGACGAGCTCACACCGACCGCGCTCGCCCATCTGATCGGCACGCTGGAGGCCACCGGCAGCGACTTCGTCGCGGGCGCCTACGTCCGTTCGCGGCACGTCGACGGCGCCTACGTCTCCGGCCGGGTGCAGCCCTGGGTCGCCGCGGCGACCTCCCCCGAGCGCCTCGGCACGACGATCCTCGAACATCCCAAGGCATCGGCCAACATCGTGGCCTGGTCGAAGATCAGCCGCACCGATCTGTGGTCGGAACTCCGCTTCCCCGAAGACGTCGCCTACGAGGACCAGATCGTCGCGCAGCGGATGTACACGTCCGCCCGGACTTTCGACGTGATCCCTGAGGTCGTCGTCCGGTGGCGGCTGCGCGCCGACGGCTCGTCGATCACGCAGGGCAAGGCGCAACTGCCTGTGCTCCGCGACTATCTGACGGCCCTGCGCGGCGGCATCCGGGTGCTGCAGGATGCCGGGGCGCATGCCGCCGTGACCGCTAGGCTGGAGCTCATCCTCGCGATGGACGTGCCCCCGCTCCAGGAGATCGCCGGCACCCACCCCGACCCCGCATACGCCGCGGAGGTCGCGGCGTTCACGGACGAGCTGCGGTCATTCCCCGAGTTCGACGACGCCCACCCCGACCCCACTCTCGCGGCCGCGCTCAGCTGGTGATGTCCCGGCGCGCCCGCGTGTCAGGAGACCCATGAACACGTACCTCGATTCCCTCTTCTCGCTCAGCGGCCGCACCGCGATCGTGACCGGCGGCAGTTCCGGTATCGGACGCGGCATCGCCACCGCTCTCGCCCGCGCGGGAGCGGCGACCGTGATCGTCGCCCGTGGCCGGGACCGCGTCGATGCGACGGTGCGCGAGCTGGAGGACGCCGGATGCCGGGTCGCCGGCGTCACGGGAGATCTCAGCACCCGCGCGGGCATCCATGCCCTGGCGGATGCCGCGGTGGAGCCGTTCGGCGAACCGGACATCCTGGTGAACTCCGCCGGGATCAACATCCGCCCGTCGTATCCCGAGATCACCGAGGACGACTGGGATGCCACGATGACCGTGAACGCGCTCGCACCGTTCCTGCTCGGTCAGCGCTTTGCGACGGGGATGGCGGAGCGCGGCTACGGCCGGCTCATCCACATCAGCTCGCAGCAGGCGCATCGCGCGTTCGTGGGCAGCGGGATCTACGGCGTCTCCAAGGGCGCCGTCGAATCGCTCATGCGGTCGGAAGCCGAGGCGTGGGGCGGCACCGGCGTGACGAGCAACACACTCGTTCCCGGCTTCGTCCTGACCCCGTTGAACGCGCGACTGCAGGAGGATCCGCAGAGGATCGCCGCGCTCGCGGCGCGCACCATGATCGGCCGCAACGGCCTGCCGGAGGACTTCGCCGGCGCCGCCGTGTTCCTCGCCGGTGCCGGATCGGCGTACGTCACCGGGCATTCGCTGTTCGTGGACGGCGGCCTGTCGGCGCACTGACCGCGGTCACCGCGTACCGGATTCCGGACGGTGCGCCGCCCGCGAGGCGTGTCGACCCTGCGACACGCCCCGCACGTGGGGAGCCGTCCGGATTCCGGAACGTCAGCGGCGGGCGAAGGCGACGGCCGCGGGGCCGTGCGTCACGCCGCCGACGCGCAGCACGCCCTCATCTCCGGCCCGGTCGACGGTCACGTCGCCGGACAGCACGCGTGCACCATCGAGGTCGATCCCTAGGAGCGCGATCCGGTGCTCGCCCGGTTCGTCGACGAAGACGATGCGCTCGGTGGGCGTCTCCCAGTCGCGTCGCCATCGCCCGTCGTCGCCGCGCTCCTCCTGCGCGGTGCGCGCGGTGACTGCTGCCGCGTCCGCGACGTCGCGCTTCCACTGTCCGAAGCCCTCGAGCGTCCGCTGTTGCAGTTCGGGAATGTCGCCCTCGGCCGTCGGGCCCACGTTCAGCAGCAGGCGGCCGCCCTTCGAGACGACGTCCGTCCAGTGCTTGGCGAGCTGCATCGGATCGAGCGTCTCCTTGGGCGACTCGAGCCTGTTGTAGCCGAAGGACCAGCCCAGGCCCCGGTTGTTCTCCCAGACGGGCTTGCCCTCGTTCTCCCTGCCCGCGGAGTACTCGGTGGTCGCGACGTCGTAGTAGGTCCTACCCCACCGATCGTTCACGACGCCATCGGGATGATCGGCGAAGTAGTCGCGGAACAGCTCGTGCAGCCCGCCTTCACCGTGATGCTTGCCGGCATCCGGCCATTCGATGTCGTTCCAGAGCACGTCGGGGTGATAGCGGTCGATGAGGTCGCGCACATGAGCGGCCGCGTAGGCGTGATAGTCCGCGGCATTCGACCGGAGCGTGTGCACCTCCTCCCCCGTGCGGTGCGGCGGAAGGTCGGTGACGGACCAGTCCAGCCCGCCGGAGTAGTACACGCCGAAGCGGAGTCCCTCCGCCCGCACGGCGTCGGCGATCTCGCCGACCAGGTCGCGACGCGGACCGCGGTGCACGGTGTTCCGTGTGCCGGTGCCCGGCGCGTCCCACAACGTGATCCCGTCGTGGTGCTTGGTCGTGGGGACCACGTACTCCGCCCCCGCACGGGCGAACAACGACGCCCACGCCTGCGGGTCGAACCGCTCGGCGCCCCACTGATCGAGGAAGTCATCATACGGCGCGTCGCCGTAGGTCTCGCGGTGATGACGCTGCGCGGGGCTGCCGTCGATGCGGATGGTGTTGAAGTACCACTCGGCGTACGGGTTGTGCGCGAACCAGGTGTCGTCGTCGACCTCCCCGAGCGCGCCGATCGGCTCGGCCCACGCCGGCACCGAATAGGCGCCCCAGTGGATGAAGATCCCGAACTTCGCGCGACCGAACCACTCGGGCAGGTCGCGTTCCAGATCGGTCCAGGGCTTGTCGGTCATGTGCATCTGCCGTCCGTCGCGTCATTAAGATCGGATGTATTCGCGTCCATTCTGGACACAACAGCAGCTCAGGTCAAGGAATTGCCGCAAGACCTCCGATGTATCGGTCACGCCTCCGACGGCTCGACCCGTTCTTCCGCGGCGGTCTCCTCGAGCAGCGGCACCGGCGCGGTGAGAGCAGCCACGGCATCCTCTCCGGCGGAATCCTCGGGAGCCTGATCCGCCCGCCGATCGGACAACGCGGCCATCAGTCCGCCGGAGAATCCCACGGCGGCACCGGCCTCCGCCGCTTCCTCGGCTCCGACGATCCGGGATGCCGCGATCTGCTGCGCCGCGAGCTCGGCGTAGAGACCACCGGCGGCGAGCAGTTCGGAGTGTGTGCCCGATTCGACGATGCGCCCGGCCTCCAGGACGTGGATGACGTCGGCGCCGATGACCGTGGACAACCGGTGGGCGATCGACAGCACCGTGCGCCCGCGCGCCGCCTCGTCCAGCGCCTCCTGCACCACGCGCTCCGAGACCGTGTCCAGCGCGGAGGTGGCCTCGTCGAGCAACAGCACCGGTGGATCCTTCAACAGCACGCGGGCGATCGCGATCCGCTGCTTCTCACCGCCGGACAGCCGGTACCCGCGTTCGCCGACGATCGTGTCATAGCCGTCCTCGAAGCCGCTGACGATGTGGTCGATGTTCGCCGCTCGGCAGGCCGCGATCATCTCGTCGTCCGTCGCATCCGGCTTGGCGTACAGCAGGTTCTCGCGGATCGTGGCGTGGAACAGATATGTCTCCTGCGAGACGATGCCGATCTCGTCGATGATCGATCCCTGCGAGAGCGAGCGCACGTCGGCGCCGGCGAACAGCACCTCGCCCGCCGACGCCTCGTACATCCGCGGTGCGAGGTACAGCACCGTCGTCTTGCCTGCACCCGACGGTCCGACGAACGCGACGTGCTGACCGGGCTCGGCGGTGAACGACACTCCCTGCAGCGTCGGTCGCGCATCCGCCGCGGCATCCGGATACCGGAAGACGACGTCGCGGAACTCCACCCGCCCTCGCGGCCCTGGCGCGCTGGCGACCTCGATGGCGTCCGGAGCATCCTGGATCTCCGGCACGAGGTCGAGGTACTCGAAGATGCGCGCGAACAGTGCAGCCGAGGTCTGCAGGTCCAGCGCGACGCGCATGAGGCCCATGAGCGGCATCAGCAGACGCGCCTGCACGGTCGTGAACGCGACGACGGTGCCTGCGGTGATCGCGTCCACTCCCCCGGCGATGAAGTAGCCGGCGACGAGATAGATGATCGCCGGCACCGATGCCATCAGCACCTGGACGACGGCGAAGAAGCCCTGACCGCTCATGGCCCGCCGCACCTGCAGTGCGACCTGATTGCGGTTCTCCGCCTGGTAGCGCGCCGACTCGGCACGCTGTCGGTTGAACGACTTCGACAGCAGCATCCCCGAGACGCTCAGCGTCTCCTGCGTGATGCTGGTCAGCTCGCTGAGCGACTCCTGCGTCTCGCCCGCGATGCGGGCCCGCACCTGTCCGACGCGGCGCTGCACGATGATGAGGAACGGCATGATCACCACGGCGATCAGGGTGAGCCGCCAGTCGATGAGGATCATCGCCACGAGCGACGCGACGACCGTGACCGTATTGCCCAGGATGCTCGTGACCGTGTTCGTGAGAACGCCGGAGACGCCGCCCACATCGTTCTGCAGACGGGACTGGATGACGCCGGTCTTGGTTCGCGTGAAGAAACCGAGCTCCATCTCCTGCAGGTGCTCGAACAGCTTCACGCGCAGGTCGCCGGTCACCCGGTTGCCCACGGTCGAGGTGAACCAGGTCTGCGCGACCCCGAGGGCCGCGGAGAGCAGGAACAACCCGATCATCAGGCCGACGAGGCGCAGGAGCAGGCTGAGATCCGGACGCGATCCGTCGACGGGAAAGAGCGCGTCGTCGAAGATGCGCTGCACGATCAGGGGCGGGATCACCGCGATCGCCGCTCCGACGACGACGAGGATGCCGGTGATCGCGATGCGCCACAGGTATGGCCGGAACAGCCCGACGACGCGCTGACCGAGCCCGCGGATGCGCGGTGCCTCCGCATTCAGACGCTTCTGCGCCGCCTCGTCGACTCCGCGGAATCCGCCTCCGCCGCCTGGCCCGCCGCCTCGGCCGCCCCCACCGTGTCCGCCGCCGCCCATGCTCATGGGGTCAGCCTAACGCCGGGAGAATTCTTCGGATTCGTTCGCAGGAACGGGAATGCGATGTCGGATCCGGCGGTTACTCTTGAGGCTTGCCCTCGCGCGGATGCCGATTCTGACGGTTCCGCCGGTGGCCGTTCGCCCGTCCTGAACTTAAGGAGACGTCATGGCCACAACCACTGGTTCCATACCCACCACCGCCAAGCCCGCCCCGATGATCCCCCGCTCCGACATGCGGGTGATCTGGCTGCTGCTGGTCGCCGCGTTCGTCGCGATCCTCAACGAGACCACGATGGGCATCGCGATCCCGCACCTCAACGAGGATCTTGGGCTGCCGCCCGAGCTCGGGCAGTGGCTCACGAGCGCGTTCATGCTGACCATGGCCGTCGTGATCCCGACGACCGGTTTCATCCTGCAGCGCTTCACGACGCGTCAGGTGTTCATCGCCGCGATGAGCGCCTTCACGCTCGGCACGCTGGTCTGCCTCGTGGCCCCCGGATTCACCGTGCTGCTCGCCGGCCGCGTGATTCAGGCCGCAGGTACCGGTGTCATGATGCCGCTGCTCATGACGACGATGATGAACGTCGTGCCGCCGCAGTCCCGTGGCCGCATGATGGGACGCGTCGGCCTCGTCATCTCCCTGGCACCGGCCATCGGCCCGACTCTCGCCGGCGCGGTGCTCGAGACGCTCAACTGGCGCTGGCTGTTCGGCATCGTCCTGCCGATCGCGATCGTGGCGCTGGCCATGGGTGCGAAGTGGATGACGAACCTCGGTGAGACGAAGAAGGTTCCGCTCGATGTGCTGTCGGTGCCGCTCGCCGCGTTCGGCTTCGGCGGCATCGTGTACGGCCTGAGCCAGTTCGGCGGCCACGGCGATGGGGCCGCCACGACCGGCATCGTCGCGCTCGTCGTCGGTGCGATCGCCCTGGCACTGTTCGTCTGGCGCCAGCTCGTGCTGCAGCGCATCGATGACGCGCTGCTCGATCTGCGCGTGTTCCGCTCGCGGAACTTCACGATCGCCGTCATCATCATGGCCATCGTCGCCCTGTCGATGTTCGGCACGCTGACGCTGCTGCCGCAGTACCTGCAGAACGTCGCGGGCCTGGATGCCCTGCAGTCCGGGCTCATCCTGCTGCCCGGCTCGGTCCTCATGGGTCTGCTCGGCCCGATCATGGGGCGCGTCTACGACTCGCGCGGAACGCGCACGCTGCTCGTGCCGGGAACGATCATGATCTCGGGATCGCTGTTCTTCTATGCGACAGTCGGCGAGCACACGCCCTGGTGGATGCTGGTCATCGTGCAGACGGTGATGTCCGTCGGTCTCGCGATGTCGTTCACACCACTGTTCTCCGCATCGCTCGGGTCCCTGGAGCGACGGTTCTATTCGCACGGTTCGGCGGTGCTGAACACGCTGCAGCAGGTGGCCGGCGCGGCCGGCGTCGCGGTGATGACGGTCGTCTACTCGTCGATCCTGTATGCGGGCGAGAGCGAGGGCCTGTCGAAGGCGGCTGCGGGGGCACCGGGTGCGCGGACCGCGTTCCTGCTTGCCGCGATCATCTCGCTCGCCGCTGTCGCGCTCTCCGCGTTCGTGCGCAAGCCCGCCGACGACGCCGGAGACGGTTTCCACGGCGGACACTGATGGCTGCGCATCCGCCCTGCTTCGGCGGGGCGGATGCCGCCGCTCAGGTCACTCGGACGGAAGCGCGCAGGAGTCGCCGCAGCAGACACCCGCGTCAGCGCCACCCAGAAGGTTGAGGCCCGCCGGCGCGACAAGAGAAGGCGCAGCGGACGTGGCCGGATCGATCTGATCGCTCATGCCTCCATGCTACGCCCGCTCGCACTCGTGGGCTCCGCGGGCGGGAGCGCGGCCCGAGATCCGCACCACCCCCTGGACAAGCTCGCCGCGTGGTCTGAGACTGCCGGTATGAGCGATGCGGATGCCAAACCCGATGGCCGCGATGAGACGCCGGACGAACGTGCGGATCGCAACTGGGACGAGCTCATGCAGGAGCTTCGCGTCATGCAGACCGGCACCCAGGTCCTGTCCGGCTTCCTGCTCGCGGTCGCGTTCCAACCCCGCTTCACCGAGCTCGACGAGACCCAACGCGGACTGTACCTCGTGCTGGTGGGCCTCGCGGCGCTCGCGACCGTCCTGTCCCTCACGCCGGTCGGTCTGCATCGCGCCTGGTTCGGCAAGCACCGCAAACCCGATCTCGTGCGGTTCACGTCGCGGATCGTGAAGGCGGCCCTGTGCGTCATCGGTCTGCTCAGCATCGGGGTGACGACGCTGATCTTCGACTTCGTACTGGATCGCACCGCCTCAGTTTCCGTGCTGATCGTGGCGAGCCTGGTCGTGCTGGCACTGTGGGTGGTGCTGCCGCGACTGGCGCGGCGCCCATGAGACGCGCTGCATGCCCGCCGATGCATACATCGTCGCCTACGGTTGTCTGATGCTCAAAGGCTTCCTCTCCCGCGTGTACTGGGCGTTCAGCCGCTGGAGGATCGCCGGAGAGCCGGCGCCTGCTCGACCGACCATCCTGCTCGGCGCACCGCACACGTCCAACTGGGACTTCGTGCTGATGCTCGCCATCGCATGGCGCCTCGGGATCGAGGTGCACTGGCTGGGCAAGAAGAGCCTCTTCCACGGCTGGCGCGGACCGGTGATGCGCCGGCTGGGCGGGATCCCCGTCGACCGCGAGGATCCGGGACGCGTCGTCGCCGACGTCGTCCAGCAGGTGGATGCCGGGGCCGTCTTCGGTCTCGTGATCACGCCGGACGGCACCCGTGGGGGCAACGCCTACTGGAAGAGCGGCTTCTACCGGATCGCCAGACAGACCGGGATGCCGGTGACACTGGGCTTCGTCGACCGCACGACGATGACGGCCGGTCTCGGCCCGACCGTCGAGCTCACCGGCGATGTCGCCTCGGACATGGACCGGATCCGCGAGTTCTACGCGGACAAGGCCGGCGTTCGCCCGCAACGGCGCACCGAACCTCGGTTGCGCGAGGAGACCGTAGCCGACTGATCCTCGTCAAGGTGGGAGAACCCTCCGAGTCGTCGCCGAGGGGTTGAAGCACGCGGCACGGTCCGGAATCGTAGCCCGGACATGCCCCGGCCGGGGTGTGTCCGCGAACGGAAAGGAGAGCCCTGTGCTCACCCTCACCGACAATGCAAACGCCGTCGTCACCACGATCGTCACCGGTCAGGAGAACGGAGACGACGCCGGCCTGCGGATCGAATCCGCACCGGCCCCCGGTCCGAACGGAGAAGCACGCTTCGCCGTCCATGTCGTCCCCTCCCCTGAACCGGCGGATCAGATCATCGAAGCCGCCGGCACGCGCGTCTACCTCGAAACGGCTGCGGCGGAGGCTCTCGCGGACAAGGTGCTGGATGCCGGAGTCGACGGCGAGGGCACGGTGAACTTCACCATCCTGCCCCAGCCCGCCTGATCACTCTTCCGCCCGCCGCCGCGGGCGAGTAACGTCCGTCCTGGCGGGTCCGCCCCTGCCAGGACGGACGTCTGCCGTGATCATCACTCCCCCGCCGGTGGAGACCGCCACCGGTCACGTCGCCGACATGTACGCCGCGGACGTGGCGAGCGACGGCTTCGTCTTCGCCTACACGCAGGCGCTGGCCGTGAACCCCGAAGCGCATGCCGCTTTCGAGCAGATGATCCGCGCCGTCGTCCCGTCGATCGGAATCGGCGTCTACGAGGCCGCCACGCTCGGTGCGGCGCAGGCCATCGGGTCACCGCACTGCCTGCTCGCGCACGCGCGCAAGGCGCTGCGCGCAGAGGTCGTCGATGAGCAGGGCCTGCAGTCCTTCACACGCGGCGACGACAGCGGCTTCTCGAGCGCCGAGCAGGTCGTGATCCGGTACGCGCGCAAGCTCTCCGGCGATGCCGGTTCGATGTCGGATGCCGATGCGCAGGAGCTGCGCGATGCCGGATTCAGCGACCGCCAGATCGTGGACATCACGTTCGCGGCCGGCGCGCGCAACTTCTTGAGCCGGTCGCTCCTGGCACTGGCGGTGCCCGTGGACGAGATGCCGGGCCTCCCGCCCGCGCTGGCACAGTCGCTCACGGCATCCTGATCCCGGACGCAGAACAGCCCCTCGCCGATGATGTCGGCGAGGGGCTGTTCTGTCAGCCTCGGGAGCGGATCAGCTCAGGGCCTTGGCCTTGATCTTGTCGAACTCCTCGGTCGTGATGGCGCCGGACGTCAGCAGGTCCTTGGCCTTCGCGATCTCGTCGGTCGGGCTCGCGCCGGCGACCTGCTGGATGTACGCGTCGGTGGACGCCTTGGCCGCCTGGGCCTGGGCTGCGTAGCGCTCCGCCATGCTGCCACCGCGGGCGATCAGGTAGACGAGGACCGTCAGGAAAGGCACGAAGATCAGGAAGATGATCCACAGCGCCTTCCATCCGCCGCCGAGCTTGCTGTCGCGGAACAGGTCGCCGATCACCGCGAACAGTGCGTACAGGTACGACACGAACGCGAAGACGAGGATGAACCACCAGATGATGTCCCAGAATGATGCCCAGAAGTTCATGGGTGTGTGCCTTTCTTTGGATGCCGCCGTCACGGCACATGCGATGCCGCCGTTACGGCGGGCCTCTGGAACCGTACCGCCTCGCTGAGCACTCGACCGCACCGACGCGGCATGGTCACCCCTTCCGGGTGACCATGCCGCGGATTCCCGCGTCTATGCGCGCTCGACGGGCAGCCAGAGCTCGCACGTCGCGTGGGTCTCGGTGAACTCGAGGTATCGGACGATCGACGGTCCGGGCCGCAGCCGCCACGGGTTCGAGGGGAACCATTCGGTCGCCGTCGCCGCCCAGAGACTCTGCAGCGTCTCGGGGAAGGCACCGCTCGATGCGAAGACGGCCCAAGAGCCGGCGGGCAGATCGATGATGTCGAGGTCGCCGGGCACCGTAGTGCTCTTGGAGACCGCGACGCCATGCAGATACCTCAGCGGCGTCCCCTCAGCGGCATCCGGTTCCGGCCCGTCCGAGACGGCGAGGATGCCGGCGGGGTCGGTGTTGCCCAGCTCCTTGAGACGCTGATGCTCCTCCGGTGCGAACGACGCGATGTGCGCCTGGATGTGCGGGTTGACGCCCTCATGGATGAGGGGCACCTCGGCGGCATGGCCGACGAGGGCGAACGCGGGGCGCTCGGTGATGGTGACGTCCATGGGGACTCTCCCTTCGACGCTCAGACGGAATCTGAGCATGGGTTGTGTGCGGAGAGGACCGCCGTCCCGGCGCACCTGAGCCGGAGCAGTGCCGTGCACGGCGCGGAACGCGCGAGTGAACGCCTCGATCGAGCCGTACCCGTGGCGCACCGCGACCGCCAGCAGGTCGGGCGCTCCGGAGACGAGCTCCGCCGCCGCGCGCGTCATGCGCCGGCGTCGGATGTACTCCGACACCGGCATTCCGGCGAGCGACGCGAACATGCGCCGCAGGTGGTACTCCGTCGTCGCGTGCGCCCGGGCGAAAGCGGCGATGTCGATGTCCGGCCCTGGGCGATCCTGGTCGAGGGCGTCCTCGACGAGGTCGATCAGAGCGTTCAGGGTGCCGATCATGCGGTCCTCCTTTCGAGATCAATGCTCGTCGGACGGGGCTCTCACCGCCCGATCATCCGTGCCCGATTCGGTCGGAGCGTTCGAACTCGCACGCCGCATGCCGATCATGACGCCGATCGCCACGAGCAGAGCCCCGATGATATGCGACGGGCGGATCTCGCCGATCCCCAGCACCGCCGTGGTCAGCAGCGCTCCGACGGGCACCAGTCCTGCGAAGAGCCCCGCACGATCGGCTCCGAGTCGGTGCAGCGCGTCGTACCAGAGCAGGAACGCCAGCGCCGTGACGATCGCCCCGAGGTATCCGAACGCGAGCGCCTCGGCCGGCGTGGGCAGTCGCAGCGACCCGGCACCGTCGATGGCGATTCCGACGACGACGAGCGGCACGACGGACAGGGTCGCCGGGTATGCCGCGACGCGCAGCGCGCCGAGTTTCGGCAGCAGCGGAACCGCCAGCAGCGAGAACGCGACCTCGCTCAAGAGCGCGCCGAGCGAGAGCAGCATTCCGTAGACGCTGCCGCCCCCGAATCCGGCGGCGACGACGACGCCGATCGTGACGATGACCGCCGCCGCGATCAGCCGGGGCGCGGGGCGCCGCCGTAGCAGAAGCGGGCCCGTGATCGCGAGCACGATCGGAACCGCCCCCACGACGCTGCCGATCATCGCTGGACTGGCATGGCGGGTGGCCTCGACGAGGAACACGTTGAACCCCACCAGCCCGGTGGCCGACAGGGCGAGCAGCAGGAGGACGTCGCGCTTCGTCAGCTGCACCTTCGGCAGGCCGAGCCTTCGTACGACCAGCAGCAGGATCGCTGCGGCGAGCGCATAGCGAAGCGCTTGACCGAGCAGCACCGGATACTCGGCGATCGTGGCGGACACCGCGGTCGATGTGCCGACCAGCAGCATCGCTGTCGCAGCCCCGACAGCCGACATCGTGGTCGATCGCATGCGCCATCCTCCTTAACTGCAACACTGTTGTTGCAGTTATAGCAGAAAGAAGATCATGGCAGTAGTGTTTTGTCATGATGATCTCGACCCCGCGCCCGCTGAGAGCGGATGCCGAGCGCAGCGTTCACGCGATTCTCGAGGCTGCTGAGCGCACGCTCTCCGCTGATCCCGGTGCGTCGATGGAGCAGATCGCTGCGGCCACCGGGGTCGCGCGCACGACCATCCATCGTCGCTTCGTGAATCGGCAGGCGCTGCTCGATGCCCTGGCGCTGTCGGCCGCCGAGCGGCTCATCCAGGCGATCGGCGATGGGCGGCCCGACACCGCGCCTCCGCTCGTCGCCCTGCATCGGATCACCGCGAACGTCCTCGACGTCAAGGGCGCATGGGCGTTCGCGCTCAGCATCCCCGCCCCTGCAGGGAGTGCGGCCGCGCAACTGCATGACGACATCGCGCAGCACTGCCTCACTGTGCTCGAGCGCGCACGGGGTACCGGGCTCATCGCCGCGGATACCGACCTGCAATGGACCCGACGCGTGTACTACGCACTGCTCGCGGCGACCCTGCAGACGCCTGAGGAGGACGCCGGGCTCGACGTCGACGCGCTGGCCGCCCGCATCATCGACACGCTGCTGCACGGCGCGGCTCGTCGGGCGACGTGACCGATCAGTCCCAGTCGAGGTACTCCTCGATGATGACCGCGGTCTCGACCGGGTGCGTCACGGGGAACAGGTGATCCGCACCCTCGACGGTCTTGATGCTCGAGCGTTCGGGCGCGGTGGCGTGCAGCCGCTCGGCGTTCGCCACCGGGGTGACCTCGTCGGCCGAAGCCTGCACGATCAGAACGGGCAGCACCGGGGCGAGCGCGATCTCGGCATCCTCGACTCCCAGCAGGAGCAGGCCGTTGGAGCGGTCGGGGTGCTCGGCCACCACCGTGCGAGCGACCGAGCCGCCGAAGCCGTGTCCGCCGATCCAGGCGTCGGCGAGGCCGACGTGGTCCATGACCGCGATGACGTCGTCTGAGCGCTCTGCGAGCGAGGTCTCGTCCGGGCGATGACCGATGCGCAGCACGCGGAAACCGGCCTCCTCGGCGAGATAGTGGGCGACGATGCCGAGAACATCGTTGTCGGTGCGCGCTTCGGGGATCAGCACGAGGGCGACGGGGCCCTCCCCCTCGTCGACGTAGGGCACGGCACGGCCGGTCGGGTCGAAGATGCTGCTGTCGCTCACGTGGTCAGTCCTCTCGTATGGCCGTCATGATCGCCTTCGGCCATGCGGGCGCGGCACGGACTGACAATGCTACCGGAGCGTGGTGCGCGCCGACGGGGAAGCGTCCGTCGCAACGCAGCGGCCGAGAGCGCGGATCAGAAGCCCAGGGTGCGCGGCATCCTCATGCGTCATCGTCGATCAACCAGGCCCGGATCACCGCGATCCATTCGTCGAACGCGTCGAGGTGCGCGTCGTGGCTGCCGCCGCCCAGGTCGATCCGCCGGGTTCCGGGACGGCGCCCCAACAGTTCGGCCTTGGATGCCGTCGTGAACATCCCGTGGGCGGCGAACACCGCGAGCGTCGGCACCTCCAGCCGTTCCCACTCCTGCCATCGGGACACGTGCACGGCTCGGAGTGTGCGTTCCATGATGTCGGCGTCGAAGCGCGGCCGCGGACCGGACGGTGTGGCTTCCAGGTCGGCGATCCAGGCATCAACGATCGCGTCGCTGCCGAGGAACTCGCGGGCCTCGGCTTCGTCGCGGAAGGCCGGCCAGCCGGCGAAGAATCGTCCGAGATCAGCAGCGGACTTCGGATCGTCGTCGCCCGCGGCATGCCCTTCGAGCATCACGAGCCGATCGACGAGATCGGGACGCTCGGCGGCGACGAGGAACGCCGTGTGCGCGCCCATCGACTGCCCGACGAGCACGCAGCGCTGTCCGGGGACGAGGGATTCGAGCACGTGGACGACGTCGGCCACGTGCGCCTCGCGCGAGAGATTCTCGGGCCGCCGCGTGCTGCCGCCGTGGCCGCGCTGGTCCATGAGCAGGACGCGGAACGCGTCGGCGAGCGCTGCGGCCGTGGGCGTGAGCTCGCGCGAGCTGCCCGCGAGTCCGTGAAGCAGGAGCAACGGCGGACCGTCACCACCGAGGTCGGTGACGGCGAGCGAGACGTCGTCTCGGTCGAGTGCGATCGTCGTGGTCAACCGTGACCTGCACTGTGGTCGGCGGTGTCGGGCTCGGCCCGCAGCACGTCGGCGATCTCCTCTTCTGGACGAGGCGCGATCGTCTCGTCCTCTTCGAGCTCGGGGACGGACGACTCACCCGCTGCCGGAATGTGCCCGGGATGCTGAGCATCGAACGTCATGGCGATCCTCCTTCGACACTCACAGGGTACGCCGGGTCACCACGCGCGTCCGCGGAGGTCGACGGAGCCGGGCGGCCAGGACGTCAGCTCGCGCTCGACCGGAAGCACGAGAATCGGCTGACCCGGCGCGTCTTCGACCGGCGTCCCGTCCCGCGCGATCGAGCGTTCCGCCACGACGATGCGATGCCAGCCGCACGATTCATAGAACGACGCCACCTGTTCACGACAGCCCAGGTATCCGAAGGCGATCCCGCCGGACTCGTGCATCGACCGGGCCGTTTCCGCCAGCATCCGCTTCCCCAGTGAGCGTCCGCGTGCCCGCTCGGAGATCAGCACTCCCCCGACGCCCGCGACTGTGACGTCGCTGTCGCCGACACCGATGGTGCGGCGTGCCCAGCCCACGTGCCCGACGACGCGCCCATCCGACCGCGCGATGACGTGCACGTCATGAGGTGCGTAGCCATACGGCTGGGTGGGGTTCCACTCACCGAAGTCGTCGAGGTACTCGCCGTCGAACAGGTCTCTCAACCGGGAGAGATCGTCGGACGAGAGCCCCTCATGCGCTACGACGTCGATGGACATCGTGTCAGCCTAACGGCGCGATCACGGTGGGATCGACGATGAGTGATCGACCTGCATCGGGAGCGCCTCGAAGCTGGGTGACGGATCGGATCGCAATCGCCCGTAGGTGTCGACATCGATCCGCTCCTGACGGGACATGTCTGTGTTGGAGGCGAAGGCGGCGTGGGTCGCTCTGGCATCTGACGCTCGCGGTCGGTGCAGCGCAGGACCCGTGTTCTCGGCGGTCACCGGATCAGACGACTGCCCGGTGGCGCCTGCGAGACTGGATGCGTGCCCATCACCCCCTCGACGCCCGTCATCCGCGGAGCGCTGCATGCCGACACCGCCGCCATCGGCGAGGCACTGCGCGCTTACCTCGTCCAGACCGAGACCGAGAAGATCCAGCACGGAGTCGGCACAGGTCCGTCCCGATCCGGCGAGCTTCCGCCTCAGTACAGAGCAGAGGTCGACAATCCCACCGCCGCATTATCGGATCACCTGGTCCTCGTGGCCGAGATTGATCGAACCATCGTCGGTATCGTCGTGCTGAAAACGACCGCGGGAGCCAGCGAGATCAAGCGCCTGTGGACATCCCCGGTGGTACGCGGCCGCGGCATCGGATCCGCGCTGCTGGACGAGGCGATCACCCTCGCCGGCTCGAATCCGGTGACGTTGACCGTCTGGGACTGGCGCGAGGCCGTGGTCCGAATGTACGTGTCGCGCGGGTTCGCCCAGGTGGAGTCTTGGGACGAGCGCCCTCGCCTGATCTGCATGCGCCGCGACGCACGAGCAGAGCGCCCAACGACCTAGGGCTCTCGCCCGGCCATGCGAAGTCTGGGCATCAATCGCCGGTGAGATCCGGCTGGCAGTGCGGACAGAACTGCGCGGAGGCCCCGCCGGCACCACGATCGGTGATCGTGGTGCCGCATACGGGGCATGCCTGGCCGCCGCGCCCATGCACGACCATCGCCTCGACCTTCGCCTGTTTGAGCTGATCAGGTCGCAGTCCTCGACGATCGGCAACGGCATCCCGCATGATGTCGACGACGGCGCGGAACAGTCGCTCCCGCGTATCCGCGTCCAGAGCTGCCGCATGTACCGCGTGCGGCAGCCGTGCGCGATGCAGGATCTCGTCCGAGTACGCATTGCCGATTCCGGCCAGACTGGTCTGCTCCTGAAGCAGTGCCTTGATCTGCTTCCGCCTGGTGCCGAGTGCGCGCTCGAAGTCGTCCCGGGAGAAGTCGGTTGCGAGTGGATCCGGTCCGAGGGCGGCGATGCCCGCGACATCGGTCGGTGCATCGACGACCGACGCGGTGACGGCGAGGAAGTCGCCCGTGTCGACGAGCCGCATCACGGCCCTGCCCTCGAGCACGATCCGTGCGACCTCCGGTGCCGACTCATCACCGGACGGGTCTTCCGGATCCTGCCACCGGATCCAGCCGTTTCGACCGAACCCGATCATCAGCCAGCCCGCAGTCGTTTCGAAGCCGACGTGCTTGCCGAAGCGCCGCACGTCGGTGATCCGGGCACCGACGAGCGAGTCGAGCTGCCGATCGCGCGTCTTGACGATGCGGAACTCGGCCACGTCGATCGCTGCGATGACGCTGCCGCGGAGCTGCTCACCGAGGAACTCGACGAGCACCTGAACCTCTGGCGACTCGGGCATGCGCCCATCCTCGCACCGAGCTCCGACATCCGCATGCGAGACGGAACGAGCGGCGATCACAGAGAAGCCTCAGCAAGACAGTGCGGACCCGTGCCGCGCGACGAGCCGTACTGTGGCGGTCACGCCGAGATCGCTTCAGCGTGTGGCGTACCGCGCGGCGATCGTTCGGGCAGCCTCCTCCACGACCTGTAGCTGTTCAGCGTCAGTGATGGACCATGTGCCGTGCACAAGGCGCGGCCAGAAGATGGAAGATGCGATCATCCCGAGGAACTGCTCGGACACCCGATCCGGGTCATCCATGTGGGCCGTCCCCGCAGCATGCGCGTCGCGCAGGTAGTGCCCCAGTGCTGTGAGCACGGGCAGCGTTCCGAAGTCGAAGGTGCGCTGCCGGAGCTCGGGGAAGCGCGGCGACTCGGCGATCACCGTCCGCATCAGTGCTGTCATCTCAGGCCGCATCAGCAACTCCGCGTATGCGCGACCGAGGACCACCAGCCCGGTGGTGAAGTCGTCCGTCGGGACGTCGACGGGTTCCGATGCAGGCCGCCCGCCGGCAGCGAGCACCGCGGCCTCGAACAGCGCCGCCTTGGTCGGGAATTGTTTGAAGAGGGTCGCCCTGGAGACGCCAGCCCCGTCAGCGACTCGTGCCAGGGAGGTGCGGTCGTAGCCGTTCTCCAGGAACAGCTGCGTTGCTGCGACGAGGATCGCGTCACGATTCGTCGCGGCCATCTCGCGATGGTAACTAGAGCTTCCGCGTGCCATCCGTCCAGTATTCCATAGTTATGAGTTCCTTGACTCACCTCTAGAGGGTGCCTACATTGAGAGAAGCGAGTCGCCGGACTCACCTCTAGAAGCAAGGAGCGCGCAACATGGCCACAGTGATCGTCCACGCCACCATCACCCTCGATGGATTCTTGGCGGATCAGGGAGGCGGAGTCGACTGGATGTTCGGCAGGCCGTCTGCTCCGGAAGACAGCGCCGTCGTCGAGGACGTCATGGGCAGGATCGGTGCCATCGTCGGAGGTGCGAACAAGACACGGACCATCGAAGACGGCGAGATCCCATACGGCGGGATGCTCCAGGTCCCTGTCTTCCTCATGACGCACGATGCGCAGGAGCCCATCGAACGCGACGGCATCACGTACACATTCGTGGTCGACGACATCGCCCGCGCCGTCGAGCGCGCCTCGCAGGCCGCCGGCGACCGATGGGTCAGCCTGCTCGGAGGGAGCATCGCGCGGCAGTGCCTGCGGCTCGGACTCGTCGACGAGTTGCACCTCGATGTCGCGCCGGTGCTCCTCGGCGACGGCATCTCACTTTTCGCCGGCCTCAGGCAGCGCATCGAACTGGAGCGCCTCGAGACCTCCGCCTACGCCAGCGAGACTCACCTGTGCTACCGAGTGCTTCGATAGGAGTCAGTTGTTGAAGCGGAACTCCACCACGTCGCCGTCCTGCATGACGTAGTCCTTGCCCTCCAGGCGTGCTTTGCCCTTGGCGCGGGCTTCGACGACGGACCCCGTCGCCACGATGTCGTCGAACGAGATGACCTCGGCCTTGATGAAGCCCTTTTCGAAGTCGGTGTGGATGACACCCGCGGCCTGTGGAGCCTTGTCACCCTTGTGGATCGTCCAGGCGCGCGCCTCCTTCGGACCCGCGGTGAGATAGGTCTGGAGGCCCAGCGTGTCGAAGCCGATCCGTGCGAGCTGGTCGAGTCCGGACTCATCCTGTCCGGTGGACGCGAGCAGCTCCGCGGCATCCTCAGGGTCCAGGTCGATCAGCTCGGACTCGATCTTCGCGTCCAGGAACACGGCCTTCGCCGGAGCGACGAGAGCCGCCAGCTCGGCCTTGCGCGCGTCATCCGTCAGCACGGACTCGTCGACGTTGAAGACGAAGATGACCGGCTTCGACGTCAGCAGGCCGAGCTCCCGGATCGGTGCGAGATCGATGCCGCTGGTGGAGAGCAGGATGCCGCGTTCCAGTGCGTCCTTCGCGGCGTTGGCGGCCTCGAGCACCGAGGAGTCGAGCTTGCGCCCGCGCACCTCCTTCTCGTACCGGGTGATCGCCTTCTCGAGCGTCTGCAGGTCGGCGAGCATAAGCTCTGCGTTGATCGTCTCCATGTCGGATGCCGGGTTCACCGCACCATCGACGTGCACGACATCGTCATCGGCGAAACCGCGCACGACCTGCGCGATCGCGTCGGCTTCGCGGATGTTGGCGAGGAACTGGTTGCCCAGCCCCTCCCCCTCGCTCGCTCCGCGGACGATGCCGGCGATGTCGACGAACGACACGGTCGCCGGCAGGATCCGCTCGCTGCCGAAGATCTCGGCGAGCTTGCCGAGCCGCGCGTCCGGCAGGCTCACCACGCCCACGTTCGGCTCGATCGTCGCGAACGGATAGTTCGCCGCGAGCACGTCGTTCTTGGTCAGGGCGTTGAAGAGGGTGGACTTGCCGACGTTGGGCAGGCCGACGATTCCGATAGTGAGAGCCACGGGGTACGAGTCTACCTGCGCGGGATGCCCGTCTCCTGCGGCCCGTCGACCAGAACGTCCCGCAGCGATCGGATGTCGCGGTGCACCACGTCCGCCCGCGGCGCGACCGCCGCATCGCGGTTGATCCAGACCGCGGTCATCCCGACGGCAGCAGCACCCACGACATCGGCCGCGAAGTTGTCTCCGACATGGAGCGCGCGTCCCGCCGTGACGCCGAGCCGCTCCAACGCCAGCTCGAAGATGGCGCCGGAGGGCTTGAGCACGCCGATGTCGCCCGACGCCACCACGACGTCGAACAGTCCGTCGATCCCGACCGTGGCGAGCTTCGCCCGCTGGGATTCTGCCGGACCGTTGGTGATGACTCCGAGCGGGATGCCGGCGGAACGAAGCCCTTCCAGGACCGAGAGCGTCTCGGCGTACAGCGTGAACGTGCCGTGCTCGGCCCCGACATGCAGTCGTACTGCTTCATCCAGGAGCGAAACGCCATCCCGCCCGAAACCGATCAGCGTCAGCCGCCAGATCTCACGCGGCAGCGCGTCGCCAGGGAGCTCGCCGCGCATCCACCTCTCGCCCTGTTGGGCCCAGCACTCGCTCCACGCCTCGGCGTTCGCCGCGAGGATCGCGTCGGCGTCGAGCCCGTGTCGCCGCGCGAGCTCCCGCGCGGTCTGGCGCACGGCGTCGCCTGCCCCGTCGTGGACGAGCGTGCCGTCGAGATCGAAGAAGACGGCTTCGGCGCGCTCGGTCATTGCCGCACCGCCCGGAACGCGCGCGTGAGGTAGGGCAGCTCGATCGCATCGTCGTCGTGAATGCCGAGTTCGTCGAGCAGCTCGTCCATCTCGCGTCGGATCCGCAGCTTCTCGGCATCCGGCGCCGTGATCACGTAGCTTCGCGAACTGGCGAGATCGTGCAGCCGGGAACGCGTGATCGGCATCGTCCACTCCCACTCCGCGGAGGCGAGGGGCCCGAAGGGTGCCATGACCTCGGGGCCCGCACCGGACAGCAGTTGCTCCGCCGCACTGCCGTGCATGATCGTCGTCAGTCGACGCACCCAGTCCGTGCGCTCGTCGCGGATGTTCCAGATCAGCCCCAGGACGCCGCCGTCGCGCACGACACGGCCGACTTCGGCCGATGCCGCCACCGGCTCGACCCAATGCCACGCCTGTGCCAGTACCACGGCATCAACACTCGAATCGGGAAGCGGCAGGTGCTCGGCCGTGCCGAGGAAGGTGGGCACACCGGGCACGGTCACCCCGAGCGTCGCGAGCATCTCGGCATCCGGATCGACCGCGACGATCTCTGCATCCGGAGCCGTCGCCAGCACCCGCGTCAGCTTGCCCGTGCCGGCGCCGACGTCCGCGATCCGCCGTGAGCCGTGCGGCAGCGGCTCGAGCATCCAGGCAACGGCTTCGAACGGGTAGTCGGGTCGGGCGAGTTCGTAGCCGGCGGCCTGCGCCCCGAAGGATGTCGCCCGTGCGTCTTCGCTCATGTGGCCAGCCTACGGCGAGCCTGCGACGTCGCGTCCGGATGCCGGGAGACAGTGAATCCGTGCCACTGGATTTCACTGCGATCGACTTCGAGACCGCGAACTCCAGCCCCGCCTCCGCGTGCTCCGTAGGGCTCGTGCGCGTGCGCGGCGGCGAGGTCGTCGCGATGACGGGCTGGTTGATCCGCCCGCCGGCCGGGCACGACGAGTTCCAGGAGTGGAACGTCCGCATCCATGGGATCCGCCCCGAGGACGTCGAGGATGCCGCGACCTGGCCCGAGCAGTTCGATCGCCTCTGCGACTTCGCCGGCGCCGACGTGCTGGTGGCGCACAACGCCGGATTCGACCTCAACGTGCTGCGCAAGGCATCCGACGCGACCGGACTGCAGTGCCCGCCGTACCGTTCGCTGTGCAGCCTCCAGGTCGCCCGAAAGACCTACCAGCTGGACTCCTATCGCCTGCCCAAGGCGGCCGCGGCCGCCGGGTTCGCCGAGTTCTCGCACCACGACGCCCTCGCCGACGCCCGGGCGTGCGCGCAGATCGTCATCGACGCCGCCCGCCGGCACGGCGCAGCCGACGTGCATGCCCTGGCCGACGCGCTGCATGTGCGCGTGACGGCTCCGGCCCCGTCGGTGCCGGAGCGCGCCGTCGCCTGAGCCGGACGCGCGCTGAGCCGGCCGCGCGCCGAAGCCGAAGCCGCGATGCGCCGCCGGCGCACCGACCTGCGTAAGCGCGGCACCGTTCGCCCTGGGAACGATGCGGGCGCTCGCCTGGGTCCTGCGGCGCGCGTCCGTGCGATGTCGGAGGCCACGCGCACACTGAAGTCATGGATGCTCTCCTCACCGTACTTCTCGTGATCGTCGCCCTCGCCGCAGGCGCTGCGGCCGGGTGGTACGCGCGCGCCTCACGCGGTGCCGCAGCGCTCGCGCGTGCGGAGGCCGAGCTCGCGGCAGCGCGAGACGACCGCGACCGGCAGTACGACCTGTATCGGGATGCCGTGGAGCATGCCCGCGCACAGCAGCTGGCCGAGGCGGCGCGCGCCGAGCAGCAGAGCGCCGTGCTGACCGCACTCGCGCCGGTGCGCGAGAGCCTGCACCACATGCAGCAGAAGGTCACGTCGCTGGAGCAGGAACGGCACGCCCAGTTCGGGTCGCTCGCCGAGCAGCTGCGGCGCGCGCAGGAGTCTGATGAGGCGCTGCGCGCGACCACCGAGTCGCTCGCGGGCGCGCTGCGTTCGACCGCGACGCGCGGCGTCTGGGGCGAGACGCAGCTGCGACGCGTCGTCGAAGCCGCCGGCCTCACCCGGCACGTCGATTTCGATCTGCAGTCCACGATCTTCTCCGATCGCGGACAGGGCCGGCCCGACATGGTGATCCGCCTCGCCGGCGGTGCGTCGATCGCGGTGGACGCGAAGGTTCCTCTCGACGCGTATCTCGAGGCCAGTGCCCTCGGCATCGGCGAGAAGGACGAGGCGGCGCGGCGCATCCTCATGCAGAAGCACGTCAAGGCGGTGCGTGCGCACATCGATGCGCTGGCGAAGAAGGCGTACTGGTCCGGGTTGGATTCCAGTCCCGAGTTCGTCATCTGCTTCCTGCCGAACGAATCGCTGCTGGCCGCCGCCATCGATGAGGACGCCACGCTGCTCGACTACGCATTCGGCAAGCGCGTGGCGCTCGCCTCCCCGGTGAACCTCTGGGCGGTGCTCAAGACCGTCGCCTACACGTGGACCCAGCAGGAGGTGTCGACGGAGGCGCGGACGCTGCTCGCTCTCGGCACCCAGCTTTACGAGCGACTCGGCACTCTCGCGGGACACGCGGACGATCTGCGCCGGGCACTCGAGCGCACCGTCGACAGCTACAACCGCTTCGCCGGTTCGCTCGAGAGTCGCGTGTTGGTGACGGCACGGCAGTTCCCCGGTATCGACGCGTCGACACTCGATTCGGCGCCGGCCGCGATCCTCACGACCGGCCGCAGGTACACCGCGCCGGAACTGATCGACCCAGTGGTCGGCAGCGAGAACTCATCCAGTCCCTCGACGCTGCGGGCGGACGTCGGCGATGTCCGCCTTCGGCTCGACGATGCCCGCACAGACGCCGCGGCCGAGAGCTGAGCCGGTCAGCGAGCCGAGTCGGTCAAGCGGCGACCCAGGTTCACGCGCCGCCGGGGACCCAGCTGAGCAGGGCGATGACCAGGCCGGAGGTCACGACGAACGCGCCGATCATCCACCATGCGCTGAGTTCGTGGCCCGCCTCGCGCCGCACGCGGAAGAGCACATCCGCACGACGCGCCGGATCCTGAGCGATCCCGCTGCGCGCGGCAGCGACCGTCTGAGCGGACGCCTGGGCGTCCTGCGAGCTCGACCCGAGTGTGCCGTCGGCGTTGACGCGCAGGATGCGACCCGTCGCGGTGGTGACCACCTTCGGCATGGCCTTCTCGCGGCCGGTGTGCTGCGTGCTCATCGCTCGTCCTCTCCCCGGCACGCCTCGGTCGAGGGGTGCCAGCAGATCCGGCACCATTCTGCCAGGCTCCGCTGAGAAATCATGACGCGACGATGCGCCGGCGCCGTACCGGGTCGATAACGATGCGGTCAGCGCTTATGGATCGGCGCGATCACAACCACTTCGAGACGAGGTGCTCGCTCGCGATGCGACGAAGCGTACCGGATGCTCCGCGCAGCACGACCGACTCCGTGTACACGTAGCCGCCCTCGCGGCGCACTCCCGCGACCAGCTGCCCGTCTGTGACACCGGTCGCGACGAAGATCGTGTTGTTGCCGCGCACGAGATCATCGGCCTCGTGCACCTTGTCCATCTCGAGCCCGGCATCGATGCCGCGCTGACGCTCTTCGTCGTCCCGCGGCCAGAGCCGGCCCTGGATGTGACCGCCGAGCGCCTTGATGGCACATGCGGTCACGATGCCTTCAGGGCTCCCGCCGACTCCGACGCACATGTCCGTCCGTGCACCATGGCGCGCGGCATTGATGCCGCCGGCGACATCGCCGTCGCTCATCAGGCGCGTGCCGGCCCCAGCATCCCGGATCTCCTGGATCAGCTGCTCATGCCGCGGCCTGTTCAGCACCGACACGACGATCTCGTCGACCGGCTTGCCCAGCGCCTTCGAGAGCAGACGGATGTTCTCCCCGATCGGAAGACGGATGTCGACGACGCCGACACCCGCGGGTCCCGTCACGAGCTTGTCCATGTAGAAGACGCTGGATGCATCGAGCATCGTGCCGCCGTCCGACACGGCGATCACGGACAGGGCGTTCTGACGACCGGCAGCCGTCAACGATGTCCCGTCGATCGGGTCCACCGCGATGTCGCACTCGGGACCGCGTCCCGTACCGACGACCTCGCCGTTGAACAGCATCGGCGCGTTGTCCTTCTCGCCCTCGCCGATGACGACCCGACCCTTGAAGTCGACGGTCCCCAAGAACGCGCGCATGGCGTCCACCGCCGCACCGTCAGCCGCCTCCTTCGCACCGCGCCCGATGAAGGGCACCGCGCGGATCGCCGCGGCCTCGGTCGCGCGCACGAGCTCCAGCGCGAGGTTGCGGTCAGGACGCAGTGGGCTCAGATCGGCCGTCAGACTTACCATGCGGTCAGCCTATCCAGCGGATCGACCGAAAACACAGGAGTTTCGCCCTCGAAACATCGAAGGAATTCCGTTTTTTAACATCAGCGAAGAGCGACCCGTCGCCGAGTGACCCCGGCCACGGCATCCGGAGCGTCCGACGATAGAGTGACTGCTGTCCCGGCTTCATCTATCGCAGGAGTTCCTCATGCCCGTCGCCACTCCGGATCAGTACGCAGAAATGCTCGACCGCGCGAAGGCCGGTGGCTTCGCGTACCCGGCGTTCAACGTCTCCAGCTCGCAGACCATCAACTCCGTCCTCCAGGGCCTGACCGAGGCCGGCTCCGACGGCATCATCCAGGTCACCACGGGTGGCGCCGACTACTTCGCCGGCCACACCGTGAAGGCCCGCGCGACCGGCGCTCTGGCCTTCGCCCGCTTCGCGACCGAAGTCGCGAAGAACTATCCCGTCACGGTCGCGCTGCACACCGACCACTGCCCGAAGGATGCCCTCGGCGGCTTCGTCGAGCCGCTCATCGCCGCATCCGAAGAGGAGGTCAAGGCCGGCCGCAACCCGATCTTCCAGTCCCACATGTGGGACGGTTCGGCCGTTCCCCTCGCGGAGAACATCGAGATCGCCAGGGACCTCCTCCCCCGCATGAAGAACATCAACGCGATCCTCGAGGTCGAGATCGGTGTCGTCGGCGGCGAGGAGGACGGCGTCCAGCACGAGGGCTCGAACGACGCCCTCTACACGACCTTCGCGGACGTCGACCAGGCCGTCCAGGCCCTCGGCCTCGGCGAACAGGGCCGCTACATCGCCGCCCTCACGTTCGGCAACGTCCACGGTGTCTACAAGCCCGGCGGCGTCAAGCTGCGTCCCGAGCTCCTCGGAGAGATCCAGGCGCAGGTCGCGGCGAAGTACAGCACGGGCGCCAAGCCGCTCGACCTCGTCTTCCACGGCGGTTCCGGCTCGACCGACGAGGAGATCGCCCTCGCGGTCGCGAACGGCGTCATCAAGATGAACATCGACACGGACACGCAGTACGCGTACACCCGCGCGATCGCCGACTACATGTTCAAGAACTACGACGGCGTCCTGAAGGTCGACGGCGAGGTCGGCAACAAGAAGCAGTACGACCCGCGCGCCTGGGGCAAGGTCGCCGAGTCCGCGATGGCCGCACGCGTCGTCGAGTCGACCCGCCAGCTCGGCAGCTACGGCCAGTCCAAGAGCTGACACCGCAGGACCGGCTCGCTGAGCCCGTGTCAGGATGCCCCGGCCGATCGGCCGGGGCATCCTGCGTTCGGCGATGTCGACCGCTCGGGCGCCCAAGGCTAGCCGATCGGATGATGTGCCGTCCGATGGGCGATTCGTAGCGTGGAGGACATGAACATCACCACCTCCTTCACCCGCCGTTCCGTCATCGCCGCGTCGACCGTGGCCCTCGCGGCCCTCGCCATCGTCCCGACGACCGCTGCCGCCGCAGCCCCTGCCGCCTCGGCATCCTTCTCCTCGGTGCGGATGGCGCAGACGCCGTCGGACGTGCTCGCCTCGACGCCGTGGAAGACGACGAGTGCGTTCGACCAGAACGGAAACCGCGTCGCCCTCGACGATGCCGCGGTGTCGAACTTCGTCGGCTGGGCGTACTTCGACGCGGACGGCACGTACACGATGTACAACCTCGACGACAGCCCCAAGCTCCACGGCGACTGGACGGTTGCGCCCGACGGTTCCGAGCGCTGGATCAACGCGAAGGATGCCGCGGGCGACGTGCTGTTCCAGCGCGTCGTCCCGATCACGGAGCTCACCAAGAACGTCTTCACCTACCGCGTGTTCCCCGACGCCGCAGACACGAGCATCTACTACGACATCGTGCACACGAAGACGAACCACGTCGAGTCCGGTACCGGCGGCCGCGGCCCTGGCGCCAACGGCCACCAGGGTGGTGGCGGCGACTACCACTTCAACAACGGCAACGCCCACTGATCCATGCCGAGACGAGGCCCGGCGCTGCGCGCGCCGGGCCTCGTCTCGTCTCGGGACGCGTCAGCGGCGGCGGAGCCGCGTGATCCAGACGGCGATACCGCCGATCGCGTCGACGATCGCCAGCAGTCCCACGGCCTTCGCCGCACCGGGGAGGCGGCGCGCAGCCCACAGTCCGAACGTCAGCTCACCGGTGGATAGGGCGAGGCCCAGAACGGGTCGGCGTCGAATCGCGGCCGCCGCGCGCTGGAAGAACGTGTTCCGCCGGGGCAACGGTGCCAGCTCGCCGACGCCGGCGACGAGAGTGTTCCAGACCGCCGCGGGCCAGCCGACCGGCTCGAATCGTCGGACACCGCGTTCCTCTGCGTCGTCGAAGGCCTGATCGATCAGGGCGTCCGGGATCCCGAACGCGGCCAGGAACGCGCGATGGCGCTCGTCGGTGCCGACCACTCCGCCCAGAGCCTCGGCGATCAGTCCGCGATGAGCGGCATCCACGTCCAGTCGGGTGAGAGTCGCGAGCTCGGCCAGTTCATCGCGGCTGCCGTCGCCCTCCGTGAGCAGCCGTCGGTACACCTCGACGGTCTCGGGGACTGTGATCGCGTCGGGATCCAGCACCGGCTGCGTGTCGCGCTCGGCATCGGGCCAGAACGGTACCGTCCCGGCCCCCGCGGAAACCTCGACCCAGGTCTCGCCGTCATCCGTGCGATTGACCTCGATCACGGGAAGCTCGGCGCTCGACGACACCCATCCAGCGGTCGGATCCGACGTCCGGAAGCGCTGCAGCGACCACTCCCCTTCCTCCACATGCACGACGGTCGTCCGATTCGCCTCGGCGAGCAGGCGCGCGACGGCGGGTCCCCGATGCGAGAACGCCGCCACTCGCACCGGAATCGGGGCGAACGACTCGGAACCATCGGCCGGCTCCACGCCCGCGCCTGCGGGCCCGTCCGCGAACTCGGCCTCGAACTCCTCGAAACCTGCGGGAATCACCGCCGCGGGTGCATCGGCGGCCAACGAGAGGTTCAGCCCGGCATCCGCGAATGCCGCACGCAGCGCGTCGACCGCCAGCGTCGTCGCAACGGTGTCGTCGTCGGTCAGAGTCAGCACCGCCCCGTCATCGGTCAACGGGATCACCAGCAGGGCTTCGGCGTGCTCCTGCCATGCGGCAGAGGCGTCCCGCACGGCGGACAGCACGCGCAGAGTCGAGAGCACGCCCCGCGCAGAGGCGCGTGGATCCGCGCCATCGCCTCGTTCGACCGAGGCATACGAGACGCGAACTCCGAAGTTGTCATGAGGCACGCCTTCGACAGTACCCGTGACCCGCTTGCGTACGACCGGGCATGCGGAGGATCGTGGAATCAGCGGCAACGGCCACGGCGAAGCGAGGTGGGGATGATGCATGCACAACCCGGAGATCAGCTGATCGTCGAAGGGCGCACGGACACGACGCCCAGGCGAGAGGGCGTCATCGTCGAGGTCCACGGCGACGACGGCGCTCCGCCGTACCTCGTCCGCTGGGACGACGGCCACGAGGGCGTCCTGTTCCCTGGGCCCGACGCGCACATCCGGTCGCGCGGGTGATCCGTCTGGGTCAGAGACCGCCGGTCTGGAGGTACGCGGCGAACGCCGGGTCGCCCATCATCGGGATCATTATGCAGATCGTGACGACGATCATCGTCACGGCCGCACCCACGAGCGGCACCCACCACGAGCGCTTGCCCGCACGCAGTCGGCGGAAGGCGACGAGCACGGTGAGCGCGTAGCCGATCACCAGGATGACGGCGGCGATGCCGCCCCAGAGCCGTGCCGGTGCGAAGTTCGTGAAATCGCCTTCGATGCCCAGGATGTCCATGCTCTGCTGCAGGACGGTCGGAAGATCGAGATACGAGATCGCCGTCATGACGACGTTGACGAGTCCGTAGGCGAGCAGAGCGATCGTGACGATCCGATCGGCGCCGCTCGGGCGAGCGCTCGGTGCGCTCACCGGCGCAGCAGCGGCCACCGGCCGGACCGGTTCCTCGACGACCGGCGCCGCATCCACGGGAGGAAGCCCGGCCAGACGACGCTGCTCCTCGGGCGTCGCATACTCGCCGTACTGCGGCCGCGGGGCCGGGGTCATCTGGTCGCTCATCCCGCCATGCTAACGAGTCGTCCTCTGCGTCTCTCCCAGGAATTCCGCTCACACGGCGACGGCCCCGAGGTGTGGGGACACCCCGGGGCCGCTGGCGTGAGCGCTGGGGACGCTCGCACCGAAAGCACCGGGCGCTGGGGACGCTCCGGCACCTGCGGCACCATCAGACCGGCGCCGCGATTACATCGTAGAGCCGATCTCGGCGAGTTGTCTCCGTGCCCTGCCGGAACAGGTGAGCGCTATGCGGACGCCTCCGTGGTGCGGCCGCCGAGTGGACGCGCGTCGCGCTGGCCCGCAGCATCCTGTCGGAGCTCCTTGGGAAGCGAGAACATCAGGTCCTCCTCCGCGGTTCGCACCTCCTGGACGTCGGCATAGCCGGCACCACTCAGCGCCTCGAGCACCTCTTCGACGAGGACCTCGGGGACGGACGCGCCGCTGGTGACGCCGACCGTCGCCACACCGTCGAGCCATTCCTGCTCGACCTCATCGGCGTAGTCGACGCGGTATGCGGCCTTGGCGCCGTACTCGAGTGCGACTTCGACGAGGCGGACGCTGTTGGAGGAGTTCGCCGAACCGACGACGATCACGAGCTCAGCCTCGGCGGCGACCTTCTTGATCGCGACCTGCCGGTTCTGAGTGGCGTAGCAGATGTCGTCGGACGGCGGGTTCTGCAGCTCGGGGAAGCGTGTGCGCAGACGATTCACCGTCTCCATGGTCTCGTCGACCGACAGCGTCGTCTGCGACAGCCACACGACCTTCGACGGGTCGCGCACCACGACGGTGTCCGCCTCCTCGGGGGAGTTCACGACGGTGACGTGGTCGGGCGCCTCGCCCGCGGTCCCCTCGACCTCTTCGTGGCCGTCGTGGCCGATGAGCAGGATCTCGAAATCGTTCTTGGCGAAGCGCACGGCCTCGCGGTGCACCTTGGTGACGAGGGGACAGGTCGCATCGATCGCGTGCAGCCCCCGGTCGGATGCCGCGTTCACGACGGCCGGCGACACTCCGTGCGCGCTGAACACGACGTGCGCGCCCTCGGGTACCTCGTCGACCTCGTCGACGAAGATCGCACCCTTGTCCTCGAGCTCGGTCACTACATGGATGTTGTGCACGATCTGCTTGCGCACGTACACCGGCGCTCCGTAGCGCTCGAGCGCCTTCTCGACCGCGACGACCGCGCGGTCGACGCCGGCGCAGTACCCGCGCGGGGCGGCGAGGAGCACCCGCTTGTGTCCGTCGACCGGGTTATCCTGGAGCGCGGCGCGCCGCGATCGCGGAATACGCGGCATGGATAGGTGCACGGCTGTCTGGCTCACCCCTCGATTCTACGGCGAGCGGATGGGACGAGGCTGGGCGAGCCGCCGACAGGAGGAACAGGATGACCGTCTTCGAGGCCGCGTCCGTCCCCGGCGAGGCGCCCCCGGCCGACGCCGTCGCGCCGAAGGACTCCACGGCGGATGCGCCGACCTCCGTCGCTCGCCTGAACACGACGATCCGCGACTTCGTCGCCCGCTGGAACACGGTCTGGGTCGAAGGGGAGATCACGTCCTGGAACATGCGGGCCGGCAACGTGTTCGCGCGGCTGAAGGACACCCGCTCGGATGCGCAGATCTCCCTGCGCATCTGGTCGAGCGTGCGCGCCCGCATCCCGAACGACCTCGGTGTCGGCGACCACGTCACAGCCGCGGTCAAGGCGGACTACTTCGTCAAGGCCGGCGACTTCAGCTTCACGGTCTCCGCGATGAAGCACGTCGGTCTCGGTGATCAGCTCGAGCGGTTGGAGAAGCTGCGCATGCAGTTGCGGCAGGAGGGTCTGTTCGACGCGGCTCGCAAGCGTCCGCTGCCGTTCCTCCCGCATGTGATCGGGCTGATCACGGGCGAGCGGTCCGATGCCGAGAAGGACGTGCACCGCAATGCCGAGCTGCGCTGGCCGGCGGTGCGGTTCCGCACCGAGTACGCCGCGGTGCAGGGCGATCGGTGCGTCCCGGACACGCTCGCAGCATTGGCGAAACTGGATGCCGACCCGGACGTCGACGTGATCATCATCGCCCGCGGCGGCGGCGACCCCCAGACCCTGCTCGGGTTCAGCGACGAGCGGCTGGTGCGGGCGGTGGCCGCGGCATCCACTCCGGTCGTCTCCGCGATCGGCCACGAGAACGATCATCCGCTGCTCGACGACGTCGCCGACCTGCGGGCCTCCACACCGACCGACGCCGCCAAGCGCGTCGTCCCGGATGTCGGCGAACAGCGCGCGCTCATAGCGCAGCTGCGTTCGCGGGCCACGAGCCGGCTGACGCAACGGGTCTCGCACGACATCGCGCAGCTGGACCAGCTGCGTTCGCGCCCCGTGCTGCGCTCCCCCGACCACATCATCGACGCGCGAGCCCAGGAGACGCTGCTGCTCGCGGCGCGCGGCCGCGACATCGTGTCGCGTCGCGTGGACGATGCGGGGCGCCGGACGACCGAGCTCCGAGCGTCCCTGCGTGCGCTGTCACCCGCAGCGACGCTCGCCCGCGGGTACGCCATCGCGCACCTCGACGGCGGGGTGATCCTGCGCGATGCGACGGATGCCCCGGCCGGCACGGCGCTGACTCTGACCGTCGACCGCGGGTCTGTGACGGTGCGCTCGGAGGGCGAGATCGCGGAAGGCGCCTGAATCGGCGCGAGTCGGGCGACGACGTAGGATGGAGGGCGTGACTGCGCCGACCGACACCCCTGTGGAATCGCTGTCGTTCGAGGCCGCGCGCGACGAACTCGTCCGGGTGGTCGCCGAGCTCGAGCAGGGCGCTCCGACGCTCGAGCAGTCGCTGGCATTGTGGGAGCGCGGCGAGGCGCTCGCCGCGCGCTGCGAGGAGTGGCTGCTCGGCGCGAAGCGCCGTCTGGACGCCGCGCGCACTGCGGCATCCGACGAGGACGAGTCGTGAGCCGCAAGTCCTCCGCCCCCATCGTCGCCGAACTCGGACGCCCGGAGACTCCCGACGAGACGGCAGCGCGCAAGGCCGCCTCCAGCCAGGCCTACCGCTCCAGCCAGACCTTCCGGCACCTGATCGCGGCGCTGATCCTGACGGTCGCCGTCGTCGCCGTCATCGTGTTCGCGGTTCCCCGCGGCGAGCCGACTCCCGCGGCGAAGATCGACGTGGACCGGATCGCCGCCGACGTCGAATCGACCATGCAGAGTCCGGTCGTCGTGCCCGACCTGGACGACTTCTGGCGCGTGAACGTCGCGCAGCTCGACGGCGGGGCGACCGTCGTCTGGAACATCACGATCGCTCCGGCCGACGAGGAGGAGCGCGGATTCATCCGCATCGCCCAGGCGTTCGACGCCGACGCCGCCTGGGCGCCGCAGATGCTGGACGGCTTCGCCCCCACCTCGACCGTCACCATCGACGGCCGCGAATGGGACGTGTACGACATCGGCGACCGCGGGTCCGCCAACGTCACGTACGCCCTGGGCACCCAGGCCGGCGATGACTACGTTCTGCTGTTCGGTTCGCGGTCCGCGGATTCGATGGCCGAGGTCGCCCGATCGCTGGATTCTCAGATCACCGCTGTGGAGGAGGCCGAATGACTGTGTTGACCCCGAACCAGGCCTGGCACGAGATGCGCGAAGGGAACCGCCGATTCGTCGCCGGTGAACCGCGGCATCCGAACCAGGACGTCGAGAAGCGCCACGAACTCGCCGACGGGCAGAGCCCGATCGCGACCCTGTTCGGATGCTCGGATTCGCGTCTCTCGGCCGAGATCATCTTCGACCTCGGGCTGGGCGACCTGTTCGTGGTCCGCAACGCGGGCCAGGTCATCGGCGAGTCCATCGTGGGAAGCCTCGAGTACGCGGTCGAGGTCCTCGAGGTCCCGCTGATCGTCGTCCTCGCGCACGACTCGTGCGGCGCCGTGAAGGCCGCGATCGACGGGACCGCCATCGATGCGGCACCCCTGCCCCCGCACATCTGGAAGCTCATCGCTCCGATCATCCCGGCGGCCCGCAAGGTGCTCGCCGAGCACGGTGGAACGGAACCGGCGGACATCGACGCCGAACTCGTCGGACGCGAGCACCTGCGCAACACCGTGGCGAATCTGCTGCAGTCGTCCGAGCTGATCAGCGACGCCGTCGCCGAAGGGCGACTCGGCATCGTCGGCGCGAACTACCGCCTCGCCGAGGGCACGGCCGTGCCCGTGATCACGGTGGGCATCGACACCGGGAGCACAGGCGCTCCCACAACCCAGGAGGAATCGAAGTGACCGAGACCGAGTACCGCATCGAGCACGACACGATGGGCGAGGTTCGCGTGCCCGTGAACGCGCTCTACGGCGCGCAGACGCAGCGCGCGGTGGAGAACTTCCCGATCTCGGGCAAGGGCCTGGAATCCACCCAGATCGCCGCACTCGCCCGGATCAAGAAGGCGGCAGCCCTGGCGAACAAGGAGCTCGGCACTCTCGATGCCGCGATCGCCGACGCGATCGCCGCCGCCGCCGACCAGGTCGCGTCCGGCGCGCACGACGGCGAGTTCCCGGTCGACACGTACCAGACCGGCTCCGGCACGTCCTCGAACATGAACATGAACGAGGTGCTCGCCACTCTCGCGACCGGCATCCTGGGCTCGCCGGTACACCCGAACGACCACGTGAACGCGTCGCAGTCCTCCAACGACGTCTTCCCGACCTCGGTGCACATCGCCGTCACCCAGGCGCTCATCGACACGCTCATCCCGTCGCTGGACCACCTCGCCGTCGCGCTGGAGGCCAAGGCGCAGCTGTGGAAGGACGCGGTGAAGTCCGGTCGCACGCACCTCATGGATGCGACGCCCGTCACCCTCGGCCAGGAGTTCGGCGGATACGCCCGCCAGGTGCGCCTCGGCATCGAGCGCGTGCAGTCGGCGCTCCCCCGCGTCGCCGAGGTCCCGCTGGGCGGCACCGCCACCGGCACCGGCATCAACACACCGCTCGGCTTCCCGCAGAAGGTCATCGCGCTGCTCGCCGCCGAGACGGAGCTGCCCATCACGGAGGCGAAGGATCACTTCGAGGCGCAGGCCAACCGTGACGGGCTCGTCGAGGCGTCCGGAGCCCTGCGCACCATCGCGGTGTCGCTGACGAAGATCAACAACGACCTGCGCTGGATGGGATCCGGGCCCAACACGGGTCTCGGCGAGCTGCACATCCCCGACCTTCAGCCCGGCTCCTCGATCATGCCCGGCAAGGTCAACCCGGTCGTTCCCGAGGCCGTGCTGATGGTCTGCGCCCGCGTGATCGGCAACGACGCGACCGTGGCGTGGGCCGGTGCCTCCGGCGCCTTCGAGCTCAACGTCGCGATCCCCGTCATGGGCACGGCTCTGCTCGAGTCGATCCGTCTGCTCGCGAACGCCTCGCGCGTGCTCGCGGACAAGACGATCGACGGCCTCCAGGCGAACACCGAGCGCGCCGCCGCATTCGCTGGCATGAGCCCGTCGATCGTCACCCCGCTGAACAAGCTCATCGGCTACGAAGCCGCCGCCAAGATCGCCAAGCACGCGGTCGCCAAGGGCATCACGGTGCGCGATGCCGTGATCGACCTCGGCTACGTCGAGCGCGGCGAGCTCACCGAGCAGCAGCTGGACGAGAAGCTCGACCTGCTGAGCATGACCCACCCGGGCTGACCCCCGCGGCCACCACTTCGGGGGCCGACACGCCACTTGTCGGACGTTAACCGCCTTTCGGTCCGACATCTGGCGTGTCGGCCCCCGTTCTGTTCGCAGCACGTCCCCTGCACAACGAACGTTCACAGCGTCTTGTCCACAGATCCCGCACAGACGGGCAGCCGCGGCTCCGCGCCCTGATCGAGGCGCGGCATGCTGTCGCCATGAACCCGCAACTGCTCCTCGACCACCTCGGCGGAATCGCCCACGGAACAACCCTCCAGAAGAACGGCGTCAGCCGGCCGCGACTGACGCAGGCGGTGCGGAAAGGCGAGGTGGAGCGCCTCCGGCCAGGCTTGTACGCCGCGGTCGGCGCGGACCAGGAGGCGCGTGACGCGGCGCTCCACGGCGGAGCATTGACCTGCGCCGCTGCCCTGCGCGCCCACGGAATCTGGGTTCTGACCGATGACGCGCGGCCGCACGTCTGGGTGGGACGGCGAGGCCGCGTCCACGAGCACAGCGGATGCCGTTGTGTCAGCCACTTCTTCCGGGGCGAGGTTCCCGTCGGGCTCGTCGACGTCGAGACCGCGCTGGCGCACCTGCACCGTTGCGAAGGCGACGAATCGTTCTTCGCTTCGCTGGAGTCAGCGCTGCGGTTGCGCAAGCTCTCACGCGCCGCGAGACTCCGCCTGCGTGGATCGCTTCCCGCGTACGCGCGCTGGCTGGTCGACTTCGCACGCGACGATGCGGACAGCGGGCTCGAATCGATCCTTCGTCTGCGCCTGCATTTCATCGGACTGATGCTTGCGACACAAGTGATGCTGGTCGGCGTCGGCATAGTGGACTTCGTGATCGACGGACGCCTGATCCTCGAAGTGGACGGCAAGGCGAACCACGACGGCGGATCGAAGCGGCATAAGGATCTCGTGCGGGATGCCGCGGCATCCGCTCTCGGGTACGAGACTCTCCGATTCGACTATGCGCAGATCATCTTCGACTGGCCGACTGTGCGCGCCGCGATCCTCGCCGGGATCGTCCGCGTGCGCGAACACGCGTGACGAGACAACGGGGGCCGACACGCCAGATGTCGGACCGTTCGTGAAGAAACGTCCGACAAGTGGCGTGTCGGCCCCCGAAGTGATGGGCAACGGGTCAGCTGAGCTCGCCGCCCTCCAGCAGCTCGGTCACGAGCGCTGCGATCGCCGAGCGCTCGGAGCGCATCAGCGTCACGTGTCCGAACAGGTCGTGACCCTTGAGCGTCTCGATCACGCTCGCGACGCCGTCGTGACGACCGACGCGCAGGTTGTCGCGCTGTCCGACGTCGTGGGTGAGCACGACACGGGAGTTCTGCCCCATCCGGCTCAGGACCGTCAGCAGGACGTTGCGCTCGAGCGACTGCGCCTCGTCCACGATCACGAAGGCGTCGTGCAGCGAGCGGCCGCGGATGTGCGTCAGCGGCAGCACCTCGAGCAGCCCGCGGTCCACGACCTCTTCCAGCACGTTGCCCGAGACCACGGAGCCGAGCGTGTCGAACACCGCCTGTCCCCAGGGGCCCATCTTCTCGCCCTGGTCGCCGGGGAGGTAGCCGAGCTCCTGACCGCCGACCGCGAACAGCGGGCGGAAGACGATGATCTTCTTCTGCTGCTGGCGCTCGAGCACCGCTTCCAGACCGGCGCAGAGCGCGAGCGCCGACTTCCCCGTGCCGGCACGTCCGCCGAGCGAGACGATGCCGACGTCCGGGTCGAGCAGCAGGTCGATCGCGATGCGCTGCTCGGCAGAGCGGCCGTGCATGCCGAAGACCTCGCGGTCGCCGCGCACGAGCTTGTACTCGCCGTCGCTCGTGACCCGCCCGAGAGCGGATCCGCGTTCGGAGTGGATGATCAGGCCGGTGTTCACGGGCAGCCCGATGGCCTCCTCGCTGGTTCCGACCTCGCTCTCGTACAGGTCGCTCATCTCGTCGCCCGACAGGTCCAGCGTCGAGATCCCGGTCCACCCGGAATCGACGGCCTGCTCGGCGAGGTACTCCTCCGCCCGCAGCCCGAGCGAAGCCGCCTTGACGCGCATCGGCAGGTCCTTGGAGACGATCGTGACATCTTCCCCGCCCTGTGACAGGTGCATCGCGACCGAGAGGATGCGGCTGTCGTTGTCGCCGAGCCGGATGCCGCTGGGCAGGATGTCTCCGCTGGTGTTGTTCAGCTCGACGCGGAAGGTGCCGCCCTCGCCGATGGGCACCGGGAAGTCCAGCCGCTCGTGCTCGATGCGCAGCTCGTCGAGATGGCGCAGCGCCTGCCGCGCGAAGTAGCCGATCTCCGGATCATGCCTTTTGCCCTCGAGTTCGGTGATCACGACCACCGGAAGGACGATCGAATGCTCGGCGAACCGGAAGAACGCCTGCGGATCGCTCAGCAGGACCGAGGTGTCGAGCACGTAGGTCCGCAGATCCGTTGCCGGCTGCTCCTCGGTGCTCTTGCGGGACTGCTGCTGCGCTGTACGTGTGGTCACGACCCACTCCCGACCCGGGACTGTCTCCCGGCTATTGCCTCGAGTCGACCTGGGCCACGAGTCGCGTACCTGAAGGCCGACTCGACCGGGCACCGTGCCCGATGCCTAGAAGGTACGACCGTGGAGCGGCATCCGACGCGCTCGACACGCGAAAGGCACGTTACGCGCTGGTGAACTTCTCGTTGCCGGCGGATGCGATCGCGTCGTCCAGCATCCGGAGGGTGTCGGCCGTGGTCCCCGCGTGCGGAGCCACGCGCACGGCGTCTCCGCGCGTCGTCGCGACGACGCCGGCGTTCACGAGCGCCGCGGACAGCGGCGCGGGGTGCTCGGGTGCCAGGGTCACGATGCCGGCGCGCCGTGCGCGTTCCCTGGGACTGCGGACCGGGATGCCGTGGCGATCCGCGATCTCCAGGATCGCGTCGACGTGCTCGGCGACCGCCTGTTCGATCCGAGCGACGCCGGCGTCGCGCACGTCGCCGAGTCCGACGGCCAGCCGCGCGACGGCGAGCTGATCGGGTCCGTTCACGGTGTAGGCGCTGGCATCGGATGCCGGGGCCGGCAGCTCGTCGACCGGCAGCGGACCTCCGACGCCGCCGAAGCCCGACAGCACGGGAGCGATCCGCTCGCGTGCGGCGGCGGAGAACCGTGCGAACCCGGTGCCGCGCCCGGCGCGGAGCCACTTGTAGCCATGACCCACCACGACGTCGGCGACGGAGTAGTCGTCCTCGACGATTCCGAGGGACTGCACGGCATCCACGATCAGCAGTCGATCCGGCCCGATCGCCTCGCGCAGGGCGGCCAGATCCGCACGGAAACCGGTGCGGAAGTCGACGTGGCTCACCGCGAGGGCGGTGACCTCGTCATCCAGCGCATCGGCGACGGCATCCGGCGTCACGTGGCCGCCATGCGGATCGATCCAGCGCGCCGCCAGTTCGCCGTGCGAGGCGTGCGCTGCCCGTTCCAGGGTGAGGGTGATGCTGGGGAATTCCGCGCGCGACGCGATCACCTCGCCGCCGAGGCCGAAGAACGCGTGCATGAGACCGTATGTCGCGGATGGCTGCACGGTGAGTTCCGTCGCGGGAACACCGAGAAGTTCGGCCGCGGTCTCCTTGGCCTGCGCGATCCGATCCGCCACCAGGGCGAGCGATGACGGGCGTCCGCTGCCGAGCAGATCGGCGTCGGCGAACACTTCTGCCCGCACGGAGGGCGACAACGGACCGTTCGCGGCCCAGTTCAGGTACCCGGGCTCCACGTCGAACGTGGCGAGGAAGTCTTCGAAAGCGCTCACCGGCTCATCCTGCCACGTGGACGCGCCGCGCGTCAGCGGCCGAACCGCCGGTCGCGTCCGGCGTAGTCGCGGATCGCGCGCAGGAAGTCGATCTCGCGCAGGTCGGGTCCGAGCGCTTCGACGAAGTAGAACTCGCTGTGCGCGCTCTGCCACAGCAGGAAGTCGCTCAGCCGCTGCTCGCCGCTCGTGCGGATCACGAGGTCGGGATCCGGCTGCCCTGTCGTATACAGGTGCTCGCCGATCATCTCCGGAGTCAGTTGGGATGCCAGGTCCTCGAGTGTTCCGCCCGAGGCGTTGTGCTGCGCGATGATGCTGCGCACGGCGTCGACGATCTCATTGCGTCCGCCGTAGCCGACCGCGAGATTGACGTGCAGCCCCGTGTGGTCCTTCGTGCGCTGCTCGGCATCCGCGAGGACGCGGGCCAGCTCGGCTGGAAGGATGTCAGCGCGCCCGACATGCTTGACGCGCCAGTTCGGCTCGCGTGAGAGCGCGTCGGCGAGTTCGGCGATGATCTCGATGAGATCGGCGATCTCGTTCGAGTCGCGCTTGAGCAGGTTGTCGCTGGAGAGCAGGTAGAGCGAGACGACCGGGATGCCGATCTCATCGCACCACCCCAGGAACTCCCGCATCTTCGCGGCCCCGGCGCGATGCCCGTCCGCGGGTGAGCCGAGCCCGAGCTGTCTGGCCCAGCGACGATTGCCGTCGATCATCATCGCGACGTGATGAGGAACCGGCGCCGCCTCGAGCTGCCTGCGCAGACGCCGGCCGTACAGCCGGTACAGCGGCCCCCGGCCTTCGCTCGCGCGTGCGTTCACGTCCCTACGCTACCGTGCTCGCCCTTGTTCAGCGCTGTGCGATCGCCCAGTGTATGTACTGCTCGCGGAATGGATCGCGGCCTAGAGTGAGCACGTGAGCAGACGCGCAGCCAAGACCCCCGACGTCCCCCAGCTGCCGTTGCTCGACGCCGCGGCGGTCGATGCCGACGTCGAGATCAAGCCGACCTGGCGGGGCTGGATCCATGCCGCGACGTTCCCCGTCGCGATCGCCGCCGGCATCGTTCTGATCGTGCTGGCGCAGGGCGCGCCGGCGAAGTGGTCGGCGGCGGTGTTCATGGCCACCTCTCTGCTCCTGTTCGGCAATTCTGCGCTCTATCACCGCTTCAACTGGGGTCCGAAGACCAAGATCGTGCTGAAGCGCATCGATCACGCGAACATCCTGCTGCTGATCGCCGGGACCTACACGCCGCTCGCGACGCTCGCGCTCGAACCGGAGAAGGGCGTGCTGCTGCTCTCACTGGTGTGGAGCGGCGCGCTGCTCGGCATCCTGTTCCGCGTCTTCTGGATCAACGCACCGCGCTGGCTGTACGTCGCGCTCTACCTGCTGCTGGGATGGGCTGCTGTGATGTACATGCCCGACCTGCTCAGAGCGAACGTCGCCATGATGATCCTCGTGATCGTCGGGGGCCTGCTGTACACCGGCGGCGCGATCGTCTACGCGCTGAAGAAACCGAACCCGTGGCCGGGGCACTTCGGGTTCCACGAGATCTTCCACGTCTGCACCGTGCTCGCGTTCCTGTGCCACTGGACCGCTTGCCTGCTGATCGCCCTGCAGCCGTACTCCCCTTCACTGGGTCTGCCCGGCTGAGCAGGCCCGCCCGGCTGAGCAGGCCCGCCCGGCTGAGCAGGCCCGCCCGGCTGATCGGCGCCCCCGGACACCGCGCGTAACACGATGTGAACTCCGGCCTTCGGCGGGATACCGTCGGGCCGGGCCCGATCCCGGCAATTGACCACAGAAGGAGAACACCATGGCCGAAGTCGAGAGCTTCACGCTCGATCACACCGCCGTCCACGCACCCTACGTGCGCCTGATCGCCACCGAGCGCGGCCCGAAGGGCGACGCGATCTCGAACTTCGACGTGCGCTTCGTGCAGCCGAACGAGGGCGAGATCCCCACCGCCGGCCTGCACACGATCGAGCACCTCCTCGCCAGCGTCCTGCGCGACCACCTGGACGGCGTCATCGACATCTCCCCCTTCGGATGCCGCACCGGATTCCACCTCATCACCTGGGGCGAGCCATCGGTCGCCGATGTCGTGTCGGCCATCAAGGCCGGGCTCGAGTTCATCGCCGAGAAGGCGGAGTGGGATGATGTCCCCGGCGTGTCCGCCGTCGAGTGCGGCAACTATCGCGACCACAGCCTGCACAGCGCGCGCGAGTGGTCCAAGCGCATCCTCGAGCAGGGCATCAGCCTCGACGCCTTCACCCGCACGGGAGTCTGAGTGTTCGACGAGCTCCGCGGTCGCGTCGTCCTCGTCACCGGCGGCGCGAGCGGCATCGGCGCCGGGATCGTCGACGCCTTCACCAGCGAGGGCTCCACGGTCATCAGCGCCGATCTGTCGCTGCCCGACGGGCTGCAGCACGACACGCAGGGCAGGTGGACCGTCCGTCTGGACGTGACGGACGAGGATGCCGTGGCCGCCGTCGTCTCAGAGATCGCCACACGCCTGGGCACGATCGACACGGTGGTGACGGCGGCGGGGACGTCGACGCTCGGCTTCGCGACCGAGACGACGTCGGCGCAGTGGGACCTCAACCTCGACGTCAACGCCAAGGGGTCCTTCCTCGTCGCCAAGCACGTCGCGGCGCGTCTGGTGGGCGAGGGGCGGACGGGCCGCATCGTCTTCATCTCGTCCCAGGCGGGCAAGAACGGGTATCGCGGCATGACCGCCTATGTCGCCTCGAAGCACGCGGTCCTCGGCGTCACGAAGACGATGGCGACCGAGCTCGCGGCGCACGGCATCACCGTGAATGCGATCTGCCCCGGGATCATCGAGACGCCGATGAAGCATCGCGAACGCATCGAGGGCGGAGCGATCCGCGGCATGACAGCGGACGAGGTGGCCGTGGAAGACCGCTCGCAGGTGCCGCTCGGGCGGACCGGGACACCCGAGGACGTCGCCGGTGTCGCGCTGTTCCTCGCCAGCGACCTGGCGGGCTACCTGACGGGCCAGGGCATCAACGTCACCGGCGGGATGACGATGCACTGAGCCGTGCAGCCATCAGGGCTTCGGGTCGCCGTCGTCGCTCTCGACGTCCGAATCGGCTTCCCGCTGCGCGGTGTCGGCTTCGGCTTCGCGCGCGGCCGCCTCTTCGGCGTCCAGCTCCTCGCGGACCTCTTCGCGATAGCGGACCTTGCGGATGCGGCGGTTCATGTCCCAGATCAGCAGCACGACCGCGATGAGCACGACGACGATCGCCGCGAACCCGACGAAACCGGGAGTCACATCGTCCGGATTCACCGTCATCGAAGGAGTCGGCATCGGGGTGTCTGAGCCGAACAGAACCAGCATGTGGCCGCCTTTCGTGCGCAGGTCGCATAACCTGTAGAGACCAGCCTAACGATCGAAAGACGCGCCCCGTGACGACCGCCCAGGAACTCGATGCCCGCTACGGACGCACCCGTCGACGTCGGCTGCCGTGGATCGTCGGCATCGTGCTCGCCGCGGTCGTCGTGGCGTACTTCGGATGGTCGACGATCACGCAGTCGATGAACTCCGTCGATGCGGACGATCTCGGATTCGAGGTGACGGATCAGTACGCCGTCGAGGTCCGGTTCCAGGTGAGCGGGGTGGCCGGGAAGGACATCGCCTGCGCCATCGAGGCGCTCGACGAGGAGTTCGGCGTGGTGGGCTGGAAGATCGTCGAGATCCCGGCATCCGAGCAGCACAGCAGGGCGATCACCGAGCAGGTGCGCACCGTCGCGGAGGCGACCACGGGTTTGGTCAACTCCTGCTGGGTCGCATAGACTCGCCTCAGACAACTGACGCCCCGGCACGATCGCCGGGGCGTCTTGGCATATCCCCGGTGCGCTCTGAAGGGCGCTGAACAAAGGAGCACGCTGTGTCCACAGACGCTCAGGTCCCGTTCCTCACGCAGGAAGCCTACGATCGACTCGTCGCCGAGCTCGAGCACCTCTCCACGGTCGGTCGCGAAGAGATCGCGAAGCGCATCGAAGCCGCACGCGAAGAGGGCGACCTCAAGGAGAACGGCGGCTACCACGCCGCCAAGGACGAGCAGGGCAAGCAGGAGGCGCGCATCCGCACGCTCGAGCAGCTGCTGAAGACGGCGAAGGTCGGCGAGGCTCCGGCCAGCCGCGGCATCGTCGAACCGGGAACCGTCGTCACCGCTCTCGTCGCCGGCGGCGAAGAGGTCTTCCTCCTCGGCAGCCGCGAGATCGCGGTCGGCAGCGACCTCGACGTCTACAGCGAGGCCAGCCCGCTCGGCCAGGCCATCCTCGGCCTCAAGGTCGGCGAGAAGACCAGCTACGAGGCTCCCAACGGCCGCGCGATCTCGGTCGAGATCACGGGTGTGGAGACGTACGCGGGTTGACCTGTTCGGGCCTAGTCCGGAACGACGATCGGGTCGTAACCGGCGCCGCGGAGCGTGTCGAGCGTGAGCTCGGTGTGCTCCGCGCCGCGCGTCTCGATGCTCAGCTGCAGGACGACCTCGTTGATCTGCAGTCCCTGGCCATGGCGGGTGTGCAGCACTTCCATGACGTTCGCGCCGGCCTGCGAGACGAGCTCGGAGACGCGCGCGAGCTGACCGGGGCGGTCGGGCAGCGGGATGCGGATCGTGAGGTAGCGTCCGGACGCCGCGAGACCGTGCGCCACGACCCGCTGCAACAGCAGGGGGTCGATGTTGCCGCCGGACAGCACGGCCATGGTCGTGCCGGTCGCCCGGATCTTGCCCGCCAGGATCGCGGCGACCCCGACTGCTCCCGCCGGCTCCACGACGACCTTCGCCTGCTCGAGCAGCACCAGCAGCGCACGGGCGATGTCGTCGTCGCTCACCGTGACGACCTCGTCGACGAGATCCTGGATGATCTCGAACGGCACTGCGCCGGGCTCGGCGACCAGGATGCCGTCGGCGATCGTGGGACGCGTCTCGATCGCCACGCGGTGGCCCGCATCGAGAGACGCGACGGTGGCTGCCGCGTTCTCGGCCTGGACGCCGATGATCCGGACGGTGCGTCCGGATTCGGCGGCCTTCGCCTTGATGGCCGACGCGATGCCGGCGATGAGCCCTCCCCCACCGATGCCGACGAGCACGGTGTCGAGGTCGGGCGCATCCTCGAGCAGCTCGAGTCCGAGCGTCCCCTGCCCGATCACGACGTCGCGATGATCGAAGGGGTGGATCATCACGGCACCGGTGCGCTCGGCGAACTCGGCGGCCAGCCGCAGCGATGTCGCGACGGTCTCGCCTTCGAGCACGACCTCGGCGCCGTATCCGCGCGTCGCGAGGAGCTTCGGCACCGGGACGCCGAGCGGCATGAAGATCGTGGCGGGGATCCCGAGCGCCTGCGCGGCCAGCGCCACGCCCTGGGCGTGGTTGCCCGCTGATGCCGCGACGACGCCACGGGCGCGCTCCTCGGCCGTCAGACGCGACAGCCGGTGCGCGGCTCCGCGGATCTTGAACGACCCGGTGCGCTGCAGGTTCTCCATCTTCAGCAGGACGGGTGCGCCGAACATGTCCGTCAGGGCTCGAGAGGGCAGGGTCGGAGTGTGTGTGATCACACCCGCCAGGCCCTGCGCGGCCTCTTCGAACTCGGCCAGGCTGGGGGCTGTGCTCATTGAATCCTCCGTCGCCGCTCGCGCGGCACTGTACTCCAGATCAGGTCTCCATGCGGATCATCGCCGGTGCGCCACGACCCGCTGCTGAGAGTCACGGCGACGACGTTGACGAATGCGGCCAGCGGCACTGCGAACAGGGCCCCGGGGATGCCGGCGATCATCGTGCCGCCGGCGACGACGAGCACGACGGCGAGCGGGTGCACCTTGACGGCCGAGCCCATCAGAATGGGCTGCAGGATGTGGCCCTCGATCTGCTGGACGCCGAGAACGACAACCAGCATCCAGAAGGCGATCCACGGGCCGTTGTAGACGAGGGCGAGGAACACCGCGACAGTGCCCGTGACCACGGCTCCGACGATCGGCACGAACGCGCCGAGGAAGACGAGGACGGCCACGGGGATCGCGAGCGGAACGCCGAGCAGAAAGGCGCCGAGGCCGATGCCGACCGCGTCGATCGTGGCCACGAGCAGCTGAGTTCTGGCATAGTTCACGACGGTGTTCCAGCCGTTGCTCGCCGCAGCCGCAGCCGCCGGCCGAGCACCGCGCGGGAAGATCTTGAGCGCCCAGCGCCAGATGCCCGCACCATCGGCGAGCAGGCAGATCAGGATGAACAGCGCGAGCACGGCACCGGTCACGACGTGGCCGGCCGTGGTGCCGATCGCGAGCGCACCCGACCACAGCAGGTCGACCTGCTGCTGGAGGAACGCGAAAGCCTGATCGATGTACGCCTGGATCTCGGCGGGCGAGAGATGCAGCGGGCCGTCGATGAGGTACTGGCGCAGCCGGTCGACGGAGGCGGCCGTGCTGTCGCGGACCTGCGCCCACTGGAGCGTCACCTGCCAGATCACGAGCCAGAGCAGGCCGGCGACGATCGCGAGCGTGCCGATCATGGCGATCACGATGGCCAGCCATCGCGGCACGCGGTGCCTGAGCATCCAGCCGACGGCCGGTGAGAGCAGAGCCGAGATCAGGATCGCGATCAGCAGCGGGATGACGAGCAGCTTCAACTGGATGACGACCCAGATGATCACGCCGGCGGCCGCCGCGATCAGCAGCAGGCGCCAGGCGTACGCGGCGGTGACCCGCAGACCGAACGGCACGGCCCGGCCGGTGTCCGTGCTGACGGTGCGGTCCGTCGGCATGCCGCCCCACAGAAGGTCCCGCTTGCGGGGGCGCTTCTCGTCGGTCATCCCGTCAGTCTACGCGCGGCGGTGTCCGACCCCGACGCTACGCTGACCCACGTGTCAGAGATTCTCAGCGCCACCCAGGCCCGGCGCATGGCGCTGGGCGCACAGGGCTTCACCCGGCGGCGGCCGGCGACCGTCACCGCGCGTCACGTGCACACCGCGATGGAGCGGATGGGCGTGCTGCAGATCGACTCGGTGAACGTGTTCGTCCGTTCGCACCACATGCCGCTGTACTCGCGACTCGGACCCTACGACCCGGCTCTGTTCGAGCGCATCTTCCACGCGCGCACCACCCACTACGTCGAATACCTCGCGCACGAGGCGACCTTCATCCCGGCATCCGATTGGGGCCTGTGGGACTTCCGGATGACGGACTTCCGGCGGCGCTGGGAACGCGACCCCGACTCCTGGCTCAACAGCAACCAGCGCACGATCGCCTGGGTCAAAGGCGAGCTGCGCACACGCGGGCCGCTGCGACCGGCCGACCTGCGCGAAGATGCACCGCGCGAACGAGGCACCTGGTGGGACTGGGACGATGTCAAGCTGGCGCTGGAGCACCTCTGGCGCACCGGAGACGTCGCCATCAGCGGGCGTCGGGGATTCGAGCGCAGCTACGCGCTGGCCGAACAGGTCATCCCCGCCGAGGTGCTCGCCCGCCCGATCGCTCGTGACGACGCGTTCCGCGAGCTGGTGCGCCGCGCGGCACGATCCTCAGGCGTCGCGACCGAGTCGGATCTCGCCGACTACCACCGGCTGCGCGACCGCCCAGGGGTCCGCCAGGCGATCACAGACCTCGTGGACACCGGAGAACTCGTCCCGGTCACCGTGCGCGGGTGGGAGCGCGCGGGGCGTCCGCTGCCGACGTGGCGGCACCGGGATGCCGTGCTCCCCCGCCGTGTCGAGACGGCGGCGCTGCTGACCCCGTTCGACCCGGTCGTGTGGTTCCGCGATCGCGCGCTTCGCGCGTTCGAGCTCGACTACCGGATCGAGATCTACGTGCCGGCGCACAAGCGCCGCTACGGCTACTACTCTCTGCCGGTGCTCGTGGACGACCGCATCGCCGCCAGGGTCGATCTCAAGGCCGATCGCGCGGCGTCCGCGCTGCGCGTGCAGTCCGCGTGGTGGGAGCCGGCAGCTCGGCCGGCGGATGCCGTGGCGATCGCCGAGGAGCTCGCCCGCGCGGCATCCTGGCAGGGCCTGGAGCGCATCACGGTATCCGGCTGGGGCGATGCGACGGATGCCGTGGCGGACGCCCTGAAGGCGATCGGCGGCGTCGCCTCAGACCGGCATGAGCACGAGCGGGAGGCCGCGTCCTAGAACTGCACGCGGGGCGGCTCGGAGATCGTCGTACCGTCGGCGACCTCGAAGAACTCGCGCTCGCTGAATCCGAGTCCGCGCGCGAAGAGGTTGTTCGGGAACACCTTGATCTTCGTGTTCAGTTCGCGAACGCCGCCGTTGTAGAACCGGCGCGCGGCCTGGATCTTGTCCTCCGTGTCGACGAGCGCGTGCTGCACCTGGAGGAAGTTCTGGCTGGCCTGCAGCTGCGGATACGCCTCGGCGACGGCGAACAGACTCTTGAGCGCCTGCTGCAGATGACCCTCGGCGATCCCCGCCTCACCGGGGCCGGACGCCGACAGCGTCTCGGCGCGGGCGCGCGTCACGTTCTCGAACACGGCCTTCTCGTGGGAGGCGTAGCCCTTGACCGATTCGATGAGATTCGGGATGAGATCGGCCCGGCGCTTGAGCTGGACGGTGATGCCGCTCCACGCCTCGTCCACACGGACATTCAGCTGCACGAGGGAGTTGTAGGTCGCCCATAGGTAGATGCCGACGATCACGATGACACCGACGACGATCAGTACCGGCACAAGCCATTCCCACATGGGAGGCCACCCCTTCCGCAGATTTCCTTCATCCTAGTCGGGCAGTCTGCGCATCGACTGGACGACGCTCAGTCTCCGAGCACTCGTCGCAGGTGCCGGTTCCCGAACCGGCGCTCGGGGTCCAAGCGGTCGCGCACGGCCAGGAAGTCGTCGAACCGTGGATACCTCGTGCGCAGCTGCGCGGCATCCAGCGTGTGCAGCTTGCCCCAGTGCGGGCGTCCTCCGTGGTGGAGGAGGACGTCTTCGACGGCGTTGAAGTACTCGGTCGGATCGGCGCGCCAGTACCGGTGCACGGCGATGTAGCCGGTAGCGCGACCGTGCGCCGTCGACAGCCAGAGGTCGTCCTCCGCGGCGAAGCGCACCTCGATCGGGAACTCGATCCGCCACCCGCGGCGGGCGATCAGCTCGCGCACCGCCCGGAATGCCGGGACGACGTTCTCGGCCGGCAGCGCGTACTCCATCTCGCGGAAGCGCACGGCCCTGCGCTGCGTGAACACGGCATGCGAACGGTCGGTGTACTCGCGATCGCCGGTGAGCTGGACGGCGAGGCGGTTGAAACGCGGCGTGATCGCCGGTGCGACCTGCCCGGCGGCGCACACGGCTCGATAGACGGTGTTCGACAGCAGCGTCTCATCGACCCAGCGCCCGAGCGCCGGCAGCGGCTGACGCCGGGTGGACTCCGGCATCCGCTCCTGGCGCTTGGCGAGCGCCACCTCCGTGTGCGGGAACCAGTAGAACTCGAAGTGGTCGAACGCGGCGACGCGATCGGCGAGCGTGGCCAGCACGTCCTCGAGCGGCGCGGGCTCGTCGATGGCGTGCACCACGAAGGCCGGGACGCACTGCAGGGTGACCTCCACGAGGATGCCGAGGGCACCGAGTCCCAGCGCGATCGCCGGGAGGAGGTCGGCGTTCTCGGTCTCGCTGACCCGGAGGAATTCTCCCGCCGCGGTGATCACGACCGCGGCGACGACCTGCGTCGCGATACCGCCGAAGCGAGCGCCTGTGCCGTGCGTACCGGTGGAGATGGCGCCCGAGATCGATTGGCGGTCGATGTCGCCGAGGTTCTCCATCGCCAGGCCGAACGGCGCCAGCAACGCCGGAATCCGGTGCAGTCGGGTCCCGGCGAGGAAGGTGGCGCGCCCGGTGCCGGGATCCGCGGAGATCAGGCCCTGCAGGTCACCCAGGTCCAGGAGCACGCCGGGGGCGACCGCGATGCCGGTGAAGCTGTGCCCGGCGCCGACCGCCTTGATCGGGAGGTCCTGCGCCACTGCGGCCTGGACCGCGCGCTGGACCCCTTCGGGCGACCGCGGTCGCTCCACACGGCTCGGGGTGACGGACGCCGAACGTGCCCAGTTCTGCCAGCTGCCACCGAGTCGTGTCACAGGAATGCCTTTCCCTCGCCGCGGTAGGTGCGCAGCTCGTCGATCACCGCGTCGCCGGACACGAGGTGATACGCGTCGATCCGTTCGGCCGGCTCACCACTTTTGGCGTGGCGGAACCAGACGCGATCGCCGATGCCCAGCGCAGCCGCCGCTCGTCCCTGCAACGGGGTCTGCACTTCTCCGGCCGCTTCCCTCGGCATCGTGTGCAGCCCGGACGGCCAGACCGGTCGCGGCTGCCGCGAGGCGACGGCCGGCCCGGAGGCGATCCATCCGCCGCCGAGGACCGTGACGATGTCGGCGGTGGGCCGGCGAACGACGTCGAAGGCGAATGCGGATGCCGGGGCCGGCTGGAACGAGCGGTAGCCGTCGAACAGGTGCCCGCCCAGCAGACCGCTGCCCGCGGTCGCCTCTGTGACGGACTCGTCGCTGCCGGTGAACTCGAGCGATCCGGTCCCGCCGCCGTTGAGGAACTCGAGCGGGGCGATGTCGAGCAGAGCGGTGGCGATCGCGGCTCGGCGGTGGCGCAGCTCCTCGCGCGAGCGCGCCTGGGCGAAGCGGATCACCGGTGCGTCGGGGCCGGCATCGTCGCCCTGCCCGGCGATCTGGGCTTCGTACATCTGCAGCCCGACCAGGCGGAAGCCGTCGCGCTGGACGATGGTCCGAGCGAAGCGGGCGACGTCGTCTGCGGTGAACAGCGGCGACCGGCGCACGCCGATGTGGCCCAGGGCGGCGGAACGCCAGGATGCGTCCGCATCGATCGCCACTCGGATCTCGGCACGCGCGTGCGGAGCCGCGACCGCGTCGATGAAGTCCAGGTGCGCGGGATCGTCGACCATGAGCGTCACGCGGGATGCCGCGAGTTCGTCCTGCGCGAGGCGCACGATGGCGTCCCGATCGACGCTCGGGTAGCCGACGACGATGTCGTCGTGGGTTTCGGCGAGCCAGAGCGCTTCGTCGAGCGTGAACGCGAGGATGCCGCGGTATCCTGGGATCCTCAGCACCGCGTCGAGGACGGCGCGGACGCGGACCGATTTCGATGCGACACGGATCGGGATGCCGCCGGCGCGCACGAGCAGATCCATGGCGTTGTGGCGCAGCGCATCGACGTCGATGACCGCGACGGGTGCGGGCAGGTGCGCGGTGACCTCGCTCAGGCGCGGCCACCAGCGCGCGGGATCCTCCCACGCGCGTGGGGAGGCGGTCGTCGGGCCGTCGATCAGATCGAGCACTCCCCCACCTTATGACGTCGTCGCCGGTGGCCGCCGTTAGGCTGAACCGAAAGCCCCCGTAGCCCAATCGGCAGAGGCAGGCGACTTAAACTCGCCTCAGTCTGGGTTCGAGTCCCAGCGGGGGCACAGTCATGTCGCGGGGCCCCGCCGGCGGAAACGAGGAAGGCCCCGTTCCGGAGAACGGGGCCTTCCTCGTGACATCACTTGGCGGCATTCGCCTTCTTGGCGGCGGGCTTGCGTGCCGGAGCCTTCTTGACGGACTTGTCGTCGGCGGCGTCGTCAGCGACCTTCTCAGCCTTGGCCGGAGCCTTCTCCGCCTTGGCGGGAGCGGCCGCGGCGGCGGGCGCAGCGTCTGCAGCGGGACGCGGACGCGACGCGAACTCCTCGAAGAACGCGCGCGGCTGCTGCACCTTCTCGAGGTTCACGATGTCGCGGTCGAGCCACAGGTTGTGCCACCAGCCCCACAGCACGCGCCACTTGCGCTCCCACGTCGGCATCGCAAGACCGTGGTACCCGCGGTGCGCGACCCAGGCGACGAAGCCCTTGAGCGCAAGCTTGCCGGACTGGAAGACTCCGGTGCCGAGGCCGAGGCCGGCGACCGCACCGAGGTTCTTGTGGATGTAGTCCACCGGAGCTTCGCCGCGCAGCGTCGCGACGAGGTTCTTGGCGAGGCGCTTGGCCTGACGGACGGCGTGCTGGGCGTTCGGCACGCAGAACCCGCCGACGCCGCCACCGGTGAGGTCGGGAACGGCCGAGACGTCACCGGCGGTCCAGGCACCCTCGACGACGTTGCCGTCGGCATCCACCACGCGCAGGTCCGCCTGGGCACGGATGCGACCGCGCTCCTCGACGGGAAGGTCACCCGCGCGAACGACCTGCGGGTTGGCCATGACGCCGGCGGTCCACACGATGATGTCGGTGGGGATGACCTGTCCGGTGGAGAGCTCGACGTTGCCGTCGACGGCGCCGGTGACCTGGGTGTCCAGGTGCACGTTGGCGCCGCGCTTGGCGAGGTCCTTCAGCACCCATTCGCTGGTGGGCAGCGAGACCTCGGGCATGATGCGCCCCATGGCCTCGATGAGGTGGAAGTGCGTCTCGTCGAACGTGAGCTGCGGGTAGCGCTTGAGAAGCGCGGACGCGAACGAACGCAGTTCCGCGAACGTCTCGATGCCGGCGAAGCCACCACCGACGACGACGACCGTGAGCAGTCGCTCGCGCTCGGGCCCTGCCGGGAGAGCCGCCGCACGATCGAAGTTCGACAGGAGCTTGTCGCGCACCCAGACGGCCTCTTCGATCGACTTCATGCCGATCGCGTTGTCCGCGATGCCGGGGATCGGGAACGTGCGGGAAACGGAACCGGCCGTCACGACGATCTGATCGTAGGCGAACTCGTACGAGTCGCCGTCCGCTGGCGTGATCGTCGCGACCTTGTTCGCGTGATCGATCTGGGTCACCTTGGCTGCGACGACGTTCGTGCGCTTCAGGTGCCGACGCGTCGACACCACCGCGTGACGCGGCTCGATCGAGCCGGCCGCCACTTCGGGCAGGAACGGAAGGTACGTCATGTAGGGCAGCGGGTCGACCATGGTGACCTCGGCCTCGCCCTTGCGAAGGTGCTTCTCGAGCTTCCACGCCGTGTAGAAACCCGCGTAGCCACCGCCGACGATCAGAATCTTGGGCACAGTGCTGTTCTCAACCACAGAGGGGGAACTCCTTGTCAGGGGGCAGGCGTGCGCTGCGCGCGCGCCGATCGGATACGCCGGGCAGCTGCGGTGACGCCTAGCGCAACCAGGATACCAGGGACCGTGAACATGATCAGCGGCAGGGTACCGTACAGCAGAGTCTGGGCACTGGGAAGAAGCGGAGAACCGGCCTCGCTGGGCGGGTCGGCGGCCGGCAGCGGGTCCACGGCGACGGGTCCGATCGTCGGCGTCGGCTGCGGAACGGTCTCGGCCCGCCGGAACACCCTGATCCATTCCTCGAGATCAGCCGCAGGGTCGGCGTCGACCGACGCGACCGGAGCGGTCACCGCGGCGTTCGCGTCGATGAGACCGTATCCGTACAGCGGATCGGGGACCCGGTCGACGCCCTCCACGGGGATGGCGGTCTTCAGGATCCGGTTGATGACGTTGCCCGCGCTGAGATCCGGATGAGCGGCCCTGACCAGGGCGGCGACACCGGCCACGATCGGCGCCGCGCCGCTGGTGCCGTCCCACTCGGCCATCCGGCCGTCGGCCGAGATCCCGAGAAGTCCCTCGCTCGGGGCGGAGATGCCGATGGTGATGCCCTGCGTCGATGCCTCGACGCTCGCTTCGCCGTGCTGGTTGACGCCGCCGACGGTGAGGACGCCGGGGATCGTGGCCGGGGCGCCGACGATCGACGTGCCGCTGCCCCGGTTGCCTGCCGCCACGACGACGACGACGTCGTGCTCGAACGCGTAGAGGAACGCGTCGTCCCAGCTGCCGTCCCAATCCAACGTGTTCGTCGTGAAGGAGAGGTTGATGACATCGGCACCGTGGTCGACCGCCCAACGCATCGCGTTCGCGATCTGCTCCGTGAACGGCACGGCGGCCGAGGCACCGAAATTGACGGAGATCGACAGCAGTTCGGCCTCCGGTGCGACCCCGATCATGCCCGTGCCATCGGCCTCCGGGCGCGCGGCGGCCAGCGACGCGACCCACGAGCCGTGATTGATGTCGATCGTTCCGACCGGAGTGCGTCCGTCCTCCGTGCCGGTTCCCGAGACATCGGTACCGCCGGAGACGGCGTCGCGGAAGGCGGGAGGCCCCTGCGCGATGCCCGTGTCGATCACCGCGATCTTCACCCCTTCGCCGCGTGTGGTCTTCCAGGCGTCATGAACGCGTGCGCCGTCGAGCCAGTACTCGGCGGCTCGGATCGGGTCGATCGGCTTCTCGACGGTCGGCGAGGGGGTCGGTGTCGGAGTCTCGGCCGGCGGCGTTGCTGCGCCAGTGAGCAGGACGGATGCCGCGATCACCGCGAGCGCGGCGATGCTGCTGGGCATCCTGCGACGTCTCATGCGATCGCAGCCCCCGGCTGCTCGCACTGGCACCGCTCGGGAGACCAGCTCGAGCGCGCCAGCGCGGCGTCGCCGATCGGGTTGACGCCAGGGCCGGCTGCCAGCGCGTGCCCGGCGAGGGCATGCAGACACTTCACGCGCGTCGGCATTCCGCCGGCGGAGATGCCGTCGATCTCGGCGACCTCGCCGAACTGCGCCCGGTCCTGGAGATACGCGGCGTGCGCTGCGTGATAGGCATCCGCGATGGCCTCGTCCTCATCGAGCAGGGCGGCCAGTTCCGGCATCACCTGCGTGGCCTCCAGCGTCGACATGGCTGCCGTGGCGGCCGGATGCGTCAGATAGTAGAACGTCGGGAACGGCGAGCCGTCTGGCAGCCGAGGCGACGTGGCGACGACCGTGGGATTGCCGCAGACGCATCGTGCGGCGATGCCGACGACCCCGCGAACGGGGCGTCCGAGCTGAGCCGACAGCACGTCGATCTCCGCAGGAGTGGGCAGGGCGAAAGGCGGTGTCGTCACCTCACCAGCGTACGGGAGGTGCGCCTGAACGAAGGCTCTACTCGCCCTCGGCCGCCGTCTGCGCGAGACCAGCCGCGGCGATCGTGCGCAGCAGCTGCGGCATCCAGTCCGAAGCGCTCTCCTCGAGTTCGGCGCTGACCGGCTTCTGCTCCTTGGGCAGAGCGGAAGCGTCCAGATCGTTGTCGATGAGATAGACGACTTCACCAGGCTTGACGTAGTAGAGCCGCTCGCGCGCCTGGGTCGTGATGTACGCGGGATCCTCCCAGCGCTGCTGTTCGAGCTCGAGGTCGGCGATCTCCTCCTTGGAGAGCTGAACGGCCTGCTCGAGGGCGGCGATCTGCTGACGCTGTTCGATGTACGTGCCAAGGGTGGGCATGAGAACCCACGCTCCCAGGACGACGAGCGAGAGCATGATCACCGAGAATGCGGACAGCCGGATCCCGGATGCCCATTCGCGCACGTCCACCGTGCGCGGGGACGACGAAGGGGAGGCCGCTCGTCTGGACATGGCCTCCCCTTCGCTCGTTGATCAGTCGGTGCGCAGGCTCACGCGGTGAAACGCGGGAACGCGGAGCGTCCGGCGAAGACCGCGGCGTCGCCGAGTTCCTCTTCGATGCGCAGAAGCTGATTGTACTTCGCGACGCGCTCGCTGCGAGCAGGAGCGCCGGCCTTGATCTGCCCGGAATTGGTCGCGACGACGAGGTCGGCGATCGTGGTGTCCTCGGTCTCGCCCGAACGGTGCGAGAGCATCGCCGTGTAGCCGGAGCGCTGAGCCAGGCTCACCGCGTCGAACGTCTCGGTGAGCGTGCCGATCTGGTTGACCTTGACCAGCAGCGAGTTCGCGACGCCGCGCTGGATGCCGTCGGCGAGACGCTCCGGGTTGGTGACGAACAGGTCGTCGCCGACCAGCTGCACCTTGGAGCCGAGAGCCTCGGTGAGGTGCTTCCAGTTGTCCCAGTCGTCCTCGGCGAGCGCGTCCTCGATCGTGACGATCGGGAAGTCGTTGACCAGGCCCACGTAGTACTCGGTCAGCGCCGCGGCATCCCAGTCCTTGTTGTCCAGGCGGTACACGCCGTCCTTGAAGAACTCGGTCGCGGCGACGTCCAGGCCGAGGGCGATCTCGGTGCCCGGCGTGAAACCGGCCTTCTCGATCGCCTTGACCAGGAAGTCCAGGCCCTCGCGGTTGCTGGGCAGGTCGGGGGCGAAGCCGCCCTCGTCTCCCAGGCCGGTCGCGTACCCGGCTGCCTTGAGCTCGCTGCGCAGCACATGGTAGGTCTCGACGCCCCAGCGGAGCGCCTCGGAGTAGGTCTCGGCGCCGATCGGTGCGAGGAAGAACTCCTGCATGTCGATGCCGTTGTCGGCGTGCTCGCCGCCGTTGATGACGTTGAACAGCGGAACGGGCAGGACGTGCGCGTTCGGTCCGCCGAGGTAGCGGAACAGCGGGAGGTCGGCGCTGTCGGCCGCGGCCTTGGCGACGGCCAGGCTGACGCCGAGGATGGCGTTGGCGCCCACGCGCTTCTTGTTCTCGGTGCCGTCGGTCTCGATGAGGATCTCGTCGACGATGCGCTGCTCGCTCGCCTCGACGCCTTCGATGGCCGGGCCGAGCTCGTCGAGGACTGCCTCGACGGCCTTCAGCACGCCCTTCCCGCCGTAGCGGCTCTTGTCGCCATCGCGGAGTTCGTATGCTTCGAACGCACCGGTGGATGCGCCGGAGGGGACGGCAGCGCGCTGCACGATGCCGTCATCGAGGAGCACCTCCACCTCGACGGTCGGGTTGCCCCGCGAGTCGAGAATCTCGCGTGCGCCTACAGCCTCGATCAATGCCACGAATGTGCTCCTTGCTCAGAGAAAAGGTTGTGGTGGAGCGTCGTCGATCCGCCGCCAGTCTAGCCCGCGGCGTCTCGGGCGCCGAAGCCGTTTCAGACCACGACGGCGATGGCCACGCCGTCCCAGCCCTTGAGGCCGACGGTCTGCAGCGCGGTCGCATCGAAACGGGGGTCCTCCCCCAGCATCCGCAGCCCGTCCCGGGTGCCGATGACGCGCGGATCCGCGGTGTCGTCATTCGCGATCTCGCCCTCGCGGCCGATGTTGTCCACGACGATGACGGTGCCCTTCCGGCCGAGCCGGGCGGCCCAGTCGAGGTAGATCGTGTTGGATTCCTTGTCGGCGTCGATGAAGACGAGATCGAACGGCTCCGTGCCGTCCAGACTCGGCAGCACCTCGGCGCCGCGACCGACGCGGATCTCGACCCGATCCCCCACTCCGGCGGCATCCAGATTCCGACGTGCCACCGCGGCGTTCGCGGACTCCGCCTCGACCGTGACCACGCTGCCTTCCGGACCGACTCCGCGCGCGAGCCAGATCGTCGAGTAGCCGCCGAGCGTCCCGATCTCGAGGACGCGACGCGCTCCGCTGAGGCGGACGAGCAGGTTCAGCAGCTTGCCGCTGACCGGCGCCACCTCGATGTCGGGGAGCCCGGCGGCGCGCTGAGCGGCGAGCGCGGCATCCAGCGTCGGGTCGGGACCCACGAGCAGATCGGCGAGGTAGGCGTCGGCGATGCGCCAGTTCTGGGGGTTCGATTCGGCCATGCCCTCAGCCAACTCGGCGGCGCCTCCGACGTCAAGGCATCCGGCCGATCACGCCAGATCAGCCGCCGTCGGAACGACGACGCCGTAGATGTCGCCGATCGTCGCGAGCGCGCTGTGATGCAGCTGCTCCGCCGAGACGCCGGCGACCGTGGTCTGCAGCGGACGAGTCGCACAGGCCTCCGCGACGACGGTCGGCGCGTTGCCGCGGAGGAATGCGCCCTCCGCGGTGAAGGTGACGCACATGTGCGTCATGAAGCCGATGACGATCACGTTCGTGTTGCCTGCGGCGTCCACGCGCTCGCCGAGATCGGTGCCGACGAACGAGTTCGGAGCAGTCTTGATCACGACCTGCTCGCCCTCGATGGGGGCGACCTTCGGATGGATCTCGCCGATCTCATCGCGGATGTCGTATGCCGAGCCCTCTCCGCCGTCGTGCTGGATGTGGATGATCGTCGTGCCGGCGGCGCGTGCCCGTGCGAGGAGGTCGGCGGCCGCATCCAACGCGGGCTCCCAGCCGTCGAGTTCCATCACGCCGCGCGTGTAGGTGTTCTGGTAGTCGACCAGCAGCAGGGTCGCGTCGGCGAGCGACGCGGGTGTCTGGTCGAGGCCGTTGAGGTCGCGCAGTGTGGTCGCGGGCATGAGGTTCCTTCCGAATGCGCCACCACGGGTTCGGCGGCAGAATCCACGCTACGGACCGCTGCTAATGTCGTCAACGACGTGTAACCTGCAGAAACCGACATCACGGGAACGGAGACAGACATGATCGAACGCCTGGTCCTCGTTGCCCTCTTCGATCAGGTCGATCTGCTCGACGTCACGGGACCTGCGGAGGTCTTCGAGCTCGTGCAGCGCGAAATGGACGAGCCGAGCGGCTACCGGGTCGCGCTGGCGGCGGAGAGCCTGGATGCCATCACGACGTCCGCCGGTGTGCGGATTCTGCCCGATGTGACGTTCGCCTCCGTCGCGGATCGCAGCATCGACACACTCATCGTGCCCGGTGCCGTGTCGCTCGGGCCCCAGCGCGATGTGCGGGCGGTCACCGACCCGGCGGTCGTCGATTGGGTCCGCCGGCTCGCAGCGAACACCCGCCGCGTGGCCTCGGTGTGCGTCGGAGCGCACGTCCTGGCCGATGCCGGGCTGCTGGCAGGCAAGCGCGCCACCACGCACTGGACGACGTCCGCCCAGCTCGCAGCCGAGCATCCCGACGTGATGGTCGACGCGGATCCGATCTTCATCCGCGATGGCGACGTATGGACGGGAGCCGGTCTGACCGCGTGTCTCGACCTGTCACTGGCGCTCGTCGCCGACGATTTCGGGCAGGAGCTCGCTCTGCGCGTGGCACGCCAGCTGGTCATGTACCTCAAGCGGCCGGGCGGTCAGAGTCAGTTCAGCGTGCCGCTGCAGCACGTGTCGACGAGTCGCCGCGTGGACGATGTGCGTCACTACATCACGACCCACCTGTCGGAGCCGCTCACAGTGCCGCACCTGGCCGAGCACCTGCATCTCAGCGACCGGCAGCTCACCCGCATCTTCGCGGCGGAGCTGGGCACGACCCCGGCCGCCTACGTCGAATCCGCTCGCGTCGAAGCCGCCCGCAATCATCTCGAAGCCGGCGACGACACGCTCGAGCGCGTGGCGCAGACGAACGGGTTCGGCACGGTCGACACGCTCAACAGGGCCTTCCGCCGACGCCTGAACACCACGCCCGCCGAGTACCGGAGCAGATTCCGCACCCGATGAGGATGCCGGTCTACTGCTCTCGCCGAGGCGAGAGCAGACGCCCCGGTGCGCCATCCAGCTCCGGCTGATTCCGGAACTGGCCGGTCAGGAGGAGCGCGACGATCACAAGGGCGCACGCGATCCATCCGGCGACGCCGAGAGGACCTGCCAGCGCCATGTCGAAGCTCGTCCCGGCGGCGTACACCAGACCCACCAGGGCGCCGGCGGCGTTCATCGCGCCGTGCGCGAAGACGGCCGGCCACACGGATGCCGACCTCAGGCGCAGCCAGCCGAGGAGGACACCCCACGCCACGCACCCGCCGACCATGAACAGCACGCCGGTGACGTCGGTGCGGCCGAAGTTGTATCCGAGCAGGATCACCGGCGCGTGCCACAGCCCCCAGATCGCCCCGCTGATGAGCAGAGCGGGCCACGTGCCGTACTGGCGCAGCGCCGGCACCAGGAAACCGCGCCACCCGAGCTCCTCGCCGAACGCCATCACAGCGTTGATCGTCGCCGCCGCGAACGGGATCGCGATCAGCTGAGACGCGATCACCAGCCCGGCAGGCGGCACCGGGACCCCATCAGGGAGGGAGGCCTCGAGCGTCTCGCTGAATCCGGAGAACTCGCCGAGGTCGAGCTGCACCCATCCGATCGCCGCCGCGACGACGATCGACAGGGCGATCACGACGATCGGACCGAACAACCCGATCACGCTCAGCCAGATGACGCGCTTCGCCGGACGCAACGGCCAGATGCCGAGGAAGCGCAGCCGCTCCCCCTTCGGCACCGGCCGGAGCACCAGGATCACGAGCACGGCGGCGAGCGCCGGCGTGAACATCATCACGGAGATGAGCACGCCCGCGAGCGGATGGTTCAGGCCGTCGCCCAGCCAGAGCGGCAGGGCGACGAGCCAGGCCAGACCGCAGGCCAGCACGACGAACGCGATCGTCGCGGTCAGCGGGATCCGGTTCCGCGTGCTGTCCTGCCCTGCGCTCATGATGCGTCTCCTGTCGTACGACGGGATGCCGCGGCATCCACGTATGCCTGCAGCAGTGCGGCGGCCTGTTCCGCACCGTCGATCGTGACGACGAACGTGCGCTTGCCTGGGCGCACGATCTCGATCGCCGGGCCCTGGTGCATGACGATGCCGGTGCGCCCGTCCAGGGAGATGCGCCAGCCCCATCCGCCGAACTCGCCGAACGGCGAGATCTCCACAGCCCGCGCGGACTCGATCTCGGCGAGCGGAATGTTCGTGCGCGGCACGCCGAGCAGCGATCTCGCAGCGAAACCCTCGGGGGTGATGCGCACCCGGAAGGCAGCCGTTGCCGGAAGCGCGACCAGGATGATCAGCATGATCCCGGCGCTGATCCACGCGGCTGACCCACCGCTGAGCGCAAGGGCGAAGGTGAGAGCGGTGACCAGGACGAGCGCTGCGCCCATGACGATCAACGGCGTACGCGGCATCGTCGTCGTTCCCACCCAGACGACGCGTTCGCCCTCTGCGACGTCGACCCGATGAGTCGGCTCGAGCGCGCGCTCCGGCGCGGCCGTGACGGCGGGCTGCGCGAACCACGCGGCCGCACCCGCGACCACGAGGACCGCGAACCCGAGCGCGACGACCCACCACACGTCGCCGACCGCCGAGGCATCCGACAGCCCGCGCTGGGGACCGACGGAACCGAGTGTCAGCACCAGCGCGAAGGCCGACATCCCGGCAGCCATCGCCCCCATGAACCGCGCGGTCGCACCCCAGTGCGCTCCCACACCCGCCAGCGTGACGACCGCCATGAACGCCGGCAGCACGAGGCCGACGCCCAGCAGGATCCAGACGTAGGCAGCCGGTGGACCGAATCCATCGGGTCCGGACTCGCCCCAGTGCGTCACGACGGGATCCGGGAGCTGCGGCATCCATGACCACAGCACGACCAGACCGATCGCGACGAGGACGAGCGGCACGATGATCGACACGATCAGGAACCGGATCCGCGCGCGACGCAGCTGTGCCGGTGGCGTGCGGGTGATGTCGTGCTCGGTCATGGGCGCTTCTCCATTCGAGGGCGGTCGGAGACGGCGGACGTCACGATCGCGGCGAGCGTCTCGGTCGAGACGCCGAGTGCGCCGGCTCTGGCGACCAGATCGGCGACGTCCTTGGCGAGTTCTGCCAACGGCGCCGCCGAGGCCGCGACGACCGCTCCTCGGCCGCGTCGCAGGTCGACCAGACCTTCTTCGCGCAGCTGCTGGTACGCATGCAGGACCGTGTGCAGGTTGATGTCGAGCGTCTCCGACACCTCGCGCGCCGACGGCAGCCGGTCGCCGGGGACCACGGATCCCGTCAGGATGTCGGAGCGCACAGAAGCGGCGACCTGCTCGAAGAGCGGTCGCGAACTGTTCGCGTCGATCCTGATCAGCATGAGCCTCCGATTTTCTACTAATTCTACTTGAACTAGAACAGTTGTAGCAAGCGTCCAGTCACTTTGTCCGTGCGCACGACGTCGGCCACACTGATCGACATGAAGGTCACTCCCCGCCGCCTCGCGATCGGAATGAGCCTGTGGGCGCCGAACCTCTTCAGCGGCATCCGCATCCGACGATTCAGCGATGACTGGACGCACGCCACGGTCGAACTGCACGTGAATCTCATCACGCGCAACTACGTCAAGACGGCGTTCGGCGGCTCGATGTCGGCGATGACGGATCCGTACTTCTTCATGCTCGTGATGCACCAGCTCGGCCGGGACTACGTCGTGTGGGACACCCGCGGCGAGATCGAATTCCTCAAGCCGGGGCGCGGTGTCCTCACCGCGGAGTTCCACGTCTCGAAGGAGCGCGCCGAGGAGATCCGCGCGCGGGCGCACGGCGGAGCCAAGGTGCTGGAGTGGTTCGAGACGGTCATCACGGACCGCGAAGGAGACATCGTCGCCAAGGTGCGCCGCGAGGTCTACATCCGCGAGAAGAAGCGCGTCACGACGGCGCGCGGCACGGATCGTTAACCGCAGGGTGGCACGATGATGCTGTGCCTCTCGCCCGACGCCTGACCCTCGCCGACGCCACCGCGATCGGGCTCGGATCGATGATCGGGGCGGGCGTGTTCGCCGTGTGGGCGCCGGCACTGGGAGCGGCCGGTTCCGGCATCCTCATCGCCCTCGCGGTCGCGGCCGTGGTCGCGTACTGCAATGCGACCAGCTCGGCGCAGCTCGCCGCGGTTCATCCGGTCGCGGGCGGGACGTACGCCTACGCGCGTGCCGAGATCGGCCCGTGGACGGGCTTCATCGCCGGATGGTGCTTCGTCATCGGCAAGATCGCCAGCTGCGCGGCGATGGCGTTGACCTTCGCGTCGTACGCGGCGCCGGCCGGCTGGGAGCGCCCCGTCGCCGTTGCGGCCGTCGCAGCCCTCGCCACCGTGAACTGCTTCGGCGTGACCCGCACCGCGCTGGCCACCCGCGCACTCGTGGTGCTGTCGCTGCTCGGCCTCGCGGCCGTCGTGGCCGCTGGTGTCGGCGGCGCACCGCACGCGCCTGCGCCCCTCGCCGACGCCACGGCGTACGGCGTGCTCCAGGGTGCCGGGCTGCTCTTCTTCGCCTTCGCCGGCTATGCCCGCATCGCCACGATGGGCGAGGAGGTGATCGACCCGGAGCGCACGATCCCGCGCGCGATCGTGCTCGCGCTCGGCGGCGCCGTGGTCGTCTACGTCGCGGTCGGGCTCACGGTGCTGTTCGTGCTGGGTGCGGATGCCGTGGCGAGCGCCGCGCCGCTCGCCGACGTCGTCCGAGCCGTCGGGTGGGAATGGGCGGAGCCGGTCGTTCGCGTGGCGGCGTCCGCGGCATCCCTCGGCGCCCTGCTCGCACTGCAGACCGGCATCGGGCGCACGACCCTCGCCATGGCGCGCGAAGCCGACCTCCCCCGCGGGCTGGCCGTCGTCGACGAGCGCCGGCAGGTGCCGCAGCGGGCGGAGATCGCCGTCGCGGCCATCGTGATCGCGATCGTGCTGATCGCGGATCTGCGCGGATCGATCGGCTTCTCCTCCTTCGGAGTGCTGCTGTACTACCTGATCGCGAACGCTGCGGCGTTCCGACAATCCGCGGATGTGCGGCGCTACCCGCGGTGGTTGCAGGCGCTCGGGGTCGCCGGATGCCTTCTGCTCCTGAGCACCCTGCCAGTGGTCGCGTCACTGATCGGCACCATCGTCGTGCTCGCCGGAATCGGGTATCGGATGCTGCGGCTGCGCCGCCTCGCTCACTAGCGCGAGCGGCAGTGCTCGCCCTCGATCGCCAGCGCGAGCGTGGTCCGTGCGGGACGCTGCTCCTCGATGAGGAGGATCGTCCCTGGACGCCGAACGGTAGGACGACGGCGTGAAACCGAGCACGGCACGGAAATCGTTGGTCAGGTGCGCGTGATCGGCATATCCGAGCTCGGCTGCGAGCGTCGCGAGGTCGATATCCGGATGCTCGCGCACGCGCTGCGCCGCCTCTTGCAGTCGACGGCGCCGGATCATCGCCGCGGGTGACAACCCGACGTACCTGTGGGCCAGTCGCTGCATCGTGCGCACCGACACGGACAGCCTTTCGGCGGCATCCTCATCGCGGAGGATCGCCGCATCCGACATCAGCATCGCCGCCATCGCGTTCGCGTCGAGCGCTCCCGGACTCGGCGTGCCGACGCGATCGACGAGCCAGTCGGCGAACACGGCGGTCGCGCGTGCGCGCCCGCCCTCCCCCATCTCCTGGACGACGTCGCGATGCAGATCAGGAGCATCGAACGTGCGAGATCCGTCCCGCAGCGCGCTCGGCTCATCGATGAGTGCCGCAACCGCCGCCGGTTTCAGCAGGGCTCCGATGGCCCAACCCCGACCGGTGAGGTCGCGGTGAGACGCACGAGTGGTGGGGCCGACGAGTTCGACGCCACCGGCGTCGACGACGAGATTGAGAGCAGGGTAGGCGACGACGTGCTGGCGCGACGTCCGCCCCGGTTCGATGTTCCATTCCGGGATCCAGAACCACTCGACGAAGTCCGCGGCAGCCGCCGGGGGCGCAAGACGGTGGAACTCCGGCATCCGTGCCGGATACAGCACTCCGCGGCGCGCATCGATCACTCTCGACACCATAGGGCCCGACGCCGACATCGTGTCGCGAATCTCCAAGCGTCGGCACCGCCGGCATCCGTAGCGTCGAAGACATGACGAACACAGGACTCACTGGAGCACACACCACGAACGGTCGCCCGAACAACGCGACCTCCCTCACCCCCTTCCTCGCCATCCCCCGTGCCGGAGACGCGATCGCGTTCTACCGCGACGTATTCGGCGCGACCGTGATCGACGTCACGGAGATGGGCGGCGTCGTCGTCCACGCGGACCTCGACTTCGGACTCGGTCTGCTGCAGATCGGCGAGCCGACGCCCGACTACCACCTCGTTCCGCCGCCTGCCGGCGAGGACGACTGCTACTCGCTCGGGCTCTACGTCACCGACGTCGATGCGATCGTCGAGGCGGCCACCGCAGCCGGCGCCGTCGTCCGCGAGGCGCCCGCCGACTTCGTGTCCGGGGACCGGTTCGCGTCGATCCGCGACCCGTTCGGCGTGCGCTGGTCGATCATGTCGCGTGTTGAGGACCTCTCCCCCGCCGAGAGCGCTCGACGCGTCGAGGAGTGGGCGGCGAGCTTCACCGCCGAGACCGCAGCGCCGTGACGACCGCGGGCAGCAGAGCCTCGGCCGTCCGACGATAGCCCGTCGCCGAGGGGTGGAACCGGTCGAGGCTGAACATCTCGTCGGGTTCGGCGTGGAACGTCGGCCCGACGAGATGCCGCAGATCGACGGGAACGGCGCCCGTCCGCCACGCGACGCGGGTCTGCTCCGCAGCAAGGCGACGCGACATCCTCGACAGCAGGGCGCGCAACGGCTGCGGCACGGGCCGCAGCGTCCCGAGGTCAGGACAGGTGCCGACCACGACCGGCGTCCCGGCATCCTGAAGCCGGAGGATGGCGCGCTCGAGCTGGGCGGATGCCGTCGACGCCGGAACCAGATGCGTCACGTCGTTGCCGCCCACGACGATCACGGCGACGTCGGCTCGATACTCGGAGGGAAGGCTGTCGAGCTGATGCTCGAGCGCGGACGACTCCGAGCCGACCACCGCAGCCGTGTGCAGCCGAACCGGTTGCTGCAGCTCCCACGCCACGGCCTTCGCGATGCGTCCGCCCAGGGTCTGCTTGCGATGTTCGGCACCGAGACCGGCTGCCAGAGAGTCACCGAGCACGACGAGCTCGACCGCATCGCCCGGGAGCGAGCTCCGCCACACCCGGTCCGCATCGATCGACTGCTCGCCCAGCGGCTTGCCGATCCGGCGCCGGGCGATGGCCGCTTGCCTGGCCAGGAGGATCCGGATGCCGAGAGCGCATCCGACCACGACGGACGCCAGGATCGTCGCGAAGCGCAGGCGTGTCACGGAAGCAGTCAAGCCCGAAGAAGTGAACCGCGGGTTACGGCCGGGCGTCCCGCAAAGAGCGGGAACGGTCAGCTGAGCGGCTTGACCTCGAGCGACCCGGCGGCCGCCCCGGTCGCCACGATGGCGAAGCCCGTGTAACCGTCGGCGGACGAGCGCTCCAGCAGCGCCTTCAGGTTCTTCGTGCGGCGTTCGAGCCGAACCCTCGACCCGGCGGCGATGAGCGCCGACTTGTGCGCCGCGAGCTCGGACACCGGAACATGGTCGTCGTGCACGAGGACGATGGCCGCGGCATCCGCGTCCTCCGCGACCTCGACGAGGTCCACCAGACGCTCGAAGCCGAGCGAGAACCCGACAGCCGAAACCTGCTGGCCGAGGAAGCGCCCGATCATGCCGTCGTAGCGTCCGCCGCCGCCCAGCGAGTATGGCACCGACGGGTGCGCGAGCTCGAAGATCGTGCCCGTGTAGTAGCCCATGCCGCGGACGAGGAACGGGTCGAACACCAGCGGGATCTCCGCCCCCTCGGCGGCCGATCCCGCCGCGGCCCCGGCCGCGACGGCCCCGCCGATGCCGACCAGGTGCTGGACGATCTCGTCCGGCGCTCCTTCTGGCAGCCCCTTGCGGATCTGCCGCTCGCCATAGGGGATGTACTCGCGCGTCTGGGGACGCCGCAGGAAGGCCTCGAACGCATCGACAGCGGAGGCCGTGGCCTCGCGCTCCCGCAGTTCGGCGACGATCCCGTCCGGACCGATCTTGTCGAGCTTGTCGATCGTGATCAGCACACCAGGGCGCTCCTCGGCGGCGAAGCCGAACGCATCCAGCATCCAGTCCAGAGCGCGTCGGTCGTTGATGCGGATGCTCGCATCCGAGAGGCCGAGAGCCGAAACGGCATCCAGCGAAGCCACGAGCAGTTCGGCCTCGGCGCGCGATGAGTCGTCGCCCATGATGTCGATGTCGCACTGCACGAACTGGCGGTAGCGACCCTTCTGCGGACGTTCCGCTCGCCATACCGATCCGATCTGGATCGAGCGGAAGACCGTGGGCAGCTGCGCCCGGTTCGAGGCGTAGAACCGGGCCAACGGCACTGTCAGGTCGTAGCGCAGCCCGAGATCCGACAGCGCGGCAGGGTCGTCCGCCGCCGCGCGGATGCCGTCGGCATCCAGTCCGCGGCGCAGGATGTTGTACGAGAGCTTCTCGTTGTCGCCGCCGATTCCGGCATGCAGCCGGTCGTACTCCTCGACGACGGGCGTCTCGATCTCGTCGAAGCCGTGCGCGCGGTAGCGGTCTCGGATGACGGAGAGGACGCGCTCACGGCGGGCCTTGTCGGCGGGGAGGATGTCGCGCATGCCGCGCGGCGGGTTCACGGTAGCCACCCGACGATTCTTCCAGGTCTGCGAGACGGCGTGCGTCAGTCGTCGACTCTGCGCTGTTCGATCAGCGCGGCGGTCATGTCGTTGAGCAGTCGTGCCACGGCGTCCAGATCCGCGTCCCGAGGGGCGACGGCTGCGATCGCGTCCGCCCATCCGTCCCGCAGACGCCGAAGATTCTCCGCAGCCAACGGCGTCGATCGGACGACGACGGCCCGACCGTCGCCGCCGTCGTGCTCACGTGTGACCAGACCCTTGGTCTCGAGCCCTCGTAGTGCCGTCGACAGGTTCGACCGTTGCAGGCCCAGTCGATCGGCCAGCTCACTGGGGGCGATCCCGCCCGCGCGGTCGATCACGCGCAGGGCGAGCCGCTCGTTGAGGGTGAGCGGGATCACGTCGTCGTAGCGATGCCGGAACTCGATCTCGCGACCGAGAGCGAGCACGCCGTCGGCCAGATCCGCCAGAGCCGCCCGTCTCGCCACCATTCCTCCATCGTAGATCCGGATTCGACATATGATTCTAGTTATATTACTATAACTACTCGTGACGACTCTCCGCGATCCCTCCACCGACTCCATCCCGACCACCCGTGCCGCTCTGACCACGGGGCTGCTCGGCATCCTCGCCCTGCTCTCGGCGGTCGCGCCGTTCGCGACCGACCTGTACCTGCCAGCCTTCCCGGCGATCGCGGCCGACCTCGGCACGGATGCCACCGGCGTGCAGCTGACCCTCACCGCGTTCCTCGTCGGCATCGCGGTCGGGCAGCTGGTGTTCGGACCGCTCTCCGACCGTTTCGGACGCCGCCCGCTGCTGCTCATCGGTGCGATCGTGTTCGTCGCCGCCAGCGCCGCGACCGTGTTCGCGCCCACACTCGAGGTGCTGATCGCCGCGCGCGTGCTGCAGGGCCTCTCGGGGGCCGCCGGCATGGTGCTCGGACGCGCCGTGATCTCGGACCTCGCGGTGGGTCCGGCCGCCGCGCGCGCCATGAGCTTGATGATGATCGTCGGAGGCGTCGCACCCGTCGTCGCGCCGCTGGTCGGCGGAGCCATCGCCGAGCCGCTCGGTTGGCGCGGTGTCCTGGCCGTGGTGCTCGGCATCGCGGTCGTCGTGCTCGTCGCCGTGGCAACCGGCATCCGCGAGACGCTCCCCCGCGAACGCCGCGCTGAACTCGCCGTCCTGAAGCGCGCGACCGGATCCCCGCTGCGCGCGCTGCTGTCTCGCGAGTACATCGGGTACACCCTGACGTTCGCCTTCGCCTTCACCGTGATGATGGGCTACATCTCCGCGTCGCCGTTCCTGTACCAGAGCATGATGGGGCTGAACGAGCTGCAGTACGGATTGCTGTTCGGCGCCAACGCGCTGGCGCTCATGGTCACGAGCGCCGTCTCGGCGAAGCTCGTCGAACGCGTCGCGCCGCGTCGCCTGATCGCGATCGGACTCGTCGCTCTGGGCGTCGGCGTGGCCGCGTTCCTGGCACTGGTCATGGCCGGCTCGCCTGTCTGGATGCTGGCCGTCGCCGTGTTCGTCATCGTCGCGTCACTCGGATTCGTGTTCGGCAACGCGACGGCCCTTGCGCTCGGCGCGGTCCCCGGCGCCGCCGGAAGCGCGTCCGCCGTGCTGGGCGCCCTGCAGTTCGGCCTGGCCGCTGCGGTGTCCCCTCTGGTGAGCATCGGCGGCGAGAACGACGCCATGCCCCTCGCGATCGTCATGACGGTCGCGACGGTCATCGCGGTGGGCGCGTTCCTGTCGTCCCGGCGCGGCTGACCCGGCATCCGCCGTGCCGGATCCCGGATAGTTCCGCGTCGTGACGGCGTGTCCTGGCTGCGACGCGCCGCGACACTCGCGAACCGTCTGGGATTCGGCACGGCGACGCCACTGGCGTCCTACCGCGATGAGACGGCGTGGTGGGACCGTGCAGCCGACGCCTGACCTCACGCCAGGAACTGTCCTCTGGATATGCCCCGACGCGACGGTCGGTCATGAGCAGAGCGGCCGTCGTCCGGCGGTGGTCGTCGCGGGCGCTCGCTACCTCGACGTCGTCGAATCCATGGCGATCATCGTTCCGGTCACCTCGACGGATCGCGGGCAGGTCAGGGCAGTGGCGCGCTCTCAGCTGCACGGCCATCTCGGACAGGCCGACGATGACGTGCTCGAACGGATCCGCCACTGGCTGCGCAAGTTCCTCGACCTGTAGCGGCACGGTGTGAGGTTCTTTCCTAGGCTGAGGCCATGCCCGTCGAAGATTCCGCCCGACCCATTCTGGCCGCACTCGCGAACCAGACGGCGCGCGACGCGTTCGCGAGAGTCGTGCTGGGCGAGTCACTGGAACACCCGACCGCCGCACAGCGTCGGGCGCTCACGCAGCTCGACGCCGCGGGCCTCATCTGCACGGTGGGCGACGGCTGGACGATCGACGAAGCCCACCTGCGTCGGCTGCTCCAGTCCGGAGCGCGCCCGCGACCGAAGTCCGGACCCGAGCGCTTTCTCACGTCGGACGGACGAATTGCTCGATATCCGTCGCAGCACCACGAGCGCGTGGAGTTCCTGACGTTCATCGCACCGCGCGCGATCCAGGCACACGAGACGCTGACCGAGGCCGAGATCAACGATCGCCTGTCGCTGCTCACCGCGGATGTTGCGCTGCTGCGCCGGATGCTGGTCGATTACCAGGTGCTCGACCGCGACCCGGCCGGGACGAACTACCGGCTGATGGCGTAGACCTCAGGCGGACTCGGCAACGCGGACCTCGTTCTCCAGGACGCGGATGCGTTCGCGGAGCGCTCGTTCGGCATCCCAGCCGTTGGCGCGCGCCTGCGAGACCAAGGCGAGCAGGGCATCGCCGAGTTCGGCTTCGGATGCCGGGAGTGCAGGCTCTTCAGCAGAACCGCGCTTCGACTCGCTCCGCTCGCTCAACGAACGGGGGCCGGCGGGCTCGGCGAGAACCGACGCCGCCCGCCCCAGCACCTTCTGGGCCCTGGCCAGCGACGGCATCCCGCTCGGAACGCCGTCCAGCACGCTGGTGCGCTCGTGCTTCTCCGCCGCCTTGGCCGCGTTCCAGTGCACGAGCACCTCCTCCGGCGTCGTGGCGACCGCGTTAGCGAACACGTGAGGATGCCGGCGCACCATCTTCTCCGTCAGCGTGCGCGCGACGTCGTCGATGTCGAACGGATCGTCCGGGTCCTGAGCCGCGATCGCGGAGTGGAACAGCACCTGCCAGAGCAGGTCGCCGAGCTCCTCACGCAGTTCCGCACGATCGCCGACCTCGACCGCGTCGATCACCTCGTGCGATTCCTCGATGAGATACGGGACGAGGTCCCGGTGGGTGATCTGCTGCGACCACACGCAGCGCTCGCGCACGGCCCGCATCGTCTCGGCCGCGTCCCGCAGCGCGTCGCTCATCGCAGCTCCCTCACTCGGCATCCGGAACAGCATCCGACGGGGCATCCGAATCCGCGCCCGACGCGGCATCCGGACCGGCGTGACGGCGGTACCAGGCCGCCCGCAGCGAGACGACGACTCCGGACAGCACCAGCGCGATGAGCGATCCGACCAGAACACCGAGGATCGCCTGATCGCGCAGGCCCCGATCGTCCGCGAACGCGAGGTTGGCGAGCAGCAGGGACACGGTGAAGCCGATGCCGCCCAGCGTGCCGGCCGCAAGGAGGTCCGGGAGCCTGAGCGCCGGCGGGCCGCCGCTCGAACCGACCCGCATCGCCAGCCAGCCGAACACCCCGATGCCGATGATCTTGCCGATCGGCAGCGCGAACGCGATGCCGAAAAACGCCGGCGAGAACTCCGACGGCGAGACCGCCGGGATGACGACGAACGCGGCGGTGAACGCGAAGACCGGCAGAATGCCCCCGTTCACGGTCGGCTCCAGCGCGTACCGGATCCGCATCGACGGCGCCTGGGCGACCGCGAGCCCGAGCATCACGCCGGCGATCGTGGCATGGACGCCCGATGCGGCGACGAGCCCCCACACGACCACTCCGACGATCCCCATCGCCACGCCGATGACGACCTGGTTGCGCTCGCCGAGCTGTCGGCTCAGGATGCCGAAGGCCAGGACGCCGACGAGTGCGAGCAGCAGCAGGAGCCAGTTCAGGTCGTGCGCGAAGAGGACCGCGATGAAGATGATCCCGATGATGTCGTCGAGGATCGCCAGCGCCAGCAGGAAGACCCGCACAGCCGACGGCAGACCGCGTCCGAACACGGCCAGCACGCCGAGCGCGAAGGCGATGTCCGTCGCCGTCGGGATCGGCCAGCCGGATGCCGTCTCCGGCGCGCCCGCGATCGTGAGGTAGATCACGATCGGCACGAGCACCCCACCGGCGGCGGCGATCGCGGGCTGCAGGGCCTTGCGCAACGAGTTCAACTCGCCGCCGGTGAGCTCGTACTGCAGTTCCATCGCGACGACGAAGAAGAAGATCGCCAGCAGCCCGTCGGAGATCCAGTGCTCGACAGACAGATCCAAGCCCGTCCCCGGAACCGGGATGTGCACACCGAGCACCGCTGCGATCGCGTCGTGCGCGATGGTGTTGGCGAGCAGGAGGCCGAGTCCTGCCGCTGCGAGCAGCAGGATCGCGGGGAACTGCGCCGAGCGCAGCGGATTGCGTGACGATGTCATCAGGTCCACCGTATCGAGCGCGTTAATGCTGTGTCACGCGGTCAGGGGTGGCCTTCGCTCCGGGATACGCTCGAATCATGTCTCCCGAGCCCACTCCCACGGAAGCCATTCGCGTCATCGGCCGCTTCGAAGCAGGCCAGGGCATCCCCGAATCCATGCGCGCTGACGTCCGCATGCTCGGCGCCCTGCTCGGCCAGGTGCTGCGCGAATCCGGCACCCCCGGCCTGTTCGAGGACGTCGAGCGACTGCGCCTCGCGACGATCCAGGCCTACGACGACGAGAGCGCCGAGGCGTTCGAGCGTGCGGCATCCATCGCCGATTCCTTCTCGATCGACCGTGCCGACGAGGTGGCGCGCGCGTTCACCGCCTACTTCCACCTCGTCAACCTCGCCGAGGAGCATCAGCGCGTGCGCGTGCTGCGCGAACGCGCCGGCCAGCCCGGTCGAGAGGGCGCGGCGGACACGGTCGCGACCGCGTACGCGCAGCTGCGCCGCGAGGTGGGCGACGCCGAAGCCGAGCGCCGCCTCGCCGGGCTCCGCTTCCACCCCGTCTTCACCGCCCATCCGACCGAGGCGCGCCGCCGCGCGGTGTCGACCAGCATCCGCCGGCTGTCCGACCTCCTCACCCAGCACGACTCCGCGAGCGAGGACGGCGCCGAACAGCGCCGCGCCCGTCGCCGGATGCTGGAGGAGATCGACACTCTCTGGCGCACGGCCCCGCTGCGCGCTCAGAAGCCGACGCCGGTCGACGAGGTCCGCACGGTCATGAGCGTGTTCGACGAGACGCTCTTCACGACCGTCCCGCACGTGTACCGCCGCATCGACGACGCCCTGCGCGGCGAGGAATCCGGTGCCAGCGCGCCCGTCGTCCCCGCGTTCGTCCGCGTCGGCTCATGGGTCGGCGGCGACCGCGACGGCAACCCGTTCGTCACGGCATCCGTCACGCGCGAGGCAGCGCAGATCGCATCCGACCACGTCCTGCAGGGGCTCGAGCGCGCTCTCACCCGCATCGGTCGCACTCTGACGCTGGATGCCGAGAGCACCCCGGTCTCCCCCGCGGCGGCAGCGCTGTGGGACGCCTTCGCCGCGGCGGAGCCCGAGGCCGCCGCCGACATCTCGACGCGCTCGCCCGATGAGCCGCACCGTCGCCTGCTGCTGCTGCTCGCACGTCGTGTCGCCGCGAAGCGCGCCGGCGTCGCCGGAGGTTACACGCATCCGGACGAGCTGCTCGCCGATCTGCGCACGGTGCAGGATTCGCTCATCGCCGCAGGGTCGCGCCGCCACGCGTTCGGCGGCGTGCAGCACCTGATCTGGCAGGTCGAGACCTACGGCTTCCACCTCACCGAACTCGAGGTGCGTCAGCACTCGCAGGTGCACCGACAGGCGCTGGCCGAACTGGATGCCGGAGGCGAGCGCAGCGAGAAGACGATCGAAGTGCTCGACGTCTTCCACGCGATCGCCGAGATCCAGCGCGAGTACGGCCCCCGCGCGGCCGGCCGCTACGTCGTATCGTTCACGCAGTCGGCCGAGGATCTCGCCAACGTTCACCGCCTCGCCCGCTACGCGCTCGGAGACGATGCGCCCGTGCTCGATGTCGTGCCGCTGTTCGAGACGTTCGCCGACCTGCAGGCGGCCCCGGCGATCCTCGCCGAGACCGTCGAGTTCCCGGAGTTCCGCACGCGCATGCTCGAGACGGGAAACCGCCTCGAGGTGATGCTCGGATACTCCGACTCGTCGAAGGACGTCGGTCCGGTCGCGGCGAACCTCGCGCTCTACGAGGCGCAGCAGAAGATCGCGCAGTGGGCGCAGGACTCCCGGATCGAACTGACCCTGTTCCACGGCCGCGGCGGCGCCCTCGGGCGCGGGGGCGGACCCGCGAACTCGGCGATCCTCGCCCAGCCGCCGCACTCCGTCGACGGGCGCTTCAAGCTCACCGAGCAGGGCGAGGTCATCTTCGCGCGCTACGGTGAGCCCGCGATCGCGATGCGCCACATCGATCAGGTCGCCGCCGCCACGCTGCTGGCCTCCTCCCCCAGTGTCGAGCAGCGCACCAGCGGCGCCGCCGAGCGTTTCGCCCCGATCGCCGCGACGATGGACACCGCCTCCCGCGCCCGCTTCTTCGAACTCGTGCACGCGGAGGGCTTCGCGCCCTGGTTCGGCACGGTGACGCCGCTGGAGGAGATCGGACTGCTCGCCCTCGGCTCGCGCCCGGCGCGACGCGGCCTGTCGGTCGAGTCCCTCGAGGACCTGCGCGCCATCCCGTGGGTGTTCGCCTGGACCCAGGCGCGCATCAACCTGGCCGGCTGGTTCGGTCTCGGCACCGCGCTCGAAGCCGTCGGCGACGAGGCTCTGCTCACCGCGGCCTACCGCGAGTGGCCGCTGCTGCACACGATGATCGACAACGTCGCGATGAGCCTGGCCAAGACCGACGAGCGCATCGCACGTCGATACCTCGCGCTCGGCGACCGCGACGACCTCGCCCAGCTGGTGCTGGACGAGCTCGCTCTCACCCGCGAATGGGTCATCCGCCTCACCGGCGGCTCAGGGCTGCTCGTGAACAAGCCGATCCTGCAGCGGGCCGTGCAGTTGCGCAGCCCCTACGTCGACGCTCTCTCGCTGCTCCAGCTGCGTGCGCTGCGCGAGCTGCGCGCGGGCTCCGAATCGGCGACCGGATCCGGAGCGGATGCCGAACAGCAGCGTCTCCTGCTGCTGTCCGTATCCGGGGTGGCGGCCGGCCTGCAGAACACCGGGTGACCCCGGCGTCAGCCTCACAATGCGCGTCGCGCTAAAGTGAGAACTCGTGTGCCCGACCGGCGCCTTCTCACGCGACACGATCGCCTCACCCGCATCCCCATAAAGAAAGCCGTTCCCCGCGTGACCGCAACTGACTTCCATCCCCTTGCCGACTCCGTTCAGCCCGTCTTCGACACCGTCCAGACGCGCAGCCCGTACGAGCCGGAGTTCCAGCAGGCCGTGCACGAGGTCCTGCACTCGATCGGCCCCGTGCTCGAGCGGAACCCCGAGTACGCAGACGCCGGGATCGCGGAGCGCATCGTCGAACCCGAACGCCAGATCATGTTCCGCGTCCCGTGGGTCGATGATGCGGGCAAGCTGCAGGTCAACCGCGGCTATCGCATCCAGTTCTCGTCGGTCCTCGGCCCGTACAAGGGCGGACTGCGCTTCCACCCCTCGGTGAACCTGTCGATCATCAAGTTCCTCGGGTTCGAGCAGATCTTCAAGAACGCGCTCACCGGCCAGGGCATCGGCGGCGCCAAGGGCGGCAGCGACTTCGACCCGCACGGCCGCTCGGATGCCGAGATCATGCGGTTCTGCCAGTCGTTCATGAGCGAACTGTGGCGTCACCTGGGCGAGCACACCGACGTCCCCGCGGGTGACATCGGCGTCGGCGGCCGTGAGATCGGCTACCTGTTCGGCACGTACCGCAAGATCACGAACCGCCACGAGTCCGGCATGTTCACCGGCAAGGGAACCGGCTGGGGCGGCGCCGAAGTGCGCACCGAGGCCACCGGGTACGGCGCGGTGTTCTTCGCCGAGGAGATGCTGGCTGTCAAGGGCGATTCGTTCGAGGGCAAGCGCGTCGGCGTCTCGGGTTCGGGAAACGTCGCGATCTACGCGATCCAGAAGGCCACGCAGCTGGGAGCGAAGCCGGTCACGGCATCCGATTCCTCCGGCTACGTCGTCGACGACGCGGGCATCGATCTGGATCTGCTGCGGCAGATCAAGGAGGTCGAACGCGGACGCATCGTGGAGTACGCCCGGCGGCGCCCCGGCGCGCGCTTCGTCGAGGGCGGTCGCGTCTGGGAGGTTCCGGTCGACATCGCGATCCCGTCCGCGACGCAGAACGAGCTCGAGTTGGCCGACGCGGAGGCGCTCATCGCGAACGGCGTCCGCGCCGTATCCGAGGGAGCGAACATGCCGTGCCTGCCCGAGGCCGTCGCGGCGTTCCAGTCCGCCGGTGTCCTGTTCGCCCCCGGCAAAGCGGCCAACGCCGGTGGCGTGGCGACCTCCGCGCTCGAGATGAGCCAGAACGCCTCGCGTCAGCGCTGGGCCTTCGCTGACAGCGAGCGCAAGCTGCGCGAGATCATGGGCGACATCCACCGGGCGTCCTTCGAGGCCTCGGAGCGCTACGGCGTCCCTGGCGATTACGTGGCCGGCGCGAACATCGCCGGTTTCGAACGGGTGGCGGCGGCGATGCTCGCACAGGGAGTCATCTGATCCGCACCCACTGAGCACCCGGCCGCGAGGCCGGGTGCTTCTTTTTGCCCTGATTCTTTCTACATCGTTGTACACATCGTCTACATCGTTGTAGATTGACGTTGACGGCCGCATCGGCGTTGACCGCGGCATCCGTCCATCCCGTCCATCGTCGAACTGGAGACACCCATGACGCGACGCCCCCGCGCGCGCCGAGCCCTTGCTGCCCTGGCGCTGAGCACGACGTCCCTTCTCGCCGCCGGCGCCCTGTGCGCTCCGGCAGCGATCGCCGCTCAGCCCGCCGATCCGCCCACGCCGACGTTCCAGGACGTCACCGTGCACGACCCGTCGATCATCGAAGCGGACGGCGACATCTGGGCGTTCGGGTCGCACGGCGCATCCGCGCACACCGAAGACCTCATGTCGTGGGAGCAGCACACCCTCGATCTGTCGCAGAACCCCGACAACGCACTGTTCGAGGACGTCTACACCGAACTCGCCGAGACGTTCACGTGGGCGAAGAGCTCGACGCTCTGGGCCTCCGACGTCATCCAGCTTCCGGATGGCCGTTTCGCGATGTACTACAACGCATGCGAGGGCTCGTCCCCCCGTTCAGCGCTCGGGATCGCGACCAGCGACTCCGTCGACGGCCCGTACGAGAACCAGGGCATCCTGCTGAAGTCCGGCATGGAGGGCGAGAGCGAGAACCCCGGCGAGATCTATGACGCCCGCATCCACGCGAACACCGTCGACCCCGACGCGTTCTACGACGCCGACGGCGACCTATGGATGGTGTACGGCTCGTACTCCGGCGGCATCTTCATCCTGAAGATGGATGCCGAGACCGGCGAGCCACTCCCGGGCCAGGGGTACGGCACCCACCTCGTCGGCGGGAACCACAGCCGCATCGAGGCTCCGACGATCCAGTACGACGCCGAGTCCGGCTACTACTACCTCTACCTGTCGTTCGGCGGGCTCGACGCCTCGGGCGGCTACGACGTGCGCGTCGCGCGCTCGAAGACTCCGGACGGCCCGTACCTGGATGCCCAGGGCAATGACATGGCGGATGCGAAGGCGGATCCGTCGCTGCCGCTGTTCGACGACGTCTCGATCCAGCCGTACGGCGTCAAGCTCATGGGCGGTCATCTGTTCACCCGCGAGCTCGGCGATCCCGGCACCGGCCTGGGCACCGGCTACGTTTCGCCCGGGCACACCTCCTGGTACCAGGACCCCGAGACCGGGCGCATGTTCATGGTGTTCCACGCACGCTTCCCCGGCACTGGCGAACTGCACGAGGTGCGCGTGCACCAGATGTGGATCAACGAACAGGGCTGGCCGGTCGTCTCGCCGATGCGGTACGCGGGTGAGACCGCTGGCAAGGTCAAGCGAGGCGACGTCGTCGGCACGTGGCAGCTCGTCGACATGGGCCACGACATCACGGCGACCGCCGCGACCTCGCAGGACATCAGCCTCGAGAAGAACGGCCGGATCTCGGGCGCGGTCGAAGGACGCTGGAAGCTGACCGGTCAGCACACCGCAACTCTGCAGATCGACGGCGACGAGTACGCCGGAGTGTTCGCGCCGGTCTGGGATCCCGACCTCGAAGAGTGGTCGACCGGACTGACCGCCGTCTCAGACGAGGGCGTCACCCTGTGGGGCCGGCAGAGCGTCGAGCTCACCGGCGCCGCCGCCGTGGACGCGGTCGTCGCCGATCTCGAACTCGGCGACACGAGCGCCGTGACGATCGACCTCGATCTGCCGTCCTCCGGCACGGGCGGCACCACGATCACGTGGGCGTCATCCGACGAAGCCGTGGTCACCGCTGACGGCACCGTCACACGCCCCGCCGTCGGCGAAGCCGACACGACCGCGATCCTGACCGCCACGATCACGAACGGCTCAGCGTCGGAACAGGTGCCGTTCGACATCACGGTGCTCGCCCGCACCCCCGGCGTGCTCGCCGGCGCATGGTCGTTCGAGAACGGGCTCGCCGACGCGCACAGCGCGTTCCCGGATGCCGTGGCGACCGGGAACCGTCTCGACGCGCCCGCGACCTCTCCGGCGGCGTTCGCGGCCGACGGCGTCTCCGGCAGTGCGCTTCACCTCGACGGAACCTCCGGTGTACGCCTGCCGGACGATCTGGTGCAGGGGACGTCGTACTCGGTCGGCCTCTGGCTGCGCCCGGAGCAGCTGACGGCGTACACGTCAGCGTTCTTCGCGGCGGGCAGCTCGACGAACTGGCTGAGCCTGCTGCCGAAGGGCCACAGCGGTGTCGGCGGATCGGCCATGCTGTGGGCCGGCAGCGAGCAGTGGTACGACGCCGGAACGGGACGGTTCCTGCCGACCGGCGAGTGGTCGCACGTCGCGTTCGTGGTCGACGGCACCGCGGCATCCGTCTACGTCGATGGCGAGCTGACCTATGAGGGAACCGGCTTCGGCGATGTCCTGTCCGGCGAGGACAACGTCTTCTCGATCGGCGTGAACTGGTGGGATGTCCCCTTCCAGGGCGACGTCGACGAACTCACGGTGTGGAGCTCGGCGCTCTCCCCGGAGGACGTCGCGGAGCTCGCCACGCGCTGACGCCGCGGGCCGAATTCCAGACGCCTCCGGCCCGCACCGGCGTGTCGCCCCCGAGACACGCCGGTGCGGAGTCGCACCCTCCGGGATTCCGCACGGGCGTCAGCGGACCCGGACGCCGTCCTTCCACACCCCTGCCACGAGCGGGACCCCCGGTCGGTAGGCCAGATGGATGCTGGTGGGCGCGTCGAGCAGCACGAGATCGGCCCGCATTCCCGGCGCGACGGATCCGATGTCATCGCGCCGCAGCGCCTTCGCACCACCGGCCGTCGCCGCCCGCACCGCCTCGGTCGGCGTCATCCCCATGTCGCGCACGGCGACGGCGATGCAGAACGCCATCGAGCTGGTGAAGCTCGATCCGGGGTTGGTGTCGCACGCGAGAGCCACGGTGACGCCGGCGTCGATGAGACGGCGCGCGTCCGGGTACGGCTGGCGCGTGGAGAACTCCACCCCGGGCAGGAGCGTCAGCACCGTGTCGGATGCTGCGAGGGCCGCGACATCCTCCTCGGTGAGGTACGTGCCATGATCCACAGACGCCGCACCCAGCTCGACCGCGAGGCGCACCCCCTCGCTCGGACCCAGCTGGCCGGCATGCACGCGCGGCATGAGGCCTCGCGCGATGCCCGCCTCCAGCACGCGACCCGACTGCGCGACGGTGAACGCTCCGGTCTCGCAGAACACGTCGATCCAGCGCGAGTGCGGGGCCGCGGCATCCAGCATCGGGCCGACCACGAGGTCGACGTACTCGTCAGCGCGCCCCTCGTACTCGGCGGGCACGACATGCGCTCCGAGGAAGGTGACTTCGGGCGTGACCTCGGCGGCGAGACGGACGAGCCGCTCCTCGTCCGCGACGCTCAGGCCGTAGCCGCTCTTGATCTCGACCGTCGTGGTGCCCTGGGTGAACATCTCGTCGAGGAATCCGCGCAGCCGTGCACGCAATTCGTCATCCGTGGCCGCACGTGTCGCTGCGACCGTGGCGCGGATGCCGCCCGCGGCATACTTCTGCCCGGCCATGCGCGCCTCGAACTCGGCGGCGCGGTCGCCGGCGAACACGAGGTGGCTGTGGCTGTCCACGAATCCGGGGATGACCGCCCGTCCGGCGGCATCCACGACGTCATGGTTCTCTGAGCCTGTCGAAGGGGACGGCACATCGGCGGCCGATCCCACCCAGGCGATACGATCGCCGTCGAGCAGGACGGCGGCGGCGCGCAGCGGGCCGTCGCCGACGTTGGTCGTCAGCTCGCCGATGTTCGTGATGAGCGTGCTCACAGCATCGGCACCTTCAGGCCGCGCTCGCGGGCGATGTCACGGGCGTGCTCGTAACCGGCATCCACATGCCGCATGACCCCGGTGCCTGGGTCGTTCGTGAGCACCCGCGTGAGCTTCTCGGCGGCGAGCACCGAGCCGTCTGCGACGGTCACCTGTCCGGCGTGGATCGAGCGGCCGATGCCGACGCCGCCGCCGTGGTGCAGAGACACCCACGAAGCGCCGGATGCCGTGTTCAGCAAGGCGTTCAGCAGCGGCCAGTCGGCGATCGCATCCGAGCCGTCCTTCATGGCCTCGGTCTCGCGGTACGGCGACGCCACGGATCCCGCATCGAGGTGATCACGGCCGATGACGATCGGCGCGGACAGCTCACCCGAGGCCACCATCTCGTTGAACTTCAGTCCGGCGAGATGACGTTCCTGGTAGCCGAGCCAGCAGATCCGGGCGGGCAGGCCCTCGAAGTGGACCTTCTCGCCGGCCTTGTCGAGCCAGCGGTGCAGCGCGGCGTCCTCCGGGAAGAGCTCGGCGATCGCACGGTCGGTCCTGCGGATGTCCTCCGGATCTCCCGAGAGCGCCGCCCAGCGGAACGGTCCGCGGCCCTCCTCGAACTGCGGGCGGATGTACGCCGGCACGAATCCGGGGAACGCGAAGGCCCGCTCGAACCCACCGAGCTGCGCCTCCGCTCGGATCGAGTTGCCGTAGTCGAAGACGGCGGCCCCGGCATCCTGGAACGCGACCATCGCCGCCACGTGCGCGGCCATGGATTCGCGGGCTCGTCGGGTGAACTCCTCCGGATCCCTGGATGCCTCGGCCTTCCAGTCCTCGAACGCGACGCCGAGCGGCAGGTAGGCGAGCGGGTCGTGCGCGCTCGTCTGGTCGGTGACGATGTCAATCGGCACACCACGGCGCAGGAGCTCGGGGAAGACCTCGGCGGCATTGCCGACGACTCCGACGGACAGAGCCTCGCCGGCATCCTTGGCGGCGAGGACGCGTGCGAGACCGGCATCCAGATCGGTCGTGTACTCGTCCAGGTAGCCGTGTGCGACCCGGCGCGCGAGACGGGACTCGTCCACGTCGACGATCAGCACGGCGCCGTCGTTCATCGTGACGGCGAGCGGCTGAGCGCCGCCCATGCCGCCGGCGCCGCCGGTCAGGGTCAGCGTGCCCTGGAGCGACTCGCGGCCGAGCGAGCGGGCCACGGCGGCGAAGGTCTCGTAGGTGCCCTGGAGGATGCCCTGCGTGCCGATGTAGATCCAGCTGCCCGCGGTCATCTGGCCGTACATGATGAGCCCGAGTTCCTCGAGCCGGCGGAACTCGGGCCAGTTCGCCCAGTCTCCGACGAGGTTGGAGTTCGCGATGAGCACCCGAGGCGCCCACTCGTGCGTGCGGAACACGCCGACCGGCTTTCCGGACTGCACGAGCAGCGTCTCGTCCGGCTCCAGCTCGTCGAGGGTACGGACGATCGCGTCGTACGCCTCCCAGCTGCGGGCCGCGCGTCCGGTACCGCCGTAGACGACGAGATCCTCCGGGTGCTCGGCGACCTCGGGATCGAGGTTGTTCATCAGCATCCGCTTGGCGGCTTCGGCGCCCCAGCTCTTGGCGGTGCGCTGGTTGCCGCGCGGTGCCCTGATCTCACGAGACATGTGCGTGCTCCTCTGCAGTGCGGGCGACGGCGCCCGATCGGACGAGTTCGGTGACGGCCTCCATGTCCGGCGACAGGAAGCGATCGGGACCGGGTCCCCCCGCGACGGTGCGCACGAGATCACGCACCGCCCCGGTCGCGGGTCCCGCCGCAAGCGGCGCACGCAGGTCGAGCGCACGGGCGCCGGTGAGGATCTCGATCGCGAGCACGCGGGTCAGCCCGTCGATCGAGCGGCGCAGCTTGCGCGCCGCCGACCAGCCCATCGAGACGTGGTCCTCCTGCATCGCGGACGATGGGATGGAGTCGACGGATGCCGGGACGGCCAGGCGCTTGAGTTCGGACACGATGCCGGCGGAGGCGTACTGCGCGATCATGAGCCCGGAATCGACGCCGACCTCGTGTGCGAGGAACGGCGGGAGGCCGTGGCTGCGGGCGGGGTCGAGGGCGCGGTCGGTGCGGCGCTCCGAGACGCTGGCGACATCGGCGACGGAGATCGCGAGGAAGTCGAGTACCGCGGCGACCGGCGCGCCGTGGAAGTTGCCGTTCGACTCGATCCGCCCGTCGAGGGTGATCACCGGGTTGTCGATGACGCTGGCGAGCTCGCGCGCCGCGATGGTGCCGGCGTAGGCGACGGTGTCGCGCGCGGCGCCGTGCACCTGCGGGGAGCAGCGCAGCGAGTAGGCATCCTGGACGCGGCCGTCCTCCGGGCCCTTGTGGCTCGCGACGATCGGGGAGGCGGCGAGGAACGCCCGCAGGTTCGCGGCGGACGCCGCCTGCCCGGACTGCGGGCGCAGTGCCATGAGGTCGGCGGCGAACACGGCATCCGTTCCGAGCTGGCTCTCCACCGACATCGCTGCGGCGACGTCGGCCGTGGTCAGCAGGACGTCCAGGTCGTGCAGCGCGAGCGCCAGCATCCCGAGCATCCCGTCGGTGCCGTTGATGAGTGCCAGCCCCTCCTTCTCCTCCAGGACCAGCGGCGCGATACCGGCGGCGGCGAGGGCCTCGGATGCCGGGACGAGACCGGCGTCGGTGCGCACGTCGCCCTCCCCCATCGCGGCGAGCGCGATGTGCGCGAGCGGGGCGAGATCGCCCGAGCAGCCGAGCGAACCGTATTCGCGGACGACGGGGACGATCCCGGCGTTCAGAACGTCGGCATAGGTCTCCGCCACGACGGGACGAACGCCGGTGCGGCCGGAGGCGAGGGTCTGCAGGCGCAGCAGCTGGAGGCCCCGGACGACCTCGCGCTCGACTTCGGCCCCCGTGCCGGCGGCGTGCGAGCGGATCAGGCTCGCCTGCAGCTGCCGGCGGCGGTCGGCGGCGATGAAGGTCGTCGCGAGCGCACCGAATCCGGTCGAGACGCCGTAGTGCGGGTGCGGGTCAGCGGCGAGCGCGTCGACGATGCCGCGGGACTCGGCGATGCGGTCGAGAGCCGCAGAGTCGAGTTCGACCTGGACTCCGTGGCGGGCGACGGCGACGACCTCGGCGACGGACAGCGGCTCGCGGCCGACGATAACGGGAGGATGCGCACTCATGATCCTGATTCCACACCTCGCGAGGGCCGTGCGACAGCGGTTCGTGAGAGGATCTGTCTGTGATCCCAGACACTGGCGGTGATCGCCCGCAGGTGCCCGCGGCGGATCAGACGCTGCGGATCCTCCGCCATCTCGCCGGGCGCCCCGCTCCCGTCGCGGCATCCGCGATCGCCCGCGAGCTGGACCTGCCGCGCTCGACCGTCTACCACCTGCTCACGACCCTCGCGGCGCACGGGTTCGTGCTGCATCTGCGTGAGGAGCGCCGCTGGAGTCTCGGCACCGCCGCGTCCGAACTCGCCGGCGGCTTCGCACGGCAGCAGCCTCTGGCACGACTCGGGCGGCCGCTCGTGGGCGCCCTGGCGGACCTGCTGGGCGAGAGCACGCACCTCGCGGTCATGAGCGGGTCGGACGTCGTCTACATCGTCGAGGAGCGCGCTCCGCGCCGGCCGGCCCTGGTGAGCGAGGTCGGCGTTCGACTGCCCGCGCACCTCACCGCGACCGGGCGCGCCATGCTCGCCGCGCTCCCCCGTGGGCAGGTGCGGGCTCTCTACCCCGACCGATCCGCCTTCGCGACGCGGATCGATACCGCTCCCTCCAGCCCTGGCGAACTGCGCGAGCTGCTGCGCGCGGTTCGGGCGCGCGGCCATGCCGTCGAGAACGGCGAGGTGACGCCGGGTCTCCGCTCTGTCGGCGCCGCGGTGCACGACGCCTCCGGATGGCCGATCGCTGCGGTCGCGGCGACCTGGTCGACGGACGGAGGGCCCGAGGAGCAGGTCGCCGCAACCGCCGTCGCCGCGACGGCGTCCGCATTGGAACGTCGTCTGCGGCGATGAGGCCGTCGTTCGACTCAGCCGGACGCGCCCTTGCGCGGCTTGAGGAACGCGGCCGGCTCCTGCTTATCGCGCTTGGCCGCTCTCTTCTCCTTCAGAGACAGCTTCGGCGCCTTCTTCCCGTCGCGTGCGTGCGGTGACTTGCCTGACATGTGAACTCGCTTCCCCTTCTTTCGGCTGGCGGGTGTAACCACCGACCATAGCCGGTTGCCCGAGGAAGTCAAATTTCTCGCTGAACGGGAAATTTTCTGCATGGATCCGCGCATCCGGTGCCGCTCGGAACTGTGATCGGGAGCACGTCCTGGCTGGCGTAGCGTGCGGCCATGACAGCACAGACGCACGAATGGTGGCAGGACGGCCCGGTCTTCTCGACGGCGCGTCGCGGAAGCCGGATCGTCGCGGTCGCACCGGATGCCGAGATCCCCCGCCTGCGGTGGACCCATGTCCTGGTGCTGCTGCTCGGCTCGGTCCTGTGCGGGATCTGCCTGACGGTCGTCCTTCCGGGCACGCTTCCGCCCCTGCTCGCGGTGCCCGGTTGGAGCGCATGGAATCTCATCTGGTGGATTCCGCTCGCGCTCGGGGCCGCATGGGTGCTGATCCTGCTGGTGCCGAGCACGTATTCCCTGTTCGAGGATGACTTCGGACGATCCGCCTCGGTCGGGATGCGCGCAGCCACGGCGCTCGTGAGCGCGGGGATCTCGATCGCGCTGCTGGTCTGGTCGTGGATCATCTCGGGGAGCGACGACCTGTTCATCGCCGCGCTGGCGCCGCTGCTGCACTGGGGAACCGCCGGCGCCGGAGCGGTAGCCGCGTGCTCAGCACTGTTGCTCCTGCTCGGCGTCCACGGTGTCCGCCGGGAGGTCGCCCGGATCCTTTCCCTGCGGGAAGACGCCCGCCGTGTCGCCGGCGAGATCGTGACCGTTCCCGATCCCACGCTTTGGATCCTGGCACGCCCGCAGTTCCGTATCGGTGTGCGGTTCTACGACGGCGCATCCCCGCGCACGATCGACGTCTGGATGAGCACCACGCCGGCACGCGTCCCCCGGCCGGGATCCGGCATCCTGGTGTACTTCCGCGGCAGCAGGACGCACGTCGAGATGGATCCGGCGAGCCCCGAGATGTTCGACAGCGACGTTTCGCGTTATACGGCGCCATCCGGCGGCGGCGGCAGCTGACCGGCGCGCTACGCTCGAAACGTGCTCGATACTCTCACCGGATTCGCCGTCGTGGGAGTCGCGATCGCCGTCGGCTACATCATCGGACGCATCGGTCTGCTCGGCGAACAGGCCAGGTACGTCCTGGGGCGATTGACCTTCTTCGTGCTGTCCCCGTTCCTGCTCTTCACGGTGCTCGCGCAGGCGGACGCGAAAGTCCTGTTCTCGTCTCTTCTACCGGTGTCCGCGATCGCGGCGGTCGTCGTCATCGCCGCATACGTCCTCGTCGCCCGGTTCGTGTGGAAGCGCGGCATCGGCGAGACGGTCATCGGAGCGCTGTCGGCCGGGCAGGTGAACTCGAACAACATCGGCATCCCGTTGTCGCTCTATCTGCTGGGCAGCGCGGCGTATCCGGCGCCGGTGATCCTGCTGCAGCTGCTGGTGTTCACGCCGATCTCACTGGCGATCCTGGATGCCGTGACGAGCGCGAAGACCTCGGTCTGGCGCCTGATCACGCGCACGGCGACGAACCCGATCATCCTGGGCTCCGCGCTCGGCACGTTGGTTTCGGTGCTCGACATCGACCTGCCGCCGATCGTGATGGAACCGGCCCTCCTCCTCGCGAATGCCTGCGTGCCCGTGCTGCTGATCAGCTACGGCATCTCGCTGTTCGGGCAGCGCGTGCTCGGCGCGTCGGGTCGCCGCCGGGACGTGCTGCTGGCATCGACGCTGAAGCTGCTCGTGATGCCGGTGCTCGCGTGGGTGTTCGCGCAGTTCGTCTTCGGGCTCAGCGCGCACGAAGTGCTGATCGTCGTCGTTCTCGCGGCACTTCCCACCGCCCAGAACGTCTTCAACTACTCGCAGCGCTACGACATCGGCGAGGCGATCTCGCGCGACACGGTGTTCATCACGACGATCGGGTGCGTCCCGGTGCTGCTGCTGGCGACATTCCTGCTCGGCTGATCGGCCGCTCAGGATGCCCGCAGCACGGCGGGGAGCACGATGTGCGCGTCCGGGATCATCCCCGGCGTGACGCGCCGGCGGAAGATCCAGTAGCTCCATGCCTGGTAGGCCAGGATCACCGGCAGCGCCACCACGGCGACCACGGTCATGACGCCGAGCGTGTACGCGCTGTTCGACGCGTTCCAGACGGTGAGATCGAACGCGGCATCCACGGTCGAGGGCAGTACGAGCGGGAACATCCCGGCGAACACCGCCCCCGCGCCGAACAGCCCGAACCCGGCGTAGCCGATGAACGCCCAGCCCTCGCGACGACGGCGTGCGGCGATCCATCCGCTCACGGCGCCGACCACAGCCAGCACGATGAACGTCCACGCCAGCGCGTTCCCGCCATGCGCGAGCTGCACCCAGATCGCCCAGACCGCGGCCGGTGCGAGGCACAGCGGCGCCCACGTCGCGGCGAACCGGTCGGCGCGCTCGCGCACGGGCCCGTCCGCCTTGAGGCCCAGGAACGTCGCAGAGTGCGCCAGCGCGAACCCGACGACCGCGAGCCCGCCGACGACGGCCGCAGGCGTCAGCCACACGAACGGACCGCCGACGCGGTCGCCGTTCGCGTCGATCGGCAGGCCGAGCGACGTCAGCGCGAGTGCCGCGCCGATGCAGAACGCCACCACGAGGGACCCGAGACCGATCATCCACGTCCAGAAGGTGCGCCACCGCTCGGTGTGGATCTTGCCGCGGTACTCGATGCCGACCGCGCGCACGATGAGCCCGACGAGCGTGATCGTCAAGGGGACGTACAGCGTGGAGAACAGCGACGCGTACCAGGCGGGGAAGGCCGCGAAGATCGCCGCGCCCGCCGTGATGAGCCACACCTCGTTGCCGTCCCAGACCGGGCCGATCGTGTTGAGCATGACGCGGCGGTCGCGCTCCGACCGCGTGGAGAAGATCATGTGGATGCCGACGCCGAGGTCGAAGCCCTCGAGCAGCAGGTACCCGATCCACAGCACGGCGATCGCGATGAACCAGACGACGGGAAGCGGTTCCATGGTGATTCCTCTCAGTGCGGATCGGTGTCAGTAGGCGAAGGCGAGCACGTCGTCCCGCTTGTCGTCGTCTGGTCGGTCGTCACCGGCATCCGGGTGGGGCGCCAGTTCCGGCATGGAGGCCGCGACGCCGCCGCGGATGTACTTCGTCATGAGGAACAGCTCGATCACGAGCATGACGCCGTACACCGCAGTCAACGTGATGACGGAGAACAGGATCTCGCCGGCAGTGACCCCCGGCGACACGGCCGCAGCGGTGAACATGAAGACGCCGTCGATGCCGGTGGCATCCGGATTCGGCGCGACCACGAACGGCTGCCGGCCCATCTCGGTGAAGATCCAGCCTGCGATGTTGGCCGCGAACGGCGCGACGATGCCGAGAAGTGCCAGCCGCATGATCCAGGGCGAGCGCATGACAGTACCCTTGCGGGTCAGCCACAGGGCGATCACGGCGCCGGCCGCGACGATGCCGCCCAGCCCGATCATCAGGCGGAACCCCCAGTACGTGACCCACATCACCGGCACGTACTCGACCTCGCTGCCGGCGCGGTCGCCGTACAGCTCGTCGTCCGGGATGGTCTCGCCGTACTGGTTCACGTACTCGGGCTCGAGGTCGCTGATGCCGGGCATCTCGGCACCCCACTCCCCCGTGCCGAGGAACCCGAGAACACCGGGGATCTCGATGAGGGTGATGACGTCGGCGCAGTCGCGCGAACCAGGGTCACCGAGCGAGAGCACCGAGAAGGCGGAGCCGGTGTGGCAGGCGGCCTCGGCCGCCGCCATCTTCATCGGCTGCTGCTCGTACATGAGCTTGCCCTGGATGTCGCCGGTGGCGACGGTGCCGGCGAACCCGAGGATCGCGACCACGGCGCCGAAGCGCAGCGACCAGATCCAGACACCGTGATCCTTCCGGTCACGTCCGGGCACGGCATCCGCTTCGCCGACGACGACGCGGCCCTTCTCATCCACGGTGTCGATGCCGTCGTGGCGGCGCCGCCAGAGGTGGTACCAGGAGATTCCGAGGAGGAACATGCCCGCCACCACGAGCGCACCGAAGATCGTGTGCGTGTACGCCGCGATCGCGGTGTTGTTGGTGAGCACGGCCCACACGTCCGTCATGACGGGGCGTCCGTCGTCGCCGAGTTCGACCCCGACCGGATGCTGCATCCACGAGTTCGCAACGATGATGAAGTAGGCCGAGATCCACGACCCGATCACCGCGCACCACAAGGCAGCGAGGTGCAGCCCCTTGCGCAGGCGCCCCCAGCCGAAGATCCAGATGCCGAGGAACGTGGACTCCACGAAGAACGCGAGCAGGCCTTCCATGGCGAGCGGCGCTCCGAAGACGTCGCCGACGAAGCGGGAGTACTCGCTCCACGCCATGCCGAACTGGAATTCCTGCACGAGACCGGTGGCGACGCCGACGATGAAGTTGATGAGGTAGACCTTGCCCCAGAACTTCGTCATGCGCAGGTACTTCTCGTCCCCGGTGCGCACCCACCGCGACTGCATGATCGCGACGGACATGCCGAGGCCGAGAGTGAGCGGCACCATCAGGAAGTGGTACACGGTCGTGATGCCGAACTGCCATCTGGCGAGGTCGAGAACGTCCACTGCTGCTCCTTGCGGGTCATGGGATCGTTTGAATTCTACACATGGTAGAACTTCTTCGACAGAGCATAGAACAATTTCGACCGGGGGTAGAATAGAACCGGCCGTGGGAAATCCCGACGCGGTCAGGAGGTTGATATGGGCACCCTGGGGGAACTCGAACGCACCGTGATGGATGCGATCTGGGATGCCGCGACTCCCGTCTCGGCATACGACGTCAAGGACCAACTGGACGCCGATGGTCGCGCGCTCGCCGTGACGACGCTGCTCACGGTGCTCTCGCGCCTGGAGAAGAAGGGCTTCGTCGCGTCGGACCGCTCAGCGCGGCCGCACCGCTACACGGCGATCGCGTCGCGCGCAGATCACGTCGCCGAACTGATGCACTCCGTGCTCGGCGACGCCGGCGACCGCACGGCAGTGCTGGAACGATTCGTCGGCGGCGTCTCCCCCGAGGATGCCGCCGTCCTGCGCCAGCTGCTCTCCGGCGCGGCCTGATCGTCGCAGCATGACTCCGCTGCCTGCCGCGAGCGACGAGGCGCTCGTCGGCGCACTCGTCATCCCGCACGGAGTGATCGCGGTTGCCGCGCTGGTGCTCGGCGTAGCGGCGATCTCACTCGCCTGGCCCGTTCCGGTCGCGCTCTCGCGTGCCACGTGGCCGATGCGGATGCCGGTCATGGCACTGCTGCTCTGGCAGGCGATCGGCCTCGCCGGCGGCCTGTCGATGATCGGCGCCCTCGCGCTCGCCGGATACGCGATCGCACCGCGGCATCCATGGCTCGCTCTGATCCCCGCCGCGACGTTCACGCTCTACCTGCTGGCTCATCTCGCCGTCACGATCGTGCAGGTCACGCGCCAGCGCCACCGTCACCTCGCGCTGCTCGACATGCTCACGTCGCCCCACCCCACGAGGGCACGGACGCGCGTGATCGACGACGCCGTCCCGGTGGCGTACTGCCTGCCGAACGGCGCCAGGTCGGTCACGGTGCTGTCTCAGGGTCTGCTGGACCGGCTGGATGCCGATGAGCTCGTCGCCGTGATCGCGCACGAGCGGGCGCACGTCGAGCAGCGCCATGACCTGCTGCTGCTGGCCTTCCGCGCGTGGCGTTCCGCGCTGCCCTGGTTCCCGATCGCAGCGCGCGCCGAGGCCGAGGTCGCCGCGCTGGTCGAGATGCTGGCCGACGACCACGCCAGACGCGAAGTACGCGACGAAGTGCTGGCGCGGGCGATTCTGGCGGTCGGGGCGAGCGGCGTGCCAGGTGCCGAACTCGTCGTCTCGGGCTCGACGCGCGTCAGCGATCGGTTCCGCCGGCTCGCCGCCTGAGCCGCCCTCGCTCCGCTCGCTCAACGAGCGAACGGAACTCACCGCGCGAGAGACACCGCGTCGTCGGCCTGCTCCCGGTCGGCCGAACGATGCGAGACGAGCAGCACGACGCGGTCGGCGGTCGCCTCCCGCACATCCGCCATCATCGCCGCGGCGGTCGGCTCGTCGAGGTGCGCGGTCGGTTCGTCGAGCAGGATGACGTCCGCGCGCGTCAGCAGGGCCCGCGCCACAGCGAGCCGCTGGCGCTCGCCGCCGGACAGTGCCGACCCTCCGGGTCCGACTCTCGTGTCCAAGCCGTCGGCCAGGCCTGCGAGCAACGATCCGAGCCCGGCCCGCTCGAGCGATGACCGCAGGGTGTCGTCGTCCGGAGCATCCGCACGCGTGCGCGCGAGCAGAAGGTTGCCGCGCAGCGTCGAGTCGAAGACGTACGCGTCCTGCGGGCACCAGGCCACGCTGCTCCGCCACTCGCGCTCGTCGAGATGGGTGATCGGCGTGCCGTCGGCCTCGACGGCCCCCCGCTCGACGGGGAGCGCCCCCATGACGGCCGAGAGGACCGTGGACTTCCCGGATCCCGATGGTCCGTCCAGGACGAGCCAGCGCCCGCGACGCGCGGTTCCGCGCACGTCGGTGACAGCGGGGCGCTCGATGCCGGGATAGCGGATCGTGACGTCGTCCAGCTCGAGCTCTCGGGTCGCCGCATCGATCGTCCGCGTTCCCCACTCCGGCGCAGGTGCCGGCCGCAGGATCGGGTCCAGCCGGGCCAGCACCGCACGCAGTGCCGGAATCCGCTGGGCGGCGGCGACCAGCCCCGTGAGCGGTTCGATCAGGGCGAGAGCGAGCAGTGCGATCACGGATGCGTACTCGGCCGGCAGCTGCGGCGACAGCGGCGCGATGACGACGGCCAGAACGGCGAGGGGCCCGGTGATCAGCGCGGATCCGAGCCCCGCCGACCAGGCCGCGCGCCGTTCGGCATCCGCGAGGCGGCCGGCCGCGGCATCCAGGACCTCCATGGCCGCGGGCGTTGCTGCGTTGCCGCGCAGATCGTCGGCGGCGACCGCGAGGGCCGCGGTGCCGCGCACGATGTCGGAGCGGGCGGCGACCCGTGCGGCCCCGGCGCCGCGCTCGGTCGCGATGGCCAGAGCGGATGCCGCCGCCACCGCGAGCACCAGCACGAGCACGACGAGCATCGTGAGGTGCGGTGCGATGAATCCGGTGGCGACGATCGCGGCCAGTGCGACCAGCACGCCGGCGCCGATCGGCGGCAGGACACGGGGCAGTTGATCGCGCAGGTCATCGGCGAGCGTCACGAGGTAGTCCAGCGGTGCGCCGCCCTCGAGCAGACGGCGCGACCCGGCCCCCCGCGCCGCGATCGCTCCCCACAGCCGAAGACGCAGCGCATCGACGACCTGGAACGCGGCGCGATGGGTGACGAGACGCTCGGCGTAGCGGCCGACCGCACGGCCGATGCCGAACGCGCGGACGCCGACGATGGCGACGAGGAGATACATGATGTACTCCTCGACGCTCGCCCGCACGATGAGCCAGCCGGACACCGCCGTGAGGGCGATGCCGAGCCCGGCGGCGAGAGCTGCGAGCAGGATCGAGCCGGCCCATGCCCAGCGATGCGGCCGCAGCAGGGCGCGGAACGTGAGTCGGTGCGCGGTGGTCGCATCTGGCCGCTTCCCCTCACGCGACCCGGCGAAGCGCGCCGCCTTCCGCGCTGCGGAGACCTCGCCTGCAGCGCCAGAGGACCCCGAAGGTCGCGTCGCGCTCTCCGAAGCGACCACCTGCGCCCCCTCGCGAGCGGATGCCGCCCCGACCGCGATCTCCCCCGTTGCGAGGGCGAGCGTCTCGGGCTCATGGCTGGCCAGCACCACGACGCAGCGATCGGCGCGGCGCAGGATCGCTGCCCGTACGCGATCCGCCGATGCCTGGTCGAGATGCGCCGTCGGTTCGTCGAGCACGAGCAGCCGGGCCCCGGCATCCACTCGCGCGAGTGCCCTGGCCACCGCCAGCCGGCGCTGCTCCCCCGGACTGAGTTCGGCGACCGCGGCATCCGCCAGCGCGGCGATGCCCAGTTCGTCCAGCGCGTCGAGACCCGCCCCGTACAGCGCCACCTCGTCACGCGCAGTGTCGGCGAAGGCATGGGGCGCCTGCGGCGCCCAGGCCACGGCATCCGGCTCCACACCCGTCACGCGACCCGCGACCACCGCATCCGCAGGCAGGACGCCGGCGAGCGCCGCCAGCAGGGTCGATTTGCCCGCACCGCTGGGTCCGGTGACCGCCGTGATGCCGCGCAGCTCGCCGTCGACGGCATCCAGAGCGGGGCGCTCGCGCCCTGCGTAGCGCACCGACAGGGAGTCGATCCGCGGCGGGCCGTCGGCCGCCTCCCGCACGTCGCGACCGGCTCCGCGCCCGAGCAGAGCCCGCACCCGATCGAGCACGGACAAACCGTCCTGCGACGCGTGGAACGCGGTCCCCACCTCCCGCAGAGCTGTGAAGCACTCCGGGGCGAGGATGAGCGCCAGCAGCGCCGGCTCGAGCTCCATGGTTCCGTTCAGCAGGCGCAGCCCGAGGAACACGGCGACGATCGCGACCGAGATCGTCGCGATCAGCTCGAGCGCGAGAGCCGACAGGAATGCCCACCGCAGCGTCTCCTCCGTGCGCGCGCGGTAGCGCGTCTGGATGTCGTCGAGCGCCGTGGTCTGCTCGTCGACACGACCGAGGCCGACGAGCACGGGAAGCCCTCGCGCGAGTTCGGCGAGGTGGTCGGCCAGCCGGGTGAGCGCGGCGAGCGCGGCGTCCGTGCGCTGCTGCGTGTGCTTGCCGATCAGGATCATGAACAGCGGCACGAGCGGCACCGTCAGCACGATCACGAGCGCGCTGAGCCAGTCGGCGCCCAGGATGCGCAGCCCGACGATGAGCGGCACCACGGCCGCCGAGATCACGGCGGGGATGGTCTGCACGAAGTAGTCATCCAGGTCGTCGAGGCCGTCGGCGGCGAGCACGGCGGTTCCGCCGCCAGCTGCATCGCCGTCGGCGATCCGACGCCAGAGGCGCCGCCGCAGGTCGCGCTTCACCTGTGCGGCCACCCGCCTCGAGAGGACGGATGCCCCCCACTCGCCCCCGGCGCGCAGGAGCGCACCGACGAGACCGAGCAGGACGAGGAAGCGGACGTGGTCGATGCCGCCGCCGGCGAGCGCGCCGATGCCCCGCGCGACCGCTTCGGCGATCAGCACGAGCCCCAGGGCCCGGGATGCCGCGAGCGCACCGAGCGCGTACAGCGAGCCCTTCGGAACCGCGGACAGGTCGGGGCGACGGAAACCAGGGGCGCGCGCTGCGCGCTCGGCTTCGAGCACCCACGGATCGTTCGGGACCTCGGCTCGGCTCACCCTTGAATTCTACAATGCGTAGAAGTGCCGCATGACCGATCCCGGATGAGAGGCTGGAGCTCAACGCAAGGAGCAGATCTTGGTACAGAACATCCTCGTCATCGGCGCTTCCGGGCTCATCGGGTCGGCGGTCGCCGACGCCCTCGAGACCCGCGGACACCGCGTCATCCGTGCGTCGCGCAGCACGGGCGAACGCGTCGACATCCGCGATGCCCACTCATTGACCGCGCTGTTCGCACGCGTCGGCCCTCTGGATGCCGTGGTCATCGCCACCGGATCCGTGCCGTTCCGGCCGGTGGACGAGTTGACGCTGGACGACTTCCGCGCAGGGTTCGAGGACAAGACGCTCGGCCAGATCTCCGCGGCGACGATCGCCGCCTCGCATCTGCGCGACAACGGTTCCATCACGGTGACCACCGGCATCCTGAGCGACCGCCCCGTACCGACCGGAGCAGCGGCCTCCGTCGCCAACGGTGCACTGAACGCCTACGTCCGCGCCGCGGCGCCCTCCCTGCCCCGGGGCCTGCGCATCAACGCCGTCAGCCCCAACGTGCTGATCGAGGCACCGGGCTACCACGCGAGCTTCCCCGGGTTCACGCCCGTCGCGGTCGCCGATGTCGCGCGCGCCTATGCGGACGTGATCGAGGGCGACAGCACGGGCGCCGTCATCTCCGTCTGAGAACGAGGGAAGCCCCTCCGAGTCTGACTCGGAGGGGCTTCACGATTCGGTGGACCTAAGGGGATTCGAACCCCTGACCTCCTCGATGCGAACGAGGCGCGCTACCAACTGCGCCATAGGCCCGTGAACCTCCGTTAGATTATCACGATCTTCCGGGTCCGATTCTCCACCGGCTCAGCCGGCGGCCCGACGCGCGAGCATCTGACGGACGTGATCCTCGATCTCGGCATCGTCGACGAAGCCCATCCGGGAGTACGGCGAATCGGTGGCGGCAGGCGCCTCTCGGGGTGCGAGCCTGACCGGCTCCTCCGGTGCCATGCTCGCCGCGCGCTCGCGCAGTTCGGCGAGACGTGCCGCCCGCCGCAGCTCTTCCTTCGCCTCGATCTCGGCGCGGGCGACCTGCGCACGGGATCCGGCCAGCGACGTCAGCGGCTCCGGCAGCGGTCGGGGGGTCCAGGAGGCGGTGCCCTGATCGTGCAGCGGCGGAGAGACCCGCGGCGCTGCGACTTCGGCGACCACGGCGGGACGACGGGCGGCCCGCGATGCGACTCGCGCCATCCGCTGCAGCACCAGCAGCGACACGAGGGCGACCGCGGCGCCGACCCAGATGAGCGTCTGAACGCCCGTCGTCGCGAACTGCCACACACCCGCTCCGGCGAAGGCGAGACCTGCGAGCATCAGCGCGAACGCGGTCATGCGCACCCGCCGGCGCGCACGCGCCTGCTGCAGCGCCGGATCGGCCTGCGCCGCGGCGAGCTCCTCGCGCAGACGCACGAGCTCCGCGGCCTCCTTCTCGGACTGCACGCGCTTGGCGAGCTTCTGCTGCGCCAGCGCCGTCCTGGCGTTCAGTTCCAGGCGCACTTCGTCCGGCGTCTCGCTGGTCTCGGCGAGGATGCGCAGTGCCTGGTTGAGCCGGACCGCGTTCCGCTCGGCGGCGTTGTACTGATACCGCCCACGCCAGCTCGGCAGCAGGTACAGCATCCACAGGAGCACGGCGACGAGGACGATCACGCCCCCACTCAGCACCGGCCCATCCATACGCTCAACGGTAAGGGCACCGGAGCCCCCGGCCGCGGAGTCCGGGCGCGTGTCGCCGGCGAATCAGATCGACAGGCGATCGGACGGCGGAATCGCCGCCGCATCCTGCGGAGCCTGCCCCTCCACCCAGCGGGCGAGCACGCCACGCGGAACGTCCTCCCTCGTCAGCGCGAACGCGTAGTGGTCGCGCCAGTCGCCGTCGATATGGATGTACTTCCGGCGCAGCCCCTCATACCGGAAGCCGAGCTTCTGGACCACCCGCAGACTGGCCGCGTTCTCGGGACGGATGCAGATCTCCATCCGATGCAGTCCGTACTCGGTGAAGCTCGCGTCGGTGGCCAGAGCGACCGCGGTCGGCGTGATCCCCCGGCCGGCGAACCGCTCGCTGACCCAGTACCCGATGGTCGCCGAGCACAGGGATCCGCGCGAGACGCCCCAGATGTTGAGCTGACCGGTGATCTCGCCGTCGTACAGCATCACGAACGGATACCCCGCGCCGTCACGGTACTGCTGCAGCAGGCGCCGGATGCCGACGCGCATGTCGAACGACGCGACCCCGTTCGGGATCGTCGCCTCCCACCGCTGCAGCCACGCGCGATTGCTCAGCAGCTCCTGCTGCAGGGCGCGCGCATCGCGGGTGCGGATGAGCCGGAGCTCCACCTTGCCGTGCCGGTGCCCCGTCAGCAGTTCCATCGCCGCCTCGCTTCGCGGCCTAGAGGCGCTCGGCGAACTCCTTCAGCCACGGCCGAAGGTCGGCGCCGAGATCGTCCCGATCGGTCGCGAGCTGAACGATCGCCTTGATGTAGTCGACGCGGTCGCCGGTGTCGTATCGACGCCCCCGGAAGATCACGCCGACGACGCCTGGTCCGCCGTCGCGCGTGGCCAGTTCCTCGAGCGCATCGGTCAGCTGGATCTCGCCGCCCTTGCCCGGCGCCGTGTGCTCGAGCACGTCGAAGATGCTCGCAGGCAGCACGTAGCGGCCGATGATCGCGAGGTTGGAGGGCGCGTCCTCCTGCGCGGGCTTCTCGACGAGGCCGGTGACCCGCACGACGTCGTCGCGGTCAGTCGGCTGGACCGCTGCCGCGCCGTACATGTGGATGCTGGCTGGGTCCACCTCCATCAGCGCGACGACGGCGGAGCCGGTGGCCTCGTGGACCTCGAGCATCGTGGTCAGCAGGGCGTCGCGCTCATCGATCAGGTCGTCACCCAGCAGGACGGCGAACGAGCTGTCGCCGACGTGCGTCCTGGCGCGCAGCACCGCGTGCCCTAGGCCCTTGGGCTCGCCCTGTCGGACGAAGTGGATGTCGGCGAGGTCACTGGACTGCACGACGCGGGCGAGACGGCCCGTGTCGCCCTTCTCCATCAGTTTGACCTCGAGCTCGGGAACGGAGTCGAAGTGGTTGGAGATGGCGTTCTTGTTGCGCCCGATGATCACGAGGATGTCATCGATGCCCGCAGCGGCCGCCTCTTCCACCACATACTGGATCGCCGGCTTGTCGACGACGGGCAGCATCTCCTTCGGCATCGCCTTCGTCGCCGGCAGGAACCGCGTACCGAGTCCTGCGGCCGGAATGACGGCCTTGATCTTGTGATTCGCCATTGGGCCAGCTTAGCGGGCGGCCAGGATGACGCCCACGAGCGGCCGTCTAGACTCGGAAACATGTCGAACGACATCGAGCACGCCAAGCGGGCGCTGCGCGCGGAACTCCGCGAGCGACGCCAGCTCCTCTCCGACGCGCAGCGGGATGCCGCGGCATCCGCGATCGCGGCCCGTCTGGACGAGCTCATCGAATCGCTCGGCGCCCGATCGATCTCCTGCTTCCTGTCGACGACGACGGAACCGGGCACGCGAGAATTCGTCGCGCGGGCGGTGCGCCGCGGCATCCGGGTGCTGCTGCCCGTCACCCGAGCCGACGGCCTGCTCGACTGGGCCGTCGCCGACGACACCGACGAGGTGGCGGAGGGGCTCTTCGGGTTGCCGGAGCCCACGGGTGAAGTGCTCGGGCCGATCGCCGTCAACGACGTCGACCTCATGATCATCCCCGCAGCGGCCGTCGACGAGACCGGAATGCGGCTGGGCTGGGGACGCGGCTACTTCGACAAGACCATCGGGTCCATGGAGAAATGCCCGCCCGTCTACGCGGTGATCTATGATTCCGAAGTACTCGAATCCCTTCCGAGGGAGGTACACGACCAGCCTGTCACCGGCGTCGTGACCCCCCACCGGACACTCACGCTGTCGCCATCGCGACGCTGATTCAAGGAAAACAGCCATGCCCACCTATGCCTATGCCTGCACGCAGTGCGGCCATCAGTTCGACGCGGTCCAGAGCTTCTCGGATGCCGCACTCACCGCCTGCCCCGAGTGCGGCGGCACCTTGCGGAAGCAGTACGGGTCGATCGGCGTGACCTTCAACGGATCCGGTTTCTACCGCACCGATTCGCGCAGCGGGAGTGGTGGAAAGCCGGAATCGTCGGCATCATCGAAGACGGAAACGTCGACGAGCGCCAAACCGGCACCCGCGGCGACACCGGCCTCGAACTGAGGTCCGAACCGAAAAAGGGGGGATCTTCGTGATCCAGGGATTCAAAGAGTTCATCACCAAGGGCAACGTCATCGACCTGGCAGTCGCCGTGGTCATCGGTGGCGCTTTCACCGCCATTGTCAACGCCGTGGTGTCCAGCATCATCACGCCGTTGGTCTCGCTGTTCTTCGACGCGAGCGCTACGGGCGAGATCGGCATCCAGATGTACGGCATCTACGGTCAGCAGGTCACGTTCCCGATCGGCGAGCTGATCTCCGCGATCATCAGTTTCCTTGCCGTCGCACTCGTCGTCTACTTCGTGTTCGTCGTCCCGATGAACAAGTACAAGGAGCGCCAGGCCGCTCTGAACCCCGCGGTCGAAGAGGAGACGCTCCCGAGTGAGCAGGAACTTCTCATCGAGATCCGGGACCAGCTGCGCAAGAGCAACGCAGCCTGACCCAGTCTGCCGAGAGGGCAGTTCCGCACAGTTTTTGTCTTTCAAACCGTGCTGAACTGCCCTCTCGACGCGAGCAGCACCCGCACCTGATCCAGCAGCGCCGCCCGGCGTGCGGGATCGGACAGGTCGTCGGCATTCACGCGGATCACCGTCCACCCCGCCTCCTGAAACGCGCGCACCCGCTCGAAATCTCCGCGCCACTGGGTGCGATTGCGCCGATGCTGGTCGCCCTCGTACTCCAGCAGCACGCGGTGCGCCGGAAAGGCGAGATCCGGCGTCAGCAGGCCGAGCCTGGTGCGGATGCGGTGTCCGATCACGGGTTCGGGAAGCCCCGCCTCCAGCACCACGAGCCGCAGCTCGGTTTCCTTCGCGGATGCGGGTCCGACGCGCACGAGCTCGACCGCGCGCGCCAGCATCCGAGCGCCTCTCCCCCGACCGTGGCCGGCGACGGCCGCACGCAGGTCGTCGATCGTGCAGATCGGTGGATGCCGGAATCCGCCGACCGCTCGACGGCCCGTGACGAGGAAGTCTCCGACGGAGACAAGGTCGATCAGCGTGATCGGATGCCCTGGTAGGGCTTGTCCCGCTAACTGGCACCAGGCCGATGCCGGTGCAACGGCGCGCAATCCGTCTGGCGTGAAAGCGCTCGGAACGCCGACCGGCAGACGATGACCGGTCACGCCCGCGCGCCGCATCCGCGTGCTCCCGATGGTTCCGATGTGAATCGTCGACGATGGCAGCCCCAGACCCGCGGGAAGCGGCGCACGCCAGAGCGCGAGCACAGTACTGTGCGAGAAGAGGTCGGCCTCGTCCATCAGCACGGCCACGGCGAGGCACCGGGCGACGACGTCGCGATCGAGATCCAGCCCCGACGACCGCACCCCGCGGAACGGCGTGTCCACGTCCGAGCTTCGCAGGCGGCTGCGGGTGATGCCGAACGCTGCCGCCTCTGAGACCCGGATCGCGTTCTGATGCAGGATGCCGGGCAGCGGGCGACGGTGACTCACCCGCTGAGCATCGCGCACCTTCGGCATCCGCTGCGGAAGTTCTCCACAGCCAGCATCGCGAGAGGGCAGTTCGGCACAGTGTTTCTCATTCACACCGTGCTGAACTGCCCTTCCGAGCGGAAGCAGGGCCGCGTCAGTAGTGCGGCGGGACGTCCTGTCGCAGGCGCGCATCGTTCGGCCCCTGCTCCTTCGCGGGGACGGATGCCGCGGCATCCTTCGCCGCGACATCCGGCGACGGATCCGTGCCCGGGGCCGGCGTCAGGCGCGCGCGCCGCGACCCGGCGACCCGCTCGACGTGCTGGCGGGCGTCGTCAGACATCGCCCCGCTCGATGGGCTGAGTGTCCTGGTCGACGCGCTGCGTCTCGGCGGAGAGGCCGAGCACCTCGGCGATGCGGTTCGCGGCCGTCGCCGGATCGCTGTAGAGGTCGAATGCGTGCACGCGGACGTAGTGCCAGCCGAGACGGCGCAGCACGTTCGGGCGCAGCCGGAGCGACTCGCGCAGCGACTCCTCCCGGGACTCCGGGTCCGACTCGATGACGACCGCGCGGCCGTTGTGCTGCGCCACGATCGGCAGCAGGCCGCGGTAGTCGACGTCGACGGACGCTCCGACCCGCCGCAGCTCGCGCGCGAGAGCGAGCGTGAGCGGATCGGCGAGGTCCTCCAGACGGGCGTCGCGCGATCGTGCCGCAAGACCGCCGAGAATCGTCATCAGCGTGGCGGCGCCGTGCTCGAGGCGCCCTTCGTCGAACGCCGAAGGACGGATCGAGGAGACCAGCACCATCGACCGGCGAGCCCGCGTCATCCCGACGGTCAGCAGACGCTCGCCATCCGCCGTCGACAGGTCGCCGAAGTCGCTCAGCACCCGCCCGTGCTTGGTGAGACCGAATCCGAGTGAGAAGATCACGCGGTCGCGACTCTCGGCCACCGATTCCTCGAGTGTGAGCACCGCGAACGGCTCGGCCGTGTCGCGCGAAACGAAGGCGGCCACATCGCTGCGGCCGGCGAACGCGTTGGCCACGGCGGCGCGGACCCGCTCGGCATGCCGGGTGCTCGCGGTGACCACCATCAGCGATTCGGTCGGACGGTGCACCGCATGCTCGACGACGAGCGTCACGACGCGGGAGACCTCGGCATCCGGGCTCTCGACCGCTCCGGAGATCGGATCAGGCGCTCCGACGCCGCCCTCGACGTAGTCGACGGTGAGGCTGCCGCGCCCGAGGTACGACCCGGCCCACGGCAGCGACTGGATCTCGCCGCCGTAGAACGCGTCGTTGATGAGCTCTGCGAGGTCCTCTCCGCCGGCGCGATAGCTGCGTGTGAGGGTCGCGACCGGCAGCAGATCCGCCAGACGCTCGAACACCGACACCGAGTCGAACGCGACCTCCGGCTCCCAGTCCTCGTCGCCCGCGACGGCGACGCGGAACGGCGTCGGGCGCTGGGTCACGGGGTCGCCGAACGCGACCACCTGTCGTGCACGCCGGATCGCCGGTGCAGCCTCGGCGAGGTTGATGGCCGCGGCATCCACCAGCAGGACCGTGTCGAACTCGACGCTGTCCGGGATCTCGGGCACCTGGTACGGCGACGCGATCCACGCGGGCGCGAGCACGGACATCAGAGCGGGTGCCGCCTCGACGATCTCGGCAGCGGTCGGCGTTCCCTGCGTCAGTGCACGGCGCAGATTCTGCGACTGCGTGGGTTCGTCGACGATGGCGATCTTCCACTGGTTGGCCAGTTGCCAGGCCAGCAGGGGTCCCGCCATCGCCGCGTGCGCCTCGTCCACGAGACGGAAGTCGCGCTCGAGGCGGTCGACCACGGCGGTGTTGGCGCCGAGCAGAGCCCGGTCGTCCTGCAGCGCCCGCTCGAGAAGCGACTGCCACCAGGCGAACTCGAGCTCGTCGGCCACCCGGTTCTCGGCCACATGACGCACCGACAGCTCAGCCAGCAGCGGACCGAGTCCGAGCTTCGCGAGCTCGTCGCGGATCGTGGCGCGCTCGACGAGGTTCTCGAACACGTCCGACTTCGCCGCGAGCCCGGCGAGTGTGCGGACCAGCCGCGCCAGCGGAAGCGTGGCGAGCGGCTCCCGGCGTCCGAGCGCGGCATCCAGTTCGGCGAGCTCGGCGTGAACCCGTTGCCAGGAGGCGTACACATCGGACAGGCCGAGCGGGATCTCGGGAGCGACGCCGGCGTCGACGAAGCGCTGCCATTCGGTGCGCTGCTGCTGGATCCGCAGCAGCGCCTCGTGCATGTCGAGGATGTGCACGCCGGGGCGCACGTACTCCTTCGCGAGTTTCTTCAGGCGGCGCCGGTTCGCACCGGACATCCCCGGCGCATCGCGTCGTGAGCCGTGGGCCTGGATCAGCTCGCCGAGGGGACGCTCGAAGACGCTCGGACTGAAGCGGTCGAGCGAGTCGCGCATCCCCTGCAGCAGCCGCAGGTACTCGCCCAGTTCCTCGATCGTGGCGAACGGACGCATCCGGGTCTGCGCGATGAGCTCGTACGCGCGCTCGAGCAGCGCGGGAACGCTCGACGAGTGCAGGCGACCGGCGAGCTCGTGGGCGGCACGAGCGGCCTCGGTGCTCTCGAAGCTGACGCCGTACCAGGGGGAATCGTCCGGGCCGAAGCGGAACTCGCCGAGCCGAGCGGCCTGCACGAGCTTCCCTGCGGCCGCATTGCGGTCGCCGGCCAGACGGGCCAGTGCGTCCGTGCCGAGGCGCGCGGTCGTGGACGGCGGATGCTCGAGAGATGCCAGTCGGGTGAGATGCCTGGTCGCATCCAGCACCGACGCGCCGGTGCCCGCGACGGGGCTGGTGAGGGCGTGCCGGTAGTCGCGCAGCACGGTGCGCAGCCGCACCAGAGCGTCATCGACTTCGCCCGCCTTCGGAGCGGTGGCCTTCTCGTTGCGCCCGATCGCGTGCACGAGGTCACGACGGATGGATGCCGGACCGACCGCGAGGCTGTCGAGTCCGATGCCGCTCAGCCGGTGCCGGACGCCGTCGAGAGTGGAACGGCGCGCGGAGACGACGAGCACGCGCTTGCCGGCGCGGATCAGTTCCCCGAGCGCGTTGATCACGGTCTGCGTCCCGCCGGTTCCCGGCAGGGTGGCGATCGCCATGGACTGACCGGCCGCGATGCGAGCGAGTACGGCCTCCTGCTCGGAATCCGCATCCAGGAGGAGGTTGTCGGATGCCGGGGCGCGATCGTCCGGACTCGTGACGTTCGGCGCGGGACGCTCTGCGGTGAAGCGCTCGCGGTCGTCCACGTGACCGGCGAGCGCATTGAGCACCGGGTGGTCGAGGTCGCGGCTGTCGGACGCCATGGCCGACGCGACATCGGCGAACACCGAGACGACCAGCCGCGGCTGCACGGAGAACGTGTCGATGGAGCGCGTCAGCGCTCGCAGGCTGTCGATCACCGGCTGCGGCTTGAAGATGCCGCCGTCGTAGGCGAGGGCGGCGAGGGCCTCCGCATCGATCGTGATGCCGAAGTGCTCGCGGGCGATGCGCACGAGCTGCGGGTTGACCGAGAACGACCCCTGCAGCTTGAGCTCGAAGTCGGAGTGATGGCGGCGTATCGCGAGTGGACGCAGCAGCACGGGGGCGGAGAACTGCACGCCTCCGATCCGCCAGCCGGCCAGTCCGACCGCGAGGTGCACGGCGTCGATGCCGCGCACCGTGCGCAGCTCGGTGTGCTTGGCGGTGATCCGCTCGGCGGCGAGTCGCGCGGTGCGCAGCCCGACCTCGTCGCGGAACAGGTTCGACAGCAGCGTCGATCGTCCGGTGATGAACTGCGGCAGGCTCCCCGGATGCGCCTTGGAGATGTCGATGCCGCCTTCGACGCCGTCGTGATAGCGCACCAGCGGCGACGGGCCGCCGAGATCCGCGGCTTCCTTCTTCAGACGCGCGCGCTCCGCTTCGGCGGCATGCGGCAGGTCGACGCCGGTCGACGTCTCGCCCAGTGCGCCGAGCGTCACTGCGGCCGTCGTCTCCGCGTCATCCGCAGACTTGTCCGTTCGTCGCCACACATATCACAGACTAGGCGTCCCGCGGCAGGAGATCCTGCACGCCAGGCGGGTTTGCGTCGGATTCGTACGCTGCGGAGTTCGGATTCGGATGCCGAGGCTCTCGCCCTGCACAGGCCTGCCCGTCGAACGAGTTCTCCCCCGGTTGCGGCTTTCCCTGGCTCGTCGGCCGTGCGCGGAGAGCAGGATGGAGCCATGACATTCCGCTACGACTTCGTTCCCACTCCGCTGGGCGACGCCCTCGTCGTGTTCTCCGACGACGGCGTCGTGAGCTTCGACCTCTCCGAGGGGCAGGACCCGACCGTCCCCTGGTTGCTGGAGGGCGTCGCCCGGCGGCTGCATGCCGTGCCCGACCCCGACCCCGGCGCGGCCGACGAACTCGCGCACCTCGTCGCCGAGTACTTCGACGGTGCACCGATCCGGTTCGACGAGCACGTGCGACTGGACTGGCGGCTCATCGAGGGCTTCCATCGCGACGCACTCCAGACGATCTGCGAGATCCCCTGGGGCGAGACGCTCGGGTACGGCGAGGTGGCCGTGCTCGCCGGCAGCCCCGGGGCCGCGCGCGCAGTCGGCACGGCATGCCGGCTCACACCGTTCTCGATCATCGTGCCGGTCCACCGCGTCGTGCGCGCCGACGGCTCCGCCGGCCAGTACGGCGCGCACCCCGAGCACAAGCGCTACCTCATCGATCTCGAGGCGTCCGCGGCCGCGGCGTCCACCGCCCCCGCGCACGCCGCCATGACGTGACGAGGACCCCGGCCGGTAGGCGGTCGGGGTCCTCGTCCGATATGCGCGTCGTCAGCGCGCCGACGCACTCAGTGCTCGACCGCCTTCTCCGCTCCGAATCCGGTGAGCGAGCGCACGTCCATCTCGGCGGCCAATGCGCGCGATTCCGTGCTGCGCGCGGTGACCGTGCCGAGCCATCCGAGCAGGAATCCCAGCGGAATCGACACGATCCCCGGGTTGTTCAACGGCCAGATCGCGATGTCGATCGACGGGATCATGGCCGTTTCCGATCCGGAGAAGACCGGCGACAGCACGATCAGCAGGATCGCCGATCCCAGCCCGCCGTACATGCTCCACACCGCACCACGGGTGTTGAAGCGACGCCAGAAGAGCGAGTACAGGATCGTCGGCAGGTTCGCCGACGCCGCCACGGCGAACGCCAGAGCGACGAGGAAGGCGATGTTCTGCCCCTGCGCCCCGATGCCGCCGAGAATCGCGAGGATGCCGATCACGACGACCGTGCGGCGCGCCACCTTCACCTCGGCGTTCGGGTCGGCATCCACCGGCGTCCCGTCCGGCTTCTTGCGCCCCTTCTGGATCACGTTGGCGTAGATGTCGTGCGCGAACGAGGCCGCGGCCGTGATCGTGAGCCCGGCGACGACGGCGAGGATCGTCGCGAACGCGACGGCGGAGATGAACCCGAGCAGCAGCGGTCCGCCGAGCTTCTCGGCCAGCAGCGGCGCCGCCGAGTTCACACCGCCGGGGGCTGCCGCGATCACATCGGGACCGACCAGAGCGCCGGCACCGTAGCCGAGCACGAGCGTGAGCAGGTAGAACCCGCCGATGAGCCAGATCGCCCAGACGACCGAGCGGCGCGCCTCCTTCGCCGTCGGAACCGTGTAGAACCGCATCAGCACGTGCGGGAGGCCGGCGGTGCCGAGCACGAGAGCCATGCCGAGCGAGAGGAAGTCCCACGGGTTGGCGCCGTACTGCAGCCCGGGTGCGAGGATCGCATCCCCCTTCGGAGATGCCGCGACCGCGGACTCCAGCAGGGTGTTCAGACTGAAGCCGTTCAGCGCGAGCACCCAGATCGCCATGGCCAGCGCGCCGATGATGAGCAGGAACGCCTTGACGATCTGCACCCAGGTCGTGCCCTTCATTCCGCCGATCAGCACGTAGACGATCATGAGCGCACCCACGACGGCGATGACCAGGGACTGACCGATCTTGGCGTCGATCCCCAACAGCAGCGAGACGAGTCCGCCGGCACCGGCCATCTGCGCCAGCAGGTAGAAGAAGCACACGGCGAGTGTCGTGATCGCCGCCGCCAACCGGACCGGACGCTGCTTCAGGCGGAACGACAGCACATCCGCCATCGTGAACTTGCCGGTGTTGCGCATCAGTTCGGCCACCAGCAGGAGAGCGACGAGCCACGCGACCAGGAACCCGATCGAGTAGAGGAAACCGTCGTATCCGTTGACGGCGATGGCACCGCAGATTCCGAGGAAGGATGCCGCGGAAAGATAGTCGCCCGCGATCGCGAAGCCGTTCTGCGGCCCGGTGAACGAGCGCCCAGCTGCGTAATAGTCGGCAGCCGTCTTGTTGTTGCGGCTCGCGCGGATCACGATGAACAGCGTCACCGCGACGAACGCCGCGAAGATCGAGATGTTGAGAACGGGGTTGTTCTCCCCCGTGGGCGCGGTCTCGAAAGGAATGAGATTCATGCCTGAGCCTGCGCCTTCTCGAGTTCGTCACGGATCTCTGCGGCGACCGGATCGAGCCGCCTGTTCGCGAACGCGACGTACGCCATTGTGATCGCGAACGTCGACACGAATTGTCCGAGCCCGAACAGGAGCCCGATCGTGATGTCACCCCATACCCGTTGCCCCATGAAATCCGGCGCGAATGCGGCGAGCAGCACATATACGAAATACCAGATCAGAAAGAGCGCGGCGAGCGGGAAGATGAACGATCGCTGCGTGCGTTTGAGCGTTTGGAACTTCGGCGATTCCTCGACGGCGATGTAGTCGATGGGCCCGGCCGATTCGCCCTGAATCCGGTCAGTCATGAGGCCTCCTTGCCACATGTGGGGCCCACGCGGAGGCATCCGCATGGGTGGTAGGGTCGACGCTACGAAACGGGACACAGAGCCGTCACCCCCGAAAGTAGGTATCCCCGCCGTGTCCACCGAAACCGAGGCAGACCTCGTCGCCCAGGCCGTGCGAGAGCTTGCCAGGCGCACCCGCTTCCCAGTGGCCTTCGGTGGACTCCTCGAGGACGGCGAGGTATCGGTCACCAGCATCGTCGGCAGCCGCACGCACTCCCTTGAGGGTCTGCGCGTGCGCCCCGAGCGCGGGCTCGGCGGCCGGGCGATGACCGAGCAGCGCCCGCGGATGACCAGCGACTACCGGACCTCGCAGCAGTTCACGCACGACTACGACGGCTTCGTGCTCGGCGAGGGATTGCGCACGCTCCTCGCGATCCCGATCCTCGTCGAGGGCCGCTCTCGCGGTGTCCTGTACGCGGGAGCTTGGGAACAGGCTCCCGTGGGTGGCGTGACCACTGCTCCGGCGATGAGCATCGCGGATGCCGTGAGCACCGAGCTGCGCATCCGCGACGAGGTCGGTCGACGCCTCGCATCGATGGCCCCGCCCGAACGCGGGTTCTCCGCTTCGCACCGGGAGGAGCTGCGGGAGAGCTTCGCCGAGTTGCGCAGCATCTCGGCATCCGTGGCGGATGAGGAATTGCGGGCCCGCCTGAGCGACCTCGAACGTCGATTGCTGCATATCGCCGAGGAGCCGGTTCCGGCCACGACCGGTCCGATTTCACGCATTCATCTTTCCCCGCGCGAGACCGATGTGCTCGCCTGCGCCGCACTGGGCGCCACGAATGCCGAGATCGGAGCCCAGCTCGGATTGCGCGAAGGAACGGTGAAGGCGTATCTGGGTACGGCGATGTCGAAGCTCGATGCGTCGACGCGTTTCGCCGCAGTGGCCCGTGCGCGGCGCATGGGTCTGCTTCCCTGAATCGCGCGCCATTCTTGTCGTCAAGGAATGCGTGCGAATAGGATGGCGAAATGGCCCGACGAATTGTACATCAGCTGGTTGACGACATCGATGGATCGCTTCTCGAGGTGGGCGAGGGCGAGACCGTGCATTTCTCGCTCAACGGCATCTCCTACGAGATCGACCTGACCGCGGAGAATGCACAGGAACTGCGCTCTGCTCTGGAACCGTACATCGTCGCCGGTCGCCGTTCGTCGGTGGGCAGCGCGGCTCGTTCCGGTTCCACTCGCAAGCGCACCGCCGGCCGCAATCCCGAAACGACGGCGATCCGCGAATGGGCGAACGCGAACGGCCACAAGGTGTCCGAGCGCGGTCGCATTCCGGAGTCGGTGCTCACCGCGTACCGCGCCGCGCACTGACCCCTCGGCGGCAGGCGCGCTCCGGCGCTCCTGCCGCGCTTCCGTCCAGAAGACGCGTCACGGCACTGCCGCCGCATGCTCCCCGTCCTGCGCCCACGACTCATCGCGCAGAGTGATCTCCTCCGTCATATCGAGCAGGAAGCGGGTCACCACCTCGCGCTCCGCCGGGGTGAGACGTGCCGCGGCGTTGAATCTCTTCGCCTGCTGACGCCCGACCGTCTCCATCGCCGCGCGGTGCGTCTCCGGAGAGATCGTGATCGCGAGCGCCCGTCGGTCGGTGGGGTGCGCCGAGCGCACGATGTGCCCGCCGCGCTCGAGTCGATCGAGAAGCTTCGTCGTCGACGCGCTGGAGATCGACAGATGCTGAGCGATCCCCCCCGGAGTGGCGATGACGCCGCGATGCGTGCAGACGATGAGGTAGTGCAGCGCACGCATGTCCGTCTCGTTCAGCTGCATGAAGCGACGGGATGCCTCCGAGAGCCGCTGCTCGGCCTCGCGCAATCCACCGAGGGCCTTCATGATCCCGGTGATCTGACGGACGTCCTCGTCCGCCATGCCTGATCGGTCGACGAGCGTCTGGCGGGGATCCGACGAATCGACGTCGTAGATCGCCCCGCTGTCCAGTCCGTCGCGCGTCGTGGACGCCGAGCCGGCGGCCGCATCAGCCGATTCGTTCACGCGATCATCCATGGACACCTCGTTACTTTACTCCTGGCAATTCTTCATGCTAGCTTTATTTCTCGCCCGGCTAGCAATATACGCCTCTAGAGGAAGAAGACGCCGCATGGATCTCGTGACCCTCCTCGACGAGGCCGGCGCCGCGATCGGCACCGCGCCCAAGGACGACGTCCATACGGCGGCGACGCCGTTGCACCTCGCCTTCTCCTGTTACGTCCTCGATCACGAGGGCCGAGTGCTGATCACCCGCAGAGCTCTGTCGAAGCGCACTTGGCCCGGGGTCTGGACCAACAGCTTCTGCGGTCACCCGCGTCCCGGTGAAGACATGATCGAGGCAGTCGTCCGCCGCGGCACCGAAGAGATCGGAGCCCGCCCCCGCGATGTGAACGTCGTGCTCCCGCTCTTCCGCTACCGCGCCGTCGACGCCAGCGGAATCGTCGAGCACGAGATCTGCCCTGTGCACGTCGCGCGGATCGACGGCGCCGTCGTACCGGACCCATCGGAGGTCATGGAGTTCATCTGGGTGTTGCCTGACCGCCTCGGCTCGGCGGTCGAGAACGCGCCCTTCGCATTCAGTCCCTGGTTGCGCGAGCAGTTGCCGCTCCTGCGCCACGAGGGGAGGATCTGAGAATGACCACCACCCTGGTCAGGGAGGACCTGCACGCCCGGATCGAATCACGCGTGCAGCGGGTCTTCGATGATCGCGCCGCGCGATCATCGCCCTACGGGACGGAATACACCGCGCTCTGGGCGGCCGCGGCCGCGAGTGCACGGGGAGGGAAGCTACTCCGTCCGCGACTCCTCGTCGAGATGCACGCCGCGTTGCGCGATGATCGAAGCGCACGCTCCCCCATCGACGGCGACACCGTGGTCGAGATCGCCGCAGCGATCGAGATCCTGCACTATGCCTTCCTCCTGCATGACGACGTCATCGACGGCGATCTGCATCGCCGCGGCCAGCCGAATCTCATCGGCCTGCTGCGTGACGCCCGCCCAGACCTCGGTGCGAAGGCGGCTCACCACTGGGGCACCACCGGCGCGATCCTCATGGGCGATCTGCTGCTCTCGACGGTGCACCAGATGTTCGCGCGGGTGGATGCGGATCAGGTCACGCGAAGCCGACTGCTCGATCTGCTGGATCACACGATCACCGAGACCGTCGCCGGCGAGTATGCGGACGTCGCGCTGAGCGATCGTGCGATCGCACCGGATCTGCAGACGATCCTGACGATGACCGCGCAGAAGACCGCGACCTACACCTTCGAGTTCCCCCTCCGCGTGGCCGCGGTCGCCGCCGGTGCGCATGGTGACGCCGAGGCCGCCCTCGCCGTGGTCGGACAGCATCTCGGAGCCGCCTTCCAGCTCCAGGACGACGCCCTGTCGGTGTTCGGCGACGCCGCGGAGCACGGGAAGGAACCGTACTCCGACCTCAGGGAGGGGAAGGAGACCGCGCTGATCGCGTACGCACGCCTGACCAGCGCGTGGAACGCGATCCAGCCGCGGTTCGGTGATGCCGGCCTCACGGCGCAGGACGGCGCGGAGATCAGCGACCACCTGCGGCGGTGCGGCGCCGATTCCTACGTCCGGCACCTCATCGATGGGCGGATCGCCGCGGCGCGGTCAGCCATCGTGGATGAAGCCGCCCCTCTGCCGACAGCGGCGCGGCAGACGCTGACGACGCTGACCGATCGCATCGAGGGGCGTCTGTCGTGAATGCGCCGTCGCCCCCGGACCGCACCCCGGCGCTCACCCGGTTCACGCGCACGGCCGAGAGCGCATCGACAGATGTGATCCGCGCCTATTCGACGTCCTTCGGTCTCGCCACGCGTCTGCTCGGCCGACGCCATCGTCAGCACATCCGCAACGTCTACGCCATGGTGCGCATCGCCGACGAGATCGTCGACGGCGTCGCCGGCGAGGCCGGCCTCGATGCCGATGCCCAGCGCGCCGCGTTGGATGCCTACGCCGACGAAACCCATCGAGCCATGCGGACGGGATACAGCAGCAACATCGTGGTCCACGCCTTCGCGCGCACCGCGAGCCGATGCGGCATCGGCACGGATCTGACGGAACCGTTCTTCGCCTCGATGCGCACCGACGCGACAGGCGCGGCCGGGGCGGATGATGCGGTGCACGTCTATGACGCCGACGCGCACGACCGCTACGTCTACGGCTCGGCCGAGGTCGTCGGACTCATGTGCCTCCGGGTCTTCCTGCAGGATTCCGATCCGTCCAATGAGCAGCGGGATCGGCTGGAATCCGGTGCACGCCAACTCGGCGCCGCCTTCCAGAACGTGAACTTCCTCCGCGACCTCGGCGACGACACCGATCGACTCCAGCGCGGCTACCTCAGCACCGAGCGCCTGACCGACGCTGGTCGGGACGAGTGGGTCCGCGTGGTCCGGACGCAGCTGGATGACGCGCGCGCTGCCATCCAGCTCCTGCCGCGCGACGCGCGCGCCGCGGTCCGCAGCGCGCTGTCGCTGTTCGACGCCCTCGCCGACCGTGTCGGCCGCACTCCCGCCGCAGAGCTCTACGAACGCCGCATCCGCGTTCCCGATCCCGTCAAACTCGCGCTCACCGCGCGCGCAGTCCTCGTGACCTGGCTGGGGCCTCGGCGATGAGCCGGGCGATCGTCATCGGCGGCGGGATCGCAGGGCTGGCCACGGCCGGGCTGCTGGCGCGGGAGGGATATCGGGTCACCGTGCTGGAACGCAACGACCGGACCGGCGGCCGCGCCGGCACGCTCACCAAGGACGGGTTCCGCTTCGACACCGGGCCGTCCTGGTACCTCATGCCCGGCGTGTTCGACCACTTCTTCGAGTTGATGGGGACCACCACCGCGGAGCAACTCGATCTCGTCCACCTGGACCCGGCCTACCGGGTCTTCTCCGAGCCGGCAGCGGGCAGCACGTCCTCGGCCGTCACCGTGCCCGCGGGAGCCGCACGCGTGCGTGCGCTCTTCGAGCAGCTGGAGCCTGGGTCCGGTGCTCAACTCGACGACTACCTGGCCTCCGCGTCCGAGGCCAACGACATGGCGGTGCGACGCTTCCTGTACAACCCCTTCACCCGTCTGTCCGAGCTGGCGACTCCGGATGTCCTGCGCCGGCTGCCACGGCTGGCCATGCTTCTCACGCGCCGGCTCGATGCCTTCGCGGCCCGGCGATTCCGGCATCCTGTGATCCGTCAGATCCTCGGCTACCCCGCCGTCTTCCTCGGAACGGACCCTCGACGGGCGCCGGCCATGTACCACCTGATGAGCACGCTCGATCTCGATGAGGGCGTGCAGTACCCGCGGGGCGGGTTCTGGGGTGTCGCCGAGCGCATCCGCGCGCTGGCGGAGGAGGCCGGCGCCGATGTCGTCCTGGATGCCGAGGTGACCGCGATCCTCACCGAGCCGTCCGCCGGTAGGGAGCGCGCGTACGGCGTGCGCTGGCGCGACGCGTCCGGCGCCGAACATCTCGAGCTCGCGGACATCGTGGTGTCCGGAGCCGACCTGCATCACACCGAGACCGCGCTGCTGCCCGAGCGTCTCCAGACCTATCCCGCGCGCTGGTGGCGTCGCCGCACGAGTGGACCGGGGGCCGTCATCGTCATGATCGGCGTTCGCGGATCGCTGCCCGAACTCCCCCACCACTCTCTGTTCTTCGCCCGGGACTGGGACACGAACTTCGACGCGATCTTCGGCTCCTCGCCACGTCTCCCCGATCCGGCGTCGCTGTACGTCTGCAAGCCGTCGGCCACCGACCCCGACGTCGCACCGGACGGGCACGAGAACCTCTTCGTGCTGATCCCCGTACCCGCGGACGTGGAGATCGGGTCTGGCGGGTCGGACGGGACCGGCTCGGCGCTCGTCGAGCGCGCCGCGGATGCCGCGATCGATGCGATCTCCCGGTGGGCGGGGATCGAGGACCTTCGCGACCGCATCGTCGTGCGCGAGACCCTCGGCCCGGACGACTTCGCCCGCGACTATCACTCCTGGCGGGGCGGGATGCTGGGCCCTGCGCACATCCTCTCGCAGAGCGCGATGTTCCGGGCTCAGAACGCATCGCGCACGGTCGACGGTCTCTACTACGCCGGCGCGACGACCGCGCCGGGCGTCGGCGTGCCCATGTGCCTGATCAGCGCCGAGCTCGTGCTGAAGCGGATACGCGGCGATCACAGCACGGGTCCCACCTCGCCGCGGGCCGCCGCCGTCACCCGGAAGACGAGCTGATGGGCGTCGTCTATCTCCTCGCGCTGCTCGCGAGCCTCGGGTGCATGCTCCTCATCGACCGCCGATTCCGGCTGTTCTTCTGGCGCGATGCCCGTTCAGCGATCGCCGTCACGCTCATCGGCCTGGCTTTCTTCCTCCTCTGGGATGCCGCAGGAATCTGGCTGGGCATCTTCTTCCGCGGCGGGAGTGCGCTCGCCACCGGCATCCTGCTCGCCCCTGAGCTGCCGATCGAGGAGCCGGTGTTCCTCGTCTTCCTGGTGGTGTGCACCATGGTCCTGTACACAGGGGCGGCGCGTGTCCTCGAGCATCGACGACGTCAGGAGGCCTCGTGACGTACTCCGTACTCGCCGTCGCCTTCCTCGCGCTAGCAGCGGCCGGCGCCTTGGCGGCGGCGCTCGTCGCCCGGCGCCGACCGGATCTCGGCGCCGTCGGGGTCGCGCTGGCGGCCCTCCTGCTGCTGACGGCGGTGTTCGACACGATCATGATCGGCGCCGGTTTCTTCACCTACGCCGATGCGCACCTCCTGGGCGCACGGATCGGGCTCGCGCCGATCGAGGACTTCGCGTATCCGCTCGCCGGCGTAATCCTGCTTCCGGCGATCTGGACGCTGCTGCGCACTCGCCGATCACGGGCGGCCGGAGCCAGAAGGGCCGATCGGTGAGCACGATCCGCACGCTTCTGCTGGCCTCCCGTCCGATCAGCTGGATCAACACCGCGTTCCCGTTCGGCGCGGCATACCTGCTGACCACCCGCGAGATCGATCTCGTGTTCGTCGTGGGTGTGCTGTACTTCCTCGTCCCGTACAACCTCGCCATGTACGGCATCAACGACGTGTTCGACTACGCATCCGATCTGGCGAACCCCCGCAAGGGGGGAATCGAGGGAGCCCTGCTGCCGCCGGGGCTGCACCGCGCGACCCTGTGGACGGCGGCCGCGACCAACGCACCCTTCCTCCTGTTCCTCTTCGCAGTGGGGAACGCCGCGTCGGCGGCCTGGCTCGTCGTGAGCGTCTTCGCCGTGATCGCCTACTCCGCGCCGCCGATGCGCTTCAAGGAACGACCGGTGCTCGACTCGATCACCTCGAGCACCCACTTCGTCAGCCCTGCGCTCGTCGGGCTCGCGATCGCCGGCGCCGCCGTATCGGCCGACACCGTGCTCCTCATACTCGCGTTCTTCCTCTGGGGCATGGCCGCTCACGCGTTCGGCGCCGTCCAGGACATCCTCCCCGATCGGCAGGCGGGGATCGGCTCGATCGCCACGGCGCTCGGCGCCCGGATCACGGTTCGACTGTCGATCATCGTGTGGGCGGTCGCCGGCGCGGTCGTCCTGCCGACGGGCTGGCCCGGCGCGTGGTCCGCCGTGCTCGTGATCCCGTACATCGTCAACGCGGCACCGTGGTGGAACGTGACGGAGGACACCGCGGCATCCACCAACCGCGCCTGGCGGCGTTTCATCGCTCTGAACTACGCGGCCGGCTTCCTCGCCACCCTCATCCTCATCCTCGCCTGGCTGGGCTGACGCCACCCGACGTCCCCACACCGACGACTCCTGCGAAAGGCTCTCATGTCCCGCTCCACCGCCCCCGTACCGCCGACCCGCACCCGGGTCCGCAAGCACTCCTGGGCGCGCGTGCTCCTTCCCGTCGCGCTGATCCTGATCTGGCTCGTCGGCGCGTCGCTGGGTGGCCCGCTCTTCGGCAAGGTCGACGAGGTCTCGTCGAACGACCAGACCAGCTATCTGCCGGAGAGCGCGGACGCAACGACGGTGCAGGAGCTTCTCGGTGAGTTCAACGACACCGATGCGATCCCGGCCATCGCCGTCTTCGTCGGCGATGCGGAGCTCACCGACTCGGACGTCGAGCAGATCTCGGATGCCGTGGCCGCAGCGTCGGACGTCGAAGGCATCGGCGAGGACGTCTCCCCGGCGCTGGTGTCCGACGACGGGCTCGCCGCCCAGGCGTTCATCCCCGTGCTCAGCGATGCCGATCTCGGCGACACCGTCACCGCGCTCGAGACCGAGTTGCAGAAGGAGTCGCCGCCCGGCGTCACGGTCTACGTCACGGGGCCGGCCGGCTTCAGCGCGGATCTCGTCGCCGGCTTCGCGGGCATCGACGGACTGCTGCTGGGCGTCGCGCTGCTCGCCGTTCTCGTGATCCTCGTGCTCGTGTACCGCTCGTTCCTGCTGCCTGTCGTCGTGCTCGCGACGAGCCTGTTCGCGCTGTGCGTCGCGCTGCTCGTGGTCTGGTGGCTCGCGAAGGCGGAGATCCTGCTGCTGAGCGGTCAGACCCAGGGGATCCTGTTCATCCTCGTGATCGGAGCGGCCACCGACTACGCCCTGCTGTTCGTGGCGCGGTTCCGCGAGGAGCTCCGCTCGACCAAGGACACCGGCACCGCGGTGCTGCAGGCCTGGAAGGGGTCCTTCGAACCGATCCTCGCCTCCGGCGGAACCGTGATCGCCGGGCTCCTGTGCCTGCTGCTGAGCGATCTGAAATCGAACAGCACCCTGGGACCGGTCGCCTCGATCGGCATCGTGTTCGCGATGCTCTCGGCGCTCACGCTCCTGCCGTCGCTGCTGCTGCTGTTCGGGCGCGCGGCGTTCTGGCCGCGGCGCCCTTCGTTCGAGCCCGATGTGGTGGCCGCCGAGAACGGCATGCCCCGCACGGGTCTCTGGGTGCGCCTCGCCGGACTCATCAGCCGTCGCCCCCGTGTCATCTGGATCGTCACGACGCTCGTCCTGCTCGTCGGCGCGCTCGGGGTGAGCCAGCTGAACGCCTCCGGCGTCCCCCAGTCCGACCTCGTGCTCGGCTCCTCCCAGGCGCGCGAGGGTCAGGATGTGCTCGGCGAGCATTTCCCCGGTGGATCCGGCAGCCCGGCGTACGTGATCGTCGCGGAGGATTCGCTGCAGGATGCCGCAGATGTCCTCCTCTCGAACGACGGCGTCGAATCGGTGTCCGTGACATCAGCGGATTCTCCCAGCGGTTCAGCCCCGGTCACCGAAGACGGCATCCAGGCCGTCGGCGCCCCGGGCACTCCGGTCCCCACCCCGACGACGGTCGACGGCGATGTCCTGCTGCAGGCGACGCTTTCGGATGCCGCGGACTCGGATGCCGCGGCATCCACCGTCCGAGAGCTGCGCACCGAGCTCGACGACATGGACGCCCTCGTCGGCGGCGTGACCGCGACGGCGATCGACACGAATGACGCCTCGATCCACGACCGCAACCTCATCATCCCTGTGATCCTCGTGGTGATCATGCTGATCCTCATGCTGCTGCTGCGCTCGATCCTGGCGCCGGTGCTGCTGATCCTCACCACCGTGCTGTCGTTCGGAACGGCGATGGGCGTATCGGCGCTCGTGTTCAACGGGATGTTCGACTTCCCCGGCGCCGACCCGGCCGTACCGCTGTACGGGTTCGTGTTCCTCGTCGCGCTCGGGATCGACTACAACATCTTCCTGATGACGCGCGTGCGGGAGGAGTCGCTGAAGCACGGCACGCGCGACGGCATCCTGCGCGGCCTCGCGATCACCGGCGGTGTGATCACGTCGGCGGGCCTCGTGCTCGCGGCGACGTTCGCCGCACTGTCGGTCATCCCGATCCTGTTCCTCGTGCAGCTCGCGTTCATCGTCGCGTTCGGTGTGCTCCTGGACACGTTCGTCGTGCGCACGCTCCTCGTGCCCGCACTGACGTACGACATCGGTCGGGCGATCTGGTGGCCGTCGAAGCTCAGCCGCGGCGAGCGCTGACGGGCATCAGACCACGGCACGACGACGGGTTCGGGCGCTCCACCGCCCGTCGTCGTGCGCGACGTCGATCGGATGCCGGAACGCCTCCGTGATGATCTCGGAGGTGATCGTCTCGGCGGCGGGCCCGGCGGCGACGACCCGCCCCTCCGCGATGACCATGGCGTGCGTCGTCGACTCCGGCAGCTCCTCGAGGTGATGCGTCACCAGCACCGAGGCCAGGTCTGTGTGCGTGTGGAACAGCGCGTCGATCGTTTCCAGCAGTTGTTCGCGAGCGGCGACGTCCAGCCCCGTCGTCGGCTCGTCGAGCAGCAGGAGCGCAGGGTCCGGCGCCAGCGCCCTCGCGATGAGAGAGCGTCCGCGCTCCCCCTGGGACATCGTGGGCCAGCTGAGGTCAGCCCGTCCGTCGAGACCGACCATGTCGATCAGCATCCCCGCGCGCTCCCGCTCGGCTGCTGTCGGACTCCACCGGAGGGCCTGATCGACAGTCCCGGTGAAGCCCGTGAGCGCGACCTCCAGGGGCGAGAGCGGCATGCGGATCGGATGCCGCGGGTTCACGTGCCCGATGTGCCGGCGCAGCTCCTGCATGTCGACGCGCCCCAGCCGACGCTCCAGCACGTCGACCGTCCCCGAGGTCGGGTGCTCCTGCGCGCCGCAGAAGCCGAGGATCGTGCTCTTGCCCGCACCGTTCGGCCCCAGCAGCGCCCAGTGCTCGCCTCGGCGAACGACGAGATCGATTCCGTGCAGGATCTCCGTGCCGTTGCGCCGGAACGTCACGCCATCCAACCGCAGGACGTCGTCCGTCATCGCAGAGCCTCCTTCAGACGGCGCAGGTGCGCCCTGCTCTCGGACGCAGCGGTCGCCGCATCCTTGGACGAGACGGCGTCGGCGAGCCGCGCATGACGCTCGTGGTCGCCCGGTCCACCGTGGTCGGATCGGAGGCGCAGCATCTCGATCATCGCCTGGCGCAGGCGCGGCGTGAAGCCGTCGAACAGCTCCAGCAGGATCGGATTGTGCGCGGCGACGATGATGCAGCGGTGGAAGGCGGTGTCGGCATCGACGTGCGCCTCGATCCCGTCGGCGTCGTTGTCCCGCGCGGCGAGCGCTCGCCGGATCGCCCGCAGGTCCGCCGCCGTCCGGCGCTCGGCCGCGAGCGCTGCCGCTTCCGCCTCGATCGCGATGCGCGCCTCGATCACGGCGACGATGTCCGCGCGGCGCAGCACGGCATCCCAGTCCTCCGGCGCGTCGAGAGCGGTGACGAACACGCCGGAGCCCTGCCGCGTGGCGAGTACGCCGCGCCCGGCCAGTTGGCGGATCGCCTCCCGTACTGTCGACCGTCCGACGCCGAGCTGCGGCGCGAGCGTCGTCTCGCCCGGCAGCTTCTGTCCGAGCCGCCACTCCCCGGAGCGGATGCGTTCGAGCAGGAGATCGGCAGCCTGGTCTGCGAGCGGGGTGCGCTGGATCCGTGCCATGCCAGCATCCTAACTTGTCAACTTGTCTGAGGAGTTGCTACGGTGTCATCCATGCGCACCGGACTCCTCCTCCTTCTCCGCCGCGGCGAGGTCTAGTCAGACCGGTTCCTCGTCGTGGCGCAGTCGAGCGCCGGTCGATCCGCTTCGATCTCAGAGGAATCCATGTCCCACGCCTTCTCCACGTTGTCCACACCCGCAGGGCCCGTCCCGGACGGTGCACCCTCCTGGAACCGCCAGCGCCGCTCGCAGATGCCGTCGCACCGCTACACGTCGGTGTTCGACCGCGTCGCCGTCCCCCTCGCCGAGCGCACCTGGCCGACCAGGCAGCTGACGCAGGCGCCGTTGTGGGTGCCCGTCGATCTGCGCGATGGCAACCAGGCCCTCGCCGAGCCGATGGACCCGCAGCGCAAACGCCGCTTCTTCGAGCTCCTCGTCGCCATGGGATACAAGGAGATCGAGGTCGGATACCCCTCGGCATCCGCCACCGATTTCGACTTCGTCCGACTGATCGCCGAGACCGACCTCGCTCCGGAGGACGTCACGATCGTCGTGTTCACTGCGGCACGCCGTGACCTCATCGAACGCACGATCGCGTCGATCCGCGGCATCCGCAATCCGGTCGTCATCCACGTGTACACCGCCACAGCGCCGATGTGGCGCGACGTCGTCCTCGGGCGCGGTCGCGATGAGCTGAAGCATCTGATCCTGGACGCCGGACGCGACGTGCTCGAATTCGCCGGGGATCTGCCGCACGTGCGCTTCCAGTTCTCGCCAGAGGTCTTCAACCTCACCGAGCCGGACTACGTCCTCGAGGTGTGCGATGCGATGACGGCGCTGTGGGATGCCGTGCCCGAGCGCCCGGTGATCCTCAACCTCCCGGCGACGGTCGAAGTCGCCACCCCCAACGTGTACGCCGACCAGATCGAGTACATGCACCGCCACCTCGCCCGCCGCGACGGCGTGATCCTGTCCGTCCACCCGCACAACGACCGCGGCACAGGCATCGCATGCGCCGAGCTGGCGGTACTCGCCGGCGCGCAGCGCGTCGAGGGGTGCGTGTTCGGCAACGGCGAGCGCACGGGCAACGTCGACATCGCCACCCTCGCGCTGAACCTGCACGCACAGGGCATCGATCCGATGATCGACTTCTCCGACATCGACGAGATCCGGCGGACTGTCGAGTACTGCAACCGAGTCGACGTGCACCCCCGGCATCCCTATGTCGGCGACCTCGTGCACACGGCGTTCAGCGGGACGCACCAGGATGCGATCCGTAAGGGCCTGGCCGAGCACCGCGCGCGGGCCGCAGCCGAAGGCGTCGCCGCCGCCGATGCGGCCTGGCGGGTGCCCTACCTGCCCGTGGACCCGGCCGACCTCGGCCGCGACTACGACGCGGTGATCCGGGTGAACTCCCAATCCGGCAAGGGCGGCATCGCGTACCTGCTGGAGACCGCGTACGGCCTGGCGCTCCCCCGCCGGATGCAGATCGACTTCGCCCGTCACGTGCAGAAGCGCACCGACGCCGGAGGCGACGAGGTCACGGCCGCGCAGCTCTGGGAGCTGTTCATCGAGACCTACCTGATCGAGCACGAACCGCCCGAGTCCGACGTGCTGTCTCGGTGGGATGCGCGCACGACCGATGGGGAGGCATGGGCGCTCGTCGAGTTCCGTGCGCCTGACAGCATCCGGTGGTGCGCTGTGCGCAGGCCGAAACATCTCGGAAACGCGGACGACGTCGCGACGCAAACCAGGCCGGACAGGATGGAGGCCATCCCGCAGAACTGAATGTCCGTGTGGGTGACACGGACGAGGATGACCGGAGTCGCAATGCCCCTCACCACGCGCACCGTCGCACTCCTGCATCTGCGCACGCGCCGCCCGCACGCCGCCGGGTACCAGGCCGAGCTCGATGCCCTGAACGCGTCGGCGGCGCGGACCGTCATGCGGCTGGGCTGGGAGCCCGTGCTCGTGCCCACGGCCGAGCTGCCGACGGCCGACACGCACGCGGCGGCGCGAGCGGCGGACCTCATCGTCCTGATGGGCGGCGAGGACGTCGATCCGCGACTCTACGGCGTGCGCGTCGACTATCCCGGTTCCGGGCACCACGAGCCGCGCACGGACAGTACGCACATCGCCGTCGTCCTCGAAGCGATGCAGCACCACAAGCCGGTGCTCGGGATCTGCCGGGGGATGCAGGTGATCAACGTCGCTCTCGGCGGGACGCTCGTGCAGCATCTGCCCACGGTCGAACGTCACCGCGGCGCAGCCGGATCCGATCCGTTCGTGCGGACCGCCGTGCGGATCGAGTCCGAGACGGACCTGGATGCCGATGTCGATGTGGCGCAGACGGTGCGATGCACGCATCATCAGGCTGTCGACGCGCTCGGCACCGGGTTGCGTGTCGCCGCGCATGCCGCGGACGGCGTCATCGAGGCGGTGGTGCACGAGTCGGCGCCGCTCACCGGAGTGCAGTGGCATCCGGAGCATCCCGCGACCGCCGACGCGCAGCTCGCTCCGCTGCTGCGGAGACTCGAACGGCAGGCGGAGAGCATGCCGGCACGAGCAGGTCGCTGAGCGAGAGCCTGCGATAACGTTCAGGAATGCAACACAGACGCCGCTCCGACACATGAACGCGGTCGATATCGTCGGCACGATCGGCGAGCTGATCTCGTGGATCGGCCTCATCGCCGGATTGCCCCTGGTGATCATCGGACTCATGATCCGAGTGGCGGAGGGACCCTATGCGCCCGTGAGCGTGACGATCGTCGACGGGATCGACGACCGTCAGTTCGCCCTCTGGAGCACGGACGGCCGCACCTGCTCCCGGGTGCTGAGTCCGCACGAGCAGACGACGCGATCCGACAACGCGTCGGTCACCGGCTACGTGTCCACGCGGGATCCGGAGCGCATGCGACTCGATCGGCGCTCTCCCGCCGTGCGGATCTGCTTCGTGCTCGCAGGCGTCATGCTGGGGGCGGCCGTGATCGGTTTCATCGCCTCGCTCCTGCCGCTCATGGTCTGAGACCGCAGTGCTTGGCGCGTTAGTTCCTGGTTTCTCACGTTCATGCATGTTCATGCTCTAGCCTGAGAGCATGCTCACGACTCGCCCAGGCATCGACGTTCCCGACCACCGCGGCCGCGTCGGCCTCGACCAGCAAGGACGTTCGCTCGACGGCAATCCGGATGTCGCCGTCCGCGATGTCGAACTCGTCTCCGATGGCTGGCACGTGCTGCGCCGGACCACGCTCGACTACCGTCGGCGCGACGGGAGCTGGTCGACGCTCCAGCGCGAGACCTATGATCGCGGCGACGGGGCGACGATCCTGCTCCACGACGATGCCCGATCCACCGTCCTCCTGACACGGCAGTTCCGCTACCCCGCATACGTCAACGATCACCCGGATGGCATGCTCGTCGAGACGGCCGCCGGGCTGCTGGACGACGACGATCCGGTGACCGCGATCCGGCGAGAAGTCGCCGAGGAGCTCGGTGTCGAGGTCGGACCCGTCACGCACGTCTTCACGGCCTACATGAGCCCCGGATCGGTCACCGAGAAGGTGCACTTCTACGCGGCACCGTATGGTCCCGGCGATCGGATCGGCGCCGGCGGCGGTGTCGCCTCGGAAGGCGAGGACATCGAGGTCGTCGAACTGGCGATCGACGACGCTCTCGCGATGATCCGCGACGGGCGCATCGTCGACGGCAAGACGATCATGCTGCTCCAGTGGTGGGCGCTCGAGCGGTCGCCTCGGCATCCGGTCCTCCTCTGAGCGGTCGCGCCCGCGAGCGCAAGCCCCTCCCGTTCCCGTCGCACCGAGCACTAACTTGGTCGGCGATCGTCACGGAGAGGGGACGGACATGCCAGCCGACCACATCGAGCACGCGTCGATGCGCACCGCCTTCTGGGCATGGACGGTGATCATCGTCGGTGGTCTCGCGATCATGATCTGCCTTCCGCTGGTGGGGAGGTGAGCTCGATGCGCTATCTCCGCAGCACGAGCCTCAGTCTCGCCTTCCTCCTGATCTTCGTGCTCGCACTGATCGGCCAGTCCGTGACCGGGTTCCTGTACAACAACGAGGAGCTCGTGCAGCACGGCCGGCCGACGATCTCCTACGGCGAGTTCATCACCTCATCCGAGTTCATCGTCGATGTCGCCGAGAACTGGCAGTCCGAGTTCCTGCAGTTCTTCCTGTTCATCCTCGCCACCATCTGGCTGATCCAAGTGGGCTCGCCCGAGTCGAAGAAGTCCGGTGACGAGGGCGTCGGGAGCGACGCGGAGCAGCGCACCGGCGTACATGCGGGACCCGACTCGCCCCGCTGGGCGAAGGTGCGCGGCATGCGGCTCTGGCTGTACTCGAACTCCCTGCTGCTGGTGATGGGGTCCGTGTTCGTGCTGTCCTGGCTCGCGCAGTCACTGGCAGGTCATGTGGTGGCGAACGAGGAGAACGCGATGCACGGGCTGCCGCCAGAGAACTGGATCGACTACGTGCTGTCGCCCGAATTCTGGAACCGCACGCTCCAGAACTGGCAATCCGAGTTCCTCGCCGTCGGCGCGATGGTCGCCTTCTCCATCTACCTGCGCCAGCGCGGATCGGGCGAATCGAAGCCGGTCGGTGTGCCGCATCACGTCAGCAGCGTCGAGTCGGACTGAGAGACGCCCTGCCAGCGCATCCCTCGCCAGCGGCCGGCGAACGGTCGACGCCGGGTCATCGACGCGCCGAACCGGGTCTCGGTGCCCCTGGAGGGACTCGAACCCCCAACCGTTTGCTTAGGACGCAACTGCTCTTCCATTGAGCTACAGAGGCTGGCCCGACAAGTCTACCCAGGCTTCGCACCCGTGCCTCACGCCGCGAGGGCGAGGTACGGCTCCCACCGCGGGTCGCTGCGCTCTGTCCCGCGCACGGTCCAGGCGGTGTTGTGCGGAGGGCGCGGCGTGAATCGCAGTTCCCACCCCATCTCCTGCGGCGTGCGGTCGCTCTTGACGTTGTTGCAGCGCAGGCAGCAGGCGACGAGGTTCTCCCAGGAATCCGCTCCCCCGCGTGATCGCGGCAGGATGTGGTCGATCGTCGAAGCCGCCTTGCCGCAGTAGCCGCATCGGTGGTTGTCCCGACGCAGGACTCCGCGTCTGGTCACCGGCACCCTCCTGCTCGACGGCACGCGCACGTAGCGGCTCAGGATGATCACCACCGGACGGTCGAATCTGCCGTGGCTCGCCCAGACGGGATCCCCCTCGACATGCTCTATCACGGTCGCCTTCTCGTTCATCACGAGCACGAGGGCTCGCTTGAAGGACACCACCGCGAGCGGCTCGTAACCGGCATTCAGAACCAGTGTGCGCATCATCTTCCTCTCGATACGCCGGGACGGCTTCCCGGCACTCTCGACTCACACGACGCCGCACGGGCGGAGGAATTCTGCACGCAGGGACGAAAAAAGGCGCCGTCTCTAGAGACAGCGCCTTTCGCGCACGGCTGCACCGTGGCATCCCTGCGGGCAATGCCGAAGCACCAGAAGGCCGAGCGCATCCATGGTTCGGATGCCCGGTATTCGGTCCATCAGCGACTCCCGCCTGTGCGACAACGGGATCAGGCTAACCCATCCACCTGGGTGCGGGCGAAAACACCCGGTGAACGGCGGACGGCGTGTCGACGACGGATCAGGCCGGGGCGCCGTTCGCGTTGAGCCAGCCGATCGGCTCGACGAGGCTGCCGCCGATGCGGACCTCGAAGTGGAGATGGTTCGCGGTCGAGCGCCCGGTGCTGCCCATGAAACCGATGAGCTGGCCGGCCTGGACGGTCTGACCCGGCTGGACCTGGCGCGAACCGTAGATCATGTGACCGTAGAGCGTGGAGACCTGCTGGCCGCCGAGCACGTGGTCGATCACGACGCCGACGCCGTATCCGTAGTAGCTGTCGGTGGAGATGCGGACTGTTCCGGCCGCGGCCGCGTAGAGAGGCGTGCCTGCGTCTCCGACCATGTCGGCGCCGTTGTGGCTGCCGCTGAGCGTGCGGCTCACGTAGTAGCCGCCGCCGACGGGGTTGCGGACCTCTCCGGATCCTGGAGCGACGAGAGCGACACCGGCGGTGCTGTACCCGCCGCCGCCACCACGAGAGGCTGCGGCCTTCGCCGCGGCTTCGGCGCGGGCTGCGGCCGCTTCTTCCGCCTTCTTCTGGGCGATCTCGTCCGGCGTGGTGGCCGAGTAGTTGCCTCGGTCCATCGGAGCGGCGGTTGCTTCGGACGCCACGACGAGCGACTGCGCGTCGTCCATGGCGACCTGCTGCAACGTCGTCGCGACCTCTGTCGTCGGCGTGGTCGACGCGTACGCCGGCAACGCGACGGCGGCGACGAGTGCGCCGACGGCGCCGAAGATGGCGATCGAGCGCAGTGGCTTCTTCACGGACAGCTTTCGCCCGCTTCGACCCGCGCCGCGACGGGCGAGGGTGCGATCTTCAGATGTCTTCTCGGGCGATTCGATGTCTGTGGCCAAGATCAGTGATCCTCCTGCGCCTCGCGCTCGGGTTGCGCTGGCTCGTCGGCACTCTGCTATCGGGGCACGTTTAGCTTCGGGCTTGTGCGATCGTCTCCCGCGAAGACGACGAGCCGATGAGGCGATCTTCGCGGTCATCGCCTACGGGCTTCCTTCGCGGGCGACTTGACCGAGGTTACCGGAAGATAACGATTCTGTCACCCTGTCAACCTGGCAATCCTCCGAAGGCGGATGCCGCGGCATCCGGAACCGCAGCAGATCAGGCCTCGTCGCGCACCAGGAAGATGTGCGAAGCGAGCTCGACAGGGAGCTCGAGTCCTTCGTCGTTGCCGTCCATCTCGATCAGCACGTACCCCTCGTTGTAGCGGTACCGACCGCGCGCACCTGGCACGACACCGGCGTCGCGCAACTGCTGCAGGAGTTCGGGGTCGACCTGCGCCGGCTCCGCGAGGCGACGCACCGTACCCTCGGTGGACTCCTCTGCGGCGTTCAGCTTCTGCACCAGACCGATGACACCCTCATCGAACGTCCGCGCCGGCACGTCGCCGAGTTGATCGAGTCCGGGGATCGGATTGCCGTAGGGCGACTCGGTGGGGTGCCCGAGGAGTTCGACGAGGCGGCGCTCGACCTGCTCGCTCATGACGTGCTCCCAGCGGCACGCCTCTTCGTGGACGTACGCCCAATCCAGACCGATCACATCGGACAGCAGGCGCTCCGCGAGACGGTGCTTGCGCATGACATCGACGGCCTTGCGGCGTCCGGCATCCGTCAGCTCGAGAGTGCGGTCTTCGGAGACCACCACGAGCCCGTCGCGCTCCATGCGCCCGACCGTCTGCGAGACGGTCGGGCCGGAGTGGCCGAGGCGCTCGGAGATGCGCGCGCGCAACGGAACGATGTTCTCCTCCTCGAGTTCGAGGATGGTGCGGAGATACATCTCCGTGGTGTCGATCAGGTCGGTCATCTGGCCCTCCGAAGTTTCTTAGGCAAGCCTACATTCCTGCGCGGACATCAGCGCCGTCATGCGGCGAAACGGCCGAGCACCCCGGGCCTAGAATCGACGCATGGCGATCGAGATTCCCCGTGACCTCCTGCCCGTCGACGGCCGTTTCGGCTGCGGTCCTTCCAAGGTGCGCCCCGCACAGCTGGAAGCGCTGGTCGCCTCGGGCGGCTCGATCCTCGGGACCTCGCACCGACAGGCTCCGGTGAAGAACCTCGTCGGCAGCGTCCGCGAGCAGCTCGCGGCTCTGTTCCGGCTTCCGGAGGGCTACGAGATCATCGTCGGCAACGGCGGCTCGACCGCGTTCTGGGATGCCGCGGCATTCGGCCTGATCCAGAACCGCTCGCAGAATCTCGTCTTCGGCGAGTTCGGCGGGAAGTTCGCCAAGGCCGCCGCCGCCCCGTGGCTGCATGCGCCGGACGTCCGCAGCGCCGAGCCAGGATCGCGCGCCTCCGCCGAGATCGTCGACGGCATCGACGTGTACGCGTGGCCGCACAACGAGACCTCCACTGGTGTCGCCGCCCCCGTCGAGCGCATCGCCGCGGACGGCGCCCTCACCGTGATCGACGCGACGAGCGCCGCCGGCGGCATCGATTTCGACGTGACGCAGGCCGACGTGTACTACTTCGCGCCGCAGAAGAACCTCGGGTCGGACGGCGGCCTGTGGTTCGCCGCCGTCTCGCCCGCCGCGATCGAGCGGATCGAGCGCATCGCGGCATCCGATCGCTACATCCCCGAGTTCCTGAGTCTGAAGAACGCCGTCGACAACTCGCGTCTGAACCAGACGCTGAACACCCCGGCGCTGACGACGCTGCTCCTGCTCGACGACCAGCTGCGCTGGATCAACGGCAACGGAGGCCTCGCCTGGGCCGGGGCGCGCACCGCGGAGTCCTCCCAGGTTCTGTACGACTGGGCCGAGGCATCGGATGTCGCGACGCCGTATGTCGCCGATGCGGCGCACCGCTCCCCCGTGGTCGCGACGATCGACTTCGACGACAGCATCGACGCGGCTGCGATCGCCAAGACCCTGCGCGCAAACGGCATCGTCGACACCGAGCCGTATCGCAAGCTCGGCCGCAACCAGCTGCGCATCGCGACCTTCGTCTCGATCGAGCCGGAGGACGTGCGCCAGCTCATCCGATCGATCGACTACGTGCTCGCGAACTCCGAGGCGTAGGCCCCGCAACCAGAACTGCCCCGCATCTCCTTCGAGAGGCGGGGCAGTTCTCGTTCGCAGGCAGGCGACGCGGCGTCACTCCTCTTCGTCGGAGTCGCCTTCCGCGTCGTCGTCGGAGTCATCCTCCGCGTCGTCGTCGTCGGAGTCGTCGTCGTCGGAGTCGTCGTCGGAGTCGTCATCCTCGGAGTCGTCCTCCGCGTCGTCGTCGTCCTCGGAGTCGTCATCCTCGACATCATCCGTGGCGGAGTCGTCGAGTTCATCGATGTCGACGCCGTCGAGATCGCCGGCGTGCAGTCTGGGCGAGACGACGGCATCCTCGTCGTCGTCCTCATCGTCTCCGTCGAAATCATCGTCATCCGACTCGGCATCCTCGTCGTCGGCGTCCTCTTCCGCGTCGTCAGCGACGATCGCATCGGATGCCTCGGCGGCCGCCTGCTCGGCGAGCTCCACCTGGTGGGCGCGGTATTCGGCGAGACGCTCGGCCCACGGAACCCAGTCCGGCGCCAGCAGCGCACCGCCGCCGGGGAGCAGTTCGACCTCGAGCACCGTCGGGTCGGCGCCGTCGACGGCGGCGACCGTCACGGTCCAGTACCACCCCGGATAGCCGCCGAGCCGATTCTCGAACCGCAGCGACACCGAGCCGTCGTCCTCGGCCGTGTAACCGGCAGCCGGGCCGACGGTCGATGCCGGTGTGATCTCATGCAGCGCGGCGAGCGCGAGATCACGGGCGTCGATCAGACGCGCATCGGGCTCAGGCATCGAGGTCATCAGCCACCTTGCGCAGCACTGCCGCGATCTTGCGACCGTGACTGGAGGAGGGATAGCGGCCGCGGCGCAGATCGCCGCCGATGCCGTCGAGGAGCTTCACGAGATCCTCGATGATGATCGCCATGTCGTCGGCCGGCTTGCGCTTGGCCTTCGCCAGGCTCGTCGGCGCCTCGAGCACGCGCACCGAGAGCGCCTGCAGCCCGCGCTTGCCGTCGGCGACGCCGAACTCGACGCGACTCCCCGGCTTCACGGTGGCGCCCGTCGGCAGGGCGGAGGCGTGCAGGAAGACGTCCTGGCCGTCATCGCTGGCGATGAAGCCGAACCCCTTCTCATCGTCGTAGAACCTGACCTTGCCGGTGGGCATGGAGAACCTCGCTGTATTGCTGGCGGAAACTTCGGGTGCGTCCGCGCGCACCTGCCTCCAGCCTACCGGGGAACGAGGGACTAAGCTGAGACGGATGAGCACGCAGAGTTCCGGATCGGACATCACGATCCGCGCGGTGGATCGGATCCTCGCCTTCACCGCGCTCGCGCTGGCCGCACTCTCGGTCATCTGCTTCTTCGCGATCATCATCGGCACGGCGTTCGGGATGGGTCACGAGGACTTCGGGACCGGTGCGTGGCCCGTCGTCGCCGCCGTCCCGCAATGGGGCCTTCCGGTCGCCTTCGTCCTCATCCTCACCCTGCTCATCATGAGCTTCATCCGGAAGGGCCGCGCGAACAAGCGCTCCTGACGATGAGCACGCACGCCCGCCCGCTCGCCGTGTGGCTGGCCGCTGCCGCGGATGCGGAACTAGAGCTGCTGTTCACCGAGCGCGGCGTCCGTCCGGATGCCGCGTGGAACGACTTCTTCGACGCCGCCGAGGCGCTGCTCGACCCCGCGTCGGTGGAACGCGCGGTCTCCGCGCTTCCGCGGGACGATGCGTCCGCTCTCGCCCGCGCCGCCGCCGGTCAGGATGCCGGGCGGAACCGGGATCGGCTCACCGCGCTGGCGCTGCTCGACCAGGACGGAGCACTCTTCGGCCCCGTCGCCGACGCCGTCGCCGGCCGGGAGGTGGCTGCCGCATCCGACCTCGCACAGCCGCCGTCCGCCTCCGACGACGCCTCTGCCGGCGCAGCCGAGCAGGCCTTCGCGACGGTCGCCCGGCTCGCCGATCTGCTTCTCGCCGCGCGCGAGTCGCCGCTGGCTCTGCTCGCGACGGGTCTGCTCGCCGCCGGCGAGAAGAAGCGACTGGCCGAGGCCGGCATCGACCCCGAGCACGCCGACGATCTGCGCGCGCTCGCCGCGGATGCCGCACTCGTGCGCACCCAGGAGCGGCGCGTGATCCCCACCGCGGCCGGCGAGGAATGGCTCCGGCTCGGGTTCGCCGACCGCTGGACGCGACTGGTCACCGCTTTCCGAGCGGCGCTGCCCACCGGCATCCGATCGGGCGACGGCTGGCTCCCGCCTATGTCCTGGAGCGGGGCCTATCCATGGGATGCCGCGTGGCCGGCCGCCGAGCAGCATCTGCAGCGGCGCGCTCATCTGCTGGGCCTGATCGCGGACGGCGGCACGGAACCGGGGTGGGCGGAACGTCTTCGACGCGGTGCGGATGCCGACGCGGAGCCCCTCACCCGTTTCGTCCCTGTGGAAGTCGACCGCGTGTTCCTGCAGAACGACCTCACGGCGATCGCTCCCGGCCCACTCGTGCCGGCACTGGAGGTTCGTCTGCGCGGCATGGTCGAACGCGACTCCGCCCAGTCGTCGTCGTACCGGTTCACTCCGGAGTCGATCACGCGCGGTCTGGTCGAGGGCGAGACCGAGGCATCGATCGTGGAGTTTCTCACTGCGCTGTCTCTGACGGGGATGCCGCAACCGCTCGCCTACCTGGTCGCGCAGACCGCGCAACGCCACGGCCTGGTCCGCGTGTGGACGTCCGAACACGGCACGACGGTCACGAGCAGCGACTCGCACCTCATCGAGACGATGAACGTCGATCGCGCCCTTCGTCCGCTGTCTCTGACCGCCGAGGACGGCATGCTCACCTCGCGGGTGCGCGCGGATACGGTCTACTGGGCCCTCGTCGATGCGCGGTATCCCGCGACCCTCGTCGACGTCGACGGGCAGGCGGTGTCCACCCAGCGCACCCCGGTGCCCGAAGAATCCGCTGTGCAGAAGTCCCCGTCCTACGAGACGCTCATCGCACGCCTGCGCGAGCACCAGGGACCGGATGCCGATGCCGCCTGGCTCGACCGGGAGCTCGAGGCGGCCGTCCGACAGCGCGCGGTCGTCGTGGTCGAGGTCGGGATGCCGGACGGCTCGTCGCGCGAACTGACGCTCGAGGCCAGCGGTCTCGGCGGAGGGCGGCTGCGTGGCCGTGACCGTGCCGCCGATGTCGAACGGACGCTCCCGGTCTCCAGCATCCGATCCGCGCGCATCGTCGATGCCGGCGATCGCTGACTCCGGCGCCGCGCGGAGACGAGCGCAGTAGACTGGTCAGCTATGTCTGATGGCCCCCTGATCGTCCAGAGCGATCGCACAGTCCTGCTCGAAGTCGCGCACCCTGATGCTGAGAGCGCGCGCCACGAGCTGGCCATCTTCACCGAGCTGGAACGCGCCCCCGAGCACATCCACACCTACCGCATCACGCGCCTCGGGCTGTGGAACGCCCGTGCCGCCGGCCACACCGCCGAGGACATGCTGGAGACGCTCGACCGCTGGTCGCGCTTCCCCGTTCCCCCGTCGGTGGCCGTCGACCTCAAGGAGACGGTGAACCGCTACGGTCGGCTGACGATCGAACGCGACGACGAAGGAACTCTCATGCTGCGCTCGATCGACCCGGCCGTTCTCACACAGGTCGCGGGCAACAAGCGCATCCAGCCGCTGCTGGTCGGGCACCCCGCTCCGGACACGTATGTCGTGGACGCGTGGGCGCGCGGCCAGATCAAGCAGGAGCTGCTGAAGATCGGCTGGCCGGCAGAGGACCTCGCCGGCTACACCCCTGGGACTCCGCACGAGATCGACCTGGCCGAGGACGGCTGGCACATCCGCCCGTATCAGCAGGATGCCGTCGATGCCTTCTCGAAGGACGGCTCGGGCGTCGTGGTGCTGCCCTGCGGCGCAGGCAAGACGATCGTCGGCGCCGGGGCGATGGCCGCCACGAAGACCACGACGCTCATCCTCGTGACCAACACGGTCTCCGCGCGCCAATGGCGCGATGAGCTCCTCAAGCGCACATCCCTGACCCCCGAGGAGATCGGCGAGTACTCCGGTCAGGCCAAGGAGGTCAAGCCGGTCACGATCGCGACGTACCAGATCCTCACGGCGAAGCGGAAGGGTCAGTACGCGCATCTCGCGCTGCTGGATGCCCTGGACTGGGGCCTCATCGTCTACGACGAGGTGCATCTGCTTCCCGCTCCGGTGTTCAAGCTGACCGCCGACCTGCAGGCGCGGCGCCGCATAGGTCTCACGGCGACGCTGGTGCGCGAGGACGGCCGAGAGGGCGACGTGTTCAGCCTGATCGGGCCCAAGCGCTTCGACGCGCCGTGGAAGCAGATCGAGGCGCAGGGCTTCATCTCCCCCGCCGCCTGCTACGAGGTGCGCGTCGACCTGCCGCCGAGCGACCGCCTGGAGTACGCCGCGGCCACGGACGACGACCGGTACCGGCTGGCGGCGTCCGCGCCGGCGAAGATCGACGCGGTCCGCGAGCTGATCGCCAAGCACCCGGGCGAGCAGATCCTCGTCATCGGGCAGTATCTCGACCAGCTCGAGACGCTTGCTGAGGCCCTGGACGCGCCTCAGATCACCGGTGCGACTCCCGTGGATGAGCGCGAGCAGCTGTATCGCGCGTTCCGCGAAGGCGATATCTCGCTGCTCGTCGTCTCGAAGGTCGCGAATTTTTCGATCGATCTGCCCGAGGCATCCGTCGCCATCCAGGTGTCAGGGTCGTTCGGCTCCCGGCAGGAGGAGGCGCAGCGTCTCGGGCGCCTCCTGCGGCCCAAGCAGTCCGGGCACACGGCGAGCTTCTACACCCTCATCGCTCGCGACACCGTCGACCAGGACTACGCGCAGAATCGGCAGCGCTTCCTCGCCGAGCAGGGCTACAGCTACACGATCCTCGACGCCGACGAGCTCGCCGCCGCCTGATCAGGCGGCCGGATCGGCGCGTTCGAACCAGTCCAGCGCGAGCCCGATGACGTCGTGCGGCGCATCGTCCGTGATGAAGTGCGCCGCGTCATCGACGAAGGCGAGTTCGAATCGGTCGGCGTGTTCCGCGTGCTTCCGGCAGATGCGCCGAGCGGTGGGCTCCGCAAACGGCCCGTCCTCGCGTCCGAAGACGACCAGGGTCGGCGGATGCAGCCGCATCCGCTTGTAGACGCCGCTCATGAGGCGGAACGAGACCGGGATCACGAGACCGCGGTACAGCTCTCGCACCGACCGCTCCACCTCGGGGCGCCGGTGCGGCCGCAGATAGGCTTCGATCGTCTCCTCGGGCATGGGCTGCGCCATGTAGCGCGGACCGAAGAGGTAGCGCAGCGATCGGCCGGGCCGATGCCGGAGCAGGGCAGGCATGTGCGCGAAGGCGGGCATCATCCTCGGGCTGAATTCCATGAACCCCGGAGGCACCGCGAGCTGGACCATCGTGCGCACCCGCTCCGGCTGCCGGTAGGAGATCTGCATCCCCGAGATCGCCCCCATGTCGTGGCAGACGAAGTGGGCCCGCTGGATGCCGAGCGCATCGAGCACCGCGATGACGTCGTCCCGCTGCGAATCAGGGCCGAAGCGCGCGTCGGCCGCTTGCGTCCAGCCGGAACCGCGCAGATCGGGACAGATCACCCGGTACCCGCGCGCCGCGATCTCGGGGGCGATGATCCGCCACTGCCACCAGTGCCCTGGGAAGCAATGCAGCAGCACGACCGGATCCCCCTCCCCGATCGAGGCGATGTGCGTGCGCAGCCCTGGGGTCTCGACGATGGCATGCTCGAATCCCGCGGCTTCGGGAAGCGGCGGCGCCCACGCACTTCGGACGGATTCCTGCGGGTCGGCATCCATGGCGACCTCCTTCCCGCAGGATACTACGTTCGTAGTGTTTTGTCACTAGGTCTATAGTTCTTCCCCATGAGCAGCACCCGTCGCCGTGCCCTGGAGGCCGCCGTGAACCTCATCGGCACCGAAGGCATCCGAGCGCTCACGCATGGCCGGGTGGATGCCGCGGCATCGCTCCCCCCGGGGTCGACATCCAATCACTTCCGCACTCGAGCCGCCCTCCTGGCCGGTGTGATCGACTGGATCGCCGAGAGCGAGCGCACAGAAGGCGGATTCCCCGCGTCGGTCGACTCGGAGCAGGCGCTCACGGAGATGCTCGTCCGAGTGGCGGAGATCGAATCCGGCCCGAGAGCCGCGCGCACTCGCGCTCGCTACGCGCTGTTCCTCGAAGCCGTCGATGATGAAGCGGTCCTGCCGCTGCGCCGCCAGCGACGCATCTTCGAGGAGTGGACGCGGTCCCTGCTCGATGACATCGGCGGCCCGGAGGCCGCGGCTCGCGCGCCGATGCTGATGGCCGCCTGCGACGGGCTTCTGCTGCACCGGATCACCGTCGATCCCGAAGCGCCGATCGCGGCATCCGTGGCTCTGGCCGTCGCCGCCGCCGTGCACGGACCGGCCGCCTGAAACCGCCGCTCCGACAGATAGTCAGCAACTGCATCGATGAAGTCACCATAATGGGGGCATGACTGATGCGCGCATCCTGGTCGTCGATGACGAGCCGAACATCCGTGACCTGCTGTCCACGGGTCTGAGCTTCGCCGGATTCCAGGTGAAGACCGTCGGGAACGGAGCCGCCACGATCTCGGCGGTCCTCGAGGAGGAGCCCGACCTCATCATCCTCGACGTCATGCTCCCCGACATGAACGGCTTCAGCGTCACCAAGCGCCTGCGCGGTGCTGGTTTCACGGCGCCGATCCTCTTCCTCACCGCCAAGGACGACACGCAGGACAAGATCGAAGGCCTGAATGCGGGCGGCGACGACTACGTCACCAAACCCTTCGCCCTCGATGAGATCGTGGCCCGAGCGCAGGCCATCCTGCGCCGCACGATGCAGGCCGATGAGGAGTCGATCATCCGCGCCGGCGAGCTGTCCATGGACCAGGACACGCACGACGTGTACGTGGGCAAGGTGCCGATCGAGCTCAGCCCGACCGAGTTCAAACTGCTGCGCTATCTCATGCTCAACCCCAACCGCGTCCTGTCGAAGGCGCAGATCCTCGACCACGTCTGGGAGTACGACTTCAACGGGGATGCCGGGATCGTGGAGAGCTACATCTCCTACCTCCGCCGCAAGATCGACCCGCACACCGAGGAATCGCTCATCCAGACCAAACGCGGGTTCGGCTACATGCTGAAGGTCGGCGGCAAGTCCGCCTGAGCACCGCTCACTGCACGCCGTTCAAGGGAGGGACCGCATGGTGCACAAGCCCGACGCGGTCACCAGCTGGTGGCGGCGCATCAGCCTGCGGGCCAAGGTCACCGGTGTCACGGTCGCGGTGCTCGCACTCGGCCTGCTCGTCGCCGGCATCGGCACGGTGCCGATCATGCGCACGGCGCTGATCGGCAACATCGATGCCCAGCTGCAGCCGTTGGCCAGTACGGACATGGCCGATCGCTTCTTCGACGTCACCTCGGACGGCAACGGCGGGCTCGTCTTCACTCCGCGTGAGGATGCCGTCCGCAGCGAGGCCTTCGTCGCGTTCTACGACGCCGGCGGTGCGTTCATCGCGCAGGCCGGCGGGCCGCAGGACGCCGTGGCGCCGGCCTTCCCCGAGACCTACCCGCTGACCGAGGCCAAGGCCGACGAGGAGACCGTCGCGCCCCTCACCGGCGTCGACGGCAAGACGGCGTTCCGCGGTGCCGTCGGCACGAAGGAGGGGCCGGATGGCATCGTCTACGTGCAGTACGTTGCACTGCCGCTCGAAGAGGTCGACCGCATCATCGGGTTGTACTTCGGCGTGTACACGACCGTCGCCCTGTTCACGATCCTCATCGCCGCGCTGCTGACCCGCGGACTCGTGACGCTGACGTTCCGCCGCCTCGGCCATGTCGAGACCACGGCCATGGAGATCGCCTCCGGAGATTTCAGCCAGCGCATGACGGACCTCGAGCCGACGACCGAGGTCGGACGGCTCAACCTCGCGATCAACACCATGCTCGATCGCCTCGACCGCTCGATCGCGGAGCGGGATCGCACAGTGCAGCACATGCGCCGGTTCATCGGCGACGCAAGCCACGAGCTGCGCACGCCGCTGGTGAGCGTGCGCGGATACGCCGAGCTGTACCGGATGGGTGCCATCCGCGGCGATGAGGACACCGCGCGCGCGATGGAGCGGATCGAGAAGGAGGCGATCCGGATGGGCGTGCTCGTCGAGGATCTCCTGGCTCTCGCGCGCCTCGACGAAGAGCGCGAACCCGAGATCGCTCCCCTGGACCTGCGCCCCATCGCCAGGGATGCCGCGCTGGACGTCCGCGCTGCGGCTCCCGGCCGCACCGTCACCGTGGTCGACACGACGGCCGATCGGCCCGCGCTCAGGCCTCCCACGTTGCCGGTTCCGATCGATCCGCATCGGCCGCCTCAGCCTCCGCGCGGCCGCGCGGGCGCCACACTGGCACGGCTGCGACGACGTCCGCGTGCACCCCAGGCCGACGCGGTCTCCGAGATCGACTTCAGCGAGGTCATCGACAACCCGGTGAGCACGCCGCCGATCGTGCTCGGCGAGGAGAACAAGGTCCGCCAGGTCGTGGCGAATCTGCTCGGCAACGCCCGTCGCTTCTCGAGCGAGGAATCGCCGATCGAGATCATCGTCGGCGCCGATCGGGCAGCGGGGGTCGGCACGATCTCGATCGCCGATCACGGCGAAGGCGTCCCCGAGCAGATCCGCGAGCAGATCTTCCAGCGGTTCTGGCGTGCCGACACGTCGCGAGCCCGCGAGACCGGTGGATCCGGACTCGGCCTGGCGATCGTCGCGTCCATCGTCGCGGCCCTGCACGGGACGGTCTCGGTTTCCGAGACGCCAGGTGGAGGCGCCACCTTCACCGTCACCCTGCCACTCGCGCCGGCCAGAGCGATCCCGGAGCACCTGCTCCAGGACACGCAGCCCATCGAGCCGCTCGAGCTCTGACGCACCCGCCCTGCACAGCCGCGCCCGATCGGCGGGCTCTCCACACCTGCCGTGGACATCGCCGGTCCGAGGGGACGCGGCGAGTCGGCGCACGCCTAATCTCGGAGCTCCCGGCGGGCGACGCCGGGCAACGAGAGGAGTCCTCATGTCCGTCTTCAGCGTCGACACCGAAGCCGTCAACGCCGTCACTGCGGCCACCCGCGGCACGGTCGAGCGCCTGCAGGCCGAATCCACGGCGCTCGCCGCGCAGCTCACGCAGTTGCAGTCCTCGTGGACCGGCAACGCATCGGCCGCGTTCCAGTCCTGCGGCGAGCAGTGGCGCGCCGCGCAGATGCATGTCGAGCAGGTGCTCGCGTCGATCAGCATCGCGCTCGGCAACGCCTCGCGCAACTACGACGACGCGGACGCGTACTCCGCGAGCCTGTTCCGCTGACCCCCCGCTGCGGAACGCAGAAACGCCCCGGCCGAAGCCGGGGCGTTTCTGTGTGGAACCTCTGGTTCCTGAGCCGGGGCCCCCGCGCCCAGAGGCTCCGGGCAACGCGCCAGCGCTGTCTGGAGTGGGGCGTGGGGAGCGAAGGGTCAGAAGTCCATGCCACCCGACGGGTCGCCGACCGGAGCCGGGTTCTTCTCGGGCTTGTCGGCGACGACGGCCTCGGTCGTGAGGAACAGACCGGCGATCGACGCGGCGTTCTGCAGAGCGGAACGCGTCACCTTGGCCGGGTCGATGATGCCCGCGGCGAACATGTCGACGTACTCGCCCGTGGCCGCGTTGAGGCCCTGACCGATCGGCAGCTCCGCGACCTTCGCCGCGACGACGCCCGGCTCGAGACCTGCGTTGAGGGCGATCTGCTTCAGCGGAGCCGAGATGGCCACGCGAACGATGTTCGCGCCGGTCGCCTCGTCGCCGTCGAGCTCGAGCGCATCCAGAGCCTTGGTGCCGGCCTGGATGAGCGCGACGCCACCACCGGGGACGATGCCCTCCTCGACGGCCGCCTTGGCGTTGCGAACGGCGTCTTCGATGCGGTGCTTGCGCTCCTTGAGCTCGACCTCGGTCGCGGCACCCGCCTTGATGACGGCGACGCCACCGGCGAGCTTCGCCAGACGCTCCTGCAGCTTCTCGCGGTCGTAGTCGCTGTCGGTGTTTTCGATCTCGCGACGGATCTGGGTCACGCGGCCCTCGATGGCGTCGGTCTCACCGGCACCCTCGATGATCGTGGTCTCGTCCTTGGTGATGATGACCTTGCGGGCACGGCCGAGCAGGTCGAGCGTCGTGTTCTCGAGCTTCAGACCGACCTCTTCGGTGATGACCTGACCACCGGTGAGGATCGCGATGTCCTGCAGCTGCGCCTTGCGACGGTCGCCGAAGCCGGGAGCCTTGACGGCAGCCGACTTGAAGATGCCGCGGATCTTGTTGAGCACGAGAGTCGCGAGGGCCTCGCCCTCGACGTCCTCGGCGATGATGACGAGCTCCTTGCCGTCCTGGATCACCTTGTCGACGACGGGGAGAAGATCCTTGATGTTCGAGATCTTCGAGTTCGCGATGAGGATGTAGGGCTCCTCGAACACGGCCTCCTGGCGGTCGGGATCCGTGACGAAGTAAGGGTTGATGTAGCCCTTGTCGAAGCGCATGCCCTCGGTGAGCTCGAGCTCGGTGCCGAAGGTCTGCGACTCCTCGACGGTGACGACGCCCTCCTTGCCGACCTTGTCGATCGCCTCGGCGATCAGCTCGCCGATCGAGGCGTCAGCGGCCGAGATGGACGCGGTGGCCGCGATCTCTTCCTTGGACTCGATCTCCTTGGCGCTGGAGAGCAGCTCCTCGGTGATGGCTGCGACGGCCTTCTCGATGCCCTTCTTCAGCGAGATCGGGTCGGCGCCGGCTGCGACGTTGCGCAGTCCCTCGCGGACCAGAGCCTGAGCGAGGACGGTCGCGGTGGTGGTTCCGTCACCTGCGACGTCGTCGGTCTTCTTGGCGACCTCCTTGACGAGCTCCGCGCCGATCTTCTCGTACGGGTCGTCCAGCTCGATCTCCTTGGCGATGGACACACCGTCGTTCGTGATCGTGGGGGCGCCCCACTTCTTCTCGAGCACGACGTTGCGACCACGCGGGCCGAGGGTCACCTTGACAGCGTCGGCGAGGATGTTCAGGCCGCGCTCGAGACCGCGACGGGCCTCCTCATCGAAAGCGATGATCTTTGCCATGAGTTTTGTCGTCCCTCCTGGACGTATACGTTCGGTTTAGCACTCGGAGTGATCGAGTGCTAACGCCCATTCTGGCACTCGACCCCATCGAGTGCAAGCCGCGTACGCGCAGAGAGAAACAGTCGCGGAACGAACCGGACGCTACTCGCCCGTGGACTCCTCGTCCGCGTCGTCCAGGCCGATCACGACGGCGAGCTGCGACTGGTCGGTGTCGTTCATGGCCGCGTAGTAGTCGCTCTGCTCGACGGCTGCTCCGCCGATCAGGTTCGCGAGCCCGATGGCGGCCTCGGCATCCTCTTCGGCGACGTAGTACACCGTGGTCTCCGGGAAGTCCTGCGACGATGCGGGACTCGTGAGCACGAGAGCGGGGTCGAAGCCCTCGTTGATCAGCTGTTCGCGCATCACCTCGTCCGCACCGTCCTCGGGCGTGGCGTTGAGGATCAGCACGGAATAGGACGTGTCCACGATCCCGGTGTCCTCCGGAACCGGCGCGACCGACGCCTCGGGAGTAGGGAACAGCACGATGCGCCCCATGACGATGAGCGACACGAAGACGCCGACGACGAGCAGGACGAGCGCGGCGACGACGGACCAGAGCAGGACCATCCAGCCGTTGCTTCCGGGGTTCTCAGCGCGATGAGCGCCTACGCGTCCGGACGTGCGGGGGACATCGTCGAAACGATCACGAGCGGGCTTGGACACCCCTCGATGCTAGGGCATGCTTCTCGGCATCCTCTTCAGGGATGTTCAGGATGCCGTGCCACCGATCTCAGCCGACGAAGCCCTGCATGCGCACGGTGCGCTGCGCGCCGCGGGCGTCGCGGATCCGGCGCAGCCGCCGGACCAGCAGCGGGTCGTGCGCGAGCGCCTGCTCGGTGTCGATCAGACGCCAGAGCAGTTGGTAGTAGCGTGCGGGGCTCATGCCGAGCTGCGTGCGGATCGTCTCTTCCTTCGCACCGCTGTGCCGCGGCCAGGAGACCTCCAGCGCGAGTATCGCGCGATCGCGGTCCGTCAGATCTCCGAGCATGCCCGAAGCCTACGCCGCGACTCGCTCCGCACTCGGGAGCGACTCCCGACGAGATCCGAGCCCGCCCCCACGAGCGCAACCACGCTCTGCCAGTTCCCAGCCCGCGCGCGCCGGCACGCGCTCCGGCGCGAGAGAATGGCTTGTGACGACTCAGGAGGTCCGGATGTCCTACAGCGTGAACAAGTCCGATGAGCAGTGGCGTGCGGAGCTCGGCGACCAGCAGTACGCCGTGCTCCGCCAAGCAGCGACCGAGCGGGCGTGGACCGGCGAGCTGCTCGACGAGGAGCGCGCGGGGCTGTACACCTGCGGCGCGTGCGGTGCCGAACTGTTCAAAAGCGGCACGAAGTTCGATTCGGGCTGCGGTTGGCCGAGCTTCTACGAGTCGGTCCGCCCCGACGCGGTCGAGCTCATCGAGGACACGACCCTGGGGATGGTGCGCACCGAGGTGCGCTGTGCCAGCTGCGGTTCGCACCTCGGCCACGTCTTCCCCGACGGATTCGGCACGCCGACCGGCGACCGCTACTGCATGAACTCGCTCGCGCTGAACTTCACGCCCGAGACGTCCGACGCGCCGGCGACCCCGCAGTCGTGAGCGCCCTCGACGCGGTCCTCGCCCGCCAGTCCTGGTCGAAGGTCACCGATCAGGCGCCGACGCACGAGGAGCTGCTCCCCCTCGTCGCAGCGGCCGGACGCGTCGCCGATCACTCCTCGCTGCAGCCCTGGCGGCTGATCGAGCTGCGCGGCGCGGACCGCGAGGCGCTCGGCGCCGCCATCGCGAAGGCGCAGGGCGACAGGCATCCATCGTCCAAGCCGCTGCGCGCGTCGCTTCTCATCGCCGTGGTAGCGAGCTATCGCAAGAGCGACAAGGTGCCCCGGTGGGAGCAGGAGGCCGTCGCCTCCGGCGTCGCGCACACTCTCAGCCTGCTTCTCGACGAGGCCGGCTGGGGCGTCATCTGGCGCACCGGTCACTACACGCGGTCGAAGGCGGTCGCGAAGGCGCACGGTCTGAAGAAGAACGAGGAGCTCCTCGGCTGGCTCTACGTCGGCGGCAAGCCCGCGAAGAAGCCGGGACGCCGCAGACCCGTGGATGCCGAGTCCCTGTTGACCCCGATGCCGGCCGGGAAGACCAAGAAGAAGTAACTCAGCGCCGGCGCGGACGGATGACCGCCACGAGAACGCTCATCACGGCGACCGCCACCATCGCGATGGTCTGCCAGAGCGCTGGGCCGGCCTCGGCGGGCCAGAGCGCATCGATGATCACGGCCGTCACCAGCTGTCCCAGCACCGATCCGAGGCCGAGCAGCAGCACCCCGGTCTGCGCGACCAGCCGCGCGCCGAGGAAGATGTAGGCGACCCCGAGGAGACCGCCCAAGTACATCCACGGCTCGTCGGGCAGCGGGTTCGGCGGCCCGTTCACGGCGACGCTCGCACCCGTTCCGATCGCGAGGACGATCGTCCCCGCGATGAAGCTCGTCGTCGTGGCGATCATGGGAGATTCGACGCGTTGCGCGAGACGGCCGTTCGCGGCCTGCTGCCAGGCGATGCCGACACCGGCCGCGAACGGCAGCAGCAGCATCCACAGCGGGGCCGAGGCGAGCACGTCGCCGCCGAGCGAGATGCCGACCGCGAGGAGCGCCAGCGCTCCTCCGGCGACGCGCCCCATGGTGACGGCCACGACGCCGGCAGGACCGAACCCGATCCGGTCGAGGACCAGCCCGTGCAGCGTCTGCCCTGCGACGACGCCGACCGTGAACAGAGAGACCCCGAGGACGGCGCCGGTCAGACCCTGCGTCGTCACGGTCAAGGCCCCGCAGGCGCCGCCCAGCAGCATCCAGACCGGGATCGTCCTGGACCGGATGCCGCGCCACAGCCGTGCCATTCCGGCACGTCCCGAGGGGAGCACGCCGACCAGGACGACGAGCAGCAGGAGACCGGAGGCGAATGAGACGAGTCCAGCGACGATCCCATCGCCGAGTCGGACGCCGAGGACGCCGTTGATGCGCGCCTGGATCGCGGTCATCGCTCCGATCGAGACCGCGCCGCCGATAGCGACGAACGCGGGCAGTCGGCGGGTACGAGGCACTCCTGCCACGCTACCCGACCGCATGTCGGACGTCGGGGATACTCTTGCGGCATGTGCGCGAGCTATGGACTCGATCCTCGATTCACCGATGCGGAGCTGCTGGCCGAAGCGGATGCCGACATCCTCGACGGTCTGCGGGAGTGGGCCGAACGCAATGCCGGGGAGACGCTGCGACCGACCGGTAAGAATCTGCGCAATCTCAACCCGATCGTCCTCGCCACGGACGGGGACACGACGCTCGAGCCGGCGTGGTGGGGATTCCTCGTGAACGGCGAACCGGCTCGGTTCCCCTCGATCAACACCCGCTCAGAGCGCCTGCAGGATCAGCCGGGGAAGGCCCGGTCGCGCGCGATCGTCCCTGCGACCGGATGGTTCGAGCTGCAGAAGCCCGATCGGGTGTGGCACGAGTTCGGTCTCGACACCGGGGCGCTGTTCGGCATGGCCGCGGTGACGCAGCGGGGCCGGACCGCGGACGGCGAATGGTTCACGTGCTTCTCGATCGTCATGCGCCCGGCTCCCGAGCACCTGGCCGGCATCCACGATCGGATGCCGGTGCTGATCCCGACCGACTACGCGCACGAGTGGCTGCTGGGCGAGGGCGGGCGCGAAGTGATCGACGAGGCGCTCGCGGCCGCGGCATCCCTGGACGAACGCGTCATCGCGACCCCGCGCAGCAACGACAAGGGCGTCGCGGAGAAGCTGTTCTGATGGATGACGAAACGTTGATGCAGACTGCCGCCGCACGAGCGGACGAGCTGCCCGGCGCCGGGCTCGAGCATCCGTTCGGCCCGGAGTGGGATGTCTTCAAGGTGCGCGGCAAGGTGTTCATGCTGCAGACGCTGTACTCCGGCCGTGCCATGGTGACCGTGAAGTCGCACCCCGAGGATGCCGAGGCGCTCTGCGCGACCTTCGCCGACATCGCGCCGGGCTATCACATGAACAAGAGGCACTGGATCTCGGTGACCCCGGGCCCGTCCATCGAGCCGGGCCTCGTGGAAGAGCTCGTGACCGAGTCCTACCGACTCGTCGTCGAGAAGCTCCCCCGCGCTCAGCGTCCGGTCGATCCGAACGTGTTCGGGGTCGCGTCACCTCACCAGGCGTAGGCCTCCGGGGCCTGGCCGCCCGGGCCGGGGAAGATCTCGTCCAGCGCGCGGAGGTCGTCTGCGCTGAGCTCGATGTCGAGCGCGGTGACGGCCGACTCCAGCTGCGCGACGGTCCTCGGACCGATGATCGGCCCGGTGACGCCCGGCTGGTGCAGCAGCCACGCGAGCCCCAGAGCCGCCGGCTTCCAGCCGCGTTCCTGCGCGAAGCGCTCGTACGCCTCGACCTGGTCCTCGTGCTCGGCACGGGTCTCGGCGGCGCGACCGGTGTTGGAACGCGCGTTCGCGTCGGAGGAGCCGCCGCTCAGAAGCCCGCCGCTGAGCGGCGACCAGGGCAGGATGCCGAGCCCGTAATTCCGAGCCGCAGGGATGACCTCGAGCTCGATCGTGCGGTGCGCGAGGTTGTAGAGCGACTGCTCGCTGACCAGGCCGAGGAAATGCCGCTGCTTCGCGATCTCGTTCGCCTGCGCGATGTTCCAGGCGGCGAAGTTCGAGCTGCCGGTGTAGATCACCTCGCCACTCGAGACGAGGATCTCCATGGCCTGCCACATCTCGTCCCACGGGATGTGACGGTCGATGTGGTGGAACTGGTAGAGGTCGATGCGGTCGGTCTGCAGGCGGCGGAGAGAACCGGCCGCCTCGCGGCGCACCTGCCAGGCCGATGAACCGCGGGCGTTGACGACGTCGCCGCCGACCATCGGCGAGTGCACCTTCGTGGCGAGCACGATGTCGTCGCGAACCCCTGGGCGAGCGGCGAACCAGCGACCGATGATCTCCTCGGTCGCGCCGCGGCCCGCACTTCCGCCGTAGGCGTTGGCGGTGTCGAAGAAGTTCACGCCGAGCTCGAGCGCGCGATCCATGATCGCGAACGAGTCCTCCTCCGAGGTGCGATCGCCGAAGTTCATCGTCCCGAGGACGATGCGAGAGACCTGCGTGCCGGTGCGTCCGAGATGCGTGTAGTCCATAGCAGCCATCCTGACACGACGGCGCGGAGGTGAGGGCGGAATGGAGCCGACTGCGGGACTCGAACCCGCGACATCCTGTTTACAAGACAGGTGCTCTACCAGCTGAGCTAAGTCGGCGTACGGCGCCGAGGCACCGCATCAGAGATTCTATGGCACCGCACCGAACGGTCGACGACCGGCCGGCGGAGGGTCACTCGGCAGGTGTCTCGGTGGGCGTCTCGGTCGTGACCGGAGTCTCGGTCGGAGCGGGAGTCGGCGTCGCCGTCTCCGCCGCCTCGTAGTAGGCGTCGCTGGAGACCGTGAGCACGAACTGCGAGAACTCGGCGGGGTCGTCCAGCGAGCCGACGTACGCCTGGCCGTTGACGACGACCATCGGCGCCGCGCTCAGTGCGAGATCCTCGGAACCGGGCAGCGGGCCTTCGAGAGCACGAGCGGTGGCATCCTTCGCCCAGGACACGAAGTCCTGGCCTTCGATGCACGAGCGGACCTTCTTGCCGTCATCGACGCCCACGGCGACCGCGAGGTCCGCGAGCTCGACGTCCGAGCGTCCGTCGCTGTCGACCTCGGGCTGCCCGACGAGCAGCTCGTGGTTGAACGCGTAGAACTGGGTCGGCGAATACTCGGCGACGCACGCCGCAGCCGCAGCGGCGCGCAGCGAGTACTTCGTGCCATTGGAGTTCGCGGTGAGCAGCGAGACCGGGTGGTACGTGACGGTCGCCGCGCCCTCTGTGATCCAGCCCGACAGCTGGAGGGCGTTGGCGCGCTCGAACTCACCGGCTCCCGGCGACAGGTAGTCGACGTAGATGTGGATGTCGACGGCTCCGGCCGCAGTCGGCTCGGGCGTCGGAGTCGCCTCTTCGCCGGCCTCGGTGGGCTCAGCCGTGGGCGTCGCGGGGATCTGGGCACTGCTGACCGTGGCCCCCGTGATCTCATGGACGACGACACCGTCGTCGTCCAGTCCGCCCGGGTTCAACGTGGGCTCGGAGACCGACGAGTTGACCGCCATCGCGACGGCGGTGCCGACAGCGCCGACGGCGACGACCGCCACCAGTCCGACGATGATCCGACGCACGATGCGCGCGCGGGACTGCTTGGCATTGACCTGCTGGGCCTTCTCCCGAACCGCCTCGCGGGTATTGCGGGTGGCGGGGACGTTCGGCGTTTCGTCGCTCGACATCGTTCCTCTTGAAAGTCTGCGGGGACGGGTTCCCCCAAATGGCCGCCAGATGAAGCAGCACTGGTGTCGATGCTAACGAGGCAGGCTGGGAAATACCCAGATGCCGCAACTCATGGCATACTGAACTCGGCCCAACGGTGGGCCACGGCGGGTGCAACCCGCCGCTTCCATCACAACGGATCGTCCGGCACGTACCTGCCGGTGAAGGAGAAATGCAATGGCATCTGTCACTTTCGATGACGCCACCCGCCTGTACCCCGGCGGAACCCGTCCCGCTGTCGACAAGCTCAACCTCGAGGTGGGAGACGGCGAGTTCCTCGTCCTGGTCGGCCCCTCCGGTTGCGGTAAGTCCACGTCGCTGCGCATGCTCGCCGGCCTCGAAGAGGTCAACGCCGGACGCATCCTCATCGGCGACCGCGACGTCACCGACGTCCCGCCGAAGGACCGCGACATCGCGATGGTCTTCCAGAACTACGCCCTGTACCCGCACATGACGGTCGCCGAGAACATGGGCTTCGCGCTCAAGATCGCCGGCGTCGGCAAGGATGAGCGCGCCGCTCGCGTGCTCGAGGCTGCGAAGCTCCTCGATCTCGAGGACTACCTGACCCGCAAGCCGAAGGCCCTCTCGGGTGGTCAGCGTCAGCGCGTCGCCATGGGTCGCGCCATCGTGCGCCAGCCCCAGGTGTTCCTCATGGACGAGCCGCTGTCGAACCTCGACGCCAAGCTCCGCGTCCAGACCCGTACGCAGATCGCGTCGCTGCAGCGTCGCCTCGGCGTCACGACCGTCTACGTCACGCACGACCAGACCGAGGCCCTCACCATGGGTGACCGCATCGCGGTCCTCAAGGACGGCATCCTGCAGCAGGTCGGCTCGCCGCGCGACCTGTACGAGAAGCCGAACAACGTGTTCGTCGCCGGCTTCATCGGCTCGCCTGCGATGAACCTGTTCGCCGCAGACCTCGCCGACGGCGGAGTGCAGTTCGGCTCCGAGGTCGTTCCGCTGGACCGCGACACGGTCGGCCGCGCGAACGGCTCGCAGGTCACGGTCGGCGTCCGCCCCGAGGACATCACCGTCGGCCCCGCCGACGGCAAGGGCCTCGCGGTCACGGTCGACCTGGTCGAGGAGCTCGGCGCTGACGGCTACCTGTACGGCCACACCGACATCAACGGCAAGCGCTCCGACATCGTCGCGCGCGTCGACGGCCGCAACCACCCGAACGCGGGCGAGACGGTCACGCTGGCTGCGAACCCGGGCCACGTGCACGCCTTCGACATCGAGTCGGGTGAGCGTCTGAACGACAAGCCGATCGTCTCGGCGGCGTAAGCGCACCACACACGCGGCGCGGGCTGACCTTCTGGTCGCCCGCGCCGCGTCGTTTCCCCCGACCGCGGACCATCGAGGAGCATCATGCAGGACGCACTGCGCATCACCGCGAGCGCCGTGGATCCGGGGCTGCTCGGTCTGCCGTGGTCGACGACGTTGGCGAAGTGGCCGTCCGAGCACATCGTCTCGCTCCCCAAGGGCCTCTCCCGGCACCTGGTGCGCTTCGCCGACCTCTCCGGACGCGTCGTCGCCGTCAAGGAGACGACGGCCGAGATGGCCCGCCGCGAGTACGAGATGCTCGGCAGCCTCGCCAGGCTCGATGTTCCGTGCGTGGCCAGGGTGGCGGTCATCGACGGCAGGACGGATGCCGACGGCGAAGCCCTTCCGGCGGCTCTCGTCACGTCGCACCTGCGCTTCTCGATGCCGTACCGCGCCCTGTTCACGCGGGTGCTCCGACCGGACACCGCCACCCGCCTCGTCGACGCGCTGGCGCTGCTGCTGGTCCGGCTGCACAACGTCGGCTTCTACTGGGGCGACGTCTCGCTGTCGAACACCCTGTTCCGCCGAGATGCCGGAGCCTTCGCCGCCTACCTCGTCGACGCCGAGACCGGCGAACTGCACGAAGAGGGCCTCACCGACGGTCAGCGGGCGTACGACCTCGATCTCGCCCGCACGAACATCGCCGGTGAGATCATGGATCTGGCAGCCGGCGGACGCCTCGAACACGGTGTGGATGCCGTGGCGATCGCCGACGGCATCGTCTCGTCCTATCGCGCACTGTGGGATGCCCTCACCGCTCACGAGTCCTTCTCGGCGAACGAGACCTGGCGCATCACCGAACGCGTCGAGAGCCTGAACGCCCTCGGCTTCGACATCGACGAGATGTCGATGTCGACCACTGCGGACGGCACGCTGGTCGAGATCCAGCCCAAGGTCGTGGATGCCGGGCACCACCAGCGCCGCCTCATCCGGCTGACCGGTCTCGACGTCGAGGAGAATCAGGCGAGACGTCTGCTGAACGACCTGGACGAGTTCCGCGCACGGTCGAAGAAGAATTGGGCCGATGAGGAAATGTACGCGCACGAGTGGCTCACGCGCGTGTTCGAACCGGTCGTGCGGGCGATCCCCTACGACCTGCGCGCGAAGCTCGAGCCCGCGGAGGTGTTCCATCAGGTGCTCGAACACCGCTGGTATCTGTCGCAGGCGCAGGGACGATCAGTGCCTCTGGCCGAGGTGCTGACGAGCTACATCAACGAGGTGCTGCGCCACCGGCGCGACGAGGCCACCATCATGGGTCCGCCCACCGAGACGACGGCGATCCCCGTCATCACCGACGCGGTCCCGGTGTCGGACGACACCGCCGCGATCGACTGGCGCGACCTCGTCTGAGGGCTCACGCGCCCGGAGGCTCGAGACAGCGCGAAGCGATGTCTTGAGTGGGCGTGGGGACTAGTAACCGACGGTGAACCGTTCGCGGTGGTGGTTCCCCTGCTCGATCTCGTCGACCACGGCGATCGCGAAATCCGCACCTGAGATGAACGACTTCCCCTCGGCGTCGCGCACGAGGACGTCGCCGCCATCGCGGTAGTGACCGGTCCGCTCCCCCTCGGCCCACGGTCCGAACACCTCGGCGGGGTGGACGAAGAACCAGTCGAGACCGGCATCCGAGTCCTCCAGCAGCGCGAGCGAGTCGATGCCGACCTGCGCCTCGTGCTTGTACTCCTCGGGGAAGTCCTGATCGAACAGACGGGGGCCACCCGGTGCCACCAGGCTGCCGCCAGCGCCGCCGATGACGCCGAGGCGCGTGGACGTTCCGCTGAGCTTCGCGATGAGTCCGCGCAGCGCGCCGAGCACACCATCCGTCATATCGCCGCGGGGTGCGAGGGCGGACACCACGGCATCCGCACCGTCGAAGACGTGGCCGAGGGACTCGATGTCGAGGACCGAGCCCTGGACGGCCAGCGCCCCATCGACCGGATTCGCAGGCTTCGAGCGCGAGACCGAGATGACTTCGTGTCCGCGGCTCACCGCCTCCTGGACGATGTGGCGTCCGGCGTAGCCGGTTCCTCCGATGACGACGATGCGAGCCATGTGCTTCCCCTCTGCTACTTCAGCGCGTTTCGGACGGTGGAGACCTGGTACAGGGCGACGGAGGTCGCGATGCCGGCGTTCAGCGATTCCGTGGCGGTCGAGATCGGGATCGACACGATCTGGTCGCAGGTCTCGGTGACCAGGCGCGACAGCCCCTTGCCCTCCGAGCCGACGACGATGACGACCGGACGGTCGGCGAGCTCGAGCTGCGGCAGCGAGACGTCGCCGTCGCCGTCGAGACCGAGGACGAACACGCCCTGCTTCTTGAACTCCTTGAGCTGCGTCGTGAGGTTCGTGGCCAGCGCGACGGGGATGCGCGCCGCGGCTCCGGCGCTCGTCTTCCACGCCGCCGAGTTGACGCCGGCCGAGCGGCGCTGCGGCAGGATGATGCCGTGTCCGCCGAACGCCGCGGTCGAACGGATGATCGCCCCGAGGTTGCGCGGATCGGTCACGCCGTCCAGCGCCACGAACAGGGGGACCTCGTCGCGGGCGATGACCTGCTCGAGCAGGTCCTGCGGGTGCGCGTACTCGTACGGCGGCACCTTGAGCGCGACGCCCTGGTGCACGCCGTCGAAGCCGGCCATGCGGTCCAGCTCCTGACGGGTCACCTCGAGCATCGGGATGTCGCGGTTCTTCGCGAGGGAGAGCATCTCCTTGACGCGGTCGTCCATCTCGACGCGCTGCGCGATGTACAGCGCGGTCGCGGGGATCTTCGTGCGCAGCGCCTCGAGCACGGAGTTGCGCCCGGTGACCGTCTCGGTGTCGGCGGTGTTGTCCTTCGACCGGGCCGAACGGTTCGGGTTGCCGCCCGAGGTCTGGCGCTTGCCGGCGACGCCAGGGCGGCCCTTTCCGCCCGACGCCGCGTAGCGCTCCGCCGCGGCCTTGCGCTTGCCGGCCACATGCCAGGCGCGATCCTCCGCCTTCGGCGTCGGCCCCCGGCCCTCCAGGGCCTTGCGGCCGAGGCCTCCTGTGCCCTTGGTCGGGCCCTTCTTCTTGCCCTTGCCCGCTGAGGGGTTGCCTGGCTTAGCCATCGATACTCCAATGTGTTCCGTCCGGAGTGTCCTCCAGAGTGATGCCTGCGGCCGCGATCGCATCGCGGATGCGATCCGCTGCGGCCCAATCCTTGTCCGCGCGCGCCTGCGCACGCTGGTCGATCATCGTGCGCACGAGAGCGTCCAGGGCGGATGCCTCGGCACCCGCGCCCTTCGTCTGCTGCGGCGCACGCGGGTCGATGCCGAGCACGTTCGTCATGGCGCCGACCTCGTGCCATGCGATTTCCGCCCCGGCGTGATCGTCGGAGTCCAGCGCCGTGTTCCCACGCCGCACCGACTCGTGCAGCACGGCGAGCGCCTGCGGGACGTTCAGATCGTCGTTCATCGCGAGTTCGAACGACCGGGGCACGCGACCGAATGCATCCGACGCGGCATCCAGAGCTGCGGCGTCGGAGGAGACCGTCGCGTGCGGCGTCTCGGTCATCGCACCGCCGTTCCCTCGACGCACCTCGTTCTCAGCGAAGGTCCGTTCGCCGCGCTTCAGGAACGAGCGGATCCGGCCGAGCGCGGTCTCGGCCTCAGCGTACGAGGCCGGTGTCAGGTCCAGGCTCGAGCGGTAGTGCGCGGCGGCGAGCGCGTATCGCACCACCATAGGGTCGTCCTCGTGCGCCTTGAGGATGTCGGCGGCGAGCGTGAAGTTGCCCAGCGACTTCGACATCTTCTGCCCGTTCACGGTCACCAGGCCGTTGTGCACCCAGTACCGGGCGAAGCCGTCCCCGGCCGCGGTCGACTGCGCGAGCTCGTTCTCGTGATGCGGGAAGCGCAGATCGAGCCCGCCGCCGTGGATGTCGAACTCCGGGCCGAGGTAGCGCTTCGACATGGCCGAGCACTCGATGTGCCAGCCGGGGCGTCCGCCACCCCAGGGCGACTGCCACACGGCATCCGTCGGCTCATCCGGCTTGGCACCCTTCCAGAGGGCGAAGTCCTGCGGGTTGCGCTTGCCGCGGGGGTCCGCGTCCTCCGCGGCCTCCATCGCGTCGATGGACTGCCGCGTCAGAGCCCCGTACTGCGTCCAGGAGCGCACGTCGAAGTACACGTCGCCGGATCCGTCCGGGGCTGCGTACGCGTGACCGCGCTCGATGAGCGTCTGGATCAGCTCCTGCATCTGCGGGATCGAGCCGGTAGCGCGCGGCTCGTATGTCGGCGGCAGGATGCCGATGCCGGCGTACGCCGCCGCGAACTCCTGCTCCATGCGGTACGCCAGCGCCCACCACGGTTCGGCGTCCGTGCCGTTCGCGAGGACCTTGTCATCGATGTCGGTGACATTGCGCACGACGGTGACGCGTCCGTAGCGGAGCTCCAGCCAGCGCCGCAGGATGTCGTAGCTCAGTGCACTGCGCACATGACCGATGTGCGGACCGGACTGCACCGTGGGTCCGCACACGTACATCGTGATGTTCTCGGGATCGAGAGGCACGAAGTCCCGCAACTGCTGTGCGCGGGTGTCGTAGAGGCGGAGTATCACCGCACCAGCCTACCGGGGCGGTGCTGAACAGCCGCCCCTTCAGGATGCCGGGATCAGCATCGCGATCGCGGTCACGGAAATGCCCTCGCCGCGTCCGGAGAACCCGAGCCCGTCGGTGGTCGTCGCCGACACCGTCACGCGTGCTCCCCCGAGCGCGTTCGACAGCACCTGCTCGGCTTCGGGGCGACGTGTGCTGAATCGGGGCCGATTCCCCTGGAACTGCACCGCGATGTTCCCGATGCTCCAGCCCGCCTCGGTCACCAGGTCGAGGGTGCGGGCGAGGAACACCTCGGCGTGGGCTCCGGCGTACTCCGGATGCGACGTGCCGAAGTGCAGGCCGATGTCGCCGAGTCCGGCCCCGCCGAGCAGCGCGTCCACGATCGCGTGAGCCACGGCATCCCCATCGGAATGCCCGGAGAGCGCGGGCTCCCCCGGCCATTCCAATCCGGCGAGCCAGAGGTCGCCCTCGCCGCCGAACGCGTGCACATCCGTGCCGATCCCGATGACCGGAACGCCCGGAGCGGATGCCGCGGACAGCAGGTGCCGCGCCCGTTCGAGGTCGGCGGGCGTGGTGATCTTGAAGGCGCGCTCCGACCCGGCGATGTGGCGCACGTCGTGCCCGGATGCGGCGTACAGCGCCGCGTCGTCGGTGTACTCGATGCCGGAGGCAAGAGCGGTCGCGTAGGCGGCCTCGAGCGGACGTCGCGGGAATCCCTGCGGCGTCTGGGCGGCGGCGAGCTCGGATCGATCGACAGCGCCGACGACGGTCGCGCCGTCGACGCGTTTGAGTGTGTCCACGACGGGAAGGACCGGGATCACGCCGGCATCTCCCGTGACCGCTCGCACGACGGCGTCGATCTGCGTCGCCGCCGTGAGCGCCCGCGCGGCATCGTGCACGAGCACGGTGGTGACGTCGCCCCACAGCGCACCGAGTCCGGCCGCCACGGAGAGCTGGCGGGTGCTGCCTCCGGTGACAACCCTGCCGAGGTCTGCGCGATCCCCGGCCGCTGCGAGCAGCTCGGCCTCCGCCTCGCCCTCGAACCCGGCCGGAGCGACGACGATCACCTGCATCGGCGACGCCGCGAAGACGCCGTCGAGCGCGTGGCGCAGGATCGAACGCCCGTCGATGCCCACCAGGGCCTTCGGCGCGCCAGCACTCAACCGGGTGCCGGATCCCGCCGCGACGACGATGATGGCGGTATCGGGTACGGGCAGCACAGTCACGCTCTCACGTTACCGGCGTGGACGAGAAAAGGCGGATGCCGCAGCATCCGCCTTTTCCAGAAACATCCGTTCAGGAAGCGAGCACCTCGTCGAGGAGGGCACCGGCCTTGTCCTCGTCGATCTTCTCGGCGAGCGCGAGCTCGGAGATGAGGATCTGGCGAGCCTTCGCCAGCATGCGCTTCTCCCCGGCCGACAGGCCGCGGTCCTGATCGCGGCGCCAGAGATCGCGCACGACCTCGCTGACCTTGATCACATCGCCCGAAGCGAGCTTCTCGAGGTTCGCCTTGTAGCGGCGCGACCAGTTGGTCGGCTCCTCGGTGAACGGGGCGCGCAGCACCTCGAACACGTGATCGAGTCCCTCTTTGCCGATGACATCGCGGACCCCGACGAGGTCCACGTTCTCGGCGGGAACCTCGATGATGAGATCCCCCTGCGTGACGTTGAGCTTCAGATACTTCTTCGTCTCGCCCTTGATGATGCGGTCTTTGACCTCGATGATCGTCGCGGCCCCGTGGTGCGGATAGACGACGGTCTCGCCAACCTCAAAAAGCATAAAAACGTGTCCTTTCGGCAAACTCCAGGATACCACAGCGGACATGCACTAAGGTTTGCGCCGCATGGTCCCGACGCCCGCCTCGGCGTACGCATAGAATGGACGTGCATTTCCCGCCGCATCTCAGGAGGACCCGTGAAATCGCGCCTTGTTGCGTCTGTCGTTCTCAGCGCTCTCGTGCTGACGGGTGCGACGGGGTGCACCTTCATCACCCCCCAGGCGAGCACCATCGCCTACTCGGCATCCGACGGGGTGAACGTCGCCGACACGGCCGGCCCCATCGTCGTGCGCAACGCCATGGTCATCGCGGATGAGAGCGGCGAACTGGGCAACCTGGTCGCCGCGTTCGTGAACCCGTCGCAGGACGACGCGGTCGTCACCGTCGAGCTTCAGGGCCTCGAGCCGTTCGAGATCGAGGTCGCCGCGGGCGAGACCGTGAGCCTCGGCGGCAACGAGGAGCCGCTCCTGCTGGACTCCGCAGAGGCCGACGGCGATGTGTCGTTCGAACCGGGCACGACCGTCGAGATCTACTTCCAGTCCGGCGACGGCAGCGGTGCCACTGCCAACGTCCCTGTGCTGGACGGCGCGCTTCCCTACTACACCGACCTCGTCCCCGAGCCGGCGGAGGAGGAGATCGTCATCGACGATGAGGTCACCGTTCCCACCGAGACGCCGGTCCCCACGGACAAGCCGGACGCCTCGGAGTCCGAAGAGCACTGAGCCTCGGCATCCGACATCGAAGAAGGCCGGTCCCCGCGAGGGTGACCGGCCTTCTTGCTGTCCTGGCTCCTGAGCCCGTCGAGGGGTCAGCCCTCGAAGCGGTAGCCGAGGCCGCGCACCGTCACGAGCATCGCCGGCTCGGAGGGGTTCTCCTCGATGCGCGAGCGGATGCGCTTGATGTGCACGTCGAGCGTCTTGGTGTCGCCGAAGTAGTCGCTGCCCCAGACCCGATCGATCAGCTGTCCGCGCGTGAGGACGCGTCCCGAGTTGCGCATCAGCACCTCGAGAAGCTCGAATTCCTTGAGCGGCATGTTGATCTGATCGCCCGCGACCGTGACCGTGTGCCGGTCGATGTCGAGGCTGACGCGGCCGCCGTCCAGGACGCGCTCATCGAGCTCGCTCTCAGCCTGAACGACCCGCCGCAGCACTGCCCGCATGCGTGCGAGCAGTTCGCGCGAGGAGTAGGGCTTGGTGATGTAGTCGTCTGCACCGAGTTCGAGACCGACCACGATGTCCACTTCGGAGTCCTTCGCCGTCAGCATGATGATCGGTACCGCTGAAGTCGATCGGATCTGCCGGCACACCTCGGTGCCGGGCATCCCAGGAAGCATCAGGTCGAGCAGAACGATGTCGGCCCCCTGCTCACGGAACGCGTGCAGGGCACCGGGTCCGTCCTCCGCGATCTCGACCTCGTAGCCCTCGCGGCGCAGCAGGTAGGCGAGAGGATCGGCGAGGTCGGGTTCGTCTTCGACGAGAAGGATGCGGGTCATACGCTCTCTCCGGTTCGTGCGCGCGGCGCTTTCGGGGCCTTCTTCGCGCGCTTCTTCTTGGGTCTGCGGCCGGTGTCGTCCGGCTCGGGGGCATCGATCCGCGGCAGCCGGATCGTGAACGTGGATCCTCGGCCGGGACGCGACCACACGCGCACCTCGCCGCCGTGGCGATGAATCGCGTGCTTGACGATGGACAGGCCGAGGCCGGTGCCGCCGGTGCGTCGGGAGCGCGCCTCGTCGGCACGGTAGAAGCGCTCGAAGATCCGCTCCCGGTCGGATTCGGAGATGCCGATGCCCTGGTCGGACACGGCGATCTCGACGACGCCCTCGTCGGCCTTCACGCCGACGCCGACGCGCGAACCGCGCGGCGAGTACACGATCGCGTTCGCGATGAGATTGCCGACCGCTTCGATCAGGATCTGCGCATCGCCGCGCACCCAGACGTCGCGGTCGCCGCCCCTGGCGAGCTCCACACCCGCCGAGTCCGCCTGGACGGCGTGCGCCTCGACGGATGCCGCGATCACCTCATCGATCGCGACGGCGGCGACGTCGGACAGGCCGTCGGCGGCCTGCAGCCGCGACAGGCTCATGATGCGGGCGGTGAGCTGGCCGAGGCGCGTCGCCTCGGCCGAGATGCGGCTCGCGAAGATCCTGACCTGAGCCGGGTCCTCGGCCGCGGAATCGATCGCTTCCGCGAGCAGGCTCACCGCGCCGACCGGCGTCTTCAACTCGTGGCTGGTGTTCGCGACGAAGTCGCGGCGCATCCGATCCAGACGCTCCTGCTCGGTGACGTCGCGGATGACGAGCAGCGTCAGCCGCGCGCCGACGGCACTGGCTCGAGCCGACACCAATCGCGGGTCGAGGGACGTCCGGCCGCGGCTGATGCGCATGGTCTCGGTGTCCGGCGCCCCCGTCGAGCGGACCGTGCGCACCAGTTGGCGCAGCTCCTGGTTCTCCAGCGTCGCACCCTGCACGATGCCGAAGAGACCGGCGGCGTGGGATGTCGCGAGGACCAGCCCCGATGCGTCGACCACGCAGGCGGCGTCCTCCATGCTGAGCAGAACATCCGTGATCCCCGTCGGAATCGTCGTCGACGTCTCCGCCTCGGCCTGCGCGCGAGCACGATAGGCGAGGTAGATCAGACCGCAGATCCCCGCACCGATCAGCACGCCGATGGCGAGGGCGAGCAGCGCGATCTGCGGCGTGGTCATACGTCCAGCGTAGAGTGCGTTCACCACGGCTTCGGCGGGTTTCCGCGCCAGAACAGGGCCCGGCGAACTACTATTCACGTTCTGGGCACCGTTCGTTAACCTTCGACGAACACAATCGCTTCAGGCCTGCGCGAAGCGCTGCGCCCGACGATCGGCCCTACCACGCCGCTGAGACCCGAAAGGTTGCGCCGCACATGCGCGAAGTCTTCCACCAGTCCCTCGAGGACCTCCAGTCCCGCCTCGTGGAGATCGCCGATCTTGTCACGGTCTCGATCGACAAGGCCACCCGCGCCTTCGCGACCAGCGACGTCGGTCTCGCCGAAGAGGTGATCGCCGATGACGCCAAGATCGATCTGCTCGCCGTCGCCCTGGACGAGCAGGCGATCGAGATCCTCGCACGCCAGCAGCCCGTCGCCCGCGACCTTCGCATCGTCGTGACGGCGCTGCGCGTCAGCGCGTCGCTCGAGCGCATGGGCGACATGAGCGAGCACATCGCCCAGCTCGCCCGGCTGCGCTTCCCGGAGCGCGCCATCCCGAAGGGCCTCAAGGGCACCTTCACGAAGATGGGCGAACTGGACGTCGAGATCTCGCGGACGCTCAGCGAGCTGCTGCGCACTCAGGACCTCCGCTACGCCGACGCCATCCGCAACGCGGACGACGACGTCGACGAGCTGCACGCCAACGTGTTCGAGAAGGTGCTCAGCGACAACTGGAAGGGCGAGGCGCACGCGACAGTCGACGCGACGCTCGCCAGCCGCTACCACGAGCGCTTCGCCGACCACGCGGTCGCCGTCGCGAAGAAGGTCGTCTACCTCTCCACCGGCGACTGGGCCGTCCAGGAAGAGGACATCGCCCTCGCGCTCGAGGCCCAGGAAGCCGAGCAGCAGGAGCTCGGGCACGCCTGAGAGCTCCGCGGACGCGTCGAAACCTCTCCTGAACGTCGAAACCCCGTCGTATCCGCCCACGCGGATACGACGGGGTTTCGTCGATACGAGGAGGTCTCGCGGTTACTTCTTGCCCTGCGCCGCAACGGCAGCGGCGCCGGCGGCAGCAGCCTCGGGGTCGAGGTAGCGGCCGGGACCGGTCGGCACGTTGTTCTCGTCGAGCTCGTACACCAACGGGATGCCGGTGGGGATGTTCAGCTCGGCGATATCGTCGTCGCTGATGCCCTCGAGGTGCTTGACGAGGCCGCGCAGCGAGTTTCCGTGCGCGGTCACGAGCACGGTCTTGCCGGCCTCCAGATCGGGGACGATCGCGCTCTCCCAGTAGGGCAGCAGGCGGTCGATCACGAGCTTGAGCGACTCGGTGCGCGGCACCTCGCCGTCGATGTCCGCGTACCGAGGGTCGTTCACCTGGCTGAACTCGCTGGCGTCATCAAGAAGCGGCGGCGGAACGTCGAACGAGCGGCGCCACAGCTGGAACTGCTCTGGGCCGAACTGCTCGAGCGTCTCGGCCTTGTCCTTGCCCTGCAGCTCGCCGTAGTGACGCTCGTTCAGGCGCCACGAACGGGTCACGGGGATCCACAGGCGGTCGGCCGCGTCCAGCGCGATGTTCGCTGTCTGGATCGCCCGGCTCAGCAGCGAAGTGTGCAGCACGTCGGGGAGGAGACCGGCCTCGGCGAGCAGCTCGCCACCGCGGCGTGCCTCGGCCTCGCCCTGTGCGTTCAGGCGGACGTCCACCCAGCCGGTGAACAGGTTCAGTTCGTTCCATTCGCTCCGGCCGTGGCGGAGCAGGATCAGGGTGCGCGTCATGATCCCAGCTTATCGAGCGGTCCTGCCAGGATTGACCCATGGCGTCATCTCCGCTCGGCAGGCCGACGCGCGGCACCACCGGCACCAACCGACTGCGGCGCAACGATCGATGGATCGCCGCCTCGACCGCGTTCCGCTCCGGCCCGGACCCGCTGGTGGTGGATCTCGGCTACGGCGCCAGCGGCGTCACGGCGTTCGAGCTCGCCACCCGGCTGACCCGCGTGCGTCCGGATGCCGAGGTCCTCGGGCTCGAGCTGGACCCGGAGCGCGTGGCGACCGCCCGTGCGCAGCTCGCCGAGGTCCGTGCGGGCCGTACCCCGTTCGCCCCCGGCATCCGGGTGTCGTTCGAGCGGGGAGGATTCGAGGTGCCCGTACCAGGCGGACGGCGACCCGCGGTCATCCGGGCGATGAACGTGCTGCGCCAGTACGACGAGACGGATGTCGCCCAGGCCTGGCGCACGGTCACCGCGAGCCTCGCACCAGGCGGCCTGTTCGTCGAGGGCACGTGCGACGAGATCGGCCGGGTCGCGAGCTGGATCGATGTGATCGCCGATGCAGAGCCTGTGCGCTTCACGATCTCGCTGCGGCTGGCCGGACTCGAGCGGCCGAGCGTCGTCGCCGAGCGGCTGCCGAAGGCGCTCATCCATCGCAACATCCCCGGTGAACGCGTGCACGATCTGCTCGTCGACCTCGACCGGGAATGGGACAGGGCCGCCCCGCTGTCGACGTTCGGCGCCACGCAGCGCTTCATCGCCGCCGCGACCGCGCTGAAGGCGCAGGGCTGGCCGGTGCTCGGCGGCCGCAGCCGCTGGCGCCTGGGCGAGCTGACCGTGCCGTGGCCGGCCGTCGCACCCCGCTAGGAGCGGCGGGAGAGGCGGGTGAGCTTGGGGACGTCGACGGTGGCCCCTGCATCCGCAGGCACGATCACCTGCTGAGCCGCGGCGATGTCGAGGCCGTCGGCGCGCACGATCAGGTCGCCGTCCGGCGCGCGACGGGAGAGGATCGCGAGCGCGATCGGTCCGTCCTCGTGGTGACGTGCGACCGAGGTCACGCGCCCGACCTCGGCATCCCCCGCGAACACGGGAGCCCCGGGAGCGGGCAGCACGTCGTCGCTGCCGTCCAGATGCAGCGCCGCGAGTCGTCGCGGCGGGTGGCCGAGGTTGTGCACCTTCGCCACCGTCTCCTGCCCTCGGTAGCAGCCCTTGTTCAGATGCACCGCGCTGCGGATCCAGTCCGTCTCGTGCGGCAGCGAGCGCTCGTCGACCTCCGAGGCCCAGCGCGGCCGCCACGCGGCGACTCGCAGTGCTTCGGCCGCCAGCAGTCCCGCGGCTTCGACGGTGTCGGCGAGGGATGCCGCAGCATCCGCCTCCACGATGGCGACCCGCCACGCGTACCCGGCCGACGGGTGATCCGCGACATGCGCGTACTGGTGTCCGCCGGCCTGCACGTGCTCCCACGGGTCCGACCACACCAGGGCTCCGGCGAGCGCGGTCTCGGCGGCGCCGCCGGCGAAGAAGCCCAGCAGTGCTCGCTCGGGACGCGGTTCGATCGTGACCCGGGCGCGGAACACCATGCGCTTCAGCCACGACACCAGCGCGTCCGCATCGGCGGCGTCGACGATGAGCCAAGCCGACGCGCCGTCGTCGACGATGCCGGCCGCATGCTCGACGTGTCCCTGCGGGTCGAGGATCAGCAGCTCACTGCTCTCCCCCGGCGCGAGTCGCGTCGTCGCCTGCGAGGTGAACGAGTCCAGCCAGCTCAGCCGTTCGGAGCCCCCGACCTCGATGGCCGTCCGGTCGCCGAGCAGCACCACCGCATCGCCGGAGCGCAGGCGCCTCTGCTCGCGCATCGGCTCGCCGTAGTGCGCGACGACGCCGTCGTCCAGCACAGCACCGGGGAGTCCGGTGAAGCCCGTCATACCTTGGCCAGTCGTGCGGACGCGTGCGAGCCGAGTTCGGAGCCGAGCGCCGCGATGTCCCACGCCCACAGCAGGTGACCGTCGACGAGCCCGTACATGCGCGTCGCCGCCGCGTAGTCCTTGCCACCGGATCCGCGCACGATCGCATCGGTCGCGATGTCGATGCGGGGGCCGGCGATCTCGCCCAGATACAGTTCGAGCGCGCCGTCGGAGTGCGCGATCGAGACCTCGAGCGGGAATCCGCCGGACTCGGCACGCAGCAGCTCGACGTCGTCCGCCGTGCGGGCCGGTGCGTCCTCGACCGGCGGCAGCAGGGCGGGGCCGGCATCGGCGGGGCCCGCGGGTCGAGCGATTCGCCAGAATCCGGTCTCGGCGACCAGCGGAACCGATTCCTCGCCCTCGGCGCGCGCGAGCCATCCTGTTGCGGAGTAGTTCAAGTACGGGCCGCCGTCATGGCTGAAGCTCACGCGGTGCGTGAACTCGCCTTCGTAGTGGTGGTCACCGACCTGATAGTCGATGACGCCGGTGCCCTCCCAGACGCCCAGCAGCCAGGACAGCGGAACGAGATCCGCTGGCAGGTCGGTCGGAAGCTCGAGCACGATCGATCAGCGCTGGCCGCGGAAGAGGTTGCGCAGGACGACGGCGGACACGAACACGATCGCGAGACTCGCGAGGCCGAGCAGGCCGATGAAGAAGAGCTCGAGCGCGAAAAGATCCATGTCCCTACTCTATCCCGCGGTTCCGATGGCGGCGAGGCCGAACCCGACCGAGATGACGCCCATGAGCAGAAGCGCTCCCAGGATGCTGGCGGATACACGGACGATGAAGCCGTGCGTCCGTCCGTAGCCCAGCTGCATGGCGAACGCGAGGAGCACGACGCCGCCGAACGCCACCAGCAGCGCCGGCATCCGCCAGGGCTCCACGACGAAGATGCCGATCGCGACGGCCGCGACCAGCGCGACCGCCCACACGACGAGCATGCCGGTGAGAGCGTTGCGCGGGGCCAGGGCTGGTTCGGACATGGCTTCATTGTCCCCCATCGCCCCGATGCGCGTCATGCGCACCACCGGCATCGGTATCATGGGGCGCACGGCGTCGTTCGCGATCGTCGTCAAGGGCGACGGTCTTCGACGCCCGAAAGGACGTTGCGTGGCACTGCTTCTGGTTCTCACCTCCGCTCCCACTGCGGAGTCGGTTCTGCCCGCCCTCGACCTGCTCAGCCACCGGGTCAGGCAGATCCCCGCAGAGCCCGCCCAGCTGGTCTCGGCACCAGAGAGCGACATCGTCATCGTGGACGGACGCCATGATCTCGCCGGTGCCAAGTCACTGTGCAAGCTGCTGCGCACCACGGGACAGGACGCCCCGCTGCTGCTCGTCGTCACCGAGGGCGGCATGAGCGCCGTGTCCGGGGACTGGGGCATCGACGACGTCCTGCTCTCGACCGCGGGACCCGCCGAGGCCGACGCCCGCATCCGCCTCGCGATCGCCCGCAGCGAGGAGAACTCCGAGCCAGCGCGCGTGCAGGCCTCCGGCGTCACGATCGACGAGCAGTCCTATTCGGCCAAGCTGCACGGCCGCCCGCTGGATCTGACCTACAAGGAGTTCCAGCTGCTGCATTTCCTCGCCACGCACCCGTCGCGCGTGTTCACCCGCGAGCAGCTGCTCAGCGAGGTGTGGGGGTACGACTACTTCGGCGGCACCCGCACGGTCGACGTGCACGTCCGGCGCCTGCGCGCCAAACTCGGCGACGCCGAGCAGATCATCGGAACAGTCCGAAACGTCGGCTATCGCTTCAACATCTACGAGGACGACCAGCTCGCCGGGGCGCGCTGACGCGGCACTGTTCACACGCGCGTCACCTGGCGATGCTTAGATGATTCCCATGATGGATCCCTCTCTCGCCGACGCCGGACTCGGAGACGCCGAGGACGACGATTTCGACGCACTCGGTTTCGAGGACGCGCAGCTTCCCGACCACCGCTACCTCGATCGGGAGCTCAGCTGGCTCGCGTTCAATCAGCGCGTGCTCGAGCTGGCGGAGGATCCGACGCTGCCCGAACTCGAGCGGGCCAACTTCCTCGCGATCTTCGCCAGCAACCTCGATGAGTTCTTCATGGTCCGCGTCGCGGGACTCAAGCGGCGCATCCTCACCGGCCTCGCCGTGCCGACCAACGTCGGCCGTGCGCCTACCGATGTCCTGTCCGACATCTCCCGCGAAGCCCAGGCCCTGCAGCTGCGGCACGCCGCGGTGTGGACCGATTCGGTACGTCCGGCGCTGGCGGATGCCGGGATCGAGATCTCGGAGTGGAGCGAACTCACCGAGGGCGAACGCGAAGCGCTGGGCGAGTACTTCCAGGCTCAGGTGTTCCCCGTGCTCATGCCGCTCGCGGTCGACCCAGCGCATCCCTTCCCGTACATCTCCGGCCTGTCGCTGAACCTCGCGATCCGCATCCGCAACGCCCGCACGGGGCGGCAGGAGTTCGCGCGCCTCAAGGTGCCGCCCATGCTCCCCCGCTTCGTCGAGGTCCCGGGCGCCAGTGAGATCAAGCGGTTCCTGCGGCTCGAGGAGCTCATCGCGAACCATCTCGGCGACCTGTTCCCCGGCATGGAGGTGCTCGACCACCACGCGTTCCGCCTCACGCGCAACGAGGACGTCGAGATCGAGGAGGACGAGAGCGAGAACCTCATCCAGGCGCTCGAAGCCGAGCTGCTGCGGCGGCGCTTCGGCCCGCCCATCCGCCTGGAGATCACGGACGACATGGATGACGTGACGCTCGATCTGCTGGTGACGGAACTCGACATCACCGACCAGGAGGTCTACCGCCTCCCCGGGCCGCTCGACCTGCGCGGCCTGTTCGACCTGAGCCGCATCCAGCGCCCCGACCTGCGCTACCCACCGCATCTGCCGACGACCGCGCTGGCCTTCCAGCCGGGCGACAACAACGAGCGCAGGGACATCTTCACCAGCATCCGCAAGCGCGACGTGCTCGTGCACCACCCGTACGAATCCTTCGCGACCAGCGTGCAGGCGTTCCTCGAGCAGGCCGCGCGCGACCCGCATGTGCTCGCCATCAAGCAGACCCTGTACCGCACCTCCGGCGACAGCCCAGTCGTGCAGGCGCTCATCGACGCCGCCGAGGCGGGCAAACAGGTCCTCGCCCTGGTCGAGGTCAAGGCGCGTTTCGACGAGGCCAACAACATCGTCTGGGCACGCAAGCTCGAAAAGGCCGGCGTGCACGTCGTGTACGGCCTGGTCGGCTTGAAGACGCACTGCAAGCTCGCCCTCGTCATCCGCGAGGAAGAGGGGATGCTGAGGCACTACTCGCACGTCGGGACCGGAAACTACAACCCGAAGACCAGCCGCATCTACGAGGACTTCGGGCTGTTCACCGCCGATCCGCAGGTCGGCAAGGACCTCACGCGACTGTTCAACGAGCTCAGCGGCTACGCGATCGAGAAGAAGTTCAAGCGCCTGCTCGTCGCCCCGCTGCACCTGCGCAAGGGCCTGCTGCGCCAGATCGACCACGAACGGCAGAACGCGCTGGACGGCAAACCGGCGCACATCCGGATCAAGGTCAACTCGATGGTCGACGAGGAGATCATCGACGCGCTGTACCGCGCCAGCGCAGCCGGGGTGAAGGTCGATGTCTGGGTGCGCGGCATCTGCAGCCTGCGGACGGACCTGCCGGGTGTCACCGACAACATCACGGTCCGCAGCATCCTCGGCCGCTACCTGGAGCACTCGCGCATCTTCGCGTTCCACAACGCCGGCGAGCCGCAGGTGCACATCGGCAGCGCCGACATGATGCACCGCAACCTCGACCGCCGTGTCGAGGCGCTGGTCCGTGTCGTCGACCCCGACCACGTCACCGAACTGCTCACGCTGTTCGACGCGGCGATGGACGATGGGACGAACTCCTGGCATCTCGGCGAGGGCGGCGAGTGGGTGCGCCACACCGTGGATGCGGACGGCAAGCCGCTCATCGACCTGCAGGATAGGACCATGAACCAGATCCGCAGGCGGCGTCGGAGCCGTTCGGTGCGATGAGCCTCGGGCAGACGCAGCACGGCACGCCGGTCGAGGTGGTGCGCGACGACAAGGCCGTGTACGCGGCAGGGGCCGTCGTATGGCGCCTGGTCGACGGCAAGCTGCGCATCCTGCTGATCCACCGGACCAAGTACCGGGACGTCACGCTGCCCAAGGGCAAAGTCGATCCGGGCGAGATGCTCGCCGAGACCGCCGTCCGGGAGGTGCATGAGGAGACCGGCATCCGGGTCGCGCTCGGAGTGCCCGTGGGAGTGAGCCGTTATTTCATGCGGCCGAAGCGGCAGAAGGTCGTGCACTACTGGGCCGCTGAGGCGACGGAGGATGCGATCCGGCGCTCGACATTCGTGCCGAACGGCGAGATCGCGGCGATCGAGTGGGTGAGCCTGAAGAAGGCCCGCGCCCAGCTGAGCTATCCCGTGGACACCGAGATCCTCGACGGGTTCGAGAAGCTCGTCGACGACGGCGTGCTGCACACGTTCCCCGTGATCGCGCTGCGCCACGCGAAGGCCGTGTCCCGCTCGGAATGGGACGGCCCCGATGCCGGACGCCCGCTCACCGAACGCGGCAAGCGGCAAGCGAAGGCGATCGTCGCACCGCTGCGCGCCTTCGGGGTGCGAAAGATCGTCACGAGCGACGCCGTGCGCTGCGTGCAGACCGTCGCGCCCCTCGCGAAGGCGCTCGAGCGCACACCGGTCGAGACCCCTCGCCTGAGCCAGGATGCCTGGGAGGACGGCTTCTCCGACGTCCGCGCCGTGATCGGCAAGCGGGTGCGTGCGCGCAAGCCCGCCGTCGTCTGCAGCCACGGACCGGTGCTGCCGGATGTCCTCACCGAGATCGCGCTCGCCACCGGAACGCTGCGCGGCTCGTACGTGTCCAGCGCGTCGGCGCTCGACGTCGCAGCCTTCTCCGTCGTGCATCTGTCCGCGACGAACCCCGGATCGGGCATCATCGCGATCGAGACGCACGTTCCGAACCTCTGACGGCGCCTGATCGCGACCCCAGAGGGTTGCCGCTCGTTCACCTCTCGTTTACCTGCACGGGAGAGTCTCGTTAACCGTCACCCCTAGCGTCACTGTGTGCCCTGCACCGGGCCCCACCCATCAACGATCGAAGGATCCACAGTGAAGATCTCCCGAATCGCACGTATCGGCGCCATCGGCGCCGTCGCCGCTCTGGCGCTCGCCGGCTGCGCCGCGAACGAGGCGCCCGCCGGCGGCTCGTCCGAGGCTCCCTCCGAGTCGACGCTCGCCGGAACGGTCGAGGCCACCGGCGCTTCGTCGCAGGAAGCAGCCCAGCAGTCCTGGGTCGCCGCGTTCCAGACCGCGAACCCGGACACGACCATCAACTACACGGCCACGGGCTCGGGCACGGGACGTGAGAACTTCATCGCCGGTTCGTCGAACTTCATCGGTTCCGACCGCGCGTTCAACGCCGAGGAGATCGCCGCCGGCGGCTTCGGCTCGTGCGCCTCCGACGACATCGTCGAGGTCCCGGTCTACATCTCGCCGGTCGCCGTCGCCTTCAACCTCGAGGGCGTCGACCAGCTCAACCTCGACGGCGAGACGATCGCGAAGATCTTCTCCGGCGGGATCACCAAGTGGAACGACGCCGCGATCGCCGACCAGAACCCGGACGCCACGCTGCCGGACCAGGCGATCATCCCGGTGCACCGCGCCGACGCCTCAGGCACGCAGGAGACGTTCACCACGTACCTGAACGCCGTGGCTCCTGATGTCTGGACCTACGAGCCCAGCGACGAGTGGCCGCTCGCCACCGGTGAGGCCGCCGACGGCACCTCCGGTGTGGTCAGCGCGATCACCAGCGGCGCCGGTTACATCGGCTTCGCGGACGCCTCGCAGGCCGCCGACCTCGGCCAGGTCGCGATCGAGGTCGAGGGCGAGTACGTGCCGTACTCGGCCGAAGCCGCCTCCGCGCTCGTCGCCGCCTCGCCTCTCGAGGAGGGCCGCTCGGCTCACGACCTCGCGTTCGCCGTCGACCCGGCTGCCGCTCCCGCCGGCTCCTACCCGATCGCTCTGGTCTCGTACCTCATCGGCTGCGTCGAGTACGAGGATGCCGAGACGGCCGGTCTGGTCAAGGCGTACTTCGAGTACGTCGCTTCGGCCGACGGCCAGGATGTCGCGGCTGAGGCCGCGGGAAGCGCGCCGATCTCGGACGAACTGCGTGAGCAGGTCGTCGCCGCGATCGACGCCATCGTCACCGAGTGACGGGCGTCTCAGCACCGCGCTGAGACTCTCGCCGCCGTCGCCCTCGCGGCGCAGGTCCACTGAACGGCCAGCGCCGCGGGGGCACCCGCATGAAACCAGCAGATCCCTACGATCACCCGTGGAGCCGCTCAGATGACCACCACCACGACGGGCCCCGATCACACCCGTTCGTCCGCGTCGCGCTCAGCACTGCAGCGCCCGGGAGACCGCATCTTCTCCGGCACCGCACTCGGCGCCGGCATCATCATCCTCGTGACGCTCGCCGCGGTCGCGGTGTTCCTCATCGTCCAGTCGATCCCGGTGTTCGCGACGAACCCGGCCGACAATCACATCCTCGAGGGCGAACCGTTCCTCAGCTGGGTGTGGCCGTTCGTCTTCGGCACGCTCTGGTCGAGTCTGATCGCACTGATCATCGCGGCACCCATCGCCATCGGCATCGCGCTGTTCATCTCGCACTACTCGCCGCGCAGGCTGGCCGGCTTCCTCGGCTACGTGATCGACCTGCTCGCCGCTGTCCCCTCTGTGGTCTTCGGCCTGTGGGGCGCACTGACCTTCGCGCCCATGCTGGTGCCGGTCTACAAATGGCTGAACGACAATCTGGGTTTCATCCCGCTGTTCGCCGGCACGCCCTCCGGAAGCGGAAAGACGATCCTCACGGCATCCCTGGTCCTGGCCGTGATGATCCTGCCGATCATGACCGCCATCTGCCGCGAGGTCTTCCTGCAGACGCCGAAGCTCCACGAAGAGGCGGCTCTCGCCCTGGGCGCAACGCGCTGGGAGATGGTACGGATGGCCGTCCTGCCGTTCGCCCGCAGCGGCATGGTGTCCGGGGCGATGCTGGGTCTCGGCCGTGCTCTCGGCGAGACCATGGCCGTGACGCTGGTGCTGTCACCCCTGGGCCTGGTCACGTTCCGGCTGCTCACACCGGAGAACCCGACCACGATCCCCGCCATCATCGCGCTCCGCTTCCCCGAAGCCCACGACTCCGGCGTGAACACGCTCATCGCCGCTGGTCTGATCCTGTTCATCGTGACCTTCGCGGTCAACTTCGTCGCGCGCTGGATCGTGTCCCGCCGCGCCGAGTTCTCGGGAGCCAACTGATATGACCGCCACCGCCACCCCCGTGGTCGCCCCGACGCGCACCACCACCGCCGGTCACCTGCCGAAGTGGGCCCCGTGGGCGCTGCTCGCCATCTGCCTGGCGATCTCCGCCGTCATCTTCGCGTTCGCCAACAGCAGCGGAGACCCGGCCGACTTCAACATCGTCCTGACGGTCGTGCTCGGGATGATCTTCTACCTCGTGCTCATCTTCGTCCTCTCCAGTGTCGCCGAGAGCCGCAGGCACGCGACCGATCGGCTGATGACGGCGCTGGTCTCGTCGGCGTTCGTGGTCGCGCTGCTGCCGCTGATCTCGCTCCTCTACACGGTCGTCGTCAACGGCCTCACCCGTTTCGATGCGGAGTTCTTCAGCTCGTCGATGCGCAACATCGTCGGCGACGGCGGCGGCGCGGTGCACGCGATCTGGGGCACGGTCCTCATCACGCTCGGCGCCACGGTCATCTCGGTGCCGATCGGCCTGATGACCTCGATCTACCTGGTCGAGTACGGCCAGGGCAAGAAGCTCGCGCGCGGCATCACGTTCCTCGTGGACGTCATGACCGGCATCCCGTCGATCGTTGCCGGTCTGTTCATCTACTCGGTCTTCGCGCTGATCGTCGGCCCTGGTACCCGGATGGGCATCATGGGCTCGCTCGCCCTGTCGGTGCTGATGATCCCCGTGGTCGTCCGCGGCTCGGAGGAGCTGCTGCGCATCGTCCCCAACGAACTGCGCGAAGCCGCGTACGCGCTCGGCGTGCCGAAGTGGCTGACGATCCTCAAGGTCGTGCTGCCGACTGCCATCGCCGGGATCACGACGAGCATCATGCTCGCGATCTCCCGCGTCATCGGCGAGACCGCTCCCCTGCTGCTCACCGTCGGCATGGTGCAGGGAATGAACCTGAACATGTTCAGCGGGCAGATGGCGACACTGCCCGTGTTCTCCTACATGCAGGCCAAGTATCCGGGCATTCCCGCGGATGCCTATCTCGACCGCGCCTGGGCCTCGGCGCTCACGCTGATCCTGATCGTGATGGTGCTCAACCTCGTCGCGCGCATCATCGCCAAGGTGTTCTCCCCCAAGACAGCCGGCCGCTGAGCCGCATCCCGACCCGACCGAAGAAGAAGGTTCCGCAGATGTCCAAGAGCATCGAAGTCAACGACCTGAACGTCTACTACAGCGATTTCCTCGCCGTGGAGGGCGTCAGCATCGACATCAAGCCCAACACCGTGACCGCGTTCATCGGCCCCTCCGGCTGCGGCAAGTCCACGTTCCTGCGCACGCTCAACCGCATGCACGAGGTCATCCCGGGCGCGCGCGTGGAGGGCGAGGTCCTGATCGACGGACAGAACCTCTACGGCCCCAGCGTCGATCCCGTGCTCGTACGCCGCCAGGTCGGCATGGTGTTCCAGCGGCCGAACCCGTTCCCCACGATGTCGATCAAGGAGAACGTGCTCGCGGGCGTCAAGCTGAACAACACGAAGATGCCAAAGAGCGACCAGGAAGCGCTCGTGGAGCAGTCGCTGCGCGGCGCGAACCTGTGGAACGAGGTCAAGGACCGTCTGGACAAGCCGGGTTCAGGACTCTCCGGTGGCCAGCAGCAGCGTCTGTGCATCGCTCGCGCGATCGCCGTCTCGCCGGACGTCATCCTCATGGACGAGCCGTGCTCCGCGCTCGATCCGATCTCGACCTTCGCGATCGAGGAGCTCATCGGCGAGATCAAGAACGAGTACACGGTCGTGATCGTGACGCACAACATGCAGCAGGCATCCCGGGTGTCCGACAAGACGGCGTTCTTCAACATCGCGGGCACCGGACAGCCGGGCAAGCTCATCGAGTACGACGACACCACGACGATCTTCACCACGCCCAGTGTGCAGGCGACCGAGGACTACGTCTCAGGCCGCTTCGGATGATCTGAGGTCTGTTCCGCCCGCGTGGTCCGGTTCGATTCGGCCCGGTTCTGGGCCGAATCTCGGATGCTGCAGTGGTCGAGCGGCGTGTCGCACCTGCGACACGCCGCTTTCGCATCGAAGGGTCCGGAATCCGGCACAGCCCACTCGCCCTGCACGATCTCGATTCCCGCCGAGTTATCCACGGATGCCCTGACCAGGTAGATGCCAGTCATGCGGCCGCGGCATCCTCGAGCCATGTCGCTCATCCACGCCACCGCCGCGATGCGCTCTCTCGACCCCGTCGCCCGCACACAGGATCTCCGCGCACGCGGCGTCACCCGGCGTGAGATCGCCCGCGCGGGAGCGACACGCCCAGTGCACGCCGGAGCATCCGAAATTCGGAACGCCCGGCGACAGCGGTCAGTCGCGCGGGGACAGCGGTCAGTCGCGCGGGGACAGCGGTCAGTCGCGCGGGGACAGCGGTCAGTCGCGCGGGGACAGCAGGTATCGGTTCAGCGCGGCCGTGAACTCGTGGTCGGCGGGAATCGAACGACCGTCGATCGCCGTGATCGGCGCCGCCAGGCGCACGCTCGACACCAGCCACGCGGCATCCGCCTTCGTCAGATCGGATGCCGGGACTTGCGCGTAGTCCGTGGTGAAGCCCTGTGCAGCGAGGTGGTCGTAGACGCTGAGCTGCGTCGTGCCGTGCAGGATGCCGCCGTTCGGCGCCGGCGTTACGAAGCGGTCGCCGAATCGCAGGATCAGCGAGGCGGTCGGAGCTTCGAGAACGAAGCCATCGCTGGAGAGGAAGATCGCATCGTCCGCTCCGCGGCGCGCGGCCTCGCGCAGCGCGGCCATGTTCACGGCGTACGACAGCGTCTTCGCTCCCAGCAGCAGCCAGGGCGCGCGCTCCGCCGTACCGACGGCGTACCCGCGATCCAGCGTCACGACCCGGACGCCTTCCGTGCGCACCCAGGAGAAGTCGGATGCCGGGGCCGCCGTCACCCAGGCGGTCGGCGTCGGGCCGTGCTCCACTCCACGGCTGAGGATGAGCTTGATGACGGCCTCCCCCGGCTGGCACGCGGCTGCGGCCACCTGGACGGCCTGACGCCATTGCTCGACGTTCGGCGCCGGGAGATCGCACAGCTGTGCGGAGTGCGCGAGCCGGTGCAGGTGCGGCACGAGCTCCTGCGGGTGCGCATCGACCACGCCGATCGACTCGAAGACGCCGTCGCCGCGCTGGGTGCTGAGCTCTCCCACGCTGAGCGCCGGGGCCGCGGCATCCACTTCGGTGAACGTGCCGGTGTAGTCCGCGCGCTCCTCGGAGGCCGGTACCGGGTCGATGATCAGGGCGAAGCGCTGTGCCATGAACCGACTCTACGACCGATGCCGGTCCCGGGAATACCTGCCGCGCCCTCGCGTTACAATGGAGTGGCCGGGCCGCATAACCCCGGGCTCCAACTTCTGCCGCTGCGAGCGGCCTTCCGCCGAGAGGCGTTCTTGCGGCCCGGTCTTTTCATGCCCGGCCGCGCCCCGGGCACATCCGGGCGCATCGGTGTGCCGAATCTCGGATGGCTGGGCATGCCCCCGGCGCGTCGCGCATCGCCCGGCAGTCGACATGCCGGCGAGTACGCGCACCGTCTGGAATTCGGCCCGTCCTCGGCACCGGTCCGGTCATGGGTCAGGTCAGGATGCCGGCGCGCCACGCACTGGCGCATGCGGTGAGGTCCTTGGCGTACGTGCTCAGGCGGAGGGCACGCGTCGTCAGTTCGCTGGCGCGTTCCGGTTCGGTCATCTCGTAGTCATCCGCAACATGCGTGGCGCCCGAGGCGTGCACCCGACAGAACGCCGCGGCTCGTTCGAGGGCGATCGCGAAGTCGCCGCGGAACGCGCCGCGGAGGATCTGGTCGATCAGCGCGACGAGCTCGTCCGGGCTCGCCGGCGCCGGTGCACCTGCGACCACCACATCGGCGGACGCGAGCTCGATTCGACCACGCTCGTAGAGCAGCGCCGCCGTCTGCGGGTCGGTGTGGATCGCCAGCTGCAGCAGATAGAGCCGCCACAGAGCCCCCGGCAACGAGACGGCCGGCGCCGCCGACCACAACTCCGCGATCTCGTCGAGGCCATGATCGGCGGTGAACGCGATCAGGCGCTCGGTGCTCTCGCCGCTCTCATCCGCACGGGCTCGCGCGACCAGCGCGGCCGCCGTGGCGTGCGCGATGCGTGACTTCTCGGCGGCTCCCGCCGAACCGGCGAAGTTGTCGAACGACGCGGACGGGCGGCGGACCGGGCGGCGGAACTCGGACATCCCTCCAGGGTAGTCGCGCTCAGGCCGTCGGGATCACGATGATCGGGTCGGTCGTCGGGGCTCCCGTGGGCGAACCGCCGGCGGCTTCGACCGTGACGGCGATCGCATCCCCGGCCTGCATCTCACCGTCGAGCAGTGCGGTGCTCGTGTCGCCGTCGACATCGAAGACTCCTGCCGAGACCGGAGCGTCCCCTCGCACGTACCAGAGCTCGTACGTGAGGTCCTCGTCGAGCGGCTCCAGCCCGTCGGCCACGAGCACAGCCTCGCCCAGCGACTCCGACCAGTGCGCGGTCGCAACGCCGCCGGACTCCAGTTCGACGGAGGCCTGCTGCGCATCCGGCGCCCCCTCGATCTGTTCCAGCGCCACGACGGACGCCGGCCGCTGCAGCTGTCCGATGAGCACTGCTGCCCCTGCGCCGATGCCGACGATGAGGACGAGGCAGGCGGCGAGTGCGAACAGCAGTCGGCTCCGGCGGCGCGGCGCGGAATCGCCGGGCTGCCCGACGGATGCCGCCGCACCGCCGGCGTGCTCGACCGCGGTCGGCGTCGGCTCTGCCGACGTGCCCGCGAGCTGCGGCGTCTGCGCGATCCGAGCCAGCAGGTCATCACGGAGGGATGCCGGAGGAGCCGCTTCGGGAACCGTCGAGGCCAGGTGCACGGCGGCCTCGGCATCCGTCTCCGTCAATTCCCGCCACTCCGGATGCGCACGGAGTGCGTCCGCGTACCGGCGCTCGTCGTCGGCGGACAGGGCGTTCAGCGCGTGCCCGGCCGACAGTTCGGCGAACTCCCGCTCGTTCATGCGATCACCCCCATTTCGCTCCGCAGGCGCGTGAGCCCGTCTCTCATCCGTGTCTTGATCGTCCCCAGCGGTGTCTTGCTGAGCACGGCGATCTCACTCTGGCTGTAGCCGCCGTAGTAGGCGAGCACGAGTGCTTCGCGCTGCGCTTCGGGGAGCATCCCGAGCGCCGCGACCACCTGTTCCCCCGCCATGCTCAACTCGACCTGCTCTGCGACGCTGTCATGCGCGATCCCCAGATCGCGGATCCCCGCCTTCACATCGCGATCGGCACTCGCCTGCGATGCGCGAACCCGGTCGACTGCACGACGATGGGCGATGGTGAGGATCCATGTCCTTCCCTGCCCCTTGTTCGGAGCGAAGCGCGCAGCGGATTGCCACACCTCCAGGAAGACCTCCTGCAGCACCTCTTCGCTCTGCGAGCGGTTGACGAGGACGCGCAGGATGAGGCCGAAGACGCGCGAGGACAGCATGTCGTAGAGCTCCGCGAACGCCTGCTGGTCTCCGTCGGCGACGCGAACGAGGAGGTCGGCGGCGAGATCTCCCGCCGAACCGTCCTCCGGCACGTCCACGCCGTCGATGACCATCTCCCCAAGCATGCCTCATCCACCTCCTCTCGCTCGCATCCGGCGCACCGCTCACCCGAAGGTGAACGAGTACACCTCGACGCCCGCGGGCACGTCGACCGTGATGACCCCGCGGTCGATCTCGTCCTGCTTCACGACCGCGTACGAGCGCGGAGTCCCCTCCACGGTGACCGTGCGCTCCTGCCCGTCGGCGTCCCGGACCACGATCTCCCCCGTGCCGGCGAGCACCAGGCGGACTTCGGATGCCCGGTAGTCGAGCCGGATCGTGCCGCCCGCATCACCCGGCGTCGCGTACTGCGTCTCGATGTCCCAGGTCCCCTCCAGCGCGAAGCTGTCCTCCGGCTGCTCATCGGGGAGCTCGAATGCCGACGCACCCGCCCCATAGCGCCCTGAACCCCCGTAGTTGACGTCCTTCGACGAACCGAGGAACGTCTCTCGGGTCGTCGAGCCGACCTCCGGAGTCGTGTCTTCGATGTCCGTCGGCTCGGGGAATTCGGCCCCCGGATCGGCCTGCTCGAGCAGTTCTCTGATCAGCTTCTCCGTCGCGGCGTAGTTGCCCTCGCCGAACGAGATGTGGCGGACGACGCCCTCGGCGTCGATCAGGTAGTGCGCCGGCCAGTACCGGTTCCGGTAGTTGGTCCAGGTCGACAGGTTGTTGTCGAGTGCGACGGGGTATTCGATCCCGAAGTCGGCGATGCCGGCGGCGACGTTTCCCGGATCCTTCTCGAAGGCGTACTCCGGGGAATGAACGCCGATGATCTGCAGCCCGGCACCCTCATAGGCCTGGTCCCACGCCACGACGTGCGGAATCGATCGCTGGCAGTTGATGCAGGAGTATGCCCAGAAGTCGATCAGCACGACCTGACCGCGCAGATCCGCGAGGTCGACGGCTGCGCCGTTCGGCGTGTTCATCCATTCCTGGATGCCGCGGATCGACGGAGCGGTGCCGCAGGTCTCCAGCTCCTCCGCGCCGTTCGTGCAGTTGTCCAGTTCGCGGTTCTCGTCGGTCACGAGACCCCCGAGGTCGAGGGCGTCCGCCTGCTCCTCAGCGAGATCCTGCTGGAGCCCTGCGGTGTAGTCCGGCAGGAGCCGCTGCAGCATCTGCGGCACGTTGAAGATGAGACCGACGGCGAGCGCGATCATCGCGATGCCGGCGGCGATGCGCAGTCCTCGCTCTCGGCTGCGGAAGGCCTTGATCCGCTCGATGAGCCCGCGGCCGGCGAGGGCGAACGCCAGGAGCGGAATCGCCACGCCGATCGCGAAGGAGACGGTCAGCAGAACCGTACCGATGCCGATCTGTCCGGTGGAGCCGGCGACGATGATCGCCGCGAGCACGGGCCCGGCGCACGGGACGAAGACGGCACCGAGGGCGAGCCCCACGCCGAATCCGCTTCCGCGGTTCTGGACTTCCTTCTTCGGAAGCCATTGGAACGGCTTCTCCAGCAACTGCTCGAACTTCGGGATGAGAAGCCCGACGCCGATGAGGATGAGCACGGCGATGCCGACCCAGCGGATGATGTCCTGCGGCAGGTTGAGCAATCCGAGTATCAGGGACCCGACCAGCGTCACGAGGCTGAAGCTCAGCACGAGACCGGCGATGACGAAGTACGGACGACTCCGCCGTGCGGGCAGGAAGTCACCCCCGCCCTCGAACCGTGCCGATTGCGCTCCTCCTGTGAGGAAGATGACCGGCAGCACCGGCAGGATGCAGGGTGAGATCCCCGTGATGAGGCCGCCGAGCAGCCCGATGATGATGAGGTCCATTTCCTCGCCTTCCGTCGCGAGTACTTCGGCTCCGACCCCGCGATCGGATTGGCTCGAGAAAGAACTTGCGATCCGTCCCATCCGATCCGGCGAAGGCTCCGAAGAAGCTGTGACGCCGCGGGAAGGCCGCGGCACCGATCTCCGGAGGTAGAGAGATGTTCAGCACCAAGAAGAAGATGACCGCAGCACTGTCGCTCGGCTTCGCCAGCGTTCTCGTGCTGGCAGGCTGTTCCATGAGCAGCGACACGGCAGAGGAGCCGTCCGAGCCGAAGGCGCCCGAGACGTCCGAGGAGACGACGGCGCCCGAGACGATGGATCCCGCTGCGAACCTCGTCGGTCCCGGCTGCGAGGCGTATGCGGAAGCCGTCCCCGAGGGCGACGGCTCGATCCAGGGCATGTCCCAGGACCCGGTGGCGGTGGCCGCCTCGAACAACCCGCTGCTCAAGACCCTCGTCGCAGCTGTCAGTGGCCAGCTCAATCCCGACGTGAACCTCGTCGACACGCTCAACGGCGACGAGTTCACCGTGTTCGCACCGGTGGATGACGCGTTCGCCGCGATCGACCCCGCGACCATCGAGGGCCTCAAGACGGACTCTGCCACGCTGTCGTCGATTCTGACGTACCACGTGGTTCCCGGGCAGATCGAGCCGGCCGACATCGCCGGCGCGCACACCACGGTGCAGGGTGCCGATCTCGAGGTGACGGGCGAGGGCGACATGTGGATGGTCAACGACGCCAACATCGTGTGCGGCGGCGTCCAGACCGCGAACGCGACCGTGTACCTGATCGACGCGGTCCTCATGCCCCCGGCTCAGTGAGTCAGGGTCGCGCCGTCTTCGGGGAGGAACGGCGCGAGATCAGTCGCATGGGGATGCGCTGAGGAGCAAGGGCCGTCGGCGAGCTGTGTCGCCGACGGCCCTTTGCCGCCCCCTACAATGGAACAACGGGCCTCTAGCTCAGTTGGCAGAGCATCGGACTTCAACACAATAGGAGCGCCTCGGGGGAAACCTCGGGGATGACACCACTCAAAGTCGGGGAACCCTTCCTGGGAAACCAGATGGCAATCCCGAGCCAAGCCGGACGCGAGTCCGGAAGGTGTAGAGACTGGACGGGTGGCGCCTACGGCGAAAGCTATGGTGAAGGGACAGTCCAGACCACGAACATCCGTCAGGATGGCGGCGAAAGCCGAAGTGGCAGGTTAATCCGCGGGTCGTGGGTTCGAGCCCCACGGGGCCCACCGTATGCCGGTGCGTAGACGTCACGTCTGCGCCCGGCCTAAAGTCGTCCCATGGGACTGCTGACCTTCAGCATCAACGTCACCCTCGACGGGTGCGTCGATCATCAGACGGGCGTCGCGGATGACGAGACGCACGCCTACTTCACCCGGCTCATGGACGAGCCCGGCGCGATGCTGTGGTGTCGTGTGACCTACGAACTGATGGAGAGCGCTTGGCCTACGATCGCCCGCGGGGAGGAAGAAGCGCCTCCAGCGCTGCGAGAGTGGGCCATCAAGCTGGAGGCGAAGCCGAAGTACGTGGTCTCGTCCACGCGATCTGAATTCCCCTGGGTCAACAGCCACCACCTCGACGGGGACCTGCGGACCGCCGTGCAGCGTCTCAAGGATGCGAACGCTGCTGGTGTGCTCCTCGGCAGCGGTGCGCTCGCGACCGAGCTGGACCGGATGGATCTGATCGACGAGTACCGATTCCTCGTCCACCCCCGCATCGCCGGCCACGGCCCGACGCTGTATCAGGGCGGGTTGATGAACACACGACGACTGGAACTGATCTCGGCGCGGCCGATGCGCAACGGCGTCGTGGCGATGCACTATCGGCGCGCGGACTGATTCACCCCCGCGCCCTGTGCCGCCGCACGGCCGCCCGATTCGCGCAGCGCACGGAGCAGAAGCGCTGACGGCCGTTGCGCGTGACGTCCACCACGACGTTGGTGCACGGTTCGGCCGCGCATCGCCCGAGACGGCTCGTTCCCCTGGTCGCCAGGTGCAGGGAGGTGCCCACGCTGATGACCGCCCGCAGCACGAAGGGCAGCGAATCGTTGTCATCGCGATAGTGCAAGTGCCAGCCCTCGCCATCGTGATCGGTCAGCCGCGGGTACGCGGCGGCCCGCGCCATCTGCGCGTTCAGCAGCAGTGCCCGTTGGCCGGGCGTCGAAGCATCCACTATCTCGAGCCAGTCGTCGATGACGTCGCGCACGGCGGCATGGTCGTCCGGCGACGGCGGGAAGACCATCGTCATGCCGAGGTCGCGCGTGCGATCCTCGATACCGGCGCGGTCCGCCGGCCAGTCGTTCGCGAGGGATGCCGCGAGGAGCACCGCATACTCGCCGTAAGGGTTGAGATGCATAAGACCATTACAACACGATGGTCTCATGACCTCATTGCACACGCGTCCGATTCCTCGGCCGGACGCACTCCGCGTCCACGAGCACGGCTGGATCACCGAATCCCGCCACGCGACGAGCGAGGGATGGATCGTCTACGTCCGATGCGTCGACTGCGGTGCGCGACGAGTCGATTCGCAGTCGCAGTCGAGTCACCCGCTGGAGGCGATGACAGGCGTCATCGTGGCTCGATAGCGTCGACCCATGACGCCGGATCCCCATGACCCCGCCTCGATCGCCCGCTTCATCGATGGCATCGGTCGTGGCGTCGTCGCCACCGTCTCGCCGACCGGCTCGCCGGAGGCCGCGTTGGTGGGCCTGGCAGCTCTGCCGGACGGCACACTGATCTTCAACACCGCGGATGCCGCGCGCAAGGTCGAGAACCTGCGGGAGCGCGGCCGGGTCGCGGTGGTGATCTGCGTCGACGGCGATGTGAGCGTGCAGCTCGAAGGCGACGCCGCCATCGTCGAAGGCACCGAGCGACTGCGGTACGGACACGCCTACGATCGACGCTTTCCGGGTTCACGGGCACTCGCCGATGGCTTCCTCGTTGTCGTCGTGCGCCCCGACTGGGTGCGGGTCTACGACGCCGGCCAGAGGCCCGCCGTGGTCCGCGAAGCCGGCTGGTGACGCTCAGCGCGGCACATCGACCACGCGCGTGATTCCGCTGGCGACGATCCGCCACGCTCCCGATGACCATGCACCCACATCCGCCTCGAGCCGCCCGAGCGCGCTCTCGGGCGCCCAGACCTCGAAGACGGCATCCGATCCGTACCTGGTCTCGCCGAGCGATGCCGAATGCCCCGCGACCCATTCCCGCACCAGGTTCTCGAACCGACCGCCATCGCCGTGCGGCACCGTGACCATGGCCTGCACCAACGGCATCCGGTCCAGCAGCACTGCGGCGTCCAATGCCGCCGAGACGGCCGACGAGTAGGCCCTGACCAGCCCGCCTGCGCCGAGCTTCACACCACCGAAGTAGCGTGTCACGACGGCGACGACGTCGGTCAGCTCGCGGCGTCTGAGGACCTCGAGCATGGGGATGCCGGCTGTGCCGGACGGTTCGCCGTCGTCCGAGGAACGCGCCCGATCCCCGCGCATGCCGGTGACCTGGGCCGAGCAGTTGTGACGCGCATCCCAGTACTGCTTCCTGATCCTCGCGATGACGGCATCCGCCTCCTCAGGCGATGAGACGGGCGCGACGTGCGCGATGAAGCGCGACTTCTTGATCACGAGCTCGCGCTCGACGGCATCCGCGATCGTCGCCGGGTAGGCCGTCATGCCGTGAGGTCGACGAGTGCGCGGACGGTCCGCAGATTCCGGGCCGTACCGGCGACGCCGAGCGCACGATCGAAAACGGACTTGGTGAGCTTCGTGCCCTGCATCCCCTTCGCGAAGTCGATCCAGAGATCGTGCCCGACGAGTGCCAGCCGCTCCCCCGGGACCAGTCGCTCCTCCAACGCGTCGACGGCGCCCGAGGCCGGAGCCGCCCCCAGGAACATCGCGTGCACGAACTTCTCGACGCCGTCGTCGAAGGGCTGAGCGGCGACGGATGCGACCAGCTCGTCGTGCGATCGTGCGATCACCGGGGTGTCCACGGCGAACTCGACCTCGATCGCCTTCCGCACCAGAGCGCAGGATGCCGCGGCATCCGCCGGAGCATCGCAGATGATGTTCCCACTGGCGATGTAGGTGCTCACGCCCGTGAGGTCGGTCCGCTCGGCGAGCAGGGCGCGCAACTCTGCCATGGGCACACGGTTGCGACCCGAGACGTTGACCGCACGCAGGAGCAGAACGCTGCGTGTCACGGTGCCAGCTCGGCGCCGGCGTGCGCGAGCTCTGCCAGGGCTGCGGCACTGGAGTCCTCACCGACGCCCGCGACGAGGTCTGTGAGGATCCGCACGTGCACGCCGTGGGCGATCGCGTCGAGCGCGGTCGCCCGCACGCAGTGATCGGTCGCGATGCCGACGACATCCGCCGTGAGCACGCCGTGCGCGATCAGGATCTCGGCGACTGTCTCACCGGCATCCGAGACGCCCTCGAACATCGAGTACGCGGGCTTGCCCTGTCCTTTGCGCACGTGGTGCGTCACGGCATCCGTCGCGAGAAGCGGGTCGTAATCGGCTCCCGGAGTCCCGGCGACGCAGTGCTCCGGCCAGGTGTCCACGAAGTCCGGCTCGGCGGCGAAGTGTCCGCCGTTGTCGCCCTCGGCGTCGTGCCAGTCGCGTGAGGCGATGATGACGTCGTAGTCGCCGGCCCGTTCGGCGAGAAGCTCCGAGATGGCCGCCGCCACGGCATCCCCTCCCGCGACGGCGAGAGCGCCGCCCTCGGTGAAGTCGTTCTGCACGTCGACGATGAGAAGAGCCCTGGTCATACGTCGAGGGTACGCCGACGGCCCCGGACCTGCACAGGTGTCGGGGCCGTCGTGGAGATCACTCGTAGGTGTAGAAGCCCTCGCCGGTGGCGATGCCGAGCTTGCCCTTGTCGATGTAGTTCTCCTTGAGCCAGGCGGCGATCTGCTGCTGGTGCTCATCGCCGTTCACCGAGATGTTGTACGGAGTGGTGAGACCGATGATGTCCAGGATCTGGAACGGTCCCTTCGGCGCACCGGTCGCGATGCGCCACACCTTGTCGATGTCCTCGGGTTCGGCGAAGCCGCCGAAGGCGAGATCCTGGGCGGCGCTGAGGAACGGCACGAGCAGCGAGTTGAGCAGCCAGCCCGGCTTCTCCTTGTGGATCGGAATCGGAACCATGCCGATCTCCGCGGCGAACTCGAGCAGCGTGTCGAAGACGACCGGATCCGTGTCGGTCGTGGCCATGACCTCGCCCGTGTTGAACTTCCACACCTGGTTCGCGAAGTGCAGACCGATGAACTTCGACGGGCGACCGGTGAAGTCCTTGAGGTCGCTCAGCGCCAGGGTCGACGAGTTCGACGCGAAGATCGTCTTCGCGGGCGCCACGGCGGCGAGCTTCTCGTACGTCTGCTGCTTGATCTCGAGCACCTCGGGGACCGCCTCGATCACGAGATCGGCGTCCCGGACGGCATCCGCGAGGTCGGCCGAGTAGCGGATGCGCTCGAGCGCCTGCTCGCCCTTGCCCTCTGATGCGCCTTCGACGCCGTCGGCGCGATAGGCGTCGATCAGTCCTTCGAAGCGTTCCTTCGCCTTGGCCAGGGCCTCGTCGCTGATGTCGTACGCGGTCACCTGGAATCCGCTGTAAGCCGTCTGGAACGCGATCTGCGATCCCAGCACGCCCGTACCCAGCACGGTGACATTCGTGATGTCGGTCATTGCTGTTCCTTCCTCTGTGGATCCGCGCGGGTTTCGGCGCGGAAGCCTGTGATGATCTGTTGGATCTGCTGCCGGAGCTGCGCGGCGTCCTCGGCGCTGTGCGGTTGGAATGCGAGCCGGGCGATCGCCACGTGCACGACCGCGAAGATCGCCCGCGCAGCCGCGCGTGCACCGTCTTGCGCTGCGGGCGCACCCGTCGATTGCCGGTCCGCGCGCAGCAGCGCCGCGAGCTTCGCTTCGAATTCGGCGACGAGCGCGAGTCCCTCGGCACGGAAGCTCTCGGTCGCGCCGCCGAACATCAATTCGCGCTGGTACGCGGTGCTGTTCTCGGGATGCTGCTGAGCCCAGTCGATGACGGGCGCGACGAACGCCATGGCTGCGGCGATCGCGTCGGTCTCGCGCTCGGCACGGCCCGCGCCCTTGTCGATGACTGCCCGGTAGCGCTCGTTGTAGACCATGAGGAGGAGTTCCCCCTTGGTCGATGCGTAGCGGAAGAGCGTTCCGGCGGCCACATCGGCCCGATCGGAGATCTGCTGGGTCGTCACAGCCGCGAATCCGCGCTCCTCGAAGAGGTCGGATGCCGCGGCGACGATGCGGGACTGCTTCTCCTGCATATTGCGGTCGCGCCGGCCGGCCATCTCATCACCTCACTCGTGGAGTTTCCTCATTAATGAGTATACTCCGCAATTGAGGCCCGGCACCACGAAGAAGACCCCGTTCTCTCTGAGGAGAGAACGGGGTCTTGCTCTGGAGCCGCCTGTCAGAATCGAACTGACGACCTTTTCATTACGAGTGAAATGCTCTGCCGACTGAGCTAAGGCGGCGTGCGCTGCGAACAGCGGCACGATCAACGATCTTACCCTGCCGACGGGCCTACTGCGAAATCACTCGCAGCGCAGGCCGTCCTCCGGGACCGTGTCATCGAGCAGGAACGCCTCCACAGCATCGTCGACGCAGCTGTTGCCCTTGTTGTAGCCGGTGTGCCCCTCACCGACGCGCGTGACGAGGACTCCCTCTTCGAGCTGGTCGGCGAGCGCCTCTGACCACTCGTACGGGGTCGCCGGATCGTTGGTGGTCCCGACGACGATGATGGGACCGGCGCCTTCGGCGTGGATCTCCTCACGCGTTCCCGTCGGAGGGTACGGCCAGACGGAGCAGGAATCCGGGCCGGACCAGTAGGGCGCGACCGTCGGGGCCTTCTCGGCCAGCAGCTTCTCGGCCGCCGCCTCGGCATCCGGGTCGTCCTCCACCGGATAGTCCATGCAGTTGTACGCGCGGAACGCCTCGCTGGAGTTGTCGATGTAGGTGCCGTCCTCGCGACCGTTGTAGAAATCGGCGAGCACGAACAGCGTGTACGGGTCGCCCTGCAATGCCTCGGTGAGCCCCTGGGTGAGATAGCCCCAGCTGTCCTGCGAGTACAACGCCGAGATGATGCCCGTCATCATCGAGTCGGCGCCCATCTCGCGGCCGTCGCCGTTGGGAAGCGGACTGCGATCCGCGGACGCGAGCAGCGCACCGAGGTCGGCCATCGCATCATCGACGGACCCGTTGAACGGGCACTCTCCAGAGTCCAGGCAGTCCTTCATGTACGCGCGCAGCGCGGACTCGAATCCGATCCCCTGTGTAGTGCTGACCTCGAGGCCCGGCGTCGACGGGTCGATCGCGCCGTCGAGCACGAGACGGCCGGCTTTGTCCGGATACAACTCGGCGTACGTCGCGCCGAGGAACGTGCCGTAGGAGTACCCCAGGTAGTTCAGCTCCTTGTCGCCGAGCACGGCGCGCAGCAGATCCATGTCACGCGCCGAGTTGATCGTGGTGATGTACGGAAGGATGCCGCCGCTGTTCGCGTCGCACGCGTCGGCGAAGGCCTGATGCGCACCGAGGAGCTCGTTCTCCCACTCCGGCGTGCCCCTCGGTGCTGCGGGGATGTCGTAGAGGTACTTGTCCATGTTCGCCGCGTCGAAGCACGCCACAGCCGTCGATTCTCCGACGCCGCGCGGATCGAATCCGATCACGTCGTAGTTCTCGATGAGGTCCGCCCCCACCGCGAAGTCCAGGCTGTCGCGGACGAGGTCGACACCGCTCGCGCCGGGGCCGCCGGGGTTCGTGAGCAGCGAGCCGAGCGCCGTGCCGGTGGCCTGGTTGCGCACGACCGAGAGCTCGATCGTCTCACCGGACGTCGGGTTCTCCCAGTCCAGCGGAGCCGTGACGTAGGTGCAGTCGAACCCGCCGCCGCACTGTTCCCAGGTCAGCTCCTGCCCGTAGAACGGCAGCAGCTCGGCGGACACGCCTTCCGTGTCCGGCGCCTTCGTCGTGGACGGACGCGGCGCCGCCTGCTCGGGGATGGCTGCGTACAGGCATCCGGACAGGACGAGGGATGCCGCGGCCAGCGCAGCCGTCGCCGCCGCGATACGGCGCAGGCGAGAAGTCATTCGAGTGGTCACGGTTTCCTCCCGCTCGCGATGGTCACGAGCAAGCTCTCCAAGGCCAGGAGCGCGGCAACGTTGCGCTCCAGCGAATCCCTGGTCTCGGTCAGGTGGTCCAGCACGATCAGCGTACGTGCCACCGACCAGTCGGCGGCGAGCGCGCTCAGCTCGGCTTTCAGTTCGCGGTTGATCAGGTCGTCGCCCCGACCGTACTGCAGCATCACGACATCGCGGTACAGCGACTGCAGGTCCGTGAGCACGCGGTCGATGCCGTCGCGCAGGCTGCGGGTCGCGCGCTTGCGCTGGTCGTCCTCGAGGGCTGAGATCTGAGCGCGCAGTGCGGGCGGGACCGCCTGTCCCTCGGCGACGCCGACCGTACGCAGCAGGGACGCGCGTTCGGCCTCGTCACGCTCGGCTGTCAGGGCCTTGGCGTCCTCCGTGGCGACCTGGATGATCGTGCCGGCGACGTCGACGGCATCCCGGACGCCGCGCACGCCCAGCACTGACCGCAGCGTGTCGTCCCTGCGCCGCCGGGCCGCGTCGTCCGTGGCCAGGCGCTGCGCCATGCCGATGTGGCGCTGGGCGTGGCGCGCCGCCTGCTCGGCCGTGACGTCGTCGACACCGGTGCGCTGAGTGATGAGGCGTGCGACATCGGCGACATCGGGCTCGCGCAGCCGCAGGGCGCGTGAACGCGAGCGGATCGTCGGCAGGAGGTCGGCTTCACTCGGGGCGCAGAGCACCCAGACCGTGCGCTCGGGCGGTTCCTCGAGCGCCTTGAGCAGCACGTTGGAAGTGCGTTCGACCATGCGATCGGCATCCTCGACGACGATCACCCGGTATCGCCCGACCGACGGCGCGAAGTACGACCGCTCGACGAGCGCGCGGGCCTCGGCGATCGTGATGATGACCTTGTCCGTGCGCAGTGCCGTCACATCGGGATGGGTCCCCGCGAGCACCTGACGCATGGCGTGCTCGTCATCAGGATCGTTGGCGATGAGCGCGGCGGCGAATGCGTACGCGAGCGTCGACCGGCCGGATCCGGGCGGTCCGGTGATGAGCCAGGCGTGCGAGAGCGATGCCGGATCGGATGCCGCGGCCCGCAGCGTCTCGACCGCATCCTGCTGGCCCCACACATCCGCCCACGGGAACGGGGCGAGGGGTGCGGTGGTCATTGCTCCAGCCTAACCGCCGCCACCGACGGTCCCCGTGCTCTGCCCACCCAACCCCGCCCCGCCCTGCCCCGCCCCGGGGTTTGCTGCACCTTTCTGATTCTGCGCCTGTTATTTGATGTCGCATATGCAGAGATGTGCAGCAGAACCACCTTGACGGGCGGTCGTGGTCAGACCAGGGGCGAGACGCGAGCGCGGACCGCTTCGGCGATCTGGGAGGGGGATGCCGCGGCATCCAGCACGAGGAAGCGATCGGAATCCGCCTCCGCGAGCGCCAGGAACCCCTCGCGCACCCGGATGTGGAACTCGAGCTTCTCGGCCTCGAGCCGATCGAACGGTTTGTCGTCCGCGTCGAGACGGGCGCGGGCTATGGTCGGGTCGAGATCGAGCAGCACGGTGAGGTCGGGAAGCGCACCCTCGGTCGCCCAGAGCGACAGTTCGCGGACCTCGTCGGCGTCCAGCACGCGTCCTGCGCCCTGATACGCGACCGACGAATCCAGGTAGCGGTCCTGGATGACGACCTCGCCGCGCTCGAGCGCCGGTCGCACGACCGTGGCGACGTGATGAGCGCGATCGGCGGCGTACAGCAGCGCCTCCGCGCGCGGCGCGATGTCGCCGCGGTGGTGCAGCACGATGTCGCGGATCAGGTGACCGACCTCGCTGCCCCCGGGTTCGCGCGTGCGCAGCACGGTGCGACCGGCGTCCGAGAGCCAGGCCTCGAGGAGGTTCGCCTGCGTCGTCTTGCCCGCACCGTCGCCGCCCTCGAGCGTGATCCAGAGGCCGGAGCGTGCGGTCACGACTTCTTCGCTGCCGCGTTCGCGGCGCGGGTCGCCGCGGCCTTCTTGGCGGCTGCCGACCGCGCGGCCGCCTTCTCGGCATCCGTCTTGGCCGGCGCCTTTGCGGCCGCGGGCTTCTTGGCGGCCGGCTTGGCCGCAGCCTTCTTGGCGGGCGCCTTCTTCGCGGGCGCCTTCTTCGCGGGCGCCTTCTTGGCTCCGCGCTTGGGAGCCGGACCCTTGGCGCGCTTGTCTGCGAGCATCTGCACGGCGATCTCGAACGTGATGTCCTGCACCTGCTGGCCGCGCGGGATCGTGACGTTCGTCTCGCCGTCGGTCACGTACGCGCCGAAGCGGCCGTCGCGGATGCGGATCGGCTTGCCGCTGACCGGGTCGGCCTCGAACTCGGCGAGCGCGCTGGATGCACGGCGGGAACCCGCGCCGTACTTCGGCTGCGCGTAGATCTCGAGGGCCTGTTCGAGCGTGACGTCGAAGATCTGCGATTCGCTCTCCAGCGAGCGCGAATCGGTGCCCTTCTTCAGATACGGACCGAAGCGGCCGTTCTGCGCGGTGATCTCATCACCCGACTCGGGGTCGGTGCCGACGACGCGCGGGAGGCTCAGCAGCTGAAGCGCGGTGTCGAGGTCGATCGTGTCGACCGACATGGACCGGAACAGCGACCCGGTCCGCGGCTTGGGGGCTGCGTCCTTCTTCGCTGTCTTCTTCTTCGGCTTCTCGACCACCTCGCCGGTGGCCTCGTCGACCGCGGCATCCTCGGAAACCGGGTCGTTCTCCTGCACGTACGGACCGAACCGGCCGTCCTTGACGACGATGACCTTGCCGTTCTCAGGGTTCTCGCCCAGGACCCGGTCGCCCGCGACGGGAGCGTCGATGAGCTCCTGCGCCTTCTCGGCGGTCAGCTCATCGGGTGCGAGGTCCTCCGGGACGTTCACGATGCGCGGCTTGGCCTCGGGGTTCGCAGGATCCGCGACCTCGAGGTACGGGCCGTACTTGCCGAAGCGGAGCGTCGCCGTGTCGGTGATGCGCGTCGAGTTCAGTGCTCGGGCGTCGATCTCGCCGAGATTGTCGACGACCTGCCGCAGCCCTACCTGGGATTCGGAGCCGAAGTAGAAGTGCTTCAGCCACTCGACGCGGTTCTGCTCGCCGCGGGCGATGGCATCGAGATCGTCCTCGAGCGCGGCGGTGAAGTCGTAGTCGATGAGGTCGGCGAAGTGCTCCTCGAGCAGTCGGACGACACTGAACGCGAGCCACGTCGGCACGAGCGCCTGACCGCGCTTGGTCGCGTAGCCGCGGTCGATCACGGTGCCGATGATGCTGGCGAACGTCGAGGGCCGGCCGATGCCGTGCTCCTCGAGCGCCTTGACGAGAGACGCCTCGGTGTAGCGCGGCTTCGGCGAAGTGCGGTGCCCCTTGGCCTCGGCATCCGACATGGCCAGCTCGTCGCCGACGGCGACGGCGGGCAGGGACTGGTTCTCGGCGGCATCCTGCGAGTTGCGCTTCTCGTCGCGCCCCTCTTCGTACGCCTCGAGGAAGCCCTTGAACGTGTAGACGGTGCCGGATGCCGTGAACTCGGCGAGCTGGTCACCGGCCTCGACCGCGATCGTGACCGTCGTCGTCTCGTACTTGGCGTCGGCCATCTGGCTGGCGACCGTGCGCTTCCAGATCAGGTCGTAGACGCGCAGCTCTTCGCGATCGAGCTGGGAGGACACGGATGCCGGAGTGCGGAAGCTCTCACCCGACGGGCGGATCGCCTCGTGCGCCTCCTGCGCGTTCTTGCTCTTCGACTTGTAGACGCGGGGCTTGAGCGGCACGGCGCTGTCGCCGTAGAGGGAGACGGCCTGACTCCGCGCCGCCTGCACCGCCTGGGTGCTCAGCGCCGTGGAGTCGGTGCGCATATAGGTGATGAACCCCTTCTCGTACAAGCGCTGGGCGACGCTCATCGCCTGCTTCGCGCTCATCGAGAGCTTGCGTCCCGCCTCCTGCTGAAGAGTCGAGGTCGTGAAGGGTGCGTACGGGCTGCGGGTGCCTGGTTTGGCTTCGACCTTGGTGACGGAACCCGTGCCAGCGGCGTCGACCGCCTGCGCGAGCGCCTGAGCCTGGCCCTCGTCGAGGACGATGACGGCCTTCTTCAGCTTTCCGTTGTCGTCGAAGTCGGTGCCGCGCGCGAGCTGACCGCCGTCGACGCGCACCAGACGCACCTTGAACGACGAGGCGGAGGCGGCGAGCGCTTCCACGTCCCAGTAGTCGGCCGAGACGAACGCCATGCGGTCGCGCTCGCGCTCGACGATCATGCGGGTCGCCGCGGACTGCACGCGGCCGGCGGAGAGCCCGGACTTCACCTTGTACCAGAGCACGGGAGAGACGTCCCAGCCGTACAGGCGGTCGAGGATGCGGCGGGTCTCCTGCGCGTCGACGAGCGCGAGGTCGAGCTCGCGCGTGTTGCCGATCGCCGCCTGGATGGCGTCCTTGGTGATCTCGTGGAACACCATGCGCTTGACGGGGACCTTCGGCTTGAGGGTCTCCAGCAGATGCCAGGCGATTGCCTCGCCTTCGCGGTCCTCATCAGTGGCGAGCAGGAGTTCGTCCGCCGTCTTCAGCGCGCGCTTGAGCTCTGCGACGGTCTTGGACTTGCGATCGGAGACGACGTAGTAAGGATCGAACCCGTTCTCGATGTCGATCGAGTACTTCCCGTACGCCTGCTTGTCGGCGGCGGGGATGTCCTTCTTGTCCGCGAGGTCGCGGATGTGCCCGACGGAGCTGAGCACTTCGTACCCATCGCCGAGGTAGCCCTGGATCGACCGCATCTTCGTCGGCGACTCGACGATGACGAGCTTCTTGCCTTCAGCCAAGGGTGCGTCCTTTCTTCGAAGCACACCATACACACCACTGTTCGGATGTGTTCACAGCGGCTGTGTGGAATCGACCGTCAGAATCCCTCGGGTGGCCCGGCGCGGGCTCGGGAGACGGCTGCGAGTCCAGCGTACTTCGCCTGGACGGTGACGGTCGCCACGAGTCCCGCCAGGTCGCACTGCGTGAGTTCGACTCCGGATGCCGCGGCCACCCGCGCCGCCAGCGCGCAGGCTCCCTCCGGAGCGGGCACTGCTCCCGACGCCGCATCGGCCGCGGCAAGGGCTGCGGCATCGGCAGCCCCCGCGGCGCGCTGCGCGGTCACCGCCGCCCCGCCGACGGCGGCGAGCCCGAAGGTGAGGGTCGCCGCGACCGCGATGACGCCCGCTGCGACGCTCGTTCCGGCCATCACAGACCTCCGGCGAGGGCGCAGCTGGACGCCTGCAGCGGGATCGAGATGATCCGCCCCACCTGCACGTCGGCCTGGGCGGTGACACAGGCGAGATCGCCCTGCGCTCCAGAACTGACGCGAGCGCCGGGCACGGCGCGGGTGACCGCGGCGGTCGCGGCCGCTGCGGATTCGCCTCGACCGAGCAGACGGGCGGCGTCGGCCGCGGCATCCTGAAGCGCGACCTGGCGAGCCGCCGCTCCGAGCGCCGAGACTCCGAGGAGCAGGACGAGCAGAACCGCGGGAATCGCGACCGCCAGTTCGGCGGCGACCGACCCCTCATCCCCCGACCGACGCCGGCGCATCACGACACCGTCAGAGCCCGGCGCACGAGGTCGGTCAGGATGCCGCGCACCTCGTCCGAGCGCATGATCACGACCAGCAGGCCGGCGAAGGCGACCGCCGCCATCGGCGCGGTGCTCCGGTGTGCTCGGCTGGGGCTGCGCCCCGCGGCCCACGGACGGCCCACCCTTGCCGGGGTCCGTCGCGGGGCGAGCGTCGCCCTGGCCGTCGTCGAACAGGCGCGGGTCCACCCTGCCCTCGATCCGAAGCTCGGCGGGCTCCGAGTCGGCGATGCCGCCGATCCGGACGCGCACATCCAGCAGCGCCAGCAACTCCCGCCAGTCGTCGTCGCCCATCGTTGCAAGCCGGGTCGCGCCGCGCTCACGGAGGGTCACCAGCGACTGCACCTGCGCCGCCCGTGCTGCCGCGTCAACCTGGAACGCGTCCCAAGCCGAGAGCCGCTCCCGGAGGTCGGCGCGCTCTCTGCGAAGCTCCGACACCAGCGCCTGCTGCCGCTGCTCGTCCTCCGGTGTGTCGGCCTCCAGCAGCCCCCGCTCGGCACGCATCAGGGCGCGGTCGAGCTTGGTGACTCGGGCACGGGCGTTGTCCGCCTCGGCGCGGTCCTGCTCCGGGTCGCCGGACTCTGCGAACGCGGCCCACTTCGACGCCATCGCCTCCAGCCGCCCCGGCTCGGTCAGGAACGCCGTAACCTCGGCGCGCACCCGCGCTTCGAGCTTCTGCGCGTGCACCTGGGAGCAACCGCACCGCTCAGCCGCGCGCTCCCGGCCGCGATGGCGGTTGCCGGTGCAGCGGTACACGGCGTAGTCCTTACCGGCGATGCTGGTGCCCGTGTAGGGCTTGCCGCACTCACTGACGACACGCCCGGTCAGCATCCGCGAGACCGCCGGGCTCATCTTCTTGCCCGCGTTGCGGTGGCGGGCCAGGGCGCGCTGCAACGCCCGGAACTCGGCCGCGCTCAGAGGCGGGTCGGGCAGTTCGAGCTTCACCGGCTCGCCGTGCACCGGCCGACCGTCCTTGCCGGTCTTGGTGTTGTGGGTGCGCTTCGTCGGGCCGGTGCCCTTCGGCGCGCCCCACCACAGGAAGCCCTCGTGCAGCGCCGGGTTCGTGAGGATGCGCCGGACCACCGGGTGCGACCAGCGCCCAGGGTTGCCGGGCTGTGTGCTGTGACGAGTGGGTACGCCGGACGCGTTCAGCCGGTCAGCGACCTGGCCCGCCGACAGCCCCTCGCGGGTAGCCCACGTGACCATCAGCGCGAGCGTGGCACGCTCGCCGTCGTCCGCCTCCGGCCGCTGCTGGCCCTTCTGGTACTTGTTCGCCAGGTGCCAGCCGAACGGGGGCTCGCCACCGGGCCAGCCGCCCTGGTCGGCGCGCGCCCGCTGCCCCTGGATCGTCCGGCGGATGTGGCTGCGCCGCCAGTTGTCGGCGACTAGCAGTTCGACGCCGGTCTGTAGGAACAGCTCGTCGCTGGCCTTGTCGGCGTCGCCAGACTTCGAGTCCAGCAGCGGCACACCGGCCCGGGCGCACTCGCGGATGACGGCCAGGCCGTCCACGGCATCGCGGGCCAAGCGGTCGAGGTCGTGCACAAGCACCACACCGACCTCGCCTGCGACGATCAGCGCGCGAAGCTCGTTCCACGCGGGGCGGGTGTCGTCAGCCCCGCTGATCGCGCGGTCTACGAACTCGCCGATGAGGTGCCAGCCCTGCCGCTGCGCGAGCCCGCGGCCCCAGGCGATCTGCGTGTCGATGCTGGTGCCCTTGAGCTGCTCCGCCCCGGAGACGCGGCCGTAGAAAGCTGCCGGGATCGGCTGCGCCGCGGTCACAGTCCGGCCTCCGCCCGGAACAGCACTAGGACAAGCTCGTTGACTGCGTGCGAGTAGTCGGGGTCCAGGCAGAACTCGGCGTCGCCGTCCTTCCACTCGTACAGGGCGTCCCGGAGGATCGCTAGCTGGCCGCGGGTCAGTTCGATAGTGGTAGTGGTCTGGTCGGGCACACGGCCCGCGCTCTCAGTAGTCACTGTGGTGTTCCTCTCTCTCATAACCAGGAAATCAGCCGAAAAACCCAGGTCACAAGGATTTTTCGGCGTGTCGCGCTCGTCGCCGCTGCGTCGTGGTCTGACCCGCCCACACACCGACCGGTTCCGGGAAGCGGGCCACGTAGTCAGCGCACAGCGCCAGCGCAGGGCAGTCCTCACAGGCGAGGGCGGCACGGGCCGTCGCGCGCGGGTCGTCGGCCGTCCACTCGTCCCACTGCGGGCCACGGCAGGGCACGGGGAGCCCGGCCGCTTCGCTCTCTGAGACTGCGGACCAGAGCGCCGCGAGAGCAGCGCCGCGGGCGGGGTCTAGCTGCGGCAGACCAGCGGCGCGGAGCGAGCACGCCTCACAGCGCCCGGCAGTGCGGTGAGCACACCGGCCGCTCACTTCTCTTCCTCCCTCTGCGAGCCGTGCCGCCGACACCGGGCACGTGGACCCCCCTTTGGGAGGGGGGTCCTTCGTGCCCACCGGGTGCGGCACGCACCCCGCCCATGCCGTGCCCGCCTATGTGCCCCGTCATGACGCGGGAGAGCGGGGTGCCGTGCCTGGCCGTGCCCGGCCACGTGCCCACCCTCTCCGAGAGGGTGCGTGCCCGGCTGCGTGCCCGCCGTGCCCGATGCCGTGTCCCTGGACTGCGTGCCGGTCACACCAGCGTCTCGAACGGCACCCACGTCGTTACCCCCTCGCGCTCCTGCGTCACAGCCGAGCCGTCCTTGACCAGCGCCGTCAGTGCTCGCCTGGCCCGCTCCTTGGTGGTGCGGTCGTCGCTGCCCCAACGAGCTGCGAGCCCGGCCACCGTGAGACCGTCAGCGCCCGCTGCTGCGAGCGCATCGGCCGCGGTCAGCACCTCGCTAACGCTGCTGCGCGCGTTCTGGTGGTCGTGCGTGACCTCCCACGGCCCGAGTTCCTCGGCGGGCTGCTTGAGGTGTCGCAGTTCGACCTGGCTCGACCCGGCCTCGCCCCACAGCAGCACGACCGATCCGGCACCGGCCGTCAGCCAGGCCGAGCCGTACACGTCGGCCAGTCGCGTCGGCTTTGAGCCGTTCGCGCCGTTCTTGACCATGTGGTGCAGTTCGATCAGCTCGATTCCTGCGGCGAGCGCGAACTGACGAGCGCGGTTGTACCCGGCCCCGCCCTCGTCGTCGGTCAGCCCGAGCGCCGCGTCTTTGAGCGAGTCCACGACTACGGTGTCGGCCCCAGCCTCGCGGGCCAGGGTCAACAGCGCCTCAGGGTGCGCGGCGAAGTCGGCCGGGGGCGGACCCTGCCAGAACACGAGACGCTCGTCGAGCACCTCGCGGTCCTCTGGGGCGAACGCGCGACGGAGGGCGCGAGAGATCTGCCTCGGCCGGTCCATTGCGAGGTACAGCACCTTGCCCGTCGTCGGCTTCACGGACAGTCCGAGCACCGACCGCTCGCTCAGCCCCAGCCGTGCCCGCACGACCTGGCTCGCAAGGGTGGTCTTGCCGACGCCCGGCGGGCCGACAAGCATCAGCGCCTCACCCTCGGCCCACAACACCCGTGCGCCGTCGCCCCAGACCGCGGGGATGCCCTCGGGCACGTCGAGCACGAACGCCCCGCCACCGACCAGCCGCCCGGGGTTCTCCGGGTCGGTGTTGCGCTCCTGTTGGTAGCGGGTCTTGGCTTCGGCATTGATCCGCATCCGCTCGACTGCTGCGAGCACCGCGGCCTCGTGTTCGTCCTCTGCGGTCTCACCCGTCGCCGGGACGACAACCGGCCGGGGCTGTGCCCGCCCCGCGTCCCAGCCCGATGCGATGGTCGCGCGGGCCTCCTCCTCGGGCAGTCCGATGCCGACAGCGGCCGACAGCAGCGCGTCCTGCACCGCGAGAGGTGCGAAGCTCGGCGCGTGCGCAAGCTGTCCGAGCGAGAACGCGACCCTGACGAGCGTGTGGTTGCGGTCACCCTCGGTAGCGGCGGCGAGCCTGGCGAGTTCGTGCGCGACAGCGGCCGTCACACCGCCCGGCCCGAGCGCGTCACGGTGTGTGCGTACTGCCTCCACCGGACCCGTGCGCACACCGCCTTCGTCCTCGCGCGCGCGTTTTGCTGTCGACTTGTTCGATGCATCCGCTTCCGCGGCGTCGTGAGCGCGCCTTTTGGTGTGGTTCTTTGCCCGTAGCGCCTCGTCGGTGCCTGTTGTCGGCGCTCGGTGGCCCTTCCCTGACGCCAGGAGCGCGTGCAGGTCTTCGGACAGCACCGGGAGTCCCTCGGGTCGTCCGAGCCGGTCGGCGTCCGCCTGCGTCAGCCTGTAGGCGCTGCCGTCGATCACCGATCCTGGGGCGAGCACGTAACCACCCGGGCCGCGCGTGTCCACGCCTCCCGCGAGGTTGCCCGCCTGGTTGCGGATCGTGCCGTCTTCGTCGCGGTAGTAGCGGTGCTCGCCGCCTGAGGGCGTGTGTACGATCAGCGGTTCGGCTTGGGCCTTGCCTTTGGTGAGGGTCGCCCAGTTTGCCGGGCCGTCACCTTTCACGTCGAGATCTACGACCAGCAGCCCCGACTTGCCGCAGTCGATTGCCCAGTTCGACCGGGGGTACTGCCGGATGAGCTCGCGCACCGCGGCCGGGTCACTGGTGCTGCGGTCGCGCCACTTGAACCCGGCGTGTGGCTGCTTGGCGTTGGGCTTCACGGGGAACACGGCGTAGCCTCGTTCGGCGAGCCAGAGTGCCCAGCGTTCGGCGTCGGTCAGCTCCCGCTCGGGTGTGTTGCCGTCAGTGAGCTTCGACATCGCGCACCTCCTGCGGGTTTTCGAGCGCCATGCAGGGCGCGCACAGCCCACCCCACACGGTCACGTTCGCCAGCAGGGCGATGCGGAGCACGTAGAACTCGTCGTTGGGCGCGTCCCAGGCGGCGAAGTGGCCACACCGGTCGCAGGTGCGGTCGTCGTCGCTGCCGGGGGTCGGCTCGTGGTCGCCGAATGGGATCAGGTAGTGCGCGCCGGGCGTGGGCTGGCCCTCCCGGTGGATGACGTCGGCGAGCCGGTGCGTCAGCCGCTCCCGCATCCAGGCGGACAAGCCGTCGAAGCTGAGCATGCCGAGTTCGGCTGCGGCTGCGAGGAGGGCACGGGCGGTGTCGTGTGCTGCGTTCCAGGTCAGCAGTTCGTTGGAGCTCACTTCGCGTCGCCCCCGTTCGCTGCGCGCACCGACCGGGAGATCTTGGCGCGCGTCGCCTCGGACAGGTGACGGCCGCTGCGGGCCACACCGCCGGGGTTCGCTGCGCGCCAGGCCGCGATGCTGGCCCTGCGGCAGATGCGGCAGTTCCGTCTGCCGTCCGACCGTTCGTAGTACGAGCCAGGCTCGCGCAGGTCGTGCCCACGCGGGCAGAAGTCGGCCCGGCCGGTCACGAGGTCACCGCCGCGGGTCGGTCGCCGAAGATCAGCGAGAGCAGCCGGAACTGCTCGGATTCAGTGAGTGGTTGTGGGGTCCACGAGACCCCGGACTTTGCGTCCATGAGGTTGCTCCCGAAGGGGCCGCTGCACGGCATTGCCGTGAGGCCCGCTCGGGTCGTCCCCGGCCTTATGCCACGTCGGGACTCGATTCGCGGGCGCGTTCACCCTCCGGTATCTCAACCGGGATGCGGGTCGGTATTTGCACGAGTTGCTTCTGTTCTAGCTGTGGCCCTGCGTCTCGCACCGGTCACCCGGTCTCTGAGAGGAGGGGACTCCCCGCCGCACCTCCAAGTGAAACACAGCGGTGTAACTCGGTGCAAGCGACACGTCGGTACACCACTCAGCCCCAGCCGTGCGAGAGAGGTGACCGGCCGGGGCTGAGCTGTGCAGCGAACTGCGGGGCGCTGGAACGCGTACCACCAGTCCAACACAGCCGGGGTTCGCCGGGGAAGATCACGAGTCACGGCGGGGCCGCTTCCTGCTTTCGCGCGGAGTCTGGTCATGTGCGAACAGGCTCGGCGCAGAGCTTCCTTACTCGACCGCTCCGGACGTGGACACAACCGGAGCGAGTGCGCCCGTTGCCGCTAGCACCTTCATCGTCGCCAGCACAGCGTTGTCGCGGTACTGCTTCCGCGCGGCGACCTGCCGGACTGTGGCGACGACGTCTTCCGCGCCGATCACGGCCAGCGGGCCTGCGCCGATGACCTGCTGCGACGCCCACTCACGCACACGCACCTCGTTCGCGCCTCCGGCGAACCTGCCGACGTACAGCCGCATCTCAACTTGGTCTGGGCGGAACCCGAACCGCTCGGCGGCGGTGTTTACTACGGTGTCTCGCACGTCGGGCTCGTTCAGTAGCGCGTACCAGCTCGTGTAGCCGCCCGCGCCGGTCACATGGTCGGCGACAACCCCGCGGGAACCGAAGAACGACTTGACCGTGGCGAGCACGAGACGGTCGGAGCGCGCGCCGATGAGGTCCACCTCGTAACCGTGGGTCTGCCACTCCTCATAGGCGAGCTTCCTCGTGCGGCGCTTCACATCGAACTTCAGCGCCCCAGAGACGACCAGCCCCTCGGCCTCCATCGCCAGCGCGACGAATTGCTCGAACGCTTCCACGGCCCTCCCTGCGCAGTGCGGATATCTGCACGATAGTGCGGATTCCCGCACTGCGCAGGGTGAGCGCGCCGGGCTGGACTGTTTTGGTGAGCTACCCGACGCGCGATCCTGACTTCGAGGCGCTCCGGCTCATGCTCGCGCGGCTCCGGAACGAGCGAGGTTGGTCGTATGACGAGCTTGCGGAGCGGTCGGGGGTGAGTCGCCGCACGTTGATCGAGATGGAGCACGGGCAGAGCAACGGACGCCTGGAGTCGTGGTTTCGCGTGGCCGAAGCGTTTGAGGTGCCACTTGGCGACCTCGTTCGCGAGCTCTGACCCACAGTTGCGTGTCGCCGAGTCAACTCTTCACCGAGGTGATTTCATGGGGATTTTTTCCCTGATGAAAGGCACTAAACGTGACAGTACGACTCCGCATCCGCGCGATCACGCTGCGGGATGCCAATGAATACGTTGCTGCGATTCATCGCCATCATCGGCCAGTTACCGGGCACAAGTTCTCCCTTGCAGTCCTTGATCGAAGCGGTGCAATTCGCGGTGTGGCAATCGTGGGGCGGCCGGTCTCTAGACACCGCGACGATGGCATGACGCTCGAAGTGACGCGCGTAGCCACAGATGGGTGCCCGAACGCATGTTCAGCGCTTTACGGGGCGTCATGGCGAGCGGCGAGGGCGCTCGGCTACGCCCGAATCGGCACCTACACACTCGCATCCGAGCCGGGCACCAGTCTGCGTGCTGCCGGGTGGCGCGCCGTCCACACGGTTCGAGGGCGCTCCTGGTCAGCACCGAGTCGGCACCGTACCGACCGGCACCCGCTGGAAGACAAGGTGCTTTGGGAACCGCCTCAGCCCGCGTAGCGATTGCCCTTCCTTCGGTTACACGGCCGACACAGCGTCTGCAGGTTCTCGAACGAATCGTCAGCAGTCCACGAGTAGGGCACCACGTGGTCAACCTCCAACCACACGACACTGCACTGCCGGGTGCAGTGAGCACACGTGTAGTCGTCGCGTCGGAAGACCGCGAGACGCAGATGCAGGTCAAACGTCGAACGCCGAGTAGTGACCATCAGGAATCTCGTCCACCTTGGGCGCGCGCGTCGCGATCGTCGGCGTCTTCGGCATTGCAGCACTCTGGTCCGCTTGGAGCTTGAACGCGATTCCGCGCGTGAGTGCCCACACGACGGCTGGTGTGACCAGGTCGCCGTTATCGAACACCGCGGCCAGCTGGTTCTTGCGCGATCCGCTGTCCTGCAGGAGTTCGCCGCGCGGGCCTACGAGCGCTTCTGTGAGGCTGTCCAGTGCGCCCGCGACGCTGAACCCGAAGGTGGTGGTCAGTTCCATGTCGGTGGTCTTGTAGACCTGTGCACCCTGGTCCGCCTCCGGCACGCGTATCAGTCGGATCTCGGCCACAGACATGCCGCGGTATCGCTCTGCCGCGTGAATGCCGATGCGTAGGCGACCGATAAGGGCTTCGTACTCGGCTCCCGAGCCGTGACGGTCCCAGCCTCGTATCTCACGCTCCCCGTTGGCCCAGCGGACGTCGGCAAAAGTCAGTTGGAGTCCGTCACCCTCCAGCTTGTGGAAGATCGCCTCGCCCTCGTCGGCAACGCCGTTCGCTGTTCGGCCACGGATCCGCTCTTTCGATACTCCGATCGCGATCGAGTACGGGCCCATCGAGACACGCCCATGGCGCGCCGGGAGCGTACGCCCACTCGTGACCAGAGGTCGTGCCAGTTCGGCGGTCAGGCGGTTGTCGAGGTGCGACCAGTCCGCGAACTCCGGCCGACGCTCGGCCCTGCCGACCGCCCAGCGCTCCCGCCAGAACGTGCCGATATCCGCGGCGGGTAGGTCAAACGGTTCGTAATCGTCTGTCTCGCCTCGGAGGTACTCATCCCAGCGTGATGCGGTCGGCGCGAGGAACACCTCGCGGCGAATGTTGTGCTGCAGGCTCTCCTCCGGAATCTCCAACGCCTTCAGTGCCGTCCGGATGACCCGGAATCGCCAGTTTGGGCCACTGCCGTACTTGGTTGACATCACCTTGGTGTCGGGGTCCTCGAAGCCACCGAGCGCGAAGTCGCGAAGTTCCGCGAAGAGTGCGTTGGAGAACTGGAAGTGCCCGTATCCACGTGTGAACCCGACGGAGCGGAACATGGTCTGCCCCCGGTAGACGAGCCGGTTGTAGATGGACGACCGCCCCAGCGCTGAGGAGGTCGTGATGAGCAGCGGCGTCGGGTCCTTGACCTTCCCGCGAATCTCTGTGATGTTGCCGCGGTACTTCTGCGTGAGGAAGTCGCGCGTCTCGTTGGCGAGGCTGAGCAGGGCGACGAGCTTTCCGGCGATCAGCTGCCGGTATGGCTCGACCGCGCCGAGCACGAACGCATCGTAAACGCTGTAGAGGCGCTCGTTGCGCTGCTCCGTCGTCCAACCGATCATCGCGTCGCGTGCTGATTGCGCGATCACTGGGTCACCGAGGGCGAAGACCGCCATGAGCTTACCGTTCTGGCGGTCGCGGACCAGGAATCGGGAGCGCCGCCCGTAGCCCGACGAGACCGGCACAGACCAGGTGAAGGTCGCGTACCTGAACAGGTCGGCATCCTGCTGCGTGCGGACAGGCACGAGCACGGGATCGATTGCCGAAGCGTCGATGTCCTTGCCGTCCGCGAACTGGCGTAGCAGGCTCGCCTCATGATCCCAGAGCCATGCAGCGTTGTCTTGCAGCATCGACAGGCGTTGCCCGCTGTGGGCGAGTCGCAACTGCTCCTTGGCAGCCACGGGGTCGAGCGCGCCGTTTGCGAGGTCCACACGTCCGCGGACGGTGGACAGTTCATCGAGAACCCGATTGCGGAGTTCTCGGACGTAGTGCGGGTCGTGGTCGGCAGACCAACGACCCGCCGGACGCTCGTTGCTCTCGTCCGGCAGGTCAGTGGTCACGTTAGTTGTCCTCGTCGGTCTCGTCGTAGCCGTTGTCGTGGTCGTACTCATCGCGCGACTCCGCGCCGCCGCGGTTGAACATCGCAGGGTGCAGTTCGAAGGCGTCTGCGAGCTTCCGCGACCACTCCCGACGCTCCGCCCGGTAGAAGCCCTTTGTCTCGGTCGGCGAGTCGAGTTCGCTCGTCGCCAGGATCCAGAGCATCAGTTCGAGCCCAGCGCGGAGGTCCGCCTGGTCCGCCGCCGTCCGGCTGTACACCTCGCGGTACCAGGGGTGGCCGGTGTTGATCCGGAGGATGACCTGGGTGCCGACCATCGTCGGCGTGTAGAACGGGTCATCCGGCGTCTGCTCGACGAACTCGACCTTGTAGGGCTTCTCGCGCGCCACCTTCTCCTGCGCGGCGGCGACGTCCTCCTCGGGCACGCCCGTGTCCTTGGAGATGTCCTCGACGCGCTTCTTGAAGTTCTTCTGCGCCTCCTCCTGCGTCTCCTTGGTGGCCTTGCGGGTCCGGCGGTAGTCGCGTTCCAGGGTCTTGGCGATGATCGACTCCGAAGGGCGCTCACCGTCGCCCTCTTCGGACTTTGCGTCGTCCTCGACATCGCGACGCTTGCGCTCCGCTTGCACGTCGCTCACGAGCTTCTTGAATGCGCGGATCACGCCGTGCTGTTCGAGCAGCTGGTTGGTGCGCTCGGTGAAGATAATCGTCTGCTTGTCGGGCGTAACTCCGAACAGATCATCGAGCTCCGGCGGGAAGTCGATGGCGACGCCCACCTGGCGCGAGTAGACGCTCCAGTTGAGGATCGACGGACGCGCCAGCTCGATAAAGCGACCGTGCCGGGTCACGAAGAACCCGTTGTACTCCTTGCGGATCTTCTGACGGATCTTGGCCGGACGCCCCCTGCCGCCGCTCGACCACTCCGCATTGTGGGCATCGACGCCGAGGATGGAGAACCGGACCGTGACGGTGTGACGCGCTCCGTTCTCGTCGGCCACCTCGAACTCGATGGGGCTCTGCGGCTCGGCCTTCGGGTAGCCCTCGATCTCGTAGTAGCGGTGACCGGGGGTGGTGAACAGGACGTCGACCGGCTCGACCTCATCACCATTGACGTAGAGCTTGCAGACGTCGAGCCAGCCCGAGTAGGTGATGCCCAGGTGCTGCCGGATGCTGTTGGTCGACTGCTGCTTGTTCGGCCACAGCAGCCGATCGAGCTTCGACCAGATGACGACGGTGCGGACCGTCTCAGCCCCGCCTCGGAACGACTTGTCGATGTAGTCGGCGATCCACTTGGGCAGCGGCTCGTGGACGACCTCGGGCAACTGCGCCGAGTTGCCCTCGAAGTTCAGGTTGTCCAGGTCGACGGTGACGCGAGCGAACTCGGCGTCGTCTTCAGTGCGGGAGTAGACGCTGAACTTGCGACCACGGTTGACAGAGGCACTCGGGAGTCCGAAGCCGAACCGGCCGAAGACGTTGCGCTGGCCCTGGTTGGACGAACCGCCCCACTTGGTGGCGTGCGGGAGGAACGACTCGTCGATGCCCGAGGCGTCGTCGATGAATGCGATTTCAGAGACCGCGTTGCCCTCGATCGCTTCGATGATGTGCACCTGCGACGCACCCGCCTCGATGGCGTTGTCGATGATGTCGCCCGCAGCGTGGGCCTCGTCCTCGTATCGAACCGAGCGCATCGTCTCGGCGAGCATCCGCTCGTCCACGAGTCCGGAGCCTGCGCCGTTCTTCGCGGCCTGGCGCTGGCTGTCGAGCTGGCGCTCCTTGACGTAGGCGCGCTGGCGCTTGAGGTGGTCCTGGGCAGTGTTCTTGATGGTGGCCATGGTGGCTCTCCTTATCTTCTTCGTTTGCGCGGCGACGTTTGCACCGCGATTGATCCGCCGGGGTGGCGGGCCAAGTCTTAGACGGCCAGCAGCGACTGCTGAAGGGATGCGCGGGCGCGCTTGAGGTTGCGGTCGACGGTCGCGCGCGAGACGCCGAGCATCCCCGCTGCCTGGTCGAGGGTGTAGCCGTACTCGCCGCAGAGGGTGAAGGCCTGAGCCTGGCCGAGAGGCAGGCGGCGGATCAGGTCGCGAATCTCACGCTCGGCAGCGGACTCGGGCGCAAAGTGACGCGACTTGTAGAGGACTGCGGCGTCGTACTCGTCCGGGTTGAGGCCCTCGACGCGAGACGCCACGCCGAAGCGGTAGCTCGTCGCGTACGGGGTCGCGTCCTTCACCTTGCGGCCGACGTAGCGTGCGCGCTTGGTGTTGGCGACGGCGGCTGCGAACACGGACACACCGTCGCGGGGCGCGGTGCGTGCGGCGGCGAGCAGCACATCGGCGGTGATGTCTTCGACGTCGGTCACCGTGAGGTAGCGGGAGGTCGCAATGCGGCGAACGCGGACGTGTACGTCGGCGAGGTCGCGCTGTGTGAAGGGATCGGTCATGGTCGTGCTCCATCCTGGATAAAGGAGAGCTCCCCATGGCCGTGAGGTCATGTGAACGAAAGGTTGTATCTCGGAGGTTATTTGGCGCGGCACGTTTGGCCACACCAGGTCCTGAGCTCTCGTGTTGTTGAGTTGATAGTCAGAGTGTACAAGCGGGGCCCGACATTGGTCCAGCGTGTCCCTCTACTACCTACCAGGCCACCGGTCCGCCGATATTTCTCACCGGCCCACAGAATCTTCGCGGGAGCGCTTGCTCACCGCTCTGGCGGCTACGGTCCTGTCTACTCGGGAGCGAGCAGCGTGCCGCACTCGGGGCACCGCCACATCGGCTCGCCACCAACGTCGGCGGGCTCCATGCGCGTGAGGCACTGCGGGCAATTCGGTGTGTCGAGCAAGCGGTCGCGCTCGCGTCTCAACTCGCGCTGACGCTCCAGGTCATCCACTACTGGCCGTCTTGTCGCTCGCGGAGGCGGCGCATTAGCGGCGTGTTCTCGATGACGTCGGCGTTGTTTCCCTGCTCGATGCGACGGACGATGTTGGCGAGGTGAGACGACTCAAGCTCCTCCACGGGGATCACGTCGCCACCACCTGTAACCCAAACCTCCGTCTGACCCCACATGGTGCCTTCGCCGTAGCGCCATGCGTTGGCGCGGCGTCCATGCTCCGACCTCTCATCATTAGTCATGCGTGAGTTCCTCCCTGTCAGACTGGTCGCACCCCGGGCGTGCGTCACAGTCTTGCATGCCGCTCCTCAACGCTCCGTGGGGTCTTCCTGGACATGCGAGAGCCCCGACGCCCTCTGAGGGGGTGCCGGGGCTCTCAGGTCGCGGGAGAGGCTCGGAGCGCTCAGGGCGCGGAGTACGCGATCTGGTTGGCGAGGTTCTGGCCCGGGTCCGACGCCAGCCCCTCCACGAACGCCAGGGCAACTGCCGAATCTGCCGCCTCGGGGCGCGCCGCCTTGTAGGCGTCCAGCGCGTCGACCCAGCCTGCGTGGCGGGCGCGGTAGCCCACCGCATCCGCGAGCGTGTCGTCGCCGCTTCGTGCCGCGTCGGCGAGCACCGAGAGCGCATCCGCTTCGTCGGCGATCCTGCGGGCTCGGTCTGCCGCGTCGCGGCGCAGGAGTACGCTCGACGCGTCGGTCGGCTGGTTCCCGGCAAGCTCCCGCTCCAGGCGAGTGCGGATACCGCTGACCTTCGCGTCCTGCTCGGCCCGGAGCGTGGCGAGCTTGCCGCGCGTCTCGTCGTCCAGCTTGGCCAGGTGGTTCTGCTTCGCCAGGGCCGACAGCATCGGGTCGTTCTGGATCTTCTGACGGGTGGCGCGGTGGGCGTCCTTGACTGCTGCGGCGCGCTCCTTGAAGCTGCCCAGCAGCCGCTCCATCTCGCGCTCGACTCCGGCGGGTGTTGACTTTGCCATGGTGGCATCCTTTCGTTTGGTGTGGTGCCGGGAACCGCCCGGCGCGGTAGCTATGCCGCTGCCGGGGGTACGAGCTCGAACTCGAACGGCGGGAACACCGCGACACCGCGCGCATCGTCGTGATCGCATATTCGGCGGTCGCCGCTCCTGACTCATCGGCGAACAGCCTCGCCGCCCGGCCCCTGTTGAGTGCGGGCAGCATCTCGTTCTTCTTCATGGTGTTCCTCTCTTCTCTTCTCTGGATGGATCGCCGCGCGATCCGGGGTCACAGCAGCGGCATCGGCGTCGTGGCGAGCACACTGAGCAGCAGCGGTGCGACGCCGAGCAGCAGGAACGCCGGGAGGGTGCACACGCCGAGCGGGATGAGCAGCCGGCTCGACAGCTTCGCGGCCTTCAGCCGTCCGCTGATGCGGGCATCCTGGCGTTCCTGCGCGGACGACGCGCGCAGCAGTTCGATCGCGGGCACGCCCGCCGCCTGTGAGAGCTCGAGCACTCCCCCGGTGCGCGCGGATGCGTCGCCTGCGCCGGGCAGACAGTCCGCGACCAGACGCAGCGCCCGTTCGATCGAGACTCCGCCGGACAGCGCGACCGCGACGAGCTCGGTGTGCATGCCCGGTGTGCGTCCATCGGGTTGCGCGGAGCGCACCAGCCTGGTGGTCCACAACCGGGCCGCCAGCACGAGCAGCAGGCCGACGACCACGCAGACGATGCCCGCCGGCTGTGTGGTGATCACGCGCAGGGTGTCGAAACCGAGCGCGAACCCGAGAAGCAATCCGAACGGCGGCATCCACAGCAGCAGCCGTGCCGTGCCGGCGGGTTCGGCGAGCGCGATGCGCACATCGTCGGACGCGGATGCCGCATCCTGCAGCGCCTCGGCCAGTGAACGCAGCACGTCGGCGAGCGGGGCTCCGACGTGCGCGGCGATCTCCCACGCGGCGGCGACATCGCGCCACGCGCCGCCCTCGGCCTCGATCGCGACGGGAAGCGCGTCGCCGGCGTCGCAGCGTTCGACGACGCGCTCCGCACGCGGGTCGCCGGTGGACGCGAGGTGACGCCAGGCGGTCACGGGTGCGGCACCGGCTTGCAGCAGCACGGCGAGCATGCGGACCGTGACGGCGGCGTGCGCGGCGGAAGCTCCGGCATCCGGCGCCTTCGATCGCGTGAGAGTCACCATGGACTGACCTCCTGGATTCCGAGCCGCTCCCCCATCAGTTCGAACCTTCCGGCGCTCTCGATCCGACGGATGCCGTCGGTGCCGCGGGCCAGATGCAGGACGATAGTGAAGGCACTGACCACCTGGCGCGCGAGCGCCGTGGCATCCATTCCGGCAAGGGCCCCGAGGGCTTCGAGCCGCGCGGGGACATCGGCGAGGCCCGAGGCGTGCAGCGTCCCTGCACCGCCGTCGTGCCCGGTGTTCAACGCCGTCAGCAGCTCGCGCACCTCTTCTCCGCGGCATTCTCCGACCACCAGACGATCCGGCCGCATGCGCAGCGACTCCCGCACGAGCCGCGCGAGCGTGATGCCGCCGGCCCCTTCGAGATTCGCCTGCCGCGCTTCGAGGGCGACGTGGTGCGGATGCCGGGGTCGCAGCTCCGCCACGTCCTCGATCGTGACGATCCGGTCGCGCTCGGGCGCGGCCGACAGCAGCGCGCTCAGGAGTGTGGTCTTCCCGGTCCCGGTGCCGCCCGTGATCAGGACGTTGGCCCGGCGTGCGACGAGATCCTCCAACCACGCCCGGCGGCGCTCATCGAAGCATCCGAGCGCCGCGAGCGCCGCCAGGTCACCGGCATGGACCCGAGGGATCCGGATCGACACGGCCGTGCCCGACGTCGACACGGGCGCGAGCACGGCATGGACGCGGATGCCGTGCTCGAGACGGACGTCGACGCACGGCGACCGGTCGTCGAGATGCCGACCGCCGAGTCCGACGAGCGCGACGGCGAGGTCGCGCACCTCCCGTTCGGACGCGCGCCAACCGCGGACGGGCTCGGCGCCCCGCCCGCGGTCGATGAACAGACCGTCCGCTCCGTTGACGAAGACGTCCGTGACCGTCTCGTCCGCGCAATGGGCCGCGAGCGGCCCGAAAGCAGGATCGATCGAGACCGCATCGGATGCGGTCTCGGCGCCCAGCGGGGCGATCACGAACGGAGTGGCCATGCGTCGACGCTAGAAGCAGCGGGCGACGCCGGAAGGCCCGGAACCCGGGACCTGTGCACAAGATCCACCGGCCGGGATTCCGTGCAGAACGAGTCCCCGAAACGGAATGGGCGGCATCTCACGGGGGGAATGAGATGCCGCCCACGACGTGTCCCGATCGGGGGATGGAGGACACGCCAAGGCACGAATGAGAATTCGGCTGACGGCGAGTGTACATCGCGCAACCGTCCTCACAAAACCCGGTCCGTGTACCGACTTTCAGCGGTATTCGACGTCGGAGGTGCACACTAGATTCACCGTGTCCGGTCGTGTGCCCTGCACGACTTCGTCCCGCCGCAAAGGAGCGCGTGCATGAGCAGCCAGATCGATCACCTCCTCGACGAGACCCGCCAGTTCCCGCCATCGGCCGAGTTCGTCGCGGATGCCGTGGCCCGGCCCGAGCTCTACGAACGCGCTGAGACAGATCGCGAGGGATTCTGGGGCGAGCAGGCTCGCGAGCTCCTGCACTGGAGCACACCGTTCACGAACGTCCTCGATTGGTCCACTCCCCCGTTCGCGAAGTGGTTCGACGACGGCGAGCTCAACGTCGCCTACAACTGCCTCGATCGCCATGTGGAGGCCGGCAACGGAGACCGCGTCGCACTGCTGTGGGAGGGTGAGCCCGGCGACTCCCGCCGGATCACATACGCCGAGCTGACCGAAGAGGTCAAGCGCACCGCGAACGTGCTGTCCGATCTCGGAGTCGGACACGGCGATCGCGTCGCGATCTATCTGCCGATGATTCCCGAGGCGGTCGTGTCGATGCTCGCCGTCGCCCGTCTCGGCGCGATCCACTCCGTCGTCTTCGGCGGTTTCAGCGCCGACAGCCTGCGTTCGCGCATCGACGACGCCGGCGCCAAGCTCGTCATCACGGCGGACGGCGGCTACCGCAAGGGACGCGTCTCGGCCCTCAAGCCGGCCGTCGACCAGGCGCTCTCCGACCGCGGCGACGGCGAACAGCAGACCGTCGAGCACGTCCTCGTCGTGCGTCGAGGCGAGAACGACGTCGACTGGGTCGAGGGTCGCGACATCTGGTGGCACGACGCGGTGCCCGCGGCATCCGCGGAGCACACGGCCGAATCCTTCCCCGCCGAGAACCCGCTGTTCATCCTCTACACCTCCGGCACGACCGGAAAGCCCAAGGGCATCCTGCACACCTCCGGCGGTTACCTCACCCAGGCCGCGTACACGCACAAGAACGTGTTCGACCTGCATCCGGAGGCCGATGTGTACTGGTGCACGGCCGATATCGGCTGGATCACCGGGCACACCTACGTGACCTACGGCCCACTCGCCAACGGCGCCACGCAGGTGCTCTACGAGGGCACCCCCGACGCGCCGCATCCCGGCCGCTGGTGGGAGATCATCGAGAAGTACGGCGTCACGATCTTCTATACCGCTCCGACCGCGATCCGCTCGTTCATGAAGACCGGGCGCAGCATCCCGAAGAAGTTCGATCTGTCGAGCCTGCGTCTGCTGGGTTCGGTCGGAGAGCCGATCAACCCTGAGGCGTGGATCTGGTACCGCGAGGTCATCGGCGCCGGCAAGACGCCGATCGTGGACACCTGGTGGCAGACCGAGACCGGCGCGATCATGGTGTCGCCGCTGCCGGGCATCATCGCGACCAAGCCGGGATCGGCGCAGGTGCCACTGCCGGGCATCACTATCGACGTGGTCGACGAGTCCGGTACAGAGGTCGGCAACGGCAACGGCGGCCTCCTGGTGATCACCGAGCCGTGGCCGAGCATGCTCCGCGGCATCTGGGGCGACCCGGAGCGCTACGTCGAGACCTACTGGGAGAAGTTCGCCGATCAGGGCTACTACTTCGCCGGCGACGGCGCACGGCTCGACGAGGACGGCGAGCTCTGGCTGCTCGGCCGAGTGGATGACGTGATGAATGTCTCCGGCCATCGGCTCTCGACCGCCGAGATCGAATCGGCGCTTGTCGCGCATGAGGCGACGGCCGAGGCCGCCGTCGTCGGAGCCGCAGATGAGACCACCGGTCAGGCCGTCGTGGCGTTCGTGATCCTGAAGGAGAGCTTCCTCGCCGAGCACACGCCCGAGGGGCTCGCCCAGCAGCTGCGGCTGTGGGTCGGCGAGCAGATCGGCGCGATCGCGCGTCCGCGTGATGTCTACATCGTCGGCGAGCTGCCCAAGACGCGCTCGGGCAAGATCATGCGCCGCCTGCTGCGCGATGTGGCCGAGGGTCGCGAGGTCGGCGACACCACGACGCTCGCCGACACCGCGGTCATGAGCATCATCTCGGCGCAGGTCAAGTAGCCGGTCGGTCCGCTCGGGACCTCTCCCTCATTGCGAAGCCCCGTCGTATCCGCGTGGATACGACGGGGCTTCGCAATTCAGACGGGGTCTCAGAGGGGCATCACGCGAGGATGAACGTGACCTCGACCTCGACCGGGCTGTCCAGCGGCAGCACCGGCACGCCGACGGCCGCACGGGCGTGCTTTCCGGCATCCCCGAAGATCTCACCGAGAACCTCGCTGGCACCGTTGATGACGCCGGGCTGGCCGGTGAACGACGGATCGGATGCCACGAATCCACCGAGCCGCAGCACACCGGCGATCCTCTCGAGGCCACCGGCGGCATCCGCAGCAGCAGCCAGGGCGTTCAGCGCACAGGTGCGGGCGTAGCCCTTGGCGTCGTCGGCGTCGATGCCGGCGCCCACCTTGCCCGTGGCGGGAAGGGCGCCGTCGGTGAAGGGCAATTGGCCGGAGGTGTAGACGAGGTCGCCGTGCACAACGGCCGGCACGTAGGCAGCGACGGGCGCTGCGACTGCCGGCAGCTCGATGGCCAGCTCTTCCAGGCGCGCGGCGAGGGTCATGCGTCGCCGCCCTCGAACTGGCGAGCGGCCTGCTCGGCAGCCGCGAGTCCGGCACTGTTCCCGCCGTCTCCGGCGGTCGGCCGCTTGAAGTAGGCGACGAGGCCGCCCTCGGGTCCCTGGACGACTTGAACCAGCTCCCAGCCCTGCTTTCCCCAATTGTTGAGGATGGCTGCGGTGTTGTGGATCAGCAGCGGCGTGGTGAGATATTCCCACGTGGTCATGGCACTCCTGCGGGTCTGTGACGCCACGGCCGAGGCCCGCGTCGAGGTGGTTTTTCAGGGAACTCCCCTACGATCTAGCGTATGCCTCAGAACAATCGCACGCTGAAGGGTGTGCTCGGCGGCCTGCTCGGACTCGTCGGGCTCAGTGTCGTCGCCGGAGTTCTCGTCACGGCCACCGTGACCCCCGCGATCGCGATGACCGGCCTCACCGGCTCGGCCGCCGTCGACCTCTTCGAGGACATCCCGAACGACCTCAAGCCGGATGCCCCCATGGAGCCGACGACGCTCTGGGCGTCGCACTCCGACGGCCGGACCGAGAAGCTCGCATCGTTCTACGACCAGAACCGCATCCCGGTGACGTACGACCAGGTCGCCCCGATCCTCTACGACGCGATCCTCTCCAGTGAGGACAAGACGTTCTACGAGCACAGCGGCATCAACCTCGGCGCCACCGCCAAGGCGCTCGTCGACTACGCCAAGGGCACGTCCAGCCGTGGCGCATCGACCATCAGCCAGCAGTATGTGAAGAACGTGCTCGTGCAGCGCTGCGAGAAGGAGACCTCGCCCAACGACGCGGAGTTCAAGGACGATGCGGGGAACTACGATCCCCAGAAGTATCAAGACGCCTTGCTCGCCTGCTGGACCGACGCCACCAACGCCTCGGGCACCGAGGGAATGAAGCGCAAGCTGCAGGAGATGCGCTACGCCCTGCAGATCGAGAAGGAGTACTCGAAGAACGACATCCTGGTCGGCTACCTGAACCTGTCGAACTTCGGCGGAACCACGTACGGCATCGAGGCCGCGTCGCAGTACTACTACAGCGTTCCGGCGGCGAACCTGAACATCAATCAGGCCGCCACGCTGGCTGGCATGGTGCAGAACCCGAACTCCTACCGCATCGATATGCCGAACGGTTCGATGACGGACACCAAGACGGGCACGCTCATCAACAGCGCCGCAGACGGTTACTCGCAGACGCTGGACCGCCGCAATTACGTGCTCGGCCGCCTCCTCGCGGACGGAAAGATCACGCAGGAGCAGTACGACACGACGCTAGCCGAGCCGATCATCCCCGCCATCAACCCCGCCCAGCAGGGTTGCGCCGCAGCGGTCAAGAACGCGTACTTCTGCCAATACGTGAAATCGATCATCAAGTCCGACCCGGCCTTCGGTGAAACCGAAGCCGAGCGTTTGAACACCCTGCAGCGCGGCGGGCTGGATATCTACACGACGCTGAACCTGGACATCCAGCAAGCAGCGGTGGACACCATGACGGCGCACGTCGTAGCTTCGCACCCGAACCTGACCCTGGGTGCGGCAGGTGTTCAGCTCGAGGTCGGCACCAGCCGTATCCTCTCCATGACGCAGAACACCGACTTCAATGAGACGGCGAATCCTGCGCCCGGGCAATCAGCCCAGGTTTATGCAGCCGATCAAATGCACGGCAGCTCGACAGGCAAGGAAGTCGGGTCGACATACAAGCTGTTCACGTTGCTGGATTGGCTGGAACAGGGTCACTCGGTCAACGAGGTCCTCAACGGCACGTTCCGGCTCATCACTCCGTTCACAATCTGCGGAGAGACACACAGCAACAATCACAAGTTCGAGAACTCTGGCAAAGTCGGCGGTTACACCGGCACGCCAATGCGCTTCACTGCATCGTCGTTGAACACCGGATATCTCGCCATGGCGCAGCAACTCGACATCTGCGACATCAACAAGATGGCGGAGCGCCTGGGTGTGACGCTCGGAAACGTCGATCCGGACACGGGCGCACTCGAGGCGGTCACCAAGAGCAACAACGTCGGTGATGTGATCGGCTCGAAGAACGTTACGCCGCTCGCCATGGCTGGCGCGTACGCCACTGTTGCGAACAAGGGGATTTACTGCACGCCCCGCGCGATCGACAAGATCGTCAAGCAGGACGGCACCGAGATGAAGCTGCCCGAGTCGTCCTGCGAACAGGCGATTTCCCCCGAAGTCGCGGCGACCGCGGCATATGCACTCGCCGGAGTGATGAACGGCGGAACTGGTGGCGCGGCGCGACCCAACGATGGTATCCCCGTGATCGGCAAGACCGGTACGCACGAAACCACGCAGACCATGATGGTCGAGTCCAGCACCAAGGTGACGACTGCGGTCTGGGTCGGCAACGTCATCGGTGATGGTGTGCTCCGTGATTTCTCGTCCAACGGCACGAGGCTGAACAGCCTGCGCTTCCCGATCGCGAAGGATATGCAGACCACGGCGAATGCTTGGTACCTGGGGGATGAGTTCCCCGGGCCGGACAAGAACCTGACGCGCACGATCCTGCGCGATCTGCCGAATGTGGTCGGCAAGACGATCGACGATGCCACCAAGACCCTTGAGGACGCCGGCTTCACCGTGACGCTCGGCGCGCCGACGGACAGCAACCTGCCCGCGGATCAGATCGCCGCGCAGTCCCCCGGCGCGGGCAAGATCGCCGGCGGCGCGACCGTCACGATCTCGCCGAGCAACGGCCAGGGGGCAACCGTCCCCGACGTCATCGGCGACAAGGCGAGCAAGGCGCAGAGCGAGCTCGCCAGCGCCGGACTCAGCAACCTCAGCTGGGACGCATCCTGCGGTCTCCCGAATGCCGAGGTCGAGTCGACCAACCCGACGGCAGGCACCGCGGTGAACCGCAGCGCCACGATCTCGGTCGTCTGCAGCGCCGACGACGGGAACGGCAACGGCAACGGGAACGGCAACGACGACTGATGGCGAAGCCTTCTTCGGCTCACCCGGCCCTCACCGCGCTCGGCGCGGTGGGGGCCGCTGGCGTCGCGGCCGCGGTCTGGGGCATCGGCATCGAACGCTACCTGTTCGCTGTCCGCACTGTGAGCGCACAGGCTCTCCCGACCGGCTCGGCGCCCCTCCGGGTGCTGCACCTGTCGGACGCGCACATGGCGCCCTGGCAGCACCGCAAGCAGGACTGGCTCGCATCGCTCGCCGACCTCGAGCCCGACCTGATCGTCAACACCGGTGACAATCTCGGCCACAGGCAGGGGCTCGACGGCATCCGACGCGCCTTCGACCCCTTGGCGGGCATCCCCGGCGTCTTCGTGCACGGATCCAACGACGTGCACGTGCCGTCACCCCGCAACCCGCTGAAGTACTTCACCGGGCCGTCCGAGACGCAGCAGGAGCCGGAGCACCTCGACACCGAGTCGATGAACGACTACTTCACCGACGAGCTCGGCTGGATGAATCTGAACAACACCGCCGCGCGCCTGCGGGTCGCCGGGGCGGACGTCGACTTCGTCGGCGTGAGCGACGCACACCGCGACTGGGACGAGCTGGACGTCCTCCCCGATGCCCTAGACGCGCTCGGCGCGCGCGACGACACCACTCCCCTGCTCGGCGTCACCCACGCCCCGTACCGGCGTGTACTGGACGCGTACGTCGATCTCGGCGCTGATGCGATCCTCGGCGGCCACACCCACGGCGGACAGGTCTGTCTGCCCGGGTTCGGGGCGATCGTCGCGAACTGCGACATCCCGCTCAAGCAGGCGAAGGGCCTGAGCACCTGGATGCACGGCGACCGCTCTGTCCCGCTGAACGTCAGCGCGGGCTGCGGCCACTCGATCTATGCCCCGGTGCGCTTCGCCTGCCGTCCCGAGGCGACGCTCCTGACCCTCACGGCCCGCGAACCGGTCGAATAGGCGCAATCGACAGCCGGGCCCGCTCCCCATCTACGGCGCGAGGCTTCGATCCCGATGGCGCAGCCTCCGGTCGTGTCGGCGGCTCACGCGGCGACAGCGTGCGGCCGCGCCAGGTTCACGAGGCTCACGAGGAACTTCCCCGGCTCTTCGTGCATGCAGAGATGCGCCGAGTTCTCGAACCAGACGACGGCTTTCGACGGCGCTGTCACGCGTGCGATCCAGCGCTCGACCGGAGCGGTCGGCGTCGTCCAATCATGGCGCCCCAGGAACTGCAGCATGGGCACATCGAACCCGATCCGCTCGCGCCCGTCGAAGGTGAGCAACGCGGGAAGGACACGCGGCATCGTCGCCACCTGGCCCACGCCGATCAGCCTCAGATCGTCGGAGGTGTAGTACGGCGACAGTTCCTGCGAATCCATGAAGTAGTCGAAGTCGGATCGAAATGCGGACAGCCCGCCGTAGTACTGGGCCCATTTCCTGCATGTCACGATTCGTTCCGTGGTCAAAGGCTCCGAACCGGGGTACTCCCCGAGCGCTTGAAGCTCCGCGATCGCCTCCCTGTTCTCGTCCGACGTCGCGCTTCGCATGGCGAAACCGTAGCTCTCGATCTCGTTCTCGGCACCGGAGATCACCTGACCGACGCCGATATACGCCCAGAGCAGGTCCGGCCGCCGCTCGGCCAGGGTGACGCCGATGATCGTGCCCCAGCTATGCCCCAGAACGCCCACCTTGCTCACACCGAGTTCGTCCTGAAGCCAGGCGATCAGCTCGATGAGATCGTCGACGTACCTGTCGACGCTCAGATCTGTCTCGTCGGTAATCGCGGCCGCGGACTTCCCGCTGGCGCGCTGGTCATAGTTGACGACGGTGAAGTAGTCCTCGACTGCCCGTTGCCAGATCCACGATGACGGCAGGGACGGGAGCGCCGGTCCGCCGTGGCAGACGATGAGCACCGGGTTCACTGTGCTTCGGCCTCGAATCGAGACGAACTGCTCGACTCCGCCGAGTTCGACGAATGCCGTGCGATCGATTGATTCCGGGTTGGGAATGCGGCACAGATCTGCGATGACCGCTCGGCCGGATTCGTCGTTCATTCGAGTCAGTATAGGAGGGCATCCAGCAGGCTTACACGACCCCGTGCAGAACGATCTCGACGGCGAAATCGAGCTCGGCAGGCGAATCCGTCGCATCCTGTCCTGGTGCGTCCTTCAGCGCCGGGTACCGATCCGCGATGGCTTCGCCCGACGATGGCGCATGCGGTGCGCTCCTACTTCTCAAGCCCGGCGCTTGCGCGACAGATGTCGTCCGTCGACGCCGTCGCAGAGATGGATCGTCAAGGCGGCTCTCACGACGCGGCCGAAGACCCGCTACCGGATCGGCCCTGGCGCGAACATCGCCGTCGCTCTGGCAACGCTTCTGCCCGACCGCACGTTCGAAGCCATGACCCGCAAGCAGTTCGGCTACGCCTGAACCGCCCTCTCCGAAAGACAGTGACGAACAGTCTTCGCCGCGCCCCCGCCTCCCGCCTCGATTCGGTCTCACGCGAGATTCGTTGTAGACTCGAACGGTTGTCAAACGGGGTGTGGCGCAGCTTGGTAGCGCGCTTCGTTCGGGACGAAGAGGCCGCAGGTTCAAATCCTGTCACCCCGACAACAGAGAGGGCCCGCCGCAAGGTGGGCCCTCTCGCGTATCAACTCCCAGGAGCATGATGACCCCCACTCGCCTCGTCGCGTTCGACCTCGATGACACGCTGGCCCCGTCGAAGGGCGCCATCGATCCTCGGATCGCCGGCCTGCTGCGTGCCCTGATGCGCACGGTCGACGTCGCCATCATCTCCGGCGGCAACGAGGACCAGTTCCGCGCTCAGGTCATCGCCCACCTCGGGGATGCGGATGCCGCAGAACTCGGCCGCCTGCACCTGCTGCCCACGTGCGGCACCCGCTACCTGCGTCACGACGGCCACGACTTCACCGCGGTCTACGCGCACGACCTCTCGCAGGACGAGAAGGATGCAGCACTCACCGCCCTGCGCGAGGAGGCCGAGCGCCTCGGACTGTGGGAGGCCGAGCCGTGGGGCGAGATCCTTGAAGACCGCGGATCTCAGATCACTTTCTCCGCGCTCGGCCAGCGGGCCCCGCGCGATGCCAAGCACGCCTGGGACCCGACCGGCGAGAAGCGCCTGGCGCTGCGGGATGCCGTGGCTGCACGACTCCCTGGCCTCGAAGTCCGAGCCGGTGGCTCGACCTCGATCGACATCACCCGCGCCGGGATCGACAAGGCCTACGGCATGTCGGCCCTGACCGAGCACACCGGCATCCCGCTGTCCGACATGCTCTTCTATGGCGATCGCCTGGATGTCGGCGGCAACGACTACCCGGTGCTCGCGCTCGGCGTCCGCTCGATCGCGGTCGACGGCTGGGAAGACACCGCCGACAAGCTGGACGAGCTGCTCACCACCCTCTGACGGGCCCGTCGGGCGCTGAGCCCCCTACGATGGCGGCATGGACGCTCTCGCACTGGTCATCATCGTGGCCGCCGTCGCCAGCGCGGCCTGCTGGCTGCTCTCGCTCATCACCCGCGACACGTCATGGGTGGATCGCGCCTGGTCGATCGTTCCGGTGGTCTACGTCTGGATCTTCGCCGCCGACGCACTGGCGTCCGGACTCGACGCCACGCGCCTCGTGATCATGGCCGTCCTCGTGACGGCGTGGGGCGTGCGCCTCACGTTCAACTTCGCCCGCAAGGGCGGCTACACCGGCAACGAGGACTACCGCTGGGCGATTTTGCGCGGACGTCTCCCCGCCTGGCTGTTCCAGGTGTTCAACCTGCTGTTCATCGTCGCGTTCCAGATGACGCTGCTGGTGCTCATCACGCTCCCCGCGGATGTCGCGCTGCGCAGTCCGGCGCCGTTCACCGCGTGGGATGCCGTGTTCGCCGTCCTGTTCGTCGCACTGCTGATCGGCGAGACGATCGCCGACCAGCAGCAGTGGAATTTCCATCAGCGCAAGAAGGCCGCCGGCGGCACGCTCGGCGACGGGTTCCTCACCGAGGGATTGTTCCGGTACAGCCGTCACCCGAACTTCTTCTTCGAGCAGGCCCAGTGGTGGGTGTTCTACGCGATCGGCGCCACCGCAGCCGTGGCATCCGGTGCGGGGTTCATGGGAGGTGCGGTCAACGCGTCGATCATCGGCCCTGTGCTGCTGACCGCGCTGTTCATCGGATCGACGATCTTCACCGAATCGATCTCCGCCTCCCGTCACCCCGCGTACGCCGAATACCAGCGTCGGACGTCGATGATCGTGCCGTGGCCGCCGCGCAGAAGCGCACCCCGCTCGTCCTCACCCGTTCACTGAGCGAGGACGAGCAGGAAGGCGGAGCCGTACTTCCCTCGTTCGTCGAGCGAGGAGGGGGCGCGCTCGATCGACGAGGGGGCGCGCTCAACGAACGACGGATGCCTCCGCGCCGACACCGGCGACCGGAACCAGACGCTGCAGCTGCGTCACATGACCCGGCTCCAGCTCCGCCAGCGAAGAGACGCCGAGCAGACGCATCGTCCGCTCGATCTCGGTGCGCAGGATCGCGATCGTCCGATCGACCCCCTGCCGCCCACCGGCCATGAGCCCGTACAGATACGCGCGGCCGATCATCGTGAAATCGGCGCCCAACGCGATCGCGGCGACGATGTCGGCACCGTTCATGATGCCCGTGTCGATCATGACCGTGAAGTCGTCGCCCACGGCCTGCCGCACCTTCGGCAGCAGGTGGAACGGGATCGGGGCGCGGTCGAGCTGACGTCCACCGTGGTTGGAGAGCACGATGCCGTCGACTCCGGCATCCTTCAATCGGACGGAGTCCTCTACGTTCTGCACGCCCTTGATGACGATCTTGCCTGGCCACAGGTCGCGGATCACGGCGAGGTCGTCGTAGCTGATCGTCGGGTCCATCGCGGCATCCAGCAGCTCCCCGACCGTGCCGCCCGTGGTGCTGAGGGATGCGAACTCGAGCTTGGGGGTGGTGAGGAAGTCGTACCACCACCAGGGCCGAGGGATTGCGTTGATGATCGTCCCGAGCGTCAGCTGCGGCGGGATCGAGAACCCGTTGCGCTTGTCGCGCAGGCGGGCGCCGGCGACCGGGGTGTCGACGGTGAACTGCAGCGTGTCGAATCCCGCGGCGGCAGCACGGCGGGTGAGCTCGTAGGAGATCTCGCGGTCTCGCATCACATACAGCTGGAACCAGTTGCGTCCGTGCGGGTTCGCCGCCTTCACGCCTTCGATCGAGGTGGTGCCGAGTGTGGACAGTGTGAACGGGATGCCCGCGGCTCCCGCAGCTCCTGCTCCGGCTTCCTCGCCCTCGGTCTGCATCAGACGGGTGAAGCCGGTCGGTGCGATGGCGAACGGCAGGGCGGACGGGCCGCCGAGGATCTCGACGGACGTGTCGACATCCGGGGCGGGCTTGAGGATGCCGGGGTGGAACTCGACGTCCTCGAACGCCTGCCGTGCGCGCGACAGCGACAGCTCCCCCTCGGCGGCGCCGTCGGTGTAGTCGAACGCCGCCTTGGGCGTGCGGCGCTTGGCGATCGTGCGCAGGTCGGAGATCGTCAGGGCCGCATCGAGGCGGCGCTTGCGACCGTCGAACTCGGGCTTCTTGAACGACATCAGCTCGAGGATCTCGGCCGGGTTGGGCAGTTGGCGCTTGACCATCATGGTCCTTTCGGGGTGCTCGGGGTCGGGTGGCCGCGGGTGAGGCCTGCGGCGGTGTAGTAGCCGGTGATGTGGGTCTTCAGGAGCGTGCGCGCGTGTTCGCCGTCGCCGGCGTCGATCGCCTCGACGATGGCATGGTGCTCTGCGCGCAGGTGCGCGGCCATCGCTGCCCAGTCGTCTATGCCTGCGACGCCCGCCTGCACGTAGGACTCGATGGACGTCCGCAGGCCCGCCATCATCGCGGCGATCACAGCGTTGCCGGATGCCTCGGCCAGCGCGAGGTGCAACTGGGCGTCGAGGGCGAGGAACTCCGCCGGCGTCAGTGCGTCGGAGTCCATCGCGACGAGCATGCGATGCGCCTCGCCGGTGTCGCGGTCGGGGTCGGCGGCGAGGGCGGTGGCCACGGCATCCTCGAGGACGAGACGGGTCTTCACGACATCCGCCAGCGGGAAGCCCTGCGCGGCCACCTGCAGGCGCAGCAGTGCGGACATGCCCCCGGTGGGCGTCGCGATCACGATCGCGCCGGCCTGGGGCCCGGAGCCGCTCGCGGTGCGGATGAGTCCCATCACCTCGAGGACACGCAGCGCCTCGCGGACGCTGGAGCGGCCGACGCCGAGATCGGCGGACAGGTCCCGTTCGGACGGGAGGCGGTCGCCTGGTCCGAGCCTGCCCTCGAGCAGATCCGCCTCGATGCGCTCGAGCACGGTGCGCCAGGCGCGCGGCGTGGACTCCGGCATCCGATCCTCCTGTGGTCTGACCACAGGTTAGCCTGTGTGGTCAGACCACGCAAGCCATACGGTGGTGTTCCGGTCGCAGTTCGTGCCGGATAGCGCCCCACTTCAGCGGTTCCCGTCGCAGTTCATGCCGGTTGTCGCGCGCAGAAGCGACACGAAGTGCGACCGGAACACCCGGCACGCAGGCGGAAACGACACGAAGTGCGACCGGAACGCCCGGCATGCACGCAGACGCAACACGAACAGCGACCGGAACGGCCCGCGCGCGGCCTGCACCGACACGAAATGCGACCGGAACAGGGCGAGACGCGTCCCGGCGAGGCGTCTGCCGACAGCGCGAGACTCCGGTCGCAGTTCGTGCCGGATAGCGCCCCACTTCAGCGGTTCCCGTCGCAGTTGATGCCGGTTGTCGCGCGCGGAAGCGACACGAACTGCGACCGGAACACCCGGCACGCAGGCGGAAGCGACACGAACTGCGACCGGAACCGAGGAGGCGGCGACGCGCGCTCAGCCCAGACGACCGCCGGACTCCTCGAGATAGCAGTTGCCGCACAGCGACTCGTACGTGACGACGTCGACGGGTGCTCCCCCGCCGGCGCCCTCGTCGATCGCGACCTGGTCGCCGTCGAACACGAAGCGCCCACCGATGACGCGCCCGTTGAACACGGCCTTGCGCCCGCAGCGGCAGATCGTCTTCAGCTCCTCCAGCGAATGCGCGATGGCCAGCAGTCGGGCCGACCCTGGGAAGGCGTGCGTGAGGAAGTCGTTGCGGATGCCGTAGGCCATCACCGGGATGCCGTCCACGACCGCGATCCGGAACAGATCGTCGATCTGGGCCGGCGTGAGGAACTGCGCCTCGTCGATCAGCAGGCAGGCGACATCCGCCGGCCGCTCGGCCGGAATGAGTCCCTCGTCGTCGTGCCGCCGCATCCGCTCGCGCTCGCGCAGGAACAGCTCACGGGCGTCATCCTGCGGGCCGATCAGGAAATCGACCTCACGGGTGACGCCGAGGCGGCTCTCGATCTGCGCCGCGCCCTTGGTGTCGATCGCAGGCTTGGCGAGCAGCACGTGCTGACCGCGCTCCTCGTAGTTGTACGCGGCCTGCAGCAGCGACGTGGACTTGCCCGAATTCATCGCGCCGTAGCGGAAGTAGAGCTTCGCCACGGTCGCCTGCTAGCGGTTGATGCCGAGGGTGGCAGCCGTGGACGTCATCGACTGCTCCGCGGCCGCGGCATCCGGGTTCAGCTTCTCGCCGTACGTCGGGATGAGTTCGCGCAGCGCCGGCTCCCACGACGGGTAGTCCTCCGGGAAGCACTTCTGCAGCAGCTCGAGCATGATCGGGACCGCAGTGGATGCCCCGGGCGACGCACCGAGAAGCCCGGCGATCGAGCCGTCGGCCGAGGAGACGACCTCGGTGCCGAACTGCAGGATGCCGCCCTTCTGCGGATCCTTCTTCATGACCTGGGCGCGCTGACCGGCCTGGATGAGCGTCCAGTCCTCGTCCTTCGCCGTCGGCATGAACACGCGCAGGCTGTCGACCTTCTTGCGGTGGTTCTTGACCAGCTCGCTGACCAGGTACGTGATGAGGTCAGGATTCGCGAACGCCACGCGCAGCATCGGCCAGAGGTTGTGCGTGCGGACCTGGCCGACGATGTCGAACATCGAACCGTTCTTGAGGAACTTCGGGCTGAAGGTCGCGAACGGACCGAACAGCAGCGATTCCTCGCCGTCGACGACGCGGGTGTCCAGGTGCGGCACCGACATCGGCGGAGCGCCGACGGACGCCTGCGAGTACACCTTCGCCTTGTGCTGCGAGACGACCTTCGGGTTCGTCGTCTTCAGGAACTGCCCGCCGATCGGGAAGACGCCGTAGCCCTTGATCTCGGGGATGCCGGAGCGCTGCAGGAGCTTCAGCGCCCAGCCACCGGCGCCGACGAAGACGAACCGCGCCTTGACCTCGCTCGGCGTGCGGCCGAGCGTCGTGCGGTACTTGACCAGCCAGGTGCCGTCCTTCTGGCGCTTGAGGCTGCGGACCTCCTGGTTGGTGCGCAGGTCGACCCCGCTGGAGGTGAGGTGGTCGAAGAGCTGGTGGGTCAGCGCACCGAAGTCCACATCGGTGCCGGCCGGCACGCGCGTCGCGGCGAACGGCTCGCCCTTGCGGCGCTTCTGCATGAGCAGGGGCGCCCATTTGTTGATGACGCGGGAGTCGTCGGAGTACTCGATGCCCTCGAACAGCGGCTGCTGCTTGAGCACCTCGTAGCGCTCCTTGAGGTAGGCGACATCCTTCTCGCCGCGCACGAACGTCATGTGCGGGGTGGCATTGATGAACGTCGACGGTTCGTCGAGCACGCCCTTGTCGACCAGCGAGGACCAGAACTGGCGGCTCTGCTGGAACTGCTCGTTGATCGACACCGCCTTGGCGGGGTCGAGCGGGCCGTTCGGGTTCTTGGGCATGTAGTTGAGCTCGCACAGGGCAGCATGGCCAGTACCCGCGTTGTTCCACGGGTTGGAGCTCTCCTGGGCCACCTCGCTCAGTCGCTCGAAGGCGACGATCTTCCAGTCCGGCTGCAGTTCGTGAAGCAGCGTACCGAGGGTGGCGCTCATGATGCCGCCACCGATGAGGACGACGTCGACGGATTCAGTCACCTGAACAGTCTAGTTCGCCGCGGCATCCGCTCCGACCGGCGGCCGCACGGACCGATCTCGGGTACGGATGTCAGGAAATCCCCCGGATGCAGGGCCATCCAGGGCTGCATCGTCCGACACCCGGGAATCGTCCCGACATTCGTACCGCGGTGACGGATGAGGCGGCCGGGTCAGGCCGGGACGGCGAGACGTGCGGCGACGATCTCGGCGATCTGGACGGCGTTGAGCGCCGCGCCCTTGCGCAGGTTGTCGTTGCTGATGAACAGCACGAGGCCCTTGCCCTCCGGTGCGGACTGGTCGGCGCGGATGCGGCCGACGAAGCTCGGGTCCTTGCCGGCGGCGTACAGCGGCGTCGGGACCTCCTCCAGCACGACACCGGGCGCCGCCGAGAGGACCTCGCGCGCACGGTCGGGAGTGATCTCTCCCGCGAACTCGGCGTGGATCGACAGCGAGTGACCGGTGAAGACCGGGACGCGCACGCACGTGCCGGCGACGCGGAGGTCCGGCAGCTCGAGGATCTTGCGGCTCTCGTTGCGGAGCTTCTTCTCCTCGTCGGTCTCGTTCTGCCCGTCGTCGACGAGGTTTCCCGCGAACGGGATCACGTCGAACGCGATCGGGGCGACGTACTTCTCCGGCTGCGGGAAGTCGATGGACGATCCGTCGTGCACGAGCCGCAGCGTGTCGCCCTGGGCGAGGACGCCCTCGACCTGCCCGAGCAGCTCCTGCGCACCGGCGAGACCGGAGCCGGAGACCGCCTGGTACGTCGAGACGATGAGCCGCTCGAGGCCCGCCTCGGCGTGCAGAGCCTTGAGGGCCGGCATCGCGGCCATCGTGGTGCAGTTCGGGTTGGCGATGATGCCCTTGGGGCGCTCGTCGATGGCGTGCGGGTTGACCTCGCTGACCACGAGCGGGACCTCGGGGTCATTGCGCCAGGCGCTGGAGTTGTCGATCACGACGGCACCGGCCTCGGCGAAGCGCGGCGCGTAGGCGCGGCTGGCCGTGGCACCGGCGGAGAACAGCGCGATCTCGATGCCCGACGGGTCGGCGGTCTCGACGTCCTCGGCGATGACGGTGACGCCGCCGAACTCGATTGCGCTGCCCGCCGAGCGGGCGGACGAGAACAGGCGCAGTTCGCGGATCGGGAACGACCGCTCGCTGAGAATCTCACGCATCACGGTGCCCACCTGGCCGGTGGCGCCGACGATGGCGACGGAGAATCCTGAGTCGGAGATGCGGGTCATGGGGCTTTCCTCGGGCTGATGCAGAACTGCAGGCGAGGCGCTCGGCACGGCGTCGGAGTGCGGATGCCGCGCCTGGCGCCGGTGTCAGGGTTTCCGCGAGTCTACCGCGCCGGGAGAGCGCCGGCTCCCGGCGAGACGTACTTTGCGGGGTGAGGCTTTGATGCCGCACCCAAGCCTCACCCCGCAAAGCAAGTCTCGCGGTCTGGGACGGCCCGGGAACGGTTCGGGGACGGTCTGCGGCGGTCTGAGAAAGACCGGGTCAGCGGCCGGTGCCGGCGTGGACGGTCGCTTCGATCTCGTTGTCGAGACCGTAGGCGGTGTGCACGGCGCGGGCGGCGTCAGCCAGTTCGTCGCCGCGGAGCACGACGGAGATGCGGATCTCCGAGGTCGAGATCATCTCGATGTTCACGCCGGCGATCGACAGCGCCTCGAACAGCTTCGCCGAGACGCCGGAGTGCGTGCGCATCCCGGCACCGACGACCGACAGCTTGCCGATCTGGTCGTCGTGCACGAGGCTCTCGAACCCGATGTCGGACTGCTCTCCGGCGAGCGCCTTGAGAGCGGCCGAGGCATCCGCCTTGGGAAGGGTGAACGAGATGTCGGTGCGGCCCGTCGCCGCAGCCGACACGTTCTGCACGATCATGTCGACGTTGGCACCCGACTTCGCGACGATCTGGAAGATCTCCGCGGCCTTACCAGGCACGTCGGGGACGCCGATGATCGTGATCTTGGCCTGGCTGAGGTCGGTCGCGACTCCGGCGACGATCGGTTCTTCCATGACTTCTCCCTCAGATTCGCGGGGGTTGACCATCCCCCGGCCCAGAACGTAGGTGCCCTCCGCCGACGAGAACGACGAACGGGCGTGGATCAGGACGCCGTGACGGCGCGCGTACTCGACGGCTCGGATGTACAGCACCTTGGCGCCGTTGGCCGCGAGTTCGAGCATCTCCTCGCTGGAGACGTGGTCGAGTTTGCGCGCGTTCGGGATGACTCGCGGATCCGCCGTGAAGATGCCGTCGACGTCGCTGTAGATCTCGCAGACGTCGGCGTCGAGCGCCGCGGCCATGGCGACGGCGGTCGTGTCCGATCCGCCGCGGCCGAGAGTGGTGATGTCCTGCGTATCGTCGTTGAGCCCCTGGAAACCGGCGACGATGACGATCGCGCCCTCGTCGAGCGCCTCGCGCACGCGCTTCGGGTTGACCTCGACGATGCGGGCGGAACCGTACTTGTCGTCGGTTCGCATCCCGGCCTGCGGGCCGGTGTAGGAGCGTGCGTCGAAGCCCATCGAGTGGATGGCCATCGCCAGCAGCGCCATCGAGATGCGCTCACCGCTCGAGAGCAGCATGTCCATCTCGCGGGGGGCGGGAATGGGCGCGACCTCGGCGGCCAGATCGAGCAGCTCATCCGTGGTGTCGCCCATCGCGCTCACGGCGACGACCACGTCGTGACCGGCGCGACGGGTGTCGACGATGCGCTTGGCGACGCGCTTGATGCTCTCTGCGTCGGCGACAGACGAGCCGCCGTACTTCTGCACGATGAGGGCCACGGAACACTCCCAGGGATTTCGGGCGGATCCGCCCACCGCACATTCTACTTTCGCGCCGTATGCCCCATTGCGCATGTGACGCACCAGCCGGCGGACACGGCGTCGGATGCCGTGGTCACGGCGTCTGCGGCGGACTCGGCGTCACGGCGGGTGCGGCACGCAGGCGTCCCCCGGTGGCGGCGAACCAGCAGCCGACGATCACCAGCGGGAATCCGATCAGAAGCCCCGGCGTGATCGGCTCGGACAGCACGATCGCGCCGAGGATGATCGCGACCACCGGGTTGACGTAGGTGAACAGCGGTGCCCTGACGGGACCCACCTCGCGGATCAGGGCGAAGAAGGCCAGGAAGGCGATGGCCGTGCAGATCACGGCGAGCGCGAGCAGAGCACCGGTGGATTCGAGCGTGGGGACCTCATGCTGCGTTGCGAACGCGATGGGGAGGTAGATGACGCCGATCGCGATCAGCGCGAGCGTGATCGTCCCGAGCGAAGGCACGTCGCCGAGCTTCCTCGCGATGATGAACGGCGCGATCGCGTACAGCACCGCGACCAGCAGCACCTCCCCCGCCGCGACCAGATCGCCCGATGCGAGACCCGGTCCGGCGACGACGATCGCGACGCCGGCGAACCCGACCAGCAGTCCTCCGAGCCGCACAGGGCGCAGCACCGTGCGGTCGCCGCCGCCGAGCGCGATGAGCGCCGCGAACAGCGGAACGGTCGCGACGAGCAGACCGGTCGGCCCGGAGTGCAGCGTCTGCTCTGCGTGGCCGAGCAGCACGAAGGGCCCGCCCATCTCGACGAGTCCGAAGGCCAGCACCCACGGCCACTTCTTGAGCGCCGGACGCAGCGCACCGCTGCGGATCGCGAACGGCAGGAGCAGGAGCGCTGCGATCAGGGTGCGACCCGCCACGATCGCCGGCGGCGAGTAGGATTCCACCGCGATGCGGATGAACAGGTAGGGCACGCCCCACAGCAGCGCCATGGCCCCGAAGAGCAGCCAGCCGCGTCGGCTCACCGTGGTGTGCGCGTTCACGACCCCGCCTCGCCGTGCCGCATCACAAGGTGCGACGGCCTTCGAAGGCACGACCGAGAGTGACCTCGTCCGCGTACTCCAGGTCGCCGCCGACCGGCAGCCCGGAGGCGAGCCTCGAGACGGTGATCTGCATCGTCGTAAGGAGCCTGCTGAGGTAGCTCGCGGTCGCCTCGCCCTCGAGGTTCGGGTTCGTCGCGAGGATGACCTCCTGCACGGTGCCGTCCGCGAGGCGCGTCATGAGCTGAGTGATGCGCAGGTCGTCCGGCCCGACTCCGGCGATCGGGCTGATCGCGCCGCCGAGCACGTGGTACAGGCCACGGAACTCACGGGTGCGTTCGATCGCCGCGACGTCCTTGGCGTCCTCGACCACGCAGATCAGTGCGCTGTTGCGCCGCGGGTCGCGGCAGATCGCGCAGCGGTCCTGCTCGGAGACGTTGCCGCAGATCTCGCAGAACCGGACGCGCTCGCGCACTTCGGTGAGCAGTTCGGACAGCCGCGCCACATCGAACGACGGCGTCTGCAGGATGTGGAACGCGATGCGCTGCGCGGACTTCGGCCCGATCCCGGGGAGTCTCCCGAACTCGTCGATCAGCTCTTGGACGATGCCGTCGTACATCAGCTGAACCTCGTCGCGGTCGGGGGCTCATACGGCTCTTCGCGCACGAAGGTCGCGCCGAGCACCTGTCGGACCACGGCCTCGCCGTAGCGCTGGATCCCCTCCGGCGCCGCGGACCGAGCGGTCACGACAGGAGCCTGCGGGGCTGGTCGGGTCTGCGCTGCGGGTGCTGCCGCCCGGCTGACCGGTGCGGATGCCGGGCTCGCCGGTGCGGTTGACGGGGAGGGAGCGGATGCCGTGGCCGGCGCGGCCGGGTACGCCGCACCGTGATCGGACGGATCGTATGGCGGTTCGTCCTCGTCCGGTGCGTCGTCATCGCCGGGCAGCGGAGGTTCATCGTCGGAGACGCGTCCGTCGACGGGCGGCTGCGGTGCGGACGCTGCGGATTCGACCTCGGTCGGCTCGTCATCGACGGGCAGCGGGGTCTGCGGCGTCTCGTTCCCCTGGGGGATGGGCGCCACGGCCCACTCCGTCACGGGCGACGACGATAACGCGCTCGGCCGTGGTGCCCGCTGGGATGCCGGAGCCGGAGCCGCGGCCGGGGCAGGTGCTCCCCCGGCCGGAAGCGGCGCCGGCTTGTACTTCACCTTGACGCCCAGCTCCTGCTCGATCGCCGTGCGCAGGTGATCGGACGGGCCGGGGCCCGGAGTGGGGCCCTTGAACCGCGGGACGTCCTGCGGGCTGACGAATCCGAGCGTCAGCACTTCGGAATCGGACGCGTAGGCGAGCGGCTGGATCGTGGTCACCATGAGCCACGCGGAGCGGCTGATGCCCTCCAGTCGCGTCAGCACGGCGGGCCATGCGGCGCGGATGCGATCGAAGTCGACGGGCCCGGTCGCGGCGGACGTCGGCACCGACTCTGCGATGGGTGCTGTTGCGGGCTCGGGCGACACGGATTCCGGCGCCGGCTCGACAGGAACGCGTTGCGGGTCGCCCGCGGCTCGCTCATCGCGCGAGGAGGCATCGGCCAGCGGGGCGGGCGAGGGAGCGGCAGTCTCCGGCGATGCGGGCTCGGATGCAGCGGTCTCGGCAGGAACACGATCCGGCTCACCGGCGGTTCGGTCGGCGGAGGGAGCAGCGGAGGGGACCGTCGTCCGAGCGACCGGAGCTGCCGCAGGCGGTGTCGCGGCGGCAGACGCGGACAGCGCAGCAGCAGACGAGGCGGCGGGCGCAGCCGGCGTGGGAGCGGGCGCAGCCGCAGAGGCAGCCTGCGCAGCAGTGGCCGGAGTCTGAGCCGGAGCCGCCGGCGCGGACGCCGGGGAAACCTGCGCAATGGAAGCCGGAGCAGCAGGGCTCGCTGCCATCGCCGGAGCGAGCACACGGGCGATCAGCAGCTCGAGATGCAGGCGCGGCGACGTGGCACCGGACATGTCGTCCAGGGCGGCGCTGACAACATCGGCTGTGTGCGACAGACGTGCCTGCCCGAAGCCGGCCGCCTGCGTCTGCATGCGCTGCATCTCGTCCGACGGGATGCCGCGCAGCACTGCGGAGGCGCCGTCGCCCACGGCGGCGATCACGATGAGGTCGCGCAGCCGCTCCAGCAGATCGTCGACGAAGCGTCGCGGGTCCTGACCGGTCTGGACGACGCGGTCGACTGCCGGGAAGGCCGCGGCCGCATCGCCGGCGGCCAGGGCATCGACGATCTCGTCGAGCAGAGCGGCGTGCGTGTAACCGAGCAGCGACACCGCGCGCTCGTAGGCGACGAACGGCGCCTGCCCCGAGCCTGCCGAAGGGTCGGACCCGGCGATCAGCTGGTCCAGCAACGACAGGGTGTCTCGCGGCGAGCCGCCGCCGGCGCGGACGACGAGGGGCAGCACGCCCTGCTCGACCTGGACGCCCTCTTCCGTGCACAGCTTCTCGACGTACTCGAGCATCGCGGCCGGCGGAACGAGGCGGAACGGGTAGTGATGCGTCCTCGAGCGGATCGTGCCGAGCACCTTCTCGGGCTCGGTCGTCGCGAAGATGAACTTGACGTGCTCGGGCGGCTCTTCGACGAGCTTGAGCAGCGCGTTGAACCCCTGCGGCGTCACCATGTGCGCCTCGTCGAGGATGAAGATCTTGAAGCGATCGCGGCTCGGCGCGAAGGTCGCGCGCTCGCGCAGATCGCGGGCGTCGTCGACGCCGTTGTGGCTGGCCGCGTCGATCTCGACGACATCGAGCGAACCGCCGCCGTTTCGCGACAGCTCGACGCAGCTCGGGCAGACGCCGCACGGGGTGTCCGTCGGGCCCTCGGCGCAGTTGAGGCAACGCGCGAGGATGCGGGCCGACGTCGTCTTGCCGCAGCCGCGAGGCCCGGAGAACAGATAGGCGTGCCCGACTCGGTCGCTGCGCAGCGCCGTCATGAGCGGTTCGGTCACCTGCGACTGCCCGATCATCTCCGCAAAGGTCTCGGGCCGATAGCGGCGGTAGAGGGCTGTGGTCACCCGTCCAGCCTACGGCGTGCCGCCGACACGAGTTGCTGTTCCTCCACATCCGGCCCGGGGGTCAGCTCAGAGCGTCGAGCACCGACCCGATGCCCTCGATCGCGCCACCCGTCGCGTCGGCGAGATCGCCGACCGCGGTGATGAGATTCAGGGCACCGCCGACGAGCTCCAGCACCACCAGCACTCCCTCCACCGCGTCGAGCACGTCGTCCATCCCTTCCACGTGCGCGAGGTCCTGTCCGTCGAGCTTCAGCATCCGGGACCAGCTCCTCTCCTCACCGAACAGAACCGCGTACGGCAGCAGCCGTTCGTTGAGCAGGAACCGCTGCAGCCGGGCATCGGAGGCCTCCGCCGAGACGTCGGCCCGGAGCAGCGCGCCGTCGACGGACTGGCCGAAGCGCAGCGGCTCGCGCTCCGCGAGCGCGATGTACTCGCGGACGCCGGCCAGATGCGTCCGCAGCGGATCCGCGGCCGGTGCGAATCGGCGCCACGGGCGCGGGATCAGGCACATCGCCGCGATCACGACGCCCGTCGAGACCAGCAGCAGGACGGCTCCGACGACGTCGTCGTTCATGAACGTCCCGAGGGCGAAGAACAGTGTGCTCGCGATCCCCGCCCACGCGAACACCCAGAGCACCACCACCGGCCACGTCCGGCGGCCCCTCCCCACGAGCCCCGCATCGATCAGCCGCTGCTCCGCGTTCGCGAGGAGCGTGCGCACGCGTCCGGACAGCGCACGACGGTCCTTCGAGAACCGCCGCACCCGGCCGGGGGTGTGATCCGGACCGAACAGGGCCTCGAGCACAGCGATCTCACCGGGCGTGAACTGCGCACCGTCGACGACTTCGACCCCGACCGGAGTCCGCTTGTCTGCGTCGTCGGGAGCCAGCAACCTGACCTTGCGCCGAACGGCCATGTCGACCAGCGCGGCCGCGACCGTCCGCCGATCCGCGCGCAGCAGGAGCCCGTCGGACACGACGTCCGCCCCGTCCGATGGCGCGAAGCGCGCCCCGGGTGACGCGGGCGTCGCATGCGCGACCGCCCGCGCCCAGAGCGCCCCACCCAGCAGAAGGAGGGCGGGGATGAGACCGAGGATGAGGGCGACGAGCACCTGATCAGTCTAGGAAGTGCCGCGCCGCCGCCATCGACGCCTCAGTCCGGGAAGCCGGTGATCACCGGGATCGCGCTCGTCACCACGGGCACGGATGCCGACATCAGCGTGCCGTCGTCGCGCCGTGCGTCGGCGAACTGCCGCAGCGTCGGGCGTCCGGGGATCACGGGCCCCTGCCCCACCAGCGTCACGACGACGTCCTGCCCCTCGGATGCCGTGAACGACGCGCCGCGCACGGTGAACGTCACGGGGTCGCCGACGCGCACCCGCACCCGCAGCTCGTCCCGGGTGAGTGCGACCTCGAGTGCCGTTCCCCGCCACTGCAGCGGATACGACAGCGACGGCCAGTCGACGGGAAGGCGCGGATCGAAGCTCAGCTCGCCGCCGTGATCGCGCATGCCGCCGAAGCCGCTCACGAGAGCCGTCCAGACGCCGCCCGCCGACGCCACGTGCACGCCGTCCGCGGCGTTGTGGTGCAGGTCGCCGAGGTCGACGAACAGCGACTGCTCGAAGTACTCCTTCGCGAGATCCTGGTAGCCCACCTCGGCGGCTAGGATCGACTGCACGACCGCCGACAGCGTGGAATCGCCGGTGGTCAGCGGGTCGTAGTACTCGAAGTCGGCCAGTTTCTCCTCGGCCGAGAAGTGGTTGCCCTGCAGGAACAGCGCGAGCACGACATCCGCCTGCTTGAGCACCTGGAACCGGTAGATCACCAGAGGGTGGAAGTGCAGCAGCAGGGGACGCTGGTCGTCCGGCGTGTGCGCGAGGTCCCACACCTCGCGCTCCAGGAACAGCGAATCCTGCGGGTGGATGCCGAGGCCGTCGCTGAACGGGATGTACATCGCATCCGCCGCCTGGTCCCAGGCCTCCGCCTCCCCGGCGTCCAATCCGGTGCGCTCCACGAGCGCGTCGAAGGCGCGCGGATCGCTCGCCGCGAGTTCGCGCACGACGCGGGCCGCCAGGCGCAGATTGAACCGCGCCATGACGTTGGTGAAGAGGTTGTCGTTGACGACCGTCGTGTACTCGTCAGGCCCCGTGACGCCGTGGATGTGGAATGTCGCATCGCCGTTCGTGCCGCGCCAGAACCCGAGGGTCGCCCACAGCCGGGCGGTCTCCACGGCGATGTCGACGCCCTCGCGATGCAGGAAGTCCACGTCACCGGTGGCGCGCACGTACTTGCCGAGCGCGAAGCTCACGTCGGCGTTGATGTGGTACTGCGCGGTGCCGGCGGCGTAGTACGCCGAGGCCTCCTCGCCGTTGATGGTGCGCCACGGGAACAGCGCCCCTGCTTCGTTGAGCTGCGCGGCGCGGCGACGCGCGGCCGGGAGCATGAGCACGCGAGCGCGGAGCGCGTTGCGCGCCCACTGCGGCGACGTGTAGGTGAGGAACGGCAGGACGTAGATCTCGGTGTCCCAGAAGTAGTGCCCGCTGTACCCGGACCCCGAGACGCCCTTGGCCGGCACGCCAGAGCCGTCGGCCCGTGCCGAGGCCTGCGCCAGCTGGAACAGGCACCACCTGGTCGCCTGCTGCAGGGCATCCTGTCCGCCGATGCGCACATCGCTGCGCTCCCAGAAGGCATCCAGCCACGCCTCCTGGATGCGGAACTGCAGCTCGACGCCCTCGACCGCGACCCGGTCGAGCGATCGGCGGCAGCGATCCACGAGCTCGCGCGCCGGAACGCCGCGGGAGGTGTGATAGCTGATGAGCTTCGTGATGCGGATCGGGACGCCGGCCTTCGCCTGCACGCGGAACACGTTCTTCGCGATGTCGGGTTCGATGAGCTGGCGCGCGCTGTACTCGTTGTCGGTCTCGATGACGTGATCGGCGACGACCGCCGCCGTCATGCCGGACTCGGTGACCTGGTACGACAGCGCGGAGCGCAGTCCGTCCTGCCAGTACTCGACCGGCTGCAGCACCCGCTCGGTGATCTTCTCGGCGCGCCGCGGGTCGAAGCCCGCCTTCTTCGCCGCCACCGGCGTGCCGCCGTAGACGTTCCCGCCGTCCTGTCGGTTGAGGATCTGACAGCTGATCGTGACGGGAGCATCGGAGTTCTCGACGGTGACCTCGAGGCGGAGGATCGCGAGGTGGCGCTCTTCGAAGCTCACCATGCGCTCATCGCGCATCCGGACGCGCTTTCCGGAGGGCGTCTCCCACACCAGGTCTCTGCTCAGGATGCCGGTGCGCATGTCGAGCGAGCGGGTGTACTCGCGCACGTCGGCTTCGTCGAACGAGATCGGCTCGTCGTCGACGTACACCCGCATGACCTTGGCGTCCGGCGCGTTGATGATCGTCTGACCGACCTCGGCGAAGCCGTACGCCTGCTCGGCGTGACGGATCGGCCAGGTCTCGTGCAGGCCGTTGATGAACGTGCCGTGCTCGTGTGCGCCCCGGCCCTCGATGTGGTTGCCGCGGAGGCCCAGGTAGCCGTTGCCGACCGCGAAGAGCGTCTCGGAGACGCCGTCCTCGGTGTAGCGCGTCTCGACCAGGCGCCACGGGTCGACGGGGAAGCGGTCGCGATCGATCATGCGGTCTCCGAAGGGGTCGTCGGGAGGAGTCGGGAGAGGTCATCGACGATACAGGTGGCACCGGACTCCCGGAGCACATCGGGGCCGGCGCCGCGGTCGACGCCGACGACGGTGGCGAACCGGGCGGCCGAGGCGGACGCGACGCCGGCCACGGCATCCTCGACGGCTGCGCCCGTGGCGACGTCGATGCCGAGCGCCGCAGCACCGGCGGTGAACATGTCGGCCGCCGGTTTCGACGCGAGCGCGTCGCGCTCGGCGACGACCCCGTCGACGACGATCTCGAAGAATCCGCGGATGCCGGCGCTGCCGAGGACCTCCTCGGCGTTCTTGGAGCTCGACACGACGCCCATGCGGATGCCGGCGTCCCGCAGATGCTCGAGCAGTGCGAGCGATCCCGGGTACGGGGCGATGCCCTCCGCCCGCAGGGATGCCGAGAACGCGGCGTTCTTGCGGTTGCCGATGCCGCAGATCGTCTCAACCGCCGGATCATCGTCGACGGCGCCCCACGGGATCTCGACGTTGCGGCTGCGCAGCAGGCTCGCCACGCCGTCGTAGCGCTTCTTGCCGTCGACGTACGCGAAGTAGTCGTCATCGGTGTACGGAGGTTCGATGCCCCACCGTGCGAAGACGTCGTCGAACACGGCCTGCCATGCGCGCATGTGCACTTCGGCGGTGGGGGTCAGAACGCCGTCCAGATCGAACAGGACGCCGGACATGGTGCGCAGATCGGGCAGGGTGTCGGACACGCGGGCCTCCAAAGGAGCAGCGGAGTTCGGGCCGGCACCTCCGTGTGCCACTGCCAGCGTAATGCGCCGAGCGGGGGCGACGCTACGTCCGCGCCGCCGCCCATGGCAGACTGGCGTGCAGATCGAAAGGGGTCCAGGTGCTCGCTGCCGAACGCCGCTCGCGCATCGTCTCAGAGGTGCGCCGCACCGGCGCTGCAGGCGTCGCCGACCTCGCGGCGGCGCTGGACGTCAGCGAGATGACCGTCCGCCGCGACATCGACGTGCTCGCGATGCAGGGCGTCGTCGACAAGGTGCGCGGAGGCGCGACGACACCGCGCCTGCCGGACCGTACGGATGTCGACTTCACGTCACAGGCACGGCTTCGCCTCGCCGAGAAGAACGCGATCGCCCGGAGCGCGGCCGAGCTCGTCGAACCGGGCATGGCGATCGGCCTCTCCGGCGGCACGACCGCGTGGGCGCTCGCCCGTGCGCTGCGCGGCATCCCCGATCTGACGATCGTCACGAACTCCCTCCCTGTCGCCGAGGTGTTCGCCCGGCCTGACCGCGCGGATGAGCCGTACACGCAGACGGTGGTGCTCACCGGCGGAGTCCGCACGCCGGCCGACGCCCTGGTCGGTCCGATCGCCGTGCGCGCGCTGGACGTGCTGCACTGCGACCTCGTGTTCCTCGGCGTCCGAGGCGTCGACCTGCAGGCGGGTCTGACGACCTCGAATCTCCTCGAGGCGGAGACGGATCGCGCCCTCATCGCGGCGGGAAGCACCTCGGTGGTCCTGGCGGATCACTCGAAGTGGACGGCCGTCGGCCTCACCACGATCGTCGATGTCGAGGACGTCGACCGCCTGATCATGGACGAGGCCCTGCCGGCCGACGCGGCGGCACAGCTCGCCGACCGCGTCGCGCTCACGCTCGCGCCGCTCGAAGCGCCTGCGGACGTCTGACTCAGCGCGCGGTCGATGCCCGCGCGACGATGCGCGATGCGACGACGACGTGCTGCACCGGCATGTCCATCCCGGGCGGAGTGCTCATCTGGTGCGCCAGCGCGTCCAGTGCCGCATCCACCAGCGCACCGTCGTCCGGCGCGACCGAGGTCAGCGTCGGCGTCGAGAACTGCGCCGCGTGCACGTCGTCGAAGCCGATCACCGCCACCTCGGCCGGGACACGGAGCTCCGCCTCGTGCAGCGCGGCGAGCACGCCGAACGCCAGCGAGTCGTTGGAGCAGACCACGCCGTCGCAGTCGACGCCGCGCGCGATCAGCTCGGACATCGCACGGCGACCCTCCTCCGCTGTGAAGGCGTCGACGGTCGCGATGAGTGCGGCGTCGTCGCTCAGCCCGAGTCGCTGCACGGCCGCCAGGTAGCCGGCGACGCGCTGGTCCGCGGCATCCGAGGGCACCGCATCCCGTCGGCCGACGAACGCGATGCGCCGGCATCCGGCATCCGCGAGGTGCGCCGTCGCGGCATCCGTACCGGCCTTGTTGTCGACTGTGACGTGCGTGAAGGGACTGACCTGGATGTGCTCGCCGAGCAGCACGATCGGTCCGGGTGCCGTGCGCCGGGTGAGATCGCCGACCGTCAGCGAGCGCGGAATGTGGATGAGCCCGTCGATGGGAGGGAGCCCGACGCCGTTCGCGATATCGACTTCGCGCTCGTGCAGACCCGCGGTCTGCTGGATGAGGATCGACAGCCCGCGCTCGTGCGCTCTGGTGACGAACAGCGAGGTGAGCTCGGCGAAGTACGGCTCGTTCAGATCGGGGATGGCGAGCGCGACGATACCGGTCCGCACGCGCCGGGCCACCGGCGCGCTGCGTCGTGCGCGCGCTTCGTTCACGGCTCCGCTCCTCGTCGAGATGCTCTGGCGTCTCACGCTACCGCTCACGCGCGCCTCACCTCTGCACCCGGAACGCGATGACGCGCGCCTGTCGGGCCCCGTTCGTCGCGGAGATCACCAGCCGGGCCGCCGTGATCGGTCCGCTGTCGGCCGGCAGCTCGTGACGACGGTGCCGGCGCCGGTTGCCCTGCACATCCGCGACCGCACGCCATCCCTCCGAGCCGAGCACGTCGACCCGGTAGTCGCGCACCAGCTGCGGGATGATGCGGTCCGGGCTGCGATGGTGATGCAGCGTGTTGAGCTCGAGATCGACGTCGTCGTCGAAGACCAGGCGGATCTCGGTCGCCGAGACCGGTTCGTCCCAGTCCAGCCGCAGCCACTCGTCGCGTCCGGGGACCATCGGCTCGGATGCCCACATGTTCGGGCCGTCGAAGGGGCGGTTGCCTCCGCTGATCGCGCGCTCCGGGGCCAGGACGGCGGATTCGCGGAGCGCGCGGAACAGCACCGACCGGCCGCGCAGCGGCTTCGTCGGCCACTGGACGATGAGCTCATCCCGGCTGATCTCGACGTTCTGATCGTCGTTGTCCAGGCGGTGGACGAGGGTGAGGACCCCAGGGGGCAGTTCCGGGGTCGTGAAGAGCGTGACGGCCGGATCGTGCCGGACGACCACGATCACGTTGCGCGCGCGGTCCGCCGTGAACGCGAGCGGCACATCGACCCAGCGCGCCTCACCCGCCGGGAGCGGGACGGATGCTGCGGCCACCCGCTCCACCGGGATCACGTTCTGCGGGAGATCGGAAACGTACGCCTCGACGACGAGCGTCGTATCGGCATCGCTCGCGGCACGCAGGGCGATGCCGCCGAGTTCGCCCGTCATCGGCACGACGATTCCGATGTCGTCCTTCAACCGATACGGGATGCCGTCGTCACCGGCATCCGTCCCGATCGTGCGGGTGAAGCCGGATGCCGTGATCGACGCCCCCCTGGCGAGGTCGTCCGGATCCTCGTTCGCGACCCCGATCAGCGTCGCGTCTGCCCGCAGCAGGGTCTGGCGCAGCTCCGGCAGATGCTGCTCGTACACGCCGCGCGGCGTCGTCGTGCGGCGGACGCTGAGCGCCGCCGCGGTACCGGCGGCCTCGCCCATCGCCGCGCAGGTGGCCATGACCCTGGCCGCACCGAACGCGATGTGCGTCGCGGAGACGAGACGACCGGCCATCAGCAGGTTGCTCACGTTCCGCGAGTAGAGCGAGCGGTACGGGATCTCGAACACGCCGTTCGAGAAGCGCTGGACTGCGCCGGCACCGGTGGCGTACATGCCGCCGGCCGGGTGCAGGTCGATGGACCATCCGCCGAACGCGACGCCGTCCTCGAACGACGTCTGACCCACGATGTCGCCCTGATGCAGGGTGTAGTCGCCGATGAACCGGCGGTACTCGCGCTTGCCTGGGATGTTGCCGATCCACTCGAGATCGAGGGTGTCGGCGTCGAAGCGTCCGGAGTTCTTGATGTAGTCCCAGATGCCGAGGATCACGCCACGCAGCTCGTCGCGGATGCGTTCGTTGTCGTCGACGATGTCGAGCTCGCCGCCCCACTCGACCCACCAGTACGCCGCTCCGCTGTCGCCGGATCGGATGATGCGGGACTCGGGGATCGGCGTCGTCGTGATGTCGATCGTCGAGTCCGGTGCGACGAAGTCGACCGGCCGGCCGAGATCCTTCGAGTAGAACAGCAGCGTCGACCCGAGGAACTCCTGTTTCGGCTCGTCGGGTGCCCACTCCTCGCCGAACTCGGCCTTGCCCTCCTTGCCGAGCCGGTAGCGGGCACCGGCCAGGTGGCCGACGAGACCGTCGCCGGTGCAGTCCAGGAAGATCGGCGCAGTGAAGGTCGTCGTGATCTCGGATCCCATGGTCCAGCCGGTCACCGAATCGATCACCCGATCGTCCTCCGGTCCGTGGGCGGCGACCTCGCGGACGTCGGTGTTGAGGAAGAGGGCGATGTTCTCCTCCGCCCTGACCGCATCCAGGACGACGTCGTCCCAATGGATCGGGTTGCCCTCCGGGTTCCGGTACTGGTTCTCGACGTACAGCTCGCCGATGATCCCGGTCTCGCGCGCCCATCGCTGGTTGCCGTGGGCTGTGGCCCCGCACACCCACACCCGCACCTCGGACGACGAGTTGCCGCCGAGGACGGGCCGGTTGCCGATCAACGCGACGCGCTGTCCGAGCCGGGCGGCTGAGATGGCGGCCGAGACACCGGCGAGACCTCCTCCGACGACGACGACGTCGGTCTCGATCCTCTGGCTGCGCATGCTGATGGGTTCCTTCCGTGGGTGGGGTGTGCGAGGCGCGGGCGGCGTGCTCAGCCGGTCGCGGCGATCGCTTCTATCTCGAAGACGCGGGCGACATCGGTCGCCGACGCCGAGGGATCTGCGATCTCCAGCCGGACGCCGTCGGCGACCAGGCCTGCGGTGTCGACTCGAACGAGACGATCGGAATTGGCGGTGTAGGAGCCGACGTCGGTCCACCCCTGGGCGGTGTGGATGAGGACGGTGAATCCGCGCAGCACCGCCGAGGTGCCCGGATCCACGCTGTAGCCGCTGCGCACGCGCACTTCGGCGAGCGCTGCAGCCTCCGGCCAGCTGATCTCGATGGTCGGTGTCGGGTCATCGAGCGCTGAGATCCAGCGGCTGGCATCCGTGCAGATTCCGTCGACGGCGAGTTCGGGTCCTGTATCGGCGCGCAGCTGCGAGGAGGCCGTGACCGCCGCACCCACCGCGAGGTTCGTTCCGCCGAGATCTCCGCGCAGAGCCGCGACGATGTCGACGAGGTCCTCACCGGTCGTCTTCGGGCCCGACCGCGGCACCGCGACGTAGGAGAGCACGGCCGGGGCGGCGTTCGGGGCGCTGAGATAGAGCAGGTCCGTTCCGGCATCCGTCGTCACGGCCCGCAACCGCTGCTGGCCGCTGCGGGCGTCGCCGACCGTCTCGTAGCTCCAGCCGTCGCGTCCTTCGGCCTGCTCGATCTTGACGACCTGGCTGCGCAGCTCGCCGCAGACCTGAGTCGTGACCGCTGCGTAGACGCGGACCTTCGATCCGTGGGCGGTCGTGTCGATCGTCGCGCTCGTCGCGGTCCCCGCGCCGAGCGCGGAGGTGTCGACGAGCATCTCGCTGGACCAGCCGGAACGGCTCCAGGATGCGTAGAGCACGTCGTACGCGGTGGCGTCCTTCTCCACGAAGCGGTAGGTGATGCCGACGAGGCGATCACCGCGCAGAGCCATCTTCGCGGTCTGGAGCGCGGGGGTGTAGCTCGAGATGTCCTCCTCCGCACCGAAGTCGCGCCAGATGACCGCTCCGCCGCTGTCCGGTGTGACAGGACCGGCGACGGCGGTTCCGGCGACGTCCTCGATACCGCCTGTCGCGGGGTCGTACACGGCGTACGAACCGAGGTGCCTCGCGGGATCAGCCGGCCAGGGGCCCCATTCCCAGAGCACGTGGACGCGGCCGTCGCCGTCGACCTGGAGGTCGTCAGGATAGAAGGAGTAACCGACTGCTGCGGCGATCGTCGTCTCTGTCTCCCACCTGCCGACCGTCGGGTCGTAGTGGTAGAGGACTCCGTCTCTGCGGCGCTGATCGTCGGCGCCGCTGCGCACGAGCAGCCAGGCATCGCCGTCCGCGCCGTGCGCCGTGATCGGATACGTGATGGTCGCCGTCTGGTCGGGCATCTGCGCCGTGGCGTCGACCAGACTCGTGACATCGCCCGCCGTCTCGGAGCGGAAGTAGTTCCACTGCTCGTGGTGCATCGAGACGAACGCGTGGATGGTGCCCTCCCCGTCGACGACGATCGACGGCTGGTTGTGACCGTTGTCGTCGACGAAGCTCACGCACGCTCCGGCGCCGTCGTGGAGACAGCCGTCTGTCCAGGTGCCGTCCTGGGACCGCGCGGCGATGTGCACCTCGTGCGTCGCCGCGGTCGGGCCGGGGGCGTTGTAGGCGAAGTAGGCGATCCCGTCGACTTCGTCGATCGGGTTCCACCACCCCGCCTGGTTCGAGGCGTCGACGCGGAACGGCAGATCCTCCGCAGCATTCTGCGGCGGTGCCGCGACGGCGGGGATGATCCCCGCCGTCGCGAGCGCCGCACCGGCGAGCGCGCTGAGCGCGATACGGCGGCGCATGGCTCAGCCGACGAGCTTCTGGGCCGCGTCGCCGGCGGCCTTCATGGCGTCGGCGGGCGTCGCCGAGCCGACGAGCACTGCCTGCACCTGCTCGGCGATCTCGGTCTCGATCTGCGAGTAGGTCGTGAACGCCCAGAACGGGTTGGTCGTGGCCGTCGCCGTGATGCGCTCGCTGAACTGGGTGCCGAAGACGTCGTCCTTCACGACGGCGGACTCCTGCGCCTCGGTGGTCACGGGCGGCAGGCCGCGCACGGCGTAGTCCGCCAGCACCGTGTCCAGGTCGCTCGTAGCGAACTGCGCGAAATCGCCGGCCGTGGGTGCGCCATCCCCGTCGATGACGGCGATCGCACCGCCCCAGACCAGCGCCCGCGGAGTGTCGCCCTTCTTCAGCACCGGACGCGAGACCGGAGCGAGCTTGCTCGCGAGGTCGGGGTCCGGCGACTCGCCCACCACCGCATTGCGCCCGACCGGCGCGTCGTCGTAGATCGCGGCGCGCCCCTGCGCGAACAGCGACCGGGCGTCGAACCGGTCCACGTCCGCCGCGATCAGTCCCTGGTCGTACAGGCTCTTGTACCAGGTGACGGCCTCGATCGAGGCGTCGTCGCCGATCGTCACGGTGTCGCCGTCGACGAGCGGGCTGCCGAAGGTCTGCATCCAGATCAGGATGTCCTTCAGCTGCGCCGCCTTGGTGGATGCCGCATACGGGATGAGTCCTCCGCCGAGCCCCTTGAGATCCTTGAGGGTCTTCTCGTAGGCATCGATCGTGGTCGGGAACTCCTCTGGGGTCACGCCGACCTTGGCGAGGATCTCGGAGTTCGTGACGAGACCGATCGCACCGATCGTCCACGGCAGCGCGTACTGGGTGCCCTCGAACTGCGCGGCCTTCAGCGCGGCATCCGTGTAGCCCCGTCCCTCGGTGAGCGACGAGAGATCCTGGAGCTTGCCGAGTGCGGCGAGCGAGCCGAGCCACGCGACGTCCACGTGCGCGGCGCCGGTGAACTGGCCGCCGCGCACCTGCAGCAGCAACTGGTTGAAGTACTCGTTGTAGGGGAAGGAGACATCAGTCACCTTCACGGACTGCTTGTCCTGGTACGAGGCGACGATCGCCTCCAGCGCGGGGGCCGCGGCCTCCTCGGTGAACGACCACGAGGCGAACGAGAAGTCGGTCGGGTCGGCGCCGTCGAGTCCGGCTGTCGAACCTCCGCCGGCGGCCGGTGCGGTTCCGGCTCCCGTTCCGGTCGGCGCACAGGCCGCCAGCGTCACGGCGGCCGCACCGATGCCGAACAGCTGCAGCGCGCGACGGCGGTTGAACTCGAGGTTCATGAGGGGTGATGCGGACATATCGTCCTCCTTGTCGATGTGTCTGGTTGGTGGAGTTGCGTGATGCGGATCAGCCCTTGACCGCGCCGGCGGTCATACCGCCGACGAGGTAGCGCTGGAGCAGGATGAAGACGATCGCGACAGGGAGCGAGACGACGAGCGATGCCGCCATGAGCTCCGGCCATGCGGTGGACGCCTCGCCGACGAACGTGTTGACGAGCCCCGGCGGGAGCGTCTGCTTCTCGGGGCCGGCGAGCGTGAGGGCGAAGATGAAGTCGTTCCAGCCGCGAACGAACGCGAACAGCCCGGCGGCCACGAGACCGGGAGCCGAGAGCGGCAGCACGATCGAGTGGATGATGCGCATCCGCGAAGCGCCGTCGACGCGCGCCGCTTCGATGAGCTCGTCCGGGATCGTGTCGAAGAACCCCTTCAGCATCCAGACGCACAGCGGGAGTGTGAAGGTCGTGAACGACAGCACCAGCGCTGTGTAGGTGTTCAGGAGGTTGTAGGCCGCGAACACCGTGTACAGCGTCACCAGCAGCAGAGCCTGCGGGAACATCTGCGACGCGAGCACGAAGTACATCAGGGCGCGGCGCCCCGTGTAGCGGAACTTCGAGAACGAGTAGCCCATGTAGGCGGACACGAGCACCGACAGGACGGCCGTGATGACCGAGACGATGACGCTGTTCTGCAGGTACACGAACAGCTGCGGGTTGGAGAACAGCGAGGCGTACGCCTCGAACGAGATCTCGCTCGGGAACAGCTTCGGCGGATAGGCGAAGACGTCGGTCTTCGGCGTGAGCGACGTCGCGAGCAGCCAGTACACCGGGAGCAGCGCGAACCCGCCGAAGACGAGGATCGTCAGCCAGGCGGCGATGCGCACCCCCGGCCGCTCCCGACGTTCGGCGGATGCCGGCCGAGGTTTGCGGACCTTGCGAGGAGGGAGCACCTGGGCGGCCGTGGCCCCCGCCGAGGTGGCCGGGTTCTCCGGCAGCAGCGTGGCGGTCATTTCTTCTCCCCCTTCTCCGAGAAGCGCACATAGACGACGACGAGGATCATCAGCAGCAGGAGCCAGAGCAGGCCCAGGGCGCCGGCATGACCGAGGTCGAAGCTGTGGAAGGCGGTCTCGTACACCGCGGTCGCGAACGTCTGCGTGCTTCCGGCCGGTCCTCCGCCGGTGAGGACGTAGATGATGTCGAAGTGCTGGAAGTTCCAGATGAACTCGAGAAGCAGGACGAGGCCGATGATGCCCTGCATCTGCGGGACGGTGATGGAGAAGAAGCGGCGGATCGTGCCGGCGCCGTCGATCTCGGCCGCCTCGTGCAGCTCGCGGGGCACCGTCTGGAGCCCCGCGAGAAGCATGACCATCATCCACGGGAAGGACTGCCAGGTCTTCGCGATGATCACGGCGACCATCGCGGTCCCCGGCTGCGCGAGCCACGCCTGCGGTTCGTCGATCAGGCCGATCCCTTGCAGCAGGGCGTTCATCACGCCGTAATTGGCGTTGAAGATCCACATCCACAGGAACGACACGACGACCCCGGGCACCAGCCACGGGATGAGCATGAGCCCGCGCATGACCTTGGATCCGGCGATCCGCGTGTTGAGCGCGAGCGCCAGAGCGAAGCCGATGATGAACGGCAGCACCGTGGTCCCGATCGTGAAGACCATCGTCTGACCGAACAAGGTCATGAACTCGCCCTGGAGGACATCGATGATGTTCTGCAGCCCGACGAACTCGCGCCCCGGGAAGAGAAGGCTCTGCTCGAAGAACGCCGTGACGAGACTCGTGATGAGCGGATAGACGACGACTGCCGCGAGCAGCGCGAGCCCGGGGACCACGAGGAGGAAGGCGAAGAACTTGTCCGAGATGCGTCTCGGCTTGTTTACTTCTGTTGCTAATTGTGAAGTCATGTTTCCCACGTCTCTGTGCAGACTCTGTCGCCTTTGAGCAGGCAACCCAGCAGGGTTGCGGGAACCAGCTTCGCGGAGCGGAGCGCGCGCGTCAATTCACGACGGTAACGCTTGAGTAACGGGAAGTTCTTACTTGTTTTAACTTGTTTACTTACGATGTGCGATTGCGGCAGCGTGAGGCAGCCCTACTGCGCATGGGCAGGGGAACGAGACGTCTCAGACCAGGCTCAGCGCCTGTCGGGCGATCTCGAGTTCCTCGTTCGTCGGGACGACGAGGACGTCCACGGTCGACTCCGTCGTCGAGATGCGACGGATGCCGGGGCGCCGCTGCTCGTTGAGCTCGCGGTCGAGCTGCACGCCCAGGAATCCGAGAGTCGCCAGCGCCTCCGCGCGCACCCGCGCGGCGTTCTCGCCGACACCGGCGGTGAACGAGATGACGTCCACTCCCCCGAGCTGCGCGATGTACGCCCCGAGGTAGGCCCGCAGACGGTGGATGTACACGTCGAACGCCAGCGTCGCGGCATCCTCTCCGGCATCCACCCCCGCGAGGATGTCGCGCATGTCGCTGCGTCCGGCCAGCCCGAGCAGGCCGCTCCGCTTGTTCAGCAGGGTGTCGAGGTCGTCCGTGCTCAACCCTGCGCGGCGGGCGAGATGGATCAGCACCGCGGGGTCGATGTCGCCGGAGCGCGTGCCCATGACGAGCCCCTCGAGCGGCGTCATGCCCATCGAGGTCTCCACGGACCGTCCGCCGTCGATCGCGGTCATCGAAACGCCGTTGCCGAGGTGCAGCACGATCTGCCGCAGGTCCTCGAGAGGTCGATCGACGAAGGCGGCCGCCTGCTCCGAGACGAACTTGTGACTCGTGCCGTGGAAGCCGTAGCGGCGCACCCTGTGCCGCTCGGCGAGCGACTTGTCGATCGCGTACGTGTAGGCCGCGGGCGGCAGCGTCTGGTGGAACGCCGTGTCGAAGACGGCGATGTGCGGCACCGAGTCGAAGGCGCGTCGCCCGGCACGGATGCCGGCGACAGCGCCGGGGTTGTGCAGCGGAGCGAGGTCGGCGAGATCCTCGATGTTGATCTCGACGAGATCGTCGATGAGCGTGGGAGCGAAGAAGCGCGCCCCGCCGTGCACAACTCGGTGTCCGACCGCGACAGGAGGCTGGTCGTCCAGTTGCGGACCGTGCTCCGCGAACTGCTCGAGCATCAGGCGGAACGCCTCGTCGTGGTCGGCGATCCGGCGCGAATCGCGATGCTTCTCATCGAGCACCGTCGGTGCCGCCGTGCCGTCCGAGACGCGACGGACCGTGTGGGTGATGTCTCCGGCATCCTGCCCGATGCGCTCGATCAGCCCCTCGCCCAGCGGAAGCTCTCGGTCCATGTCCATGAGGCTGTACTTCAGCGACGACGAGCCGCTGTTGATGACGAGGACGACGCTCATGCGGCACCGCCCTGCGCCTGGATCGCCGTGATCGCGACGGTGTTCACGATGTCCTCCACGAGCGCCCCACGACTCAGGTCGTTGATGGGCTTGTTCAGCCCCTGCAGGACCGGCCCGATCGCGACGGCGCCAGCCGAGCGCTGCACGGCCTTGTAGGTGTTGTTGCCGGTGTTGAGGTCGGGGAAGACGAAGACGGTCGCGCGTCCCGCGACAGCGGACTCGGGCAGCTTCGCCTTCGCGACGGCCGCATCCGCCGCCGCGTCGTACTGGATCGGCCCCTCGACGAGGAGCTCGGGGGCCCGCTCGCGCACGAGAGCCGTCGCCTCGCGCACCTTGTCGACGTCGGCCCCCGACCCGGATTCCCCCGTCGAGTACGACAGCATCGCGATTCGCGGATCGATGCCGAACTGCCGCGCCGTCTCGGCCGACGAGATCGCGATGTCGGCCAGTTGCACGCTCGTCGGGTCGGGGATGACCGCGCAGTCGCCGTACACGAGCACGCGATCGGCGAGCGCCATGAGGAAGACGCTGGAGACGACGTCGACGCCTGGTCGGGTCTTGATGATCTCGAACGACGGCCGGATCGTGTGCGCCGTGGTGTGCGCCGCCCCCGAGACCATGCCGTCGGCGAGTCCGAGATGCACCATCATCGTCCCGAAGTACGACACGTCCGTCACGGTGTCGGCCGCCTGTGCGAGAGTCACGCCCTTGTGCGCGCGCAGCCGCGCGTACTCGGCGGCGAACTTCTCGACGTACGACGGATCCGTCGTGCTGATGATCCGGGCCGCGGCGATGTCGACGCCCAGCTCGACGGCTCGCGCCCTGATCGCGGGTTCCTCCCCCAGGATCGTCAGTTCGGCGACGTCGCGGGCGATCAGTGTGGCCGCCGCCTGGAGGATGCGGTCGTCGCCGCCCTCCGGCAGCACGATGCGCTTGCGGTCGGAGCGCGCACGCTCGATGAGTCCGTACTCGAACATGAGCGGCGTGACGACCGTCGCCTCGGCCAGACCGAGCAGACGGGTCAGCTCCGAGATGTCGACGTGCGTCTGGAACAGCCCGAGCGCGGTGTCGTAGCGCCGGCGGGAGTCCGCGGCCAGCCGGCCTCTGGCGCCCATCACGCGGACCGCGGTGTCGTACGTGCCGAGGTCGGTCGCGATGATCGGCACGCGCGACGCCAGCCCGTCCAGCAGCGTCTCGATCGACTCCGGCAGTGGGAAGGGCCCGTTGAGCACGATGCCCGCGATCGACGGGAACGTGCCGGAAGCATCCGCGAGGAGCGCCGCCAGCAGCACCTCGGTGCGGTCCGCGGGGATGATGACGACCGAATCGGCGGTGAGTCGCGGCAGCACGTTCACCATCGACATGCCGGCGACGACCACGCTGAGCGCCTCCCGCGCGAGGAGATCGTCGTCACCCTTGACCAGTCGGCCGTCGACGGCGTTCAGGATGCCGCGGATCGACGGCGCGACGAGCGAACGGTCCTCGGGGATCGCCCATACCGGCGTCGCCTCCGATTGCACCGCGTGCACGGCGTCGATCGTGTCGGCCGCGGCATCCGGATCCGCACGGTTCACGATCACGGCGAACAGCTCCGCCCGTTCGGCGGCGAGCTCGGCGAGCGCGAGGGCCGCCAGCTGGCTCACCGCGGCAGACGTGCGCGCGGTGGTCGTGCCGAGCTGCTCGGCCCGATGCTGCTGGTCGCGGCCGGACAGCACCAGCAGCACCGGTGCACCCAGGTTGGCCGCGATGCGGGCGTTGTAGCCGAGTTCGGCGGGGCTGCCGACATCCGTGTAGTCGCTGCCGATGACGACGACCGCGTCGCACTGCGCCTCGACCGCCTTGAATCGGGCGATGATCGTCGACAGGGCCCGGTCCGGATCGGCGCGGACGTCGTCGTATGTGACTCCGACGCAGTCGTCGTAGTCGAGCTGGACGCCGTCGTGCGCGAGGAGCAGTTCCAGGACGTAGTCGCGTTCGGCGGACGAGCGCGCGATCGGGCGGAACACCCCCACGCGCGGCGTCACGCGCATGAGCGCGTCGAGCACGCCCAGGGCGATCGTGGATTTGCCGGTGTGTCCCTCGGCCGAGGTGATGTAGATGCTCCGCGCCACGACCCCAGCCTACGCGCCCGCGTGTTTCAGCCGTCGACCTCGCAGGCGCCGGAGAGCGCGTCGACGACGGCCTCGGCATCCGCGTGGAATCGGGCGTAGTGCTGCGGGTCGCTGTTGATCTGCACCCGGTGGATCGCGATCGACGGCTCCAGCTCCTGCCAACCGGTGAGCCGTCCGAGACGGTCGAAGAACAGGCCAGCGGAGGATGCCGGGTCCATCCGCTGCTCGGCACTCCCCCACCAGTCCTGCTGCTGGAACAGGCCGATGCTGCTGGTGCGCGAGCCGTCCGGATTGGTGACGCCGGCGGTCTCCCAGTCGCCGTAGTCGATCACGCGCAGCGAGCTCTCGCCCATCGCCGCCATCACGCCGATGACCTGACCCGCGCGGTCGAAGCCCCGCTCGCGTGCGGTCAGCACGATCGTGGCGGCGTTCTCGAGTTGCTCGCCCTGCCAGCCCTCGATCCCCGCGACGGGGAAGCTCGCCGGTTCGGCGGCGCAGACCGGAGCCTGCGCGGTCATCGGCAGCAGAACGGCCAGCGCGGCGACGGCGGCCACTGCTGCGCTGCCGATCAGCACGCGCCGTGCGACGAGCCGCCGCTGCCGGCGCAGCGCCGCGCGCTTGCGAGCACCCGGTTTGCGGCGCCGAGCGCGGCGGCGGGTCACCGGACGGCGACGGGCCGCCGTGCGACTGCTCACGGGCGCCGCCCTGGTGCCCGTCCGATGAACACGGCGAGCGCGCCGCCGATCGCGCCGAACAGGTGTGCCTGCCACGAGACGCCGTCCGCGACCCCGAACACACCCGAGAACATCGCGGTGCCGTACAGCACGATGACGATCAGGGCGATGAGCGCGTACCCGATCCGGTGCGCCACGCGCCCCGGCGCGCACACGCGCACGACGACGTAGCCGAAGTAACCGAACACGAGAACGGACGCGCCGACGGTGAGCGTGCCAGGCGCGTTGACGAGCCACGTGCCCGCACCCCCGACGACGGCGATGATGGCCGTGACGAGCCAGAACCGCCCTGCACCCTCGATCGCGACGAGGCAGCCCAGCACGAGGAAGGGCAGCGAGTTCGCGATCAGGTGCGCCCAGCTCGCGTGCAGCAGCGGGCTGAGGACGATGCCACCGAGTCCGGAGACGTCCCACGAGCGGAGACCGAACCCGGTGAAGGACCCCGGCAGCACGGCGTCCGCGAACTGGACCGCCCACATCAGCGCCAGCAGGATCACCGGCGACGCGAAGCGGGCGACGGCGCTCCGCCTGGCAGGGGTCCGCGGTGTGGTCACATCCAGATCCTGTCAGTGCGCACCCGAAGGATGCTGGGAGAACAGGCATCCGGAAACGGAAAGACCCTCCGCGCACCCGGCAGAGCCCGGTTACCCTTGCTACGTTTCCGTCCTGGGGGAATTGGCCTGGATGCCGTCACGCGGAGGGCTTGGAACAGTCTACCCGGCTTCGGCGGGTGCTTTCGCCCTCGCCCATCTGGCTGGTGTGTGCGGCCCATCCCAGACCTGGATCACGCCCCACAGCGCCGCAGTGATCGGCACGGCCAGGATCGCTCCGACGATGCCGCCGAGCACCGTGCCGACGGTCAGCGCGACGAGGATGACGAAGGCGTGCAGCTTCATGGACCGGCCCATGAGGAACGGCTGCAGGAAGTTGCCCTCGAGCTGATTGACGAGCACGACGACGCCCACGACGATGAGCGCGACGACCCAGCCGTTCGCGACCAGGGCGACGAGAGCGGCGAGGATGCCGGCGACCGTGGCGCCGACGATCGGGATGAATGCCAGCAGGAACACGAGCACGGCCAGCGGGATCGCGAGCGGCACCTGCAGGATGAGCAGACCGATCAGGATGCCGATGGCGTCGACGGCGGCGACCGTGGCGGTCCCGCGGACGTACGAGCCGAGCGTGCTGACCGTCTTGTCGCCGATGCGGCGAGCGCGCAGGTAGTTCTCGCCGCGGAACGGCCGAAGCAGGAACTCCCACATCTGCGGGCCGTCCTTGAGGAAGAAGAACAGGATCGTCACCATCAGCACGAATCCGGTGACGAAGTTCGCGACGGCGCTGACACCGGCCAGCGCTCCGGATCCGAACTGGGCGCTCGTGACGAAATCGGTCAGCGCGGCGATCCCCTCATCGATCTGTTCGGGTTGCAGGAACTCGAACGGCAGCGTCTGCGACCAGGCGAGCAGCTGCTGGAAGCCCTCCTCCGCCTGGGAGTACAGCTCATCCCACTGATCGCGCACGGCCCACACGATCAACCAGCCGAGAAGGCCCAGGATGACGACGATCGCGAGCAGCGTGATGAGCGTCGCCAGCACGGACGGCACGCCGCGTCGGCGCATCGCATTCATGACGGGCGTGAACGCGCAGGCGAGGATGAGGGCGATCATGAGGGGAATCGTCACGAGCGTGAGCTGCTGGATCGCGAAGATGATCGCCGCCGCGACCACCACGACGACGATGATCTGGATCGACCGGATGCCGAGCTTGCCGAATCCGTCGGCCCAGAGACTCCACGGTGCTCGTGTGGCCTTCAGCTCGACGTCCTGCGACTCCAGTCGCACGCGCTGCGGATCGTTGCGGAACAGTCCCATGCCACGAGGCTAACCGCATCCTGGACCCAGCGGTACGCCCGCGCCCCTGGCGGGTTACGATCGGTTCACAGCCCGACGCGGGGTGGCAGGGCGAGAGGGGACGCATGCATCAGGACGCATCCGCCATGACGGCCGAACGGTTCGCGGAGCAGACCTCCGCCATCCTCGGCTCGGTCGGCAAGGTCATCGACGGCAAAGCGGATGCCGTGCGCAGCGCCCTGGTGTGCCTCCTCGCCGAGGGGCATCTGCTCATCGAGGACGTTCCAGGCGTCGGCAAGACCATGCTCGCCCGCGCCCTCGCCGCAAGCGTGGACGCGACGGTGCGCCGCATCCAGTTCACGCCCGATCTGCTGCCCGGCGACGTCACCGGTGTCAGCGTATACAACCCGGTCGACCGCGAGTTCGAGTTCAAGCAGGGCGCGGTGTTCGCGCACATCGTCATCGCCGACGAGATCAACCGCTCCTCCCCCAAGACGCAGTCGGCGCTGCTCGAGGCCATGGAGGAGAAGCAGGTCACGGTCGACGGCCGGACGCATCCGCTGCCCGATCCGTTCCTCGTCGTCGCGACGCAGAACCCCCTCGAGATGGAGGGCACGTACGCCCTGCCGGAGGCGCAACGCGACCGCTTCATGATGCGCATCTCGATGGGCTATCCCGACCCGGCCGCCGAAGCGCTCATGCTGCGCCAGCGCGACACCGTCAACCCGCTCGCCGCGATCCGCCCGGTCGTGGGATCACGGGACGTGAGCGCCCTCATCGAGGCGGCGCGCGCCGTGCACGTCGCGCCGAGCATCGAGGAGTACGCGGTCGCCCTCGCACAGGCCACCAGGTCGGATCCGAGCCTGCATCTGGGCGCGAGCCCTCGGGCGACGCTGCAACTGGTCCGCGCGGCCAAGGTGTGGGCCGCGTTGGATGCCCGCGAGTTCGTCATCCCCGACGATCTCGCGGCGCTCCTGGTCCCGGTCTTCGCGCATCGGCTGCTGCCGGCGCGCGGCGTCCATCGTGCCGGAGCCCAGCCCGTCGAGGCCGCACTCGCGCAGATCATCGACCGGGTGCGCGTTCCCGTCGCGACCCGCGCCTGAGCGGATCCGGTCATGTCCGAGCGCCGTCGTCGTCCTCTCACCGCCCGCGGGCTGGGCGCGATCGTCCTCGGCGTGCTGTTCGCGATCGCGGCGAACGTCGTGTCGGCGCCGATCCTCGTCTACGTGGCGGTGCTGCTGTTCGTCCTCACCGTGCTCTCGGTACTGGTCGTGTACGTGCCGCGACGCAGCGGCACCGTCACCCGCCAGGTCTCGACGGACCTGCTGACCGTCGGCGAGGAATCGCGCGTGACGGTGCGCTTCGCGCTGCGGTCGCTGCGCATCCCGCACGGCCGCTGGCGCGATGTGCTCCCGGATGCCGTGACCGGCGATGCCGCAGGCGATTACCCGCCGGATGCCGGGGTGCTGCGCTACCCCATCACCGGCGTGCGCCGCGGGATCTGGCCGGTCGGCCCGCTCGTGCTGCGGACCGTCGATCCGTTCGGTCTCGCTCAGCGCGAGCAGGTGTTCGGTGAGACCAGGACCGTCACGGTGGTGCCGGAGGTGATCCCGCTGGCGCCGCTCGCGGCGCATTGGGGCGCCGCGGGCGGCACCGCGCACATGTCGTCGAGTCGGCTCGGTCAGGGCAGTGACAACCTCTCACCTCGGCACTACGTGTCCGGCGATTCGATGCGGCGCATCCATTGGCGCGCGACCGCGCATCGAGGCGAGCTGATGGTGCGTCAGGAGGAAGAGGAGTCCAGCCCCGATGCGATCGTCGTGATCGACCGCGCGGCCAGGCGCTGGGCGCGGCCGGACCGCGGCGTCGACGCGGCGTTCGAGTCGGCCGTGTCGGCGTGCGCGTCGATCGCGCTGCACCTGGCCGGCGAGGGGTACAGCGTCGACGTGCTCGACAGCGCCGGGACCACGATCGGCACGCTGCGCGGTCACGAGGACGACCGCGACGAGCTCCTCGTGGCGCTCGCGATCCTGGCCCCACGAGGCGAATCCCGTGATCTGGCATCCATCGTCGGCGGCACACCTCCCGGTCCGCTGGTGGTCATCACCGGCAGCATCTCCGCGGCCGATCAGGAACTGCTGCATCACGGCGGCGCCGCCGTCCCCATTCTGCTCGCCGCCCACCCGGCGCCCGAGCTGCTCACCACGGCATCCGCAGCCGGCTTCACCTGCGCCGTCCTCACCGACGACATCGCCGCATCGTGGGAGCTCGCGCTTCCCGAGCGCATGCTGGCAGGGGGCGGTCGTGTCCCGCGTTGAGACGCCGACCGGCGCCTGGGCGATGGACGTCGAGCCGCGCCGTGAAGGGATCGTGGGTCGATCTCTTCTGGCAGCGTTCGCAGCGGTCATCGCGCTCTGGCCGTATGTCCCCGTCGTGCACGCCGGTCAGTGGAGTCTCGTCGCCGGCACGCTCATCGTCGTCCTCTGTCTCATCGGCGCGATCATTCGCGTGTTCCTGGCCGAGCGCTCGGCGGTCGCCCGGACGCTGACGACAGTGGCCGTGCAGGTCGCGGCATCCGTGTTCCTGCTGACGGCCATGCTCCTGCCGCAGACGGCTCTGCTCGGCATCCTCCCGACAGCGAGCACCGCGACGGCGTTCGCGGAACTCGCGGCGCAGGCCGGCGCCGAGGTGTACAACGGCTCCGCGCCGCTGGAGGACACACTGGCGCTGCGGACCGTGATCGGTGCGGCGTTCGCGGTGGTCGTCATCGCCATCGATCAGCTCGTCGCCCACCGCCGGGCGCTGCCTGCGGCAGTGCTCGTCACCGTCGTCGGTGCGCTGCCGATGATCATCACCCTCGGCGACGCCAACGTGATCTGGTTCGTCGCGCTGGCGGCGCTCATCCTCATGCTGCTGCGCAGCAGCGCAGGAGGCGACCGTCGTTCGGCGCAGCGCACGTCGGTCGCGGTCATGGCCGGTGTGGGCGTCACGGCGATCGCGCTCACCGTCATCGTGGCACCGACCCTGCCGGTGTCCGCCTCGTGGGTCGGCGCAGGGTCCGGCGTGACGATCGACGCATCGCTGCGGCTGGGCGACGACCTGCGACGGCCGAATCCCACGCAGGTGATGTCGCTCGCGACCAGCGCCGAGACGGCGCCGTACCTGCGCATCGCCACCCTGTCGCGCTTCAACGGCGAGGTGTGGCGCCCGGATCAGGAGGACACGCAGCCGCTGGCGCAGGGCTTCGGCGAACCCGAGTGGGAGGACGAGCTCACCGGCGACGCCCGGCAGACCTCGATCCGGATCCTGGGGCTGTCGAGCTCGCGCCTCCCGGTGCCCTACCCGGCCGAGCGCCTCGTCGGCGTCTCGACGGGGTGGGACGTCATGAGGTCCAATCGCACTGTCGTCTCGGATGTCGCCGATGCCTCGGGGCGCGACTACACGGTCACCTCCGCACTCGTGCGGCCGACGTTCGAGCAGATCGCGGCATCCCGCGCCGCGGGCGGCGACGTGATCCTTGACGATGTGTCGGAGCTGCCGGCGATCATCGCCGAGACGGCGAGCTCCGTCACCGCGGAGTCAGCGAGCGACTACGAGAAGCTCATCGCGCTGCAGAACTGGTTCCGCAGCGAGTTCGAGTACTCGATCGACACCCCCGTCGAGGAGGACTTCGACGGCACGGGCGCTGATGCGGTGGCGACGTTCCTGGATGTGCGATCCGGCTATTGCGTGCACTTCGCCGGTGCCTTCGCCCTGATGGCCAAGACGCTCGGGATGCCGGTGCGCGTCGTGGTCGGCTATCTCCCCGGGCAGCTGACCGACGAGACCCGCGGCGACGAGAAGGTGTACGCGGTCATGAGCGACCAGCTGCATGCCTGGCCGGAGGTGCACTTCGAGGGGATCGGCTGGGTGCCGTTCGAGCCGACGGCGACCCTCGGGACGCCGACCGCCTTCGCCCGAGGTGAGACGACCGGCGGTCCGGGCACCGGGCCGGGGCAGACGCCGACGCCGACGACCGCGCCGTCCGCTGCGCCGTCGGAAGTTCCGACGATCGCTCCGGAGAACCCCGACCAGGCGCTCGGCGGCGACGTGGTCCGGCAGCGGCTGGATCCGACGCCGGTGCTGCTGACGGTCGCCGCGGTCTTCGTCCTGCTGCTCCTGCCGTTCCTGGCGAGGAGCGTGCGTCGTGCCGCGCGGACCGGGCGCGCGCGCACCGGCGATGCGGCGAGCGCGTGGAGCGAACTGCGCGACACCATGATCGATCTCGGCCTGAACCCGTCGGATGCCCAGAGCCCCAGGATGCGCGCGGCGCAGCTCGTCTCCGAGCGCGGCGCGGACGCCGACGCGCTCAGCGAGCTCGTGGCTGCGATCGAGCGGGTGAGCTATGCGCGAGCGGGCACGGACGCCACTGGTCGGTCCGTCCGGTCTCAGGATGCCGAAGACCTCGCCGAGCCGCTGCACCGTGTGCTCGGGGAACTGCGCTCCTCGGTCGACGCCCGTTCCCGATTCGGCGCGGCATTCGCGCCGCGGTCGCTGTTCCTGCAGCGTCCATCGACCGCGCAGGCCGGCGTCTGAGTTCAGGCCGTCGCCGCGGTTGCGGCATGCGCAGCGCAGGCCAGCGCGATGCAGTCCGCGCAGACGACCTGCTGGACGCGGCACGACGGATCGGGGCAGTTCGCCGTGCGGTTCGTGGAGCGACGGCATCCGACGCACTCTCCGATGACCGCGGCATGATCGGAGAAGTCGACGGACCCGCGGCCGTCGAAGACGTACAGCGAGCCGTCCCACAGGCCGTCGTCGCCGAACGTCTCGCCGTACCGGACGATGCCGCCTTCGAGCTGGTACACCTCGCCGAAGCCGCGCGAGGTCATGAGGCTCGACAGCACTTCGCAGCGGATGCCGCCCGTGCAGTAGGTGACGACCGGCTTGCCCTTGAGATCGTCGTACGCACCGGAATCCAGCAACTCGATGAAGTCGCGTGTGGTCTCGGCATCCGGGACGATGGCGTTCCGGAAACGACCGATCTCGGCCTCGAGCGCATTGCGGCCGTCGAAGAACACCACGTCGTCGCGCTCGGCGACCAGCTCGTGCAGAGCCTCGGGGCTCAGCCGCGTGCCGCCGCCCACGACGCCGTCCGCGTCGACGCGCAGTTCGCCGGGTGCTCCGAACGAGACGACCTCATCGCGCACCTTGACGCTCAGCTTGGGGAAGTCGAGGCTGCGCCCGGCGTCGTCGAGGCCAGTGCCCTCGCTCCACTTGATGTCGACGTGCGCGAACGGGGCGTACGAGCGGAACGAACGGGCCCACTTCTTGAGCGCCGGAAGATCGCCGCCGAGGGTGCCGTTGATGCCGTCCTTCGAGATGATCAGCCGGCCGCGCAGGTGCAGCGCCTCCCCGAGGTCGCGTTGCCACAACCGGATCGCCTCGGGGTCGGCGAGCGGGGTGAACACGTAGAACAGCACGATCTTGGGAGTTGCCACCCTGCGATTTTAGGCGGCGTCTGCTGGGCCCACCCCGCGAGACGTGCTTTGTGGCGTGAGACTTAGCCGCCCTGGTCAAGCGTCACCCCGCAAAGCACGTCTCGCGGAACAGCACGGCGGCCGTGGTCACGGCGGCGCGGGCGATCGGATAAGATGGACAGGTTGTTCCCTGGTGACGTGTCCGAGCGGCCGAAGGAGCACGCTTGGAAAGCGTGTGTTGTGCAAGCAACCGCGGGTTCGAATCCCGCCGTCACCGCCAGATCGAAGGCCTCGACTCTCCTAGAAAACACTGGGAAGTCGGGGCCTTCGTCATTCTCCCGATGCACCCCGTGGCAACACTTTGGCAACAACCGCTGCACGGCGAGCCTGATCGAGCGCGACGGCAACACTGTCGAGATCGTCGTCGAACAGGTCCGCGTACGTGTCCAGCGTCATGCTCGCAGAGGCGTGCCCGAGCATTCGTTGCACGGCCTTCACGTTCGCGCCGGCGCTGATCGCCAGAGACGCCGCCGTGTGCCGGAGATCGTGCGGAGTGATGCGCGGCATCCGCACCGGCTCTTCCTCGCCGCGAGCCTTCGCCGCGGCCGCCGCCTTCGCTTCGACCTCGAGCACGCGGTTCACGGCGCCGGCGAACCATCCCTTCACGCTGTTCGGCAGCCGCATGTAGTTGATCCCGTCGCCGAACAGCAGCTCATCGCGACTCTTGCCCTCGCACAGCTTCGCGATCGGCAGCGCCAGGAACTCCGGATACGGGACCGACCGCGCCTCGTGCATCTTCGGCGTACCGACGTGGATCACGCCGCCGACGAGCACGGCGTTCTCCTCGACGTTCACCCGGCGCCTGAGCGCGTCGACGTGCTTGACCCGCAACCCGGTCGCTTCGCCCCACCGGAGGCCGGTGTACGCGAGGAACAGGACCAGCGTGGGATGCGCGGAGGCTTCGGCGAGAGTCTGCACCTGGTGGTGTGTGAGGTACGGCTTCGACTTCGGCACCTTCCGCGGGAGCGCGATGCCGCGGGCGACGTTCCGGCTGACGCGGCGATCGTTCACGGCGACGTCGAGGATCGCAGCGAGAACACCATGCGCACGGAGGACGGTCGAGGCGGCGCGTCCGCGTGAGAGCTCAGCGATCCAGTCCTGCACCTCGGAGTGCTTCACTCCCCCGACCTGACGTGCACCCCAGCGGGGCTGTACGTGCGTCTCCCACGATCCGCGCAGTGCTTGGTAGCTGGACGGCTTCATGACCTGTTCGCGCGCTCTGAGCCATCCTGCGGCGATCGAGGCGACGTCTTCGCGGGCGTCGGCGGGGTTGACGTAGTCGCCCTTCGCTTTCCCGATCTCGACCTCGGCGAGCCGCAGCTCGGCGTCGCGCCGGCGGGTGAAGCCGCGTTCCTGGGTCTGCTTGTGGTCGGGGCGACGGTAGACGATCCGGTAGAGCTTCTTGCCGGCCTTCGTCTCGTAGGAGTGGACGCTACCCATCGGGGAGCAACCCAGCGTTTCGGGCTCGCAAGATCCAATTCGTGGCCGTGCGCCGCTCAAGGCCGAGGGAGTCAGCAACGGCTTTGGCGGGCGCATCCCGAACGATGTACGCGAGGCGATAGACCGTAGCCACCTCCAGAATCTCTGTGTGAGTTGGCCCAATGGCTCCCCGGGGCCGAGGTTCGAGGTCGATTCGGCGCTCCGGGTAGATGTAGCGCATAACGGCCGGCGTCGCCAATCCGACGTCACGAGGCTGGAACGTTCGAGGCAGCACCCAGCGCATGATTCGGAGAGGGGCGACCTCGCGTAGAAGAGTGCCCGTGACCTCGCGCCCTTCTGGAGCACTGAGCTCCAACTTGCGAAGCAGGTAGCGCTCTTCCGTCGCGTCGTAGCTCGCCTCGATCCTCACGAGCGCGTCCTCAGCCTCCAAGGCTTCCGCTGTCGCCTCGGAGAGGGATCGCGTGTCCATGACACGAGAAAGCGGCCCAGTTGCCTCGATCCATGCCGGGAGGGAGATGCCCGGCGGCACAGTCAAGCGCTCTGTCGACTGATTGCCGTCCCACTTCACGAGGGACAAGTCCTGTAGGTGCATGATTCAAACTCTACTTCCGCGTTCTGACAGAGTCGAGAAATACCCAGTGTTGACACAGGTAGGAATAGTGATCTACGCTCCAACTGTTCGCACTCCCGTCAACGAAAGGAAATGGACAAAATGGAAACTGAGTACCTGACCCCCGCGCAGGCCATCGAGGTGATCCCCGGCATGACCGTCGCGCATCTGGCTCAGTTGCGATTCACCGGGAACGGCCCGAAGTTCCTGAAGCCGACGCCGCGGAAGGTGCTGTACCGGCGATCGGACCTCATCGCGTGGCTCGAGGCTTCGGAGCGCACGAGCACCGCGGAGGCGGCGCGAGCATGACCGAGCAGAGGAATGCCCCCGCGGCCGTTGCACCGGCCGACAGGGGCGAGATCGTTTCCTGCCCCATCCCAGAGGAGAACCCGAACACGGACAGCGTATCTGAGTGGCCGTGCTCGATCTACTCCTGGTGCCGCGGCCATGACTCGCTGTTCCCCGAGTCGGACGGTGCGCACTTCGCTGAGATCCGGATCGGAGAGTACGCCGGCGGAGAGCCGCGCGAGCTGCTGATCACGCGATACGAGGTGTCGGAGTACGACGAGCAGGCCCGGTGGTCATTCGCGCTGCCTGACAACACCGACTGGACCTTCGACCCTGACGCTGTCGACGAGGAGATCTCCGGGGCGATCGACGAGCTGCTGCGAGCACGCACTGCGATCCGGGAGTTCCTGGCCCTGCACGATGTGGCGGTGCCGGAATGAGCACCGGCACGTACCCTCGCAGCAACTGGATCCCTGTGCATCTGCTGCGGCTCGACGTCGGCCCTCTGATGCGCGACAGCCTCGTGCGCGAGATGGCGGCCGCTGAGGAGGCGCAGAGCGGCCGGATGATGCTCGTGGAGGAGAACGGCCGTGCGCTGCTGGATCCGGAGCTCTACGAGGCGGTGCGGCACTGGTATAAGGCGCAGGCTGAACTGCTCGCCCAGCACACCCCGACCGCCCGCGCGGCACGGCTCAACGTGGAGCGTGAGAGTCGAGAGCTGCGGCGCCCTGCGTCCGTCGACGAAGCGCTCCGCGACCGTGAAGGAGGTGTGTGACGTGTGGCGCGAATCACTGCACGATGGCTGTTCCGTGAGGGCATCGGAGAGCTCGGGCTCACCAAGAGCGAGGCGCTCGTCCTCCTCGCGCTGCTCGACCACGCCGAGAAGGGCATCGCATGGTGCCCACAGACTCGCCTCTCGCGAGAACTCCGGATCTCACGATCCCAGATCAACCAGGCACAGGCTCGGCTGCGTGAGATCGGCGCGCTCATCGAGCATGAGCCAGGACGACAGGGGCGCGCGACTCGCTATCGATTCGGGGACGTCGGAGAGCTTCGAACATGTCCGCCCACTGGACAGGTTGAGGGGCCGAACATGTCGGATTACCGGGGCAAGTTCAACGTGGTCGACATGTCCAGCTATCGGACTGGAGGGTAGAACTACTTACGTCAGGCGCACTCGCGGACTTTCAACCCGCGCTCTCACGTCACCTCCGACCTCGCAGCGGTCACTGCTCTCGAAGAACAGAGAGATCCCCATCCATTCATCGCGTCATCGCTGCGGAGCAGTGATGGTTCCCCCGGAGGGGGCGGAGGGGGCGATCGTTCCCGACATGGTGAGCCGCCGACGTTGCGTTCCAGCGGGCTCACGGTCTTACGCGCTCCCGCGCGCGCTGGCTGATGAGGGCGAGCTGGCAGGGTGCTCGCGTTCGTCCGCCGGCCAACGTCGTCGAGGTGGAGTGGTCGGCGCCCGAGGCGACTCAAGTACGCGCGTGGTTGTCGCGCGATCGATCAAGGCCGCACACGCGGCAGAGCAGGAGAACGCACATGGCTGACTCGGTGTGGCCTGGAGTATTCCAGTACTGGTTCGACACGATGCCCACGATCGCCGGAGGTGAGGTCGGCCTTCCGCCGAACACGTTCTACATCGACGCGGACACGGGCCAGGTCTACAGGACGGTGAGCTGATGGGCGGCGATCAGACAACCGTTGCATCACGCGAGCGGACGGCGCGAGAGGAGCGCGCACTCGAGCTCGCCAATGCGATACAGACACTGCAGAGCACTGCGCCGAGCGCGCAGAAGCCGGCCGCGGATTGGGTTCGGGAATTCCGAGCGTTCGGGTTCTTCCGCGCGACACAGATCGGCGCCGTTCTCGCTGGGACTGCCCGGAATCTGCAACTGGTGTCGTTCGCGGACACACGCCCACGGGAAGCGGCAATGATCTTCAGAGTGAGCGCGCCGGACGGTCAGCACCGGGTGTCGTGGACGCCGCTGGTCTCGGCGGCGCTCAAGTACGCGCCCGGCGGGGAGAACTCCGGGCACGTCAAGCACGATGATGCCCGGTTGTTCTCTGCGGTCGTAGAGCCTGACGACGTGCTCGCCGTGCTCAATGACTACGAGTGGATCGTCGACACCGCTCGGCTCACCGACGTCCGTGATCACGGCCCGATCGTCGCGACGCTCCCTGTGAGCGTCGTGAGCGATCTTCCCGATTCGCCAGGGAAGGCGCTGGCTATGAAGCTTCTTGGGCCGGGTGCTCTGGTCAAGATAATCGGGGAGCCATACCGGCTCGATCTTCCGATGGACGGCACTTTGCGGAGGGCAGCATGAGCGAGCAGGAACGACAGCGGCTCGAGGCGGAGCTTCGCGAGATGGAGCTGCAACTGGCCGCGGCGAGGGCGGAGGCGCGTGCGTTCCGCACGGCGTTCCACTCGCTGCGTCTGTCTGTGGAGAAGCACATTGAGGAGGTGCCTCGTGTCGACGCACGATGAACGGTTGCGGGCGGCGCTTGTCGTCCGTGAGCTCGATGGGCGCACGGAGCAGGTCGTGACGATGGTGGAGGACGTCGACGGCCGGCCCTTGCACATCGATGAGATCTATCAGCAGACGGTCGTGTTCGTGCCGGAGGCGTTCGGTGTTGCGGCTGAGGAAGTGGAAGCAGCGGCTCTGATTGAGTCCGCAGAGATCGAGGAGGAAGCATGACGGATGCAACGGGCGCTGAGAGCGCCGCAGAGGGCCAGGAGCCGGTGACACCGGTCGAAGGCGAGGAGCAGCCGCAGGAACGGCAGGAGGGCGCGCAGGACGCCGGACAGGAGCCCGCCGAGAGCGAGAAGCGCGGCAATCCGGAGGCAGCGAAGTACCGCACGCAACTGCGCGCCGCGGAGGCAGCGATCGCGGATCACGAGGCGCATATCGCGGAGCTGCAGGAGCACGTGATCTCGAGCATGATCGCGAATCGTGTCGCGGATCCGAAGGTGTTCGCGAAGCTCGTCGACCGCGAAGCGTGGGCAGGCGGGGACGGCCGAATCGATGTCGCGAAGCTCGATGCGTCGGTGGCACAGCTGCTCGAGGATCATCCATCGTTGAAGATCGTCAAGCCGCGCCCCCGGACATCTCCGCAGGTGAACCGAGGGACCCCGGTGGGTGGGGCTGCGCCTGCGTCGACGAGCGCAATCGATCGGGCGTTCCCGAAGTCAGGGACGACGATGCAGAACCTGCTCGAGAAGCGCCCGGATGCGGGCACGGTGGGCGACACGATCCAGTCGCGCAACAAGAAGCGCCAGATCAGCGCTAGAATCGGAGGTGAGGACGAGTAGCAGATCTGGAGTCGCACTCGTAGCTCACGAAGGCTCCTGAGGGGCACACGCAAGCGGCTGGGCCGCAGCGTTTGACAGCCAGTTCCTGGCACACGTCATCGCAGTGCGTGTGCCCCTCTCTCGTTTGGAGCCACCATGGCACTTTTCACCAACACCGAGGATGTCTCCGGCATCCTGCCCGAGGACTACGCGTCCCTGATCGTCCAGCCCACCCGTGACGCCGCCGTGGCGCTGCAGGACAACGTCTCGACCGTCATCGTCACCGACTCGCACGACCTCGTCGTCCCCATCGTCGTCAGCGATGGCGACGCCGGCTGGTACACCGAAGGCGCCGACATGTCCGGCGACGACGGCGAGCTCGACAGCGTGAAGATCACGCCGGCGAAGGTCGGTCGCGTCCGCAAGATCAGCAACGAGCTCGCCGACGACTCCTCGCCCGAAGCGCAGGAACTCGTCGCGACGATGATCGGTCAGGCGATCGCGACCGGCATCGACCAGGCATTCTTCGGCACCGTCGCAGCCCCGGCACCTGCCGGCCTGCCGTCCGTCGCGGCGACCGTGTCGAACGTGAACGGCGTGACCGCCTGGGCGGACCTCGACCCGTTCGCGGAGGCGATCTCGATCAGCCAGGCGAACAACGGCATCATCTCGGCATTCGTCGCCAGCCCCGGCGATGCCCTCGCGCTGATGAGCCTCAAGACCCAGGCGGACAGCAACGTGCCGCTGCTCGGCACCGACGCGACCTCGGCCACCGCTCGCCGCATCCTCGGCGTGCCGCTGCTCGTCTCGCAGCACGTGGAGCCCGGAGTGATCTGGGGCCTCGACAAGCGCTTCGTGACCGTCGCGCTCCGCAAGGACGTCGACATCGACGTGTCCCGCGAGCGGTACTTCGAGACGGACCAGACGGCCGTGAAGGGCGCGATGCGGGTCAGCTGGGCATTCACGCACCCGAAGGCCCTCGTCCGCATCACGCTCGCCGCGGCGTAACAGACCAGGTCGGGAACCTTCCACCGGTATGCGGATGCCGGTGCCCGACCTTGAGAGCCGGAGGCGTCACCTTTCCGCCTCCGGCTCTCAGAACCTCACAGGAGGCCCAGAATGCTCCAACTCACACTCGCAGCCCTGCTGCCCTTCACAGGCCCGCTGAGCCCACAACAGCAGGCGCGCGTGGCCGCATGGCTTCCCGTCCTCGATCAGATCCTCAACGCCCGCTACGGGGACAGGATCACCGAGCACACCGAGCCCGCATTCACCTCGGCCGCAGCAGATGCAGTGATGACCCGCCTCGCACGGCCAGGCCTCATCGCACACCAGACCATCGGACCCGCGAACGTCCGCTACAACGACCGCGCCGCCCTGCTCCGCTGGTTCCTCCCGGAGCAGCTCGATGAACTCGACGCCATCACCGGCACAGGCAACGTCCGCACCGTGATGCTCACCGCAGGCACACCACTCGCATGACCGCCACCCCCGGGGATACACCCCCAACTCGGATCGACGGGACACCTCCCGCTCGGCCTGGCCATATCTCTCCCCGCGTCAATTGACGCTCTGACGCTGATTCGCTCTGACGCTGATTGGAACCTCTGATGGCTCGTCCTCCGGCCCCGTGTGGCACGTATCCGGCGTATCGGCGCCATCTTCGCAAGCACGAGAATGTCGATGCTGCGTGCCGGCGCGCTCAGCGTGAGCATGACGCGGCGCGGAGCGAGGACAGCGATCGTGAGCCGGCTCCTGTCGCCCCGATCACGCCGCGGCCGAGGTTGCTCGAGCATGCAGCGGAGGGTCTGCGCCTTGAGATCCTGGCGAAGGCTCGCGAGCTTGTGGCCGCTGTCGTGGATGATCACCCTTACAACGTGATCGACAGGCACTACGAGCTCGACAAGCTGATCGAGGCGTGGACTGAGGCGCTGGACGACGTCGAGGAGTCGAAGGGCTGGCCGGGCCTCAGCGAGGAGACCCGGGCGAAGTTGCTCGAATCGCGATAGCGGAGCGTCGGCCCTGCGCATTATGGTCAGGGGCATGATGAACACCGCTGAATTCCGAGTCAAGGCGCGACAGATTCTCAATTCGCTCGATCCGAGTACCGCCAGTTGGTGGGAGAGTGCCCTCGGTATGGGGAACACCGCTGCGCGGCTTCTCCGCGAGGCGCTCGATCGAGTGGTGCTGCTCGTCGGTGCTTCGACTGTCGAGCTCGTCGACGGGAAGCTGAGCGACGATGACGGCGCGGCCGGGTTCCTGCACGTCGTGACGGGTGACCGCCTGATCCGAGCGGTGTTCAGCACGACACGCAACAGCGACGGCAACGTGACGACAACACTTCGTGCGGAGTCCGTGCCTCTCTCCGCCGTTCGCTCAGTGCGCGTCGAGCACGTCGGGACATCATCGGAGGAAGATGACGCGTGGCCGTCCCGGGCGCGCATCCGGCTCATCCTCGATCGTGAACTCGCCGGAGAGACAGAGATAGAGCTGCCCAGTGCAGTCACTGCCGAGAGTCACCACGCGTCGGCGGTTGCAGCTCTGGCGCAGCGTCTCCCGGTTTGATCGGTGCCGGTGCGCTCAGGCGGCCCGTGCGGGTTGCACCTGTCCTCTGCGGATCTCGGCCGGCGTCATCCCAGCCCACATGCCGGCTGTCGGCTTCCCGGCGCCCGCAAACGCTGCGCACAGGTCCAGCAGCGGGCACAGTCGGCAGATGCCGCGCATCATCTCTGTCTCTTCGGGATCGGTGTACCGGTCACGGGTGAACACCTCGAGCCCGTCGCATCCGGGCACCTCGGTTGCCATGGCGGCGATGAGCGCTGCGTGCTCACGTTGGCCGACGAACTCGGCCATATCCGCTAGGACGTCTGTAACGGCCTCTGAGGCCCTGCCAGCACCATCCCGGCTCTCGGGTACTGAGGAGGCCTGAGAGGCCGTCAGATCGCGTTTGGTGAACCGTTCCGGCACGGGTGGAGGTGTCTCGCCCCGTTCGATCGCATTCGCACGCATCCGGTAGAAGTGCACGGGACTGTTCTGCATCTTCTGCCGCCACCAGGAGAGCAGCACCTGAAGTTCTACGACCCGGTATCGCTGCCCGAGCTCGTCGACAGCCCATTCCATCGGCATCCCTTGCCGGCGCCATAGCTGCACGGTGTGCTTGGTCGATCGGACGCGCTTCGCGGCCTCGGCGTAGCTCAACCAGGTCTCGTCATCCATCCCCATGACGACCAGTCTGCGACAGCAGGATGCCCGCTTACGCCGTGGCAACACTGTGGCAACAGAACTCGTGATTGACGACCGATTCTGGTGATTCCGATGACTGTGGATCGGTGTAATCATGCGGATCTACGACGAGGTCACGCCAGTACGCGGCACCAATTCGGGTTCGAATCCCGCCGTCACCGCCAAAACGCCGAAGGGCCTCACGAAGTGGGGCCCTTCGGCGTTTTCGCGTCGACGTCTGGCACTTCGGGCAACAGGGCCCCACGCCGCCAGAGGCTCCGCGCGGCGCCTTCTGCACCCAACGTGACGTGCCTCCCCAACGAGCGCCGCGTGGAGGAGGCGACGAGGGACCGAATCCCGCCGTCACCGCCGAAACGCCGGCGGCTCACAAAGTGAGCCCCCCGGCCGTTCGTCCGTTCGGCATCCAGAACGCCGAGGGGCTCACGAAGTGAGCCCCTCGGTCGTTCGTCCGTCCGGTCGTTCGGCCGTCCGTCCGGCCGGCCGGCCGTCCGTCGATCAGCTGTCAGAGCCCCCGAACCGGATCCCGTACTCGACGCTGCCCTCCCCGCTCGGCAGCCGGTGCATCCCGATCCGGTCGTAGAACACCCCCGCTCCCGTGTTCGTCGGGCTCATGCCGAGATGCAGCCCGGGCACGCCGCGACGCCGCAGCTCGGCGAACAGCGTCTCGATGAGGCGCCGTCCGAATCCCTCGCCCTGCGTCTCGGGCAGCAGATCGATGTGCAGGTGCGCGGGGTACTCCCCCGCGTGGGCTTGCTGCCCTGGTGCCCGACCGTATGCGTAGTCCAGGAGCTTCTCCTCGCGGGTCTGCGCGTCGACCGGTTTCGGGAAGCGGTCGGTGAAGCGCGGCCACCATTCGTCGCGGAACCACTGCTCGAAGGCATCCGTGTCGTCCGTCGCGACGATGTAGCCGATGACGCGGCCGTCCTCGGACTCGACGACCCAGCACAGTTCCGGCGCGTGCTCGGCGTACGGCACCGCGAACAGCAGTCCCCACAGCTCGTCGTCCGGAAGCATGCCGGTGGCATCCGCTCCCGAATCCGCTGTCTTCACACAGACCTCGGACAGTCCGTCGCGGTCCTCTGGTCGATACGGGCGGATCTGCGGCACGGCCTGCTCCTTCGCGATCTACGTGCGGCCGTCGGCGTGGTCGGCCGGATCCACCCTATCCGTCGGGATGCCGTCGCCCGCCGCCCGCGGGACGAGTGCCGTATCGCGTTGCACCCAGGGAACCAGCAGCGCCGCGATCAGAAGAGCCGCCGACGCCCCGACCAGCGCGCCGCCGACCGTGTCCGTGACCCAGTGCACTGCGAGCACGGTCCGCGACAGCGCCATCGTGAGCACCCACAGCGCGCCCAGGACGAACGCCCAGACACGTGGGAACAGCACGCACAGCACCACGGCGATCGTCGCCGCATTCGCCGTGTGCCCGGACGGATACGACCCGTAGTCGCTCACGACGAGCATGTCATCAGGGCGCGCACGGCCGAACAGCTCCTTGAGCAGCTGGACGAGCAGGGCGCTGGCCGCGAAGGCGGCGAGCGCGAACACCGCCGACCGCCAGCGCCGCGCGATCAGCAGCCCGAGAGCCACCACGCCGGGCACGACGAGGATCGCGATCCATCCGCCGCCGATGCGGTTCATCACGTGCGAGAAAGCGATGAGCACATCCGGTGCGACGTCGACCATCAGGTCGTGCCACCAGGTGTCCACAGCGGATGGAACGTCGGCACCGCCGTCGAAAGTCAGTGCGGCTCCCAGCGCGATCGCCGCCAGCAGGGTGCCGATCCCCCACCACACCAGCTGCCGTCTCATCCGCCCATTCTGCCGTGCGGCGCCGAGGAATCCGGCATCCGGGTCAGGGAGTCAGCATCCCTACCGTGCGCGGACGCACGATCAGCCACAGCGAGAGGATGCCGATGACAGCGCACCCGACCATGACCGAGGCCATCGTGGTCGCTGTGACGCCTCCGGCGCCGGCGATCAGGAACACGATCGGAGAGATGATCGCCGCGACGCCGTTGTTGCTCGCGCCGAGCACGGATGCCGCGGTGCCCGCCGCCTTGCCGTGCCGGTCGAGCGCGAGCACCTGAACGCACGGGAACGTGAAGCCGCACGAGGTCATGAAGAGGAACAGCGGGATCACGGTTCCCCACAGGCCGAGGCCGAGCTGGTCCGTGACGATGATCGCGAGGCCCGAGAGCAGCAGCGCGACCGTCGAGAAGGCCAGCACCCACTGCGGTCCGAATCGCGCGGCCAGGCGCGACGAGGTCTGCACGCCGATCACGAGTCCGATCGAGTTCGCCGCGAACAGCAGTCCGTACTGCTGCGCGTCCAGTCCGTGCGTCTGCTGGAACAGGAACGAGGAGGCCGAGAGGTACGAGAACAGACCCGAGAACGTCATGCCGCCGATGATCAGCACGCCGACGAACACGCGGTCCGAGAAGACGCTCTTGTAGCGCTGCAGCACGGTGGACGAACCGCGATCCTGGCGGCGCTCCTTCGGCAGGGTCTCCGGGATGAAGAACAGCCCCGAGACGAGCATGACCCCGCCGTAGCAGGCGAGTACGACGAAGATGCCGCGCCAGTCCATGACGGCCAGCAGCGCGGATCCGGCGAGCGGCGCGACCACCGGAGCGACACCCGAGACGAGCGCGAGACGCGACAGCATCACGACGAGCCGCCGTCCGCCGAACAGGTCGCGCACGATGGCCATCGCGACGACGCCACCCGCCGCGGCACCGATGCCCATGAACACGCGGGCTGTTCCGAGAAGGACGAGATCAGGGGCGAGCGCCGCGGCGACGCTGGCGATCACGTGCAGTGCCGTCACCGAGATCAGCGGGATCCGCCGACCGACCTTGTCGCTGAGCGGACCGACGACCAGCTGACCGATCGCGAAGCCGATCATGGTTCCGGTGAGCGTGAGCTGGATCGCGGCCGCGGTGGTCTGGAAGTCGCTCTCCAGCAGCGGGAACGCGGGAAGGTACAGATCGATCGTGAACGGTCCGAGCGCGGTGAGCGCCCCGAGCAGCAGGATGTACAGCGTGCGGCGGCGCGCGGAGATCGCGTCGCCGGGGTGCAGCATGATCGGCGCGGTCGCCGGGTTCGGGCCGAGAGTGCGGATGGCGCCGGTGGGCGTGGAGGTGCGGATGCTGCCGGTGATCGTGCGGATCGTGCCGCTGGGCGTGGGATCGGATGCCGGAGCGGGAGTCGAGTCGGTGTGCGTATGAGGCGTGCTGGTGTCGTGGCGAGATGAGTCGGTCAAGAGAGCTTTCCGGGGCGCGGGGGATCGAATCGATTCGAGTGCATCGATCCGACCATGGTACTCCCCCGCTCCGGGCGTCCCGAAGGTCGCGAGGCTTGCTTTGCGGGGTGAGGCCGACCTGAACAGGCCAAGCCTCACCCCGCAAAGCACGTCTCGCGGACCAGCAGGAGCGGCGGACGTCAGCGGGCGACGCGCTCCAGGCCCTGCTCGAGGTCGGCGATCAGGTCGCGCACATCCTCGATGCCCACGGACAGCCGGATGATGTTCTCGGGTACCGCGAGCGCGGTCCCCCGCACGGACGCATGGGTCATGTCCGGCGGGTAGCCGATCAGTGATTCGACGCCGCCGAGCGACTCGGCGAGCTGGAACACGCTCGTGCTCTCCGCGAAGGCGCGGGCGGCATCGGGTCCGGACGTGAGCGCGAGCGACAGCATCCCGCCGAATCCGCTCATCTGACGCGCCGCGATCTCGTGGCCGGGGTGCGAGGCGAGTCCGGGGTAGAACACGGTCTCGAACTCCGGCCGCCCCGCCGCCCACTCCGCGATCGCCTGGGCGTTCTCGCTGTGCTGGCGCACCCGCACGGCGAGCGTCTTGATGCCACGGGTCGTGAGCCAGGCATCCAGTGGTGCCGAGACGGCGCCGACGGCGAACTGCTGGAACTTCACCTGATCGTAGAACCGGTCGTCGCCGAACACGACGGCGCCACCGAGCACGTCGGAGTGGCCCCCGAGGTACTTGGTCGTGGAGTGCACGACGAGGTCGGCACCGAGCGCGAGCGGCTGCTGCAGCGCCGGCGAGGCGAACGTGTTGTCCACCACGACGAGCGCACCCGCCGCGTGCGCGACCTCCGCGACGGTCGCGATGTCCACGATCTTCAGCAGCGGGTTGCTCGGCGTCTCGAGCCAGATGATCCTGGTCTCCGGACGGAGCGCGGCGCGGATCGCCTCGACGTCCTCGAGCGCGACGACGGTCGTGTCGATCCCCCACGGCGCGAGCACCCTGGTCAGCAGTCGGTACGTTCCGCCGTAGACGTCGTTGCCGAGGACGACGTGGTCGCCGGGTTTGAGGATGCCGCGCAGCAGCGCGTCCTCGGCCGCGAGCCCCGAGGCGAACGACAGGGCCGCCGAGCCGCCCTCGAGCGCGGCGAGCTGCGTCTCCAGCGAACTGCGCGTCGGGTTGCCCGCCCGGTTGTACTCGTAGCCGTCGCGGAATCCGCCGATCCCGTCCTGCACGTGCGTGGAGACCTGGTAGATGGGCGGGATGATCGCCCCGGTCAGCGGGTCAGGCGCTTGGCCTGCGTGGATGGCGCGGGTGGCGAAGGAGTGCTCGGACATGGTCACAGCCTACGTCCGGCATCCCTTCGCGACCCGTGCCTGTTACGCACCGCGACAGCGGCGCACTACCCCTTCGTCGAACCGGCCAGTAGGCCGCGAACGAAGTAGCGCTGCAGGGCGAAGAACACGATCAGCGGAACGATGATCGATACGAACGCCCCGGCCGTGAGCAGGTACCAGCCCTCGCCGCGTCCGGTGATCTCGGCGAGCACCTTCGTGATCGGCGAAGCCGCACCATCGGCGAACACGAGGGCGACGAGCAGGTCGTTCCACACCCACAGGAACTGGAAGATCGCGACCGACGCGATCGCCGGCATGGTCAGCGGCACCACGATGCGGAAGAAGATCTGACCGCGCGATGCACCGTCCACCCTCGCCGCCTCGATGATCTCGCCGGGGATCTCCGACATGAAGTTGTGCAGCAGATAGATCGCCAGCGGCAGGGCGAACATCGTGTGCGCGATCCAGACCTGCGCGTACCCCTGCGACGCGTCGATCGACTCGGTGACCTGCACCCCGAACAGGTTGATTCCCTTCGAGAACGAGGTCAGCAGCGGCACCAGAGCCATCTGGATCGGCACGATCTGCAGCGCGAACACGAAGATGAACAGCGCATTGCGTCCCTTGAAGTCGATCCACGCGAATGCGTACGCCGCCATCGACGCGATCATCAGCGGGACCAGCGTCGCGGGGATCGTGATCGCGATCGAGTTGACGAACGACTGGAGGATCGTGAGCTGCGTCGTGCCGGACTGCAGCACGTCCGCATAGTTCTGGAGTGTGAACTCCGGGTCGGCGAAGATCGTCCACCAGCCGGATGTGTTGATGTCGTCGCGCGGCCGGAAGGATGAGATGAACAGCCCGAGCGTCGGGATGGTCCAGAGCACGGCGATCACGACCGAGGCGACCGTCGCCCACGGCCGGCTCAGCCGCTTGCGCGCGCGTCCTGCGGACGCCTCGAACTTCCCGCCCGTGGTGATGGCGCGCGTCGCGTTGGCGTCGACAGGAAGGGTCCCTGAGCTGGTCGAAGGGGTCATCGGATCTCCCGCTGCTTCTTGATCTGGCGCGCGTTGTAGATGACGATCGGCAGCACCAGGATGAACAGGATGACGGACAGCGCGGCACTGCGCCCCGCCTCGAACTTCGAGAACTGGGTGTACATCTCGTTCGCGAGCACGCTGGTGCCGTAGTTGCCGGCCGTCATGGTGCGGACGATGTCGAAGACCTTGAGCGAGGCGATCGAGATGGTCGTCAGCACGACGATGAGTGCAGGACGGATCGCGGGAACCGTGACCGACCAGAACCGCTGCCAGGCGCTCGCCCCGTCGAGTTCGGCCGCCTCGAGGAGTTCGGCCGGCACGCCCTTGATGGATGCCGAGAGCACCACCATGGCAAACCCGGTCTGCACCCAGATGAGCACGACGATGAGGAATAGGTTGTTCCACGGTTCGTTCAGCAGCCACTGCTGCGGCTCGCCCCCAAACCACACCAGGATCTGGTTCAGCAGACCGATCTGCTCGTACTCGGGTCCGCGGTACTCGTACATGAACCGCCAGATGATGCTGGCGCCGACGAACGAGATCGCCATCGGCATGAACACCAGGATCTTGTAGATCTTCTCGCCGCGGGTGCGATCGATGAAGACGGCGTAGGCGAGGCCGACGAGCGTCGAGACGACAGGAACGATCAGCACCCACACGATCGTGTTGACGACGGCCGTGATCCCATCCGACTGCGTGAAGATCCAGATGTAGTTGTTCAGACCGATGAAGTTGTCGCCGCTCGAGTTCCAGAACGACGCGTAGACGGTCTGGATCGACGGGAGGACGAGCCCGACCAGCAGCAGGAGGAACGCCGGCGCCATGAAGGCGACCAGCTGGATCAGATACCCCGCGCCATCGCGCGAACGATAGTCCAGGAGAAAGAACAGGGCACCGACGACGACGGCGACGCCCATCGCCCAGTACCAGGAATTGAAGAACCACATCACCGCGAGAGGGACGATGAGGCACATCGCGAGGCGGATCCAGGTGTACATCGCGCCCTTGCGCGGGGCGATATCGACCAGGAGCAGGATCACGGCGACCACGACGGCGAACGCGATCACGACCACCACGGCCTGCAGAATGGGCGGCAGAGCCCCGACCCAATCGAAGAATATTGTCGCGTTCACGCAGTCCCCTTTTCATGACGCGAGGTGGAACGGCGTGAGCGACGGTGCAGCACGCCGGAGTGCGGGAGGGCCGCCTCTGCCGAGGCGGAGGCGGCCCTCGGAGCCGATTACTCGGTCGGCCAGCCGGTCTCGATCTGCGTCAGGACGGAGTCCGTGGAAGCGCCGTTGACCCAGTCGACCATGCCCTTCCAGAACGTGCCGGCCCCGACAGCGCCCGGCATCAGGTCACTGGCATCGAAGCGGAACGTCGTCTCCGGGTCCTGCAGGATCTTGACGGTCTCCTGCAGGATCGGGTCCTGGGCATTCTCGGGGTCGAGTCCGCTGTTGGCAGAGACCACGCCGCCGAGGCTGACCCGGGAGTTGGCCCACTCGGGGCTGGACAGGTACGTCTGCACCTGCTGCGTCGCCTCGGAGTCGCTGAAAGCGCCGACGATCTCGCCACCGCCGGTGACTGTGACGTCGCCCTCGGTCTCGCCCGGGAGGATGAACGCCCACACGTCGCCGTCCTCCGCGACGTTCGTGCCCTCCGGGTAGAAGCCGGAGAGGAACGAGGCCTGATGCGTCAACGCGCAGGTGCCTTCGGCGAGAGCGGGCGCGACAGCGCCGAACGCGGTCGAGTTGATCGAGCGGACATCGCCGAAGCCGGCGTTGACGTAGCTCGGGTTCAGCAGGATCTCGCCGACGGAGTCGAACGCCGTCTTGATCTGCGGATCGGTGAAGGGCACCTCGCCCGCCGCCCACTGGTCGTACACATCGGTGCCGGCCTGACGGAGGACGTAGTCCTCGATCCAGTCGGTTCCGGGCCAGCCGGTCGCCGTACCGGATTCGAAGCCGGCGCACCAGGGTGCGGCTCCCGTCTTCGACTGGATCGTCGCGGTGAGCGTGTTCAGCTCGTCCAGCGTCTTCGGGACTTCGACGCCCCATTCCGCGAACTTCGCGGGCGAGTACCAGATCCACCCCTTGACGCTCGCCATGAGCGGTGCGCCGTAGAAGGTGTCGTCGACCGTGCCGTAGTTCACCCAGTCCTCGGACCAGTACTCGGTCGCGTTCGCTTCGACCTCTTCCGGAGCGGGGACGAGGAAGTCGCGAGACGCGAAGTCGGCGAACAGGCCCGGCTGCGGGAAGATCGCGATGTCCGGCGGGTTGCCGCCCTGCGCGCGCGTACCGAGCTGGGTCTCGAAGTCCTGGCTGCCCTCGTATTTGATGTCGATGCCGGTCTCCTCTTCGAAGTCCGCCCAGGACTCGTCGAGCAGTTCGGCCTCGGCCTCCACGATCGTGCCGTAGATCGTGACGGTCTCGCCATCGACGTCTCCGCCGCCACCTCCACCGCCACCCGACGGGGCCCCGGGAGCACCGCATCCGGCCAGGGCGATGCCCGCAGCTCCCAGAAGGGCGAGCGGCGCGATCAGCCTCTTGCGCTGCGAAAGAGTCATGTGATTTCTCCTCCTCGAGTTCACGTCCCCAGAAGATCCGGCCGTCTCGTCCGCGGTCGAATCGGGAACCGATTCCAGGCCAACCTACTGGCCAGAGCATGTCCCGCACAATGGGTGTTCATCACAACCCCGCAACCTTTTCGCCTGATCGACGACGTCCAGTGGGAGCGCTCTCGCGCGGTTCGACTGGAACCGGTTCCGTTTCGCGGTCGACCGGGCTATCCTCAAGGGCGTGCGCGTTGGAGCGCACGGCGTCGAGGAGGACCCATGAGCACGATCGCGGATGTCGCGGCGCGTGCCGGGGTGTCCAAAGCGACCGCGAGCCGCGCGCTGAGCGGACGCGGCTACGTCTCGGAGGAGACGCGTCAGCGGGTGGTCGACGCCGCAGGCGATCTGTCCTATGTCGCGCACTCCTCCGCGACGAGCCTCGCCACCGGGCGGACCGGCACGATCGCCGTGATCGTCCCGACCCTGGACCGCTGGTTCTTCACCGAGCTCGTCGCCGGCATCCAGGAAGCACTGCTCGACGCCGACCTCGACCTCGCGCTCTACGACATCCGCGAGGGCAGCAGGCTCCGCGAGCGCGTCTTCGAGGAGGTGCTCCCCCGGCGCCGTTTCGACGGCCTCATCGCCGCCGGCATCCAGCCCAGCGCGCAGGAGCTCGAACGCCTGCTCCGACTCGAGCGCGCCCTGGTCTGCGTCGGCCCCTACAGCGAGGGCACCAGCACGGTCGCGATCGACGACATGAGCGTCGCCCGCATCGCGACGGAGCATCTGCTGGATCTCGGTCACACCGACATCGCTTTCGTCGGCGCTGAAGCGACCGGTGCGAGCATCGGCGACGAGCGCCGTCTCGACGGCTACCGGGAGGCGATGTCGGCCGCGGGCGCCGCGTCGCGCGTCGCCCCGGCGGAATCCACCATGCCGAGCGGGTACGCGGCCGCGGCCGACCTGTTGAGCGACCGCCGATCGCGTCCCACCGCCGTCGTCGGCGTCTGCGACGAAGCGGCCATCGGTACGATCATCGCCGCGCGCCGGCTCGGCATCTCGGTCCCATCCCAGTTGAGCGTGATCGGCATCGACGACCACCGGGATGCCGAGATGTTCGCCCTCACGACCATCCGTCAGCACCCGCGCGACCAGGGACGGGAGGCGGTCAGGCTGCTGTCGGCCCGCCTTGCGGACCCGGATGCCGAGATCGAGCACGTAGCCGCGGCATCCGCCCTCGTGATGCGCAACTCGACGGCCGCGCCGGCATCCTGACCGGGTGCGCAGAAAGGCCCCGGAGCGAACCCCGGGGCCTTTCGAAGCGTTGAGACGCTGTGATTACTTGAGGGTAACCGTGGCGCCTGCCTCTTCCAGAGCGGCCTTGGCCTTCTCGGCGGTCTCCTTGTTGGCGCCCTCGAGGACAGCCTTCGGGGCACCGTCGACGACAGCCTTGGCCTCGCCGAGGCCGAGCGAGGTGAGCTCGCGGACCGTCTTGATGACCTGGATCTTCTTGTCGCCAGCGGCCTCGAGGATGACGTCGAAGGAGTCCTTCTCCTCTTCAGCCTCGGCAGCGCCTGCGCCACCTGCAGCGCCGGCAACGGCGACGGGAGCAGCAGCGGTGACCTCGAACTTCTCCTCGAACGCCTTGACGAAGTCGTTGAGCTCGACGAGGGTCAGGCCGGCGAACTGCTCGAGCAGCTCCTCAGTGGTGAGCTTAGCCATGATGTATCTCCTAATAGATGGGGTTTGTTGACGAGATCGCCGGTCGCTTACGCGGCCTCTGCGGTCTCCAGCTTTTCGCGAAGCGCGTCGATGGTGGCGGCAGCCTTGCCCATCGTCGCCTTCATCATGCCCGCAGCCTTCGCCAGCAGAACCTCACGGCTCTCGAGCGAGGCGTACTTGTTGACCTCGTCGGCGGAGAGCGCGTTGCCCTCGAAGATGCCGGCCTTGATCACGAGAAGCGGGTTGGCCTTGGCGAAGTCACGAAGAGCCTTGGCAGTGGCGACGAAGTCGCCGTGCACGAACGCGACGGCCGACGGACCCTTGAGGTCGTCGTCCAGCGCGGTGATGCCAGCCTTGTTGGCGGCGATCTTGGTCAGCGTGTTCTTCACCACGGCGTACTCAGCGTCCTGACGGATGCTGTTGCGCAGCTCCTTGAGCTGGGCAACCGTCAGACCGCGGTACTCGGTCAGCAGAACGGCGGACGAGTTCTCGAATGACTTCGTGAGCTCGGCGACCGATGCATCCTTCTGCGCCATGGTCACTCCTTGGTGTGTACGAGGTGCCTCACGGCGGTGAGGCACCGACCTCGACCTTCACGGCAACAAAAAAGCTCCGGCGCAAGCGCACGGAGCTGAATCAGTTCGTGTCCTGCGCGGGCCCCTGCATTGCAGTGCTTCGATCGCCCTGCTCGCGCACGACGATGACCAGCGGTCTTCGGTTGTCTCCATGGTACTCGACGCGCGCCGAGTCCCCAAATCGCGGCCCCTCGCTCTCGCTCCGCGCTTCACGCGCCGAGTGAACGACGTCGAGCCGGGTGAACGACCCATACGGGTTCGCAGGTCGTCCGCTCGACAGCATCCCGTGCATCCGCAGGCCGAGGCGTTTCGACAGGCGCGAGCAGGCGCGAGCGGCGTGGTCGGACGGGGGTGTCGGCGGTGCGGGGTTAGGCTCGAGAGGTGACCCCGGATCTCGCAGCACGCATCGTCGCGGACTCCCGCGACCGCGTCGCCTGGCTCCGCGCCAGGGCCCGAGGGATAACGGCGACCGACATCGCCGGGCTCTCGGGTGAGAAGTCGCTCGCCAGGGCCGCCGATGCGAAGCTCGGGAACGGCGCGCGATTCGGCGGGAACGCCTACACCGACCATGGCCGCCGGCGTGAACCGGAGATCGCGGCCTGGGTGGCGGCGACGCACGGCATCCAGCCCTCGTCCGCACTGTTCCGCGCCGAGATCGAGCATCGGCATCTCGCCACCCCGGACGGCATCATGCAGGACGATTCCGGACGCGTGACTCTCGCCGAGATCAAGACCACGAACAAGGACTGGCGGACGATCCCGCGCACCTACCTGCGTCAGGTCTGGTGGCAGCAGCATGTGCTCGGCGCCGAACGGACGCTGTTCGTCTGGGAGGAGCACGATCAGTTCCGCCCGATCCATGACGAGCCGCGGTGCGTGTGGATCGACCGCGACGACAAGGAGATCGGGCGGCTCGTGCACATGGCGACCCGTCTGATCGACGAGCTCTACCACCGCACGACCGGTCAGCAGCCCCCCGCCAGGGTCGCGCCGGCGAACGACCGCCGCGACGCGCTCCGCGAGCGGGACATGTTCCGGGCCCTCGCCCTTTCGGACTGAGCCCTCACCGCTCCAGGACTCGCGCCGCCTCGACGGCGATCTCGGTTGCGATCGTGTCGAGCAGCTCAGAGCGAAGGTTCCACTGCTGCCAGTACAGCGGCACCCGGATGGTCTCTCCTCCGAGCGGCTGCAGGATGCCGGGGCGAGCATCGAGCGGCACCTGCAGCGAGGGCACCATCCCCCAGCCGAGTCCGAGCTGGACGGCCTGCGCGTAGTCGTGCGAGGCCGGCACATAGTGCCGCGGGATGCCGCGCTCGTCCACGCCCTGAGCCGCCAGCCAGCCGTGCTGGAGGGAGTCGCGTCGATCGAAGTCGACGAAGGGAGCACGGCGGAGCGCATCTGCCGTCACACCCCCGGGAAACCATCGCGCGACGAAATCGGGGGTCGCCATCGCGTCGTACGTGAGAACGCCGAGGCCGGTCACCGTGCAGCCGGAGACCGGAGTGTCCTCGGATGTGACGGCCGCCATCACGGTGCCCGACTCGAGCAGTCGTGCGGTGAAGTTCTGGTCGTCGCGGTGCAGGTCGAAGTCGATGCTGCGGTCGCGCGCCAGCCGCGCCAGCGGCGGCAGGAACCACGTCGCCATCGAATCCGCATTGACTGCGAGCGGCACGGATACCCGCGACCGGTCCGACTCATCGAGCCCGAAGCCGATCAGCGCATCGTGCTCGATCAGCGCGAGCTGCCGCGCGAGCCGGACGATCGCCTCCCCCGCTGAGGTCGCCGTGGCAGGCCGGCCCCGCACGATGAGCACACGTCCCAGTTGCTCCTCCAAGCTCTTGAGACGCTGGCTCACCGCAGAGGGTGTAATGTTCAGCGACCGTGCCGCCTGGTCGAGACTGCCCGCATCGACGATCGCCGCGACGGTCGTCGCCGAATCCAACGGAATCCGCATACGTAAGTTCTCCTAATGCCGCCTAAGCGATCATCGCTGTACCTTATCTCATCGGAGACCTAGCGTGGGAGCATGCTCTCCGTACTCGCGGGCCTCGGCCTGGGTCTCTCGCTCATCGTCGCCATCGGCGCGCAGAACGTCTTCGTGCTGCGGCAGGGCATCCGACGCGAGCACGTGCTCGCGGTCGTGATCATCTGCGCCGCGTCGGACGCGATCCTGATCCTCGCCGGTGTCGCGGGTCTCGGATTCCTCCTCGAGGCCGCTCCTTGGCTCGTCACCGCGGCGCGCTGGTTGGGGGCGGCGTTCCTGCTCGGCTACGGAGTTCTGGCAGCGCGCCGCGCGTGGCGGGGTACCGGTGGGGCGCTGGATGCCTCGGACCCAGAGGTTCCGGCATCCGCCGGCGATACCAGCGCCAGGCCGTCGGGCACCGTCGCGACGCGCGTCGCACCGACGAAGGCCTTGACACCCGTGGTTCTGACCGCGCTGGCGCTCACGTGGCTCAACCCCCACGTCTACCTCGACACCGTGCTGATGCTCGGCTCCATCGCCGCGACCCACGGTGAGGCGCGCTGGCTGTTCGCCGGCGGCGCCGTGCTCGCCAGCTGCCTGTGGTTCACCGCGCTGGGATTCGGGGCGCGCTACCTGGGGCGCTGGTTGAACACTCCCCGTGCCTGGCGCATCCTCGACGCTGCGATCGCGTTCATCATGATCGGGATCGCCGTGAGTCTGATCCTGCCCGTGCTCCAGGGCTGAAGCCCGCGGCCGGACGGACGCCAGCCTCAGCCTGCCGCGTCGATCTCCTCACGACGAACGGCCACGATCGCCCGAATCGCCTCCCCCGAAAGCGGGGCATCGGCCTGGAACGTGATCGTCCCTTTGCCCGCGACGTGGTGTGAGAGCTGCCCAGAAACAGCGCTCACGACGGCTGCGCTGAACGGATAGACACCGAAGTGCTTTTTGGTGCGTCTGACGGAGATCAGCGGTCGCCCGCGGTAGATCAGCGCAGGCATCCCGTAACCGAGACCCTGTACGGCTTCGGGTACGAGCTCGAGCGCGAGGGCGTAGACCCTCTCCACCGCAGCACGATCGTCATGTGCCAGCGAGTCCAGATAGTCGTCGACGGTGCCCATGGCTCCATCCTGGCATCCGAGCCGTCCGTTGCACGGACGCTTAACGCAAAAGAGGCCACCCCAGCATTGGGGTGGCCTCTTTTCAGAAGAAGTCCGGCGGTGTCCTACTCTCCCACAGGGTCCCCCCTGCAGTACCATCGGCGCTGTGAGGCTTAGCTTCCGGGTTCGGAATGTAACC